>LYSV01000048.1 GCA_001657315.1 Flammeovirgaceae bacterium BBD 1991-12 | reverse complement strand
TCAGCACAGGGCGCACACGGTTCCTTTGCTTCCACGGTTTCATCCGTTTTTCTGTAGAATTCCTTTATGTCACCCAGGGTATAATCGCTTACTACCTGTTTTTTCCTTTTCGATGGAGCAATATTCTTTTTCAGGGCAATCACGAATTCCGGGCTGTTGTTAAAGGGTTGAACACCGTCATCATCCCTTAAATAAAGATCATAGCTGAAACCGATTACAAAATCCGGCTGGATCACCTGCAGGCCAAGGATGACTGACTTGCTTTCTACGCCATACCGTGTTGAAAAATCCAGGCTGCCCGACTTTAGAGGCGTGTAGGGATTCAGGCTTTCAAAACTGTACTTCAGTGAAACCCCTGCCACGGGATCATTGACTTCAGCAGTACGTGCAAAAAGCAGCTCCGGCATTATGCTTATCCGGCTGTTGTCATATACGGCATAGCCGCCATGTACCAGCAGACGAACAGGCTGCTGATCCTCCGAAGCGAGAAACCCCACGTCAGGCTGATTGAGGTTATAGCCAGAAACACCAAAATAACCTTTAACACGACCGTTGTCCAGGATGTACTGCCAAAGCAGCCCGGTATTCACGCTGATAAAATTCGACTGATCACCGGCAAAGCTCTCCCCTATAGCTGCGTCAGGATCAAAGCCGAAGTTGGTGATCCACTGGCTACCGGTAGTAAACCCCTCCATAGAGAGTTCTCTTCTGAAAAACCCTCCGGAAAGCCCCCATGTGAGGTGATGCTTTTCGCCTGTATAGAAGTGATAAGCGATGCTTACATCTATCCCCTGTTCGGTAAGACTCTGTTCATCATCGAATTTACGGTGCAGTGCGGAGATACCTACTCCTCCCCACCGTCTGCCTGAGGATCTGACATACAAAGGCCGGATCAGAGACAGCAGCGTGGAGTTAACCTGAAGGTTACTGTTGTATTGTTGCTGACGGTGGTTCACGATGGCCATGGCCTCATCACCTGCACCTGCCAGCGCAGGGTTCACATGAATAGGGGTATAATGATACTGTGAGAAGTACTGATACTGTGCGGAAACCTGGCATGATATGCCCACAAGGAACCAGAAAATGATATATCTGTAATGTTTCTTCATCTTAAAAGCCTTAAGGTTCCTGATCTTTTTCCCTGCACGGTAATAGGCTCCCCGTTGAAAAACCTGCCTGAGATCGTCCATATATAACTGCCGGCCGGCTGATCTACACCACCAATACGCCCATCCCAACCCACGGAGGTGGCAAACTCCACATCGGAAGTCTCGAATACGGGGTTGCCCTTCTGATCGTATATTCTCAATATAAATGCCTGTAATCCTGTGCCATAAACACGAAAGAAGTCGTTGTTGCCATCCCCATTGGGCGTGAACAGGTTGGGAATGAATATGGAGGTGCTAACAAAAACGGTGAGGCTATCCGCATTACTGCAGTTATTTTCATCGGTAGCCTGTACCGTGTAAACTGTGGTGGCGTTGGGTGTAGCTACAGGGTCTGGTATGTTTGCAAAATTCAGTCCTTCCTGTGGAAACCATTCATACTGTACGCCACCGGATGCAGTGAGCTGAACACTCTCGCCAGCGCCCACAGTCACATCAGGACTTTTGATCACCGTTGGCAATGGGTCTACGGTCACAGTGACAAAGGAGGTATCCACAATACAATCACGGGTTCGGGTGATCAGCCGGTATTCCGTGGTGACCTGGGGAGAGGCCAGAGGATTAGCACTGAAAACATTGTCGAGGCCATTGGACGGAGACCACTCGAAGGTGTAGGGAATGTCACTGCCCTGTGCGGTAGGACTGCCGCCCAGCAGGGTGCCTTCATTGAGACAAATGCTGGTGTCTTGCCCGGCATCGATGATACTGGCCGGGTTCAAAAGAACTCTGACGGTATCTGTGCCTACACAACCGTTGTTGTCCGTTACCGTCAGGATGTACTCCGTGTCATTCTCCGGGTTCACTTCAGGATTGAATTGATCACTGAACACCGATCCCGGGTTGGTAGACCATGCTACGGTCAACGCTGGATCATTGTCACCCCCAAGGATGACTGTCTCGGAAGTACAGATCAGTTGGTCCGTACCGGCATCGGCGTCCGGCAAAGACCTGACGGTGATCCTGACGCTGTCATAGTTGACACAGCGTTCTACATTGAAGATCTCGGCCCATAGTGTATCGGCCTGTGTAATATTGGAAAAAACAATATCGTTACTATTGACCTCCAAAAGACCGCTTCCGGCGGAGAACCAATTCACGGAATCAGCTGTGGAGGTGTACGTCAAAGCCTCTCTAAAGCATACAAAGTCTGTCTCCGGAAGTTCCGTGGAAGGCAGAGGTATACTGTTCACCTGAAGCACATCCTCATTTTGACACCCTTGGTGGTCTGTTACCGTTACCCTCACCGTAGTATCCTGAACAATATTGAAGGAAAAAACGGAGCTGTTTACCTGGAGTAACCGGCCATTCCCGTCAAACCAGTTCACCTCATTGGTTACTGTGCCTTCCTGCAGGGTTATTTCACTGCCAAAACAAATACTCCGATCCTCCCCAAGATCCGCCTCAGGCAACGGCAGCACAGCAATGTCAATAGTATCCCTGAGTGTACAACCCAAAGGCCGCTGTACTTCCACACGGATGGAGCGGTCAGCGGTAATGGTCAGAGGCAGGTTATTCCCGTTGCCGATGGAAATCAGGGGATCCGCCATGTCAAACCAGGTGACTACATCCGAGGCATTACCCATGGAAAGGTCGATGCCCGTGTTGAAGCAAATCGTGGTATCATTACCTATGGAAAGGCGGTTGCAAATGACAAAGCTGCCTTCAGTGGCAAAAGGCGAACCTGCATAGGAGGCATCAATGCTTTGCACGCTCCAGTAGTAGATACCATCTGCCAGTCCGCTCACTGTGGCCTCTGTTGCTTTCCACCTGCCATATGAAGGCTTTTTCCGGAAGCCTGTTCCTAATTCAGCGGCTGGTGAGACAATATCCCTGGCGCCCGGTGCTGTTCCAATGTAAATGGAATAGGACAGCCCCTCTGAGGGTGTCTCATTATCAAGGGCAGGGTCCCATGTGAGCCTTACTTCACCGCCGTTCGTCATTGCATTCAGATTGGCCGGCGCCATAGGGGAAGTGTTGGTAGTTGTCTCATCATTCAGGTAGAGGTTGATCCCGGGAGTGGAGGAGCCGGTTGGGAATCCATTGATCAGCAGGTCTATCCTGTTGTCATTGTTCACATCTGCCCATGTGAGATTACCGCTGATAATTCCCGGTAAAGGGATACCGGAATTGCTAAACCCACCATTATTGTCAAAAAGGATCGTCTGTTGATCGGGGAAGTCAGCACCCGTAAGAACAATATCTGCCTGGCCGTTATGATCGTAGTCTCCCCACGCGGCATCCCCATCGGTCAGTCTGTTTAGCGAGCCTGCGGATACCAGGGTGACTCCACTATTGTTCCTGTAAACGATAGATTGCCATACCGGAGGGCTGTTTTGATCAAAACCTGAGTAAAAGAGATCGTAGAAGCCGTCGTTGTCCAGATCAGCGGATCGCAGGGTACCTCCCGACAACCTCGGAAAATTCAAGGTACTTTCATTAAATGTGCCCTGGTCATTCCAAAACAGTCTTACCACACTCTGCCCCGATCGGCTACGGCCAAAAACAAAGAGGTCCACACTGCCATCATTGTTAAAATCCGTAAGCGTGAATCTGCCATCACTAAGATCCGGAAGGGTGTGTGACAGCTCTTCAAAAGCCAGCCCTCCGAGATTCCGGTAGATCCGGACCATGGGCTCATTGGCAGCGTCACGGCCCAGCAGGATCAGATCCTGAAGCCCATCGTTGTCAAGATCCTGTATGGCCAGATCACCATTGGAGAGGTCGGGAAGCGGTATACTGACTGGTGTGAAGGTTTCATTGCCATTATTCCTGTACAGACGTGTATAGCGGGTGCCCATCAGGTCCGAGCCCATCAGGAGTATATCCATCCACCCGTCGTTGTCGACATCACCGCTGGCCACAGCCCCCTCTGATACCTGTGGAAACCCTACATTGAGCGCCATAAAAGTGCCATTGCCATCCACATTCTCATATACATCGCACGTGCGGGTACCGGTAGCGTCGCTCACTCCGCTGGCTACAATATCCAACCTTCCGTCATTGTTGACATCCGTCCAGATCAGCTCCCCACCGGCAAAGCCGGGTAGCCCGGTAGTTGCCAGTTCGTTTAACTGGGCCTGTAGGGTCTGGCTCAGGAGCAAACCTGCAATCACTATGGCCGGATACGTTTTTCTCATTGAATGAATATGCGTTTTGTCTGTTCTTCACCTGGAGCTTTCAAATGCAGGAGATAGATGCCCGGTAAGATATTCGGCAACTCGAAGTCCACTATGTATTCCGCAGAATCACTCTTTTTGGCTGAAGTGATCTCGGTATTCCCACCAACATTAAAAAGTATGATCTCGACATCGCCCGGTTCGGAGAGCAGCACTTCTGTAGAAAACCGACCGTTGGACGGATTGGGATAGACATTGAAATTGATGATGTTATCCTCTTGCCTGCCGGAGGAGATCCTCCCGCCTGTGCCACCCTCTGAGGCACGGTTCACAAAGATCCGTTTGCTTACGCCATCGACACAGTCACCCTTGTAGGTATTGAGGGTAACGGTGTAAACCCCTGCCTCAGGAAAGATCACCCGGTAGTCGAAGGGAGTGGTTTCATAAATGATGACCTCCTCAGGAAATACCCACCGCGATGAATCCGGGATGGGGAAGGTAACGTCTACAAAAACGACCGTATCCTGTTCGATCACTTCAGTGGCGGCGACAAAGTCAGAGACAAGGATGTTTTCATCCACCACCAGTTCAAAGGTATCCGACCCCTGACAGCCGCGCGCATCTGTAACCGTGACAGAATAAATACCCGACTGGCTCACCTCCACAGTCCTTTCCGTGCTGGTGAGGCCGTTGGTCGACCTCCACTGATAGCTTGCGCCTGGATTACCGGCATCAAGGATGATAGACTGCCCAAGGCAAAGGAATTCCACTCCCCCAAGATCAACCGCTACAGCAGGAGGCTCTTCCAGCTCATAGGTGGCTGATAAGGTGCAGCCATTGAAGTCCGTAATGATCACTTCATGGGTACCTCCGCCAATACCGAAAACCTCGCTCCCAAAGCCGCTGGCCGAGATCCATTCATAGCTGTACGGGGCAGTACCTCCGGTAGCCACCACCTCCAGGCTCCCGTTACGGTCGCCATTGCAGAAGGGGTTGACCACATTCTCAAAGCTGGCCTCCAAAAGCTGCGGTGTTGGGATATCGATCTCAGTAACCGTCAAACAGTTGAACTCATCTTCGACGCTGACCAGTTGAATCCCTGCGGTAAGCCCTTCTGCCCGGACGTCGGTTTGCCCGTCTGACCATTGTATGGTAAAGGAGCCGTTGGCTTCGGTCACCGATATTTCGGCGCTGCCATTGGCATCCCCAAAGCACGACACAGGGTTTATATCAATAATGCTGACCTGCGGACCGTCGGAATCTGAAATACCCACTTCCCGTGTGGCTTCGCAAAGATTTGCATCGGTGACTGCCACACGGTAGACACCGCTGAAAAGGCTCTGTACATCCTCGGAAGTAGCAATAATATCATCATCCTGATTGCGCCATTCAAAGGTATAGCCCGGGGTGCCGCCGACAACCGATAGGTCGATGAATCCGTTGGCCTCACCACATTGGGTGTCCCCTCTGTCCACGACGGACAGCACAATGGGTGCCTTACCCGGCACGTCAATGGTGAGCATAGCTTCGCACAGGCTGGCATCACGCACTATAATGTCATGGGTACCTTCTCCAAATCCTCGAAGGATATTATCAGTGATCCAGCCCGTAACATCGGAATAATACTCATAGGGAGCGGTACCTCCTGAGGCAATCACTTCTACCGTTCCATCGGTAAAACCAGCGCAGGAGACCGGCTCAATGTTACCAGCCGAAACTATCAGGGCCTCGGGCTCAGCAATCGTGATATCAAGCGAATCGAGACAGCCTCTGAAGTCCTGCACATAGAAGCGGTGAACCCCTGCTGTCAGATTGGAATACAGATTTTGATTGAGTCTGAGATTGGTTCCGGAATCACCGATCAGGTAGGGTTGCCAGCCTCCTGATACCTGAAGGAACACCTGACCATCCCGCTCACCGATGCAACTGATCGCCTGCACGTCACCGCTTTCAACAAAAAGGTCGAGAGGAGTGGCGGGCTCCGGTATCACGAACACTTCTTCACGTACACAGCCATTGTCATCCGTTATACGGGCATAGTACTGTCCTCCGGCCACGTTATCGAGGAAAACCGTGCCGGGTGAAGGCAGGCTTTCTGAAGACACCTCCTGCCGGAAAGCATCCAGCCATTGTATGGCATAGGGGAAGGTGCCTCCGTCCACCTGTAAAGTAGCCATACCGGTCTCATCTCCATAACAGATAATGACATTGGTGCTGACAGATGAGTTCATTGGTAAAGGCTCGGTAACGATCACCTCATAGGTCTGCTGACAATTGGACCTATCTGTGATGGTGATCTCGTAAGTGCCACTGATCAGCTGGTCGAAAAAGGCTTCTTCAGCCGTTTGATCTGGTGGTGTGGGATCAAATCCATCCGGCCACAGGTTGGGTGGAGGAGGGTTGGTATGCACCAGTGTATACTCATATTCATTTGAACCCAACGGGACTCCTCCGAGGGCATTGGCCCGTATGGAGGCGGTATTTGCCCCGAAACAGGCCGGTTTGATCACCTCCAGGGTCTCAAAATCCAGCAGGTCGGGTTGTGTCATCGTGACTTGTTCTATGACTTCGCAGCCGTTCTGGTCAACCACACGAATGTCATAGGTACCAGCGGGGATGTCCGTGAAGACTTTGATGGTTGCATCCGCTTCGAATTGGTTATCAGCAAGCCCGGGTCCGTTGATCTCAAAACTGTAGGGGGGTGTTCCCCCCTGGCCCGCTATTGCCTGTGGATCTACCGTAAGCCGGTCTGTTTCTCCAAAACATTCGATGTTAAACCCAAAATAATCCGATTTAGACACATGAATATCGTCCTGCACTATTAAAGGTGGAGGTGCAGCTAGCTGAAATTCACCTGTTTCTTCACTACAGGAAAATGCGTCGATCACCTCAATCTTGTAATTAATAGGAGTACCGTCACTTTTTTGGTGTTTCAACCCACGAAATGAATGCTTACCTCCTATATCACTGATGCTTTGAATAGTGCCAAAGCTCCCGGATTCATCGCTCTTGAGATCATACCTGTAATTTTTGTATCCTCCTGTTCCTTCCACCGTTATCTGGCCATCTTCGTTCCCAAAACAACTGATATTCCAGCCTCCGGCATAGGACGTGATGGTAGTATCCATACCCACCGGAGCGGGCTGCTGAACGGTAAATATGGTTTCGGAAAAGCATCCGAAGGGTTGACTGGTTTCAGGGTTCAAATTCTGTATTTTCAAGGTCCATCTACCTGAATCAGGGATGGGAAAAGTTCCTGGAAATGCCGCCCTGTTAATGGTCTGGTTGAATGTTGAAGGGCCGGAAAAGGTAAGAAAATAGTCATTAAGACCGTTGGGATCAATATTTTTAATGGTGACTGAGGCATCGGATGCTCCCGAGCAAGAACTATGTTCTACTTCGAGATCACTGTTGCTCATGATTCTGTCAGATTCAAACTCGACAAGATCTTCATTTAATTCATTCATAGCCAAAGAAGGCGCAGGAGGATAAACTGAAATAGTAAACTCTTCCGACCATGGACCTCTGAGATCATTGGAAGGGCTGAGGCCTCCATTGTCACCGTATATTCGCACTCTTATTTTCAGATCTGTGGGTCCTGTTGCCGTATTAGGCAGATCAGGCAGCTTTATCTTCATTTCTCCGGTGGGTGAGGAAGTGTAGCTGTTGTACTTTCTCGGCGCCATATCTCTTACTGTAAAACATTCATGACAAGGCGGCGGTGCATCACAATCAATCCGGTCCACATCGGTTTCTGATTCATCAGGAAGGAAACTACATGGAAAGCCCGGTCGGCTTCTGATATTATAGATGTTGCGGCGTACGAGATCTCCTTTATACCAGTATTGCCACTGATAGTTTGCTCCTTCGATTCCATTTCCACCGTTGACTGAAGTAGAATGATAAGGCGTACGTAGTAACAGACTATCACCCTCACAAAATGCTGATAGATTAACAGGCACCGGTTCATTACGGACCTGTTCGGGATCTAATGTATTAATACTTTCAATTTTAGGGATCGTGATCCGTGTCGTTATCCTGTACCCGTCAACTCCCACGAAATCATCGTTGTACAGAGTAAACGACCGTGCCCAACCACTCCAGAAACTGTTGTTGATGGGGTTGGAGTCCGTTTGCTGTCTTCCGTTATTGTCTGCCCTATCAATACAGTTCAGCTTACCAAGACTTACTCTTGTCCTCTCATAAGCCGTAGCCTCAAAACTGCTTGGGAAAAAGAATATTTCCTGATTATTAATGGATATCTCATCAATAGATACTGGTCCTCTGGTCTGACATACTACTTTTCTTTTTCCTTGTCTGTAGGCTCCTGCTACACTATTACCGCCATAGCTAAATGAACCCTCAAAACCCATGGTATAACAGAGCCCACATTGACCCTTTTTATTATGCTCGAGCCCAGCCAGATAAACTGTGACGCCTTCCTGAGATGATGCCTGATGGGCAATGTGCAACAGAAAAAGTATAAATATTGTATTAACTATAGTCTTCATAACATCAATACCTTAAGCTTATAGATCTACTAAAGGAGGAATGTGCTCCATTCCTGAAAGCTACTTTCACCATATATTGGTAAAGGGTGTTCAACCGGACATTCCGGTCCTGAAATTCCCGGGCCGCAGGGTCCAGGGTTTCGTACAATCTGAATTTTTCGCCCTCGGCCTGCCGGTAGACCATGAATTTTTCCACGGCCGGGTCATCGAACAGCCAACTGATCCGGATCTGCCGGTTTTCCCGGTCCACCTTGCCGAAGAGCCGGTCCACAGCAGGCAGATTACCGAAATTATTCACGGTAATTCTTACAGGATCCACTGGTTCCGATTCCAATTGAACATCATCAACCGCGATCAGGGTGTATTCATAGACATTCCGGTCTGTAATATCTGCATCCGTGTAGCTTTCCGCCGGATCGCTGACGCTGGCCGGAAACACCGCCATGAGCCGCCAGTTGTCATCCTGCGCAGACCTTCGGTAAAGCAGGTGGTTTTGCACATCCGCGCTGCTGCTGTTGGTCCATTCCAGTTGTACCCCCTCATCAATGAGTTTTATGCCGGTAATGGTAGGGGATACAGGTGGCAGAATATCGGGCCTCATCAGCCTGACCGGCTCGGAAAACGAGGAGGGATTATGATGGTGATCCACGGCTATGATCTTATAGTAGATCGTAGAGGTAAGTGTCCTTACATTGATCGTGTCCGTATAGTGTGTAGTCATCACCGGATTTACGGTGATCTGCCCGTATTCCTGCCCACCGAAGTTCGTGCGGAATATGCGGTAGCCCCTCAGGTCCTCTTCCGTATTGGGCTTCCAGCTCAGGCTAACGATCCCCAGGCTATCCACCATACCGGTCAGTCCTGAAGGTGCTGCAGGAGGGATACTGTCAATCAACTGCACCAGTTGGGGGAAAGAGTACGCCACGGCCTCCTCCGTTGCTCCTTTTGCCACTATCCGGTAGTAGCCCGTACTCAACGGCTGGCCATCGGTAAAGGTATTGGCAGAAGCCGGCAGATCTACAGCCAGGGAACGATAGGGCGCATTGGCCCGATCACTCCGCTCAATGCTGAAGCTTTTTACCTCATCCGGGCGGGCGCCATGGTAGTGCCATTCCAGTTGAACCTTACGATTGTCGATCACTCTGGCTGTGTCGATCACAGGAATGGTAGACAGCAGTACCTTGCCATTTCCCGCCACTTCTTCTGAGGGAGGGCCGGTCTCTCCGAAAGGGGTGATCCCCTTTACACGGTAGGTGACTATGGTTTCATTATCTGCCAAAGAGTCCAGCTTGAACATCATGCGGGAAAACGTGCCATCCGGCCGTTCGGTGTTGATAATAGGGTCTGTGCCGGTAATCGATATGAAACTCTTGCCTTCATCTGTGGATTTTTCCACTAGATAACCCACGTAGGTCTGCTCGTAAAACTTCCTGTTCCACGTGAGCAGGGCCTGCTGGTCTGAAAACTGAACAGAAAACTCTTTAGGCGCGGGCAGCTCCTGTTCGTCATCCAGGCCTACAAATACAAACCCGGAATCGAGATCATTTTTAGCGCTTTGATCCACCCATACCTTGTACAGGTATTTTTCATTGGTACTTACATCCTTGTCAACCCACATAAGTCCTGACCTTCTGGCTACATCAGGGGACAGGTCAGCGGCCAAAAGAGCAAACGAGAAGCGCTGCTCCTGCTCTTTCGCTTTTGCCACCACCTGCATGATGTCATCTCCGTAATTCCCGGTCACCTGAAAGGTTTCCCCGTACAAAGCCTGGGCAGCAATGGCTCCGTAGCGGTTATCTTCCACGATATCCTGCCAGTTTTCCAGAGGCTCCGGTTTTACCGGCAGCTGGGTAATGGTCCTCGCTTCAGGCTGTGTTAGCCGCTTTCCGTCCCTGAGGATGGTATACCTTTCAATGAGATAGCCGTTCCTGTTGCCACGTGTCCATACCCGGGACGATGCAGGAGCCCACCTCAAAGTAATTTCTCCGTTTTTGGGGTTGGCGATCACCTGTACAGAGGTCAGCGGATCGTTTTGCTGAGCTTTAACAGATATACTCAGGAAACCGATCAATATTAGTATATGGGTTATATTCTTCATTATCGATTTCTTATGGTCACAGTAGTATTGTAGGTGCCGGTTTCCTCTCCCGGCAAACGGTAGGTCACATTCACATTGTAATCATCGATCATGATGGACGGAAAAGGCGTCTCCAATACCCGGGTGATCCACGCATCGTTCCGGCTCAGGGAGAGGTTGGCAGCCTTTTGTTTCAACCTGTAATAATCCCCATGCATTTCAAACACCATATCATTCAGCAGGCTGCCCGAACGGCTTGTTCCCAAAACCGCCCCACTGTTCCGTTCCACATCCTCTACCAGCTTATCCTCATTTGCCTGTCTGAAATAAACCGCACGCACAGGAGGCACGCCAAGAACCTGAATATCCCGATGGTCAAAGGTTCCCCCAGACCTTGGATACCCTTCATATACCAGCGGATGCACCATGGTTTGAAACCACCTGTTGGAAAGATCTGCTTCCAGGTTCACCAGCCTTTTGAACTCATCATGTCCCTTTATCTCATAGCGGTCAAAAAGTTCGTTGCTTTGGATATTAAATCCGATCTGATGAATATCGGGATAGATGGGATTGATCCAGCCGTTGCCACGATTGATGGCATTGAACTTCGCTGCAAACGTGTTGTAGTGGCTGGTACGGAGGTGAGCCTCGTAAAACGTCGTTTCCTGATTTTCTTCAAGTACCCCGGTAACTGTACGTGTACGCAGTTCTACATCTCCGGTCCCTGAACCAAGCTGCGCGACGCTTGCCTCGACATTAAGATCGACCGCCTCGAGAGTCTGGGTAGGAACGTTGACCAGAGAGATGGTATAGATCGTATTGTTGCTGAGCCCGTCAGGCAATATAAACTCCACCTTTTTGGCCGATGAATTGTAGGAGAAGCTGCCTTCATGCCGGGCTCCACCAGCACTGGTGAACCGCAACACTTTTCTCCATTGGTCTGTCTGTTCAAAAAGGTAAGACTGCCCTGTATTGAGCTGAATGTATCCGGCATCCACCTCGTCCTGATAGTAATTGTACTGATCGATCATAGGATAGGCGTACACCACGTTGCTATGTGGGATATGGTCAGGGGCTGTGCCGGTTTTAAAGGTCCATTTCCGGAACTCCTCTGCCGGCACAAAGTTTTTCAGCACCCTGCGCCATGATCCGCCTTTCCTTTCTTCAAAAGATACTTTTACCGATAACTCTATATCCCGATGAGGAGGCAGTATTTCGAAAGAGTGAAAGGCCACCACATCGTTTTCTACATTCCATTCAAGGTATCCGGGAACCTCACGGCCGTTGTCTCTCAGCTTGAACTCATTCAGTTTTGCACGAAAGTACCTGGTGTCACCCTCTCTGTCGGTGATCTCAAATACCTCTCCTACCGGCAGGTTGAATACAGCCTGGGCTACATTGAATACGCTCACATCATTTGCATTTTCAAAAGGCGTCACCTCAGCGATCATCTCTATGCCATCAATGGCCTGTCCGCCAATGATCTCACACTCCTCGCCAATGGTGATCTGGAAACGGCAACTCCCCTTTACCAATCCACCAAGAATACTGTACCTTCCTCCCACTGTACCTTCCAGATACACCGGATTAGGCAGCTTGGCTCTTAAAAGGGCAGCGGCGGCAATGTTCAGAATATCATAATCGCCACTGTAAAAGGGCAGGTCCACACTGATTCCGATCTTACCATCGAAAAAAGCGTAGGCCTGACCTGATGCATACCAACCATTAATTCCTATGGGATCTGTGGATCCGGAGCATCGGGCTTCGGACCCATAATTCTTCAACATGATATCAAAACCTGCTCCCGCATCAAACCGGCCGTAGAACATCATAAACCTGAGATCACCGGTACTGTAGTTCAGGCCAGCGCCGAAAGCGAAGCCATCACCGGTACTTAATTTTTCAAGGTCATCAGACCGGTCCATATCGATCCCTCCCAGAATATCCGTGACGTTGGACGGTGGCGCAGGCATGGGTGGAATGTTCTGGCCTACCATCATATATCCGTTCATGGAAAAGAGCCCGGCTACTGTCAGACCTATGCGTGCATCAGGATTACCTATATGGATATACCACTCATCCGGGGAGAAGTGCAGAACGGCTTCGCCCGCCAGGTTATTGTTACCCGGACCGCGTACCACACCGCCGGCGACGGAAACGTACACCTTTAAGTTACCATGTAGAGTTACGTTGGGGACGTCAAACTCTATATGCAGGTTGGCATAAACGGAGCCCTTTTCATTGGAGAATTCTTCTCCGGAAGCGCTGGCCAATGCCTTCACCTTTTTGGCCATATTGGGTGGCAACGGCGGCGCAGCAAAGTAGGCGTTACCAGTAAAGATGATCTTGTTCACTCCTCCTTTGCTGTTAAAAGAGATCTCAAGTGTGGCATCACCATTGAATGCTTCCGGTTTTGGATGTGTACCCAGGGCTATGGTCGCTTTTACCCCAAGGAAGGTCTCTTCATCCGGCACATACACAATGCCTGAGGATGAAGCTCCGATATCGCTGCCTTCCTCATCCACACCGGTCTGCTTCATGTGGTAGTAGGCGCCCCCGCCAAAACCATAGATACCAAACCCGGGAAGGACCATAATACCGGGATTGAAGGTGGCCATGGCATCGGCATACCAGTAGCGGAAGCCATTCACTGTACCAAAAAGAGCGGTGGCTTTTACGCCGATACCGGGCTGGAAGGAGGCATCCACGATCCCCTTGATCCCATTACCGTAAATGGCATCTTCCTTGAATATGTTCAGGCTGCCTTTCAGTGTAAAGGCGCCTCCATCAATATCCACTGTAATCTCGCTGACCTCCACACCCTTGTAGTTGAGGGCCATACGATCTCCACTGGTATCTATTTCTCCCAAAAAGTTCAGCCCGGCCACTCCACCGAAACCTCCGGCACCGGAGCCTACCAGGTTGACCACAATGTCAAAAGAAAGATTAACATCATTGCCCGAGCCAGCCAACTCAATTTCCTGCAGACTGATGGGCAGGTTGGCCATCTTTTGCTCCAGGGCTTCCGAACCAAGTGAGAAGCTGCCCACCGTCAGGTAAGGCTCCACCGTGCTGACCTCCAGTTGTTCAAAGGCCAGATCAGCCAGTGATACTCCTGCGCCACCGGAGCCGCCGGACGACAGGCTGGCGTTGATAGTCAAACTACCGTTGAGTACGGCCTTTGGCATGAACTTACCATCCACAATGCTGATCTCCAGGCTGGATGACTCATAGATCTCAGCTTCAGCTGCCCAGAGGGACATTTCCATGGTACTTGTATTTTCTACATGGAACAGGTAGTCGTTCTCTGAGGTGATCACGGTGGTGTAGGCAAAGCTTTGGTCCTCCTTGAACAGAGGCACCTGCAATTCACCGTTGAACCCGGCCTGTTCTATTACATTGGTTTTCACATAAATGCCCAGCGAGTCGATGGAAAAGGCCCAGCCATTCATGCTTCCTTCCTCCTTGCTGAGCAGGTCTCTGGCCAGGATGGTGCCTGTAAAGCCCATATTGTCGATGATCAGATCGTAAGCCTCGAGCTGCTTTCGGCCTCCGTTTTTGGAAGAAAGATGAGGAGGCAGTTTGATTGCCAGTTCTTTAAGGTAGAACCCCTGCCACAGCTCCGGATTTTCAGCCGTCATCAATGTGGATTCATAGTCTTCCGGAAAAACCACGTTCGGAGAGTTGTTGATATCACTAAAGTCAAAAACTGCGGAATTCACATAAAAGCCCACACCTTTGAGTTTGGCCACCTGGAAAGGCTGTAGTGATACCTCTGCCACCAGATCATTCCAGTCATTTATGGTGGTGCTGAAACTTCCGGCCACCCTGCCTTCGCCCACGGACCCGTCTTCATTGTCAGGTACAAGGTAGTCCCTGGAAAACTGAACTTCTGCACTGACGCCAAGGCTCTTGAAACCATTGCAGTCCCATTCTACAAAGGTGCCTGCATTCTCACTTTTGAAGGTGAGCTGTGTATTGTTGTTGAACTCAAAGGAAAAGTCTTCCAGTAGCTCCAGCCTTACGTCACCGGTGAGACCTCCGCCGCGGGTAAAGCGTATGTTGCTCCCCTTGAAGGCAAGACGCTGATCGGACTGTGGGATATCCAGTGACATGTAGGCTACCAGGTAGGCGGCCTCCGGAGTGATCACCATACTGTCGATCACGATAATGTACCTCCTTCCTCCGATCTCCTGATCTATACCGATGGGCAAACTGGCCAGCGAGCCATCTGACAGGAAGTTGGTCAGTCTGTTTTCCCGCGTGACCAGCTCAAAAAGTTCATTGGCTCTTTGGATATCGGCAGCTAGGCCGGCATTTGACGGAGGCTGGTATTCGATATGGATCGGATCAGTCTCAAAACCTGCCGAAAGTGACAAAGGCGTGAGCTTCTCAAAGTTTTCAAATGTACGTGTGGTTCCGAGGAAATGCCGGTTGGCGGTAGATACATCCACCTTCTTTAATGCCATGGGTTTATGAACAAAGCCCTCCGGGCGTATCGGCTCCAGCTTTTTGGGAGCGGGCAGGCTATGCCCTTTATTCATGGGCACGGACGCCAGCAGACAGGCCGAAAGACCTGACCATAAAAAAATAGTTATAATGCTTTTTACCGTATTCATGTTATCTTGTTCCTAGTCCTGTTACTATGATATTTCCGTCCGTCACCTGCCTGTCCGTATTGATGGAGATGTTAGTGAATGTGGTGGTCACCTTTACATAATTCATAAAAGGCAGCACCATGGCACCACGGCCGGAAAAGATACCTCCTCCTCCATCCGCCTCAAGGATCTCAATCTCGAAATCAGCAGATCTGATGACATCGCCGGGGTTCAGCGTAGCCAGAGGTTCGGTATTTGCAGGAGCGGCGATCTCCGATGAGGCTCCGCAGACGAAGTCAGACTCCTCCCGGCTCAGTGTAGTGGCTGTGATAATTTCAGACACCGGTCCCTTTACTGTTCCGCACTGGCCACTGACCTTTATTTCATAAGTGGTACCGGCTCTCAGGGAGGAGATAGTGCTGAAATTGAGAAACGTCTCCTGTTCGGACCATTCTCCCTGTGATCCTTCCTCACGAAAGCTGACGGCAAACTCTGTATGACCCGGTTCAGGCAGCCAGTTGAGCCTGATCCTGCCTGCATCCTGAGCCTCAGCCGTAAAGCTCCTGGGCAGCAGGCATTCATCACCATAGGTAAATGTGTATACTTCACTGAAACCCTGGTTTTTGAAAAGATCACGCTCGAAAAAACCTGGCTGCTGCCGGGCCTGTATTCTGAAAGCATATTGTCGCCCGGACACCAGTGGGGTCTCTGCCGGGCCGTAAATGAGTGAGGTGGACGTAAGGGTAGCCTCATGGATCGGCGAAGCTACATTGATCGCATCAAAGGGATTGCGACCTGCCGGCCATATCTCCACCAGCCTGAAATAGTACTCCACATTGGAGGCAGCATTGGGTGAAGCGGTATGCCGGGGCGTCCACTGAAATACAATATTCTGCGGGTAGGTAGCCCGGAGTTTGGTATTGTTCTGTGGCAGGTTCACAAGAGGGGGATCGTTCAGAATCAGCCATGCGTTGGCACATGCCAGATTGGAAACGACCACCCCCAGATTGTAATCCAACACTTCTATACACACTCTGTAAAAACCTTCCGGCAGTCTGCCGGTCTTTTGGAACTCCTGCCTGCTTATACCAGTGAAGGTGAGGTTGTTGGGATCAAGATACCCTGCAAGATCATTGCCGGTAAGCCTCAGGGGTGCACCCCCCTGCAGCAGGACGGGAGGTGGGATATAATTGGGTGTGGTTTGCAACCTCACGGCATTCCCTTCAATGCTCAGACGCAGCCTTACACGATAATCCAGCCGGTCCAGCTCTTTAAGGAAAAGCATCAGACTCAGTTTTTCGCCGGATACTGAGGCATAGTCCTCCAGGTAAAGTGAATAAGGCGGTACGAGCTGTACAGTGGCCTGAACAGGGAAGTTCTGGGCCTTCAGTCCCGCAAGACTTACTATTCCAGCCAGCACCATTCCATATCTTAAAAATACCTTTTTCATGCATTCAAAAATTATAGTTATAACCTACTGTAATGGTGTACTCGGTAAAATCACGCGATTGCTCCCCACTCCCTGTTCTGCTGAGTACAATGGTGTTCATATTGAGGTTATGGTGTTTGCTGATCTTGTATACACCTCCCAGCCGGAGGTTGTAGACATCGCTTTCCCGGCTGCCATTCACTGTGGTACTGTTCCATGATGACGATACACTGGCATTGATCTTCTTTTGCAAGAGGCTCTTGCTTAGGACCACGGTGGGGCCAAAGATCGTGGTCTCAATATCCATGGTAGTGGACTGATTGTAGTTGACGGAACCGGTCAGGCTGAGTCCTGAAGTGAACTGGGTCTGGGTGAAGGTGATGTTGCCGTTGATAAATCTCGACCCGGTATTCTGCTCCACTCCCCCCTGTTCATCTGTGGCCTGCTGATAGGACAGATTGAGCAGTACCATGCGCATCTTCGATTCATCACTGGCCAGCGTATAGCTGGTGGCTATATTGGCGCTTTGCGATATTTGGGTGAAATCCAGCGTATCCAGCTGTACAATGGGTGAGGATTGGTTAATGTTATCAAACTCGGACCGGATGAAGGTGTAGGTGGTGAAATTGCTATAGTTACCATTGATATTCAGCTTTTGACCGGCCTGGTAGTTGACATTGAAGGAACCAATAAAACGGTCCATGGTGTTTACTTCCTGATCTTCCAGATTATTTCGTTGTGTGCCTGCATTGGCGGAAAGGTTCAAACTGCCCTGGAACAGCCTCAGGCTGCCATTGAAGGTGATATTCTCCAGGTCATTGTTGAAAAAATAGGCGCCATGGGTACGATAGCCGGGATCAACACGCTCATACCCCATACCGAGATTGTAGGTATCGGAAGAATAGCTGACGTTGGCCCGGTAGGCATTGTAATACTCCGTGGAGTTTCTGTGGGTGAAAAGCGGCCCCGCGTAGCTGAATACATTTTCGTCCTCCAGTGAATTCTCTTCGGCTCTTACATCCCGGGTAATGCCACTTCCGGCATACTCTCCCGTCACCGAGAATTTTCCAATCTTCTTTCCCCCTGAAAGGCTCATGACAAGATTTTCCTCAGGCAAAAGACCCAGCTCTTCTGGTATGAAGGAAATGGAGTTTTCATCATCTCTGCCTCTGAACAGGTTGAGATCAACAAAATCTCCCTTGTTTTTATAGCCTAGCTGCACGCCATATCCACGACGTTCAAAAAAAGGCACCAGCCCCGGATTATTCACGGTATCCGGTGAAACCGCCTTCTGAAAACGGCCATAAACGGCCTTAACATGAAATTTTTCCTGATCGTACTCCAATCCGCCTCCCAGGAATATATGTCCATTCAGTGTATAGGGAGAGAAGGTAAGGCTGTTGTAACCCAGATGGGCCCGCCAGTTTTTATACGTGGGGGCAATGCCAAACTGATTGAAAGGTTGCTGAAAGGAGCTATTCTGGTTGGAATAGGTAAATGCCAGCGGTATACTCATTCCATAGATGTTGATGTTCACATTCCCCGTGGCAAAGTAATTGTATGGGTCTCTGCGCTCATCGATGCCGTTCACCCCATAGGCGATCTGGGTGAGTGAGAGACCTCCATTGATCTCAAATGCATTGCCGGAGCCGATCCTCTCCAGATCCTGCGCACTGAGCATCACCGGCATGGCTGCCAGCGACAGTGCCGTGAGGATGATTGGTATGTTGGTTTTCAGGTTCACATCTGTTGTGTTACCGGCAACCGTTCGAGGTCTTCAATCTCCCGCTCGATTGCCCTGATCTTTTTGTTCTGCTGATCAATGGCCCAATAGAACAGAGCACCAAGGAACAGCAACAGAACAAGAAGCTTGTACTTCATCTTCATCACTTTTTTTACTAAAAACCTTATCCGAAGAAAGGATGAATTGGCCTCTCAAGCCATTTTTAGCGATAGACAAAGTGATAGACATAGTTTTAAATGACTGTTTTTCAATTAGTTACAAAAAATGAATCAGGCACCCTCAAAAAATTCAGCCGTATGTCTCTGCCTGTTTTCCTTATGGTTCGCGCGTTTACAGATCCGATCAACAGAATGAGCAAAAAAAGTTTTTACAGCTCTAAAATGTATTCCTCAAGTTTTTCGTCAGAGGTGATATCGAGTTTTTTTCGCAAGCGGTACCTGGCTGTGTTTACACTGGCTTTGGAGATACCCAGCATTTTGGCAATCTCTTTTGAAGAGAGATTAAGCTTCATGAGTGCAAACAGCCTGATCTCTCCTTCCGTCAAATCAGCGTATTTCTCCCTGACCCTGGTAAAGAATCCGTAGTGCACGTCCTCAAAAATCGTTTTGAACTCATTCCATTCTTCTTCGGTAAGAATAGTCGATCCCAGAAGCTGTGTGATCTGGTCTATTCGTCCGTCATTGTTGCAGGCTGAATTCTTTCTCAGCTCCTCCAATTCATGCTCAAGTTGCTCTATCAGATTATTTTTGCTTCGCTGGTTCTTGAGATAGCTGTACAACTGCCTTCTTTTAAAGGCGAGCTCCTGCTCGAGTTGCTCCTTCTGAAGTCTGGAGTTTTTCAACTCGGCCTCGGTCAGTTCTCTTTGAGACCGCTCTATCCTCTTCTCCTGCTCCCTGATCCTGAGATTCTTTTTCATTTTCAGGCGCTGCCGGCTGTAGACCATCAGACCAACGGCGAAGGTGAAAACAAAACCTATGGCAAACGTATTTCTTTTAAGTTCTTCCTTCTCCTTTTGAATTTGCAGGGTAGCTATCTCCTGCTCTTTTCTCTGTGTTTCATAGCGGGTTTGCAGCTCAGCTATCTGCAGTGACTTTTTCTCCGAAAACAGACTATCCTTTATGGCGATGGAATTTCTGAAGTATTCAAGCGCCTTATCCGGTCGTCCTGATCTCTCATAAAGGTCAGCAACACTTTCATAAATAAACTTTAGTCTGGGCTTCAGTCCTGTGCTTTGAGCAAGGGTAAGCGACTCATTATAGTAATCAAGTGCCTGCTGAAACCTGCCCAGATTTCCGTATGCTTCTGCCAGATAGTTCAGCTGGTCAACAATTGCAGCTTTGTCGCCAATTTCACGTACTACAGGCAAAGCCTGAGAAAGATACATGAGGGCCTCTTCAAATTTCCCCTGCTCTGCATAGACACTACCTATATTGCCGAGATAGTACGATTCCGCTGTCTTGTCAGTAATCCGTCTGCCTTTTCCCAGCGCCTGCAGGAAATAGTGAATGGCGCTGTCATACTTTTTCTGAGCCTGAAATACTCCTCCAATGTTACCGAGGCTGAAGCAAATGCCACTTTCATCGTTTAGCGCTTTCGAAATGGCCAGGTCCCTGAAAAAGTAAGGCATAGCCTTATCATAGTCCTCCTGATAATAGTAGATCAGGCCCAGGTTATTCAGGACTTTCGACAACTCACCTGTAAGGTCATGCTCTTCAAAGACCTTCAGCGCTCTGAAATAAAAGTAAGCCGCCGAATCATAACCGCCCCGGCCAAGGCTAATGTTACCCAGACCATGCCAGGCCATGGCCATCCGGACACTGTCCTTCATATCCAGCGCATAGTGGAGCAACTTCTCGTAATACGTTTCCGACTCGTCATAGTCACTGATAGAAAACCTGACATAAGCCAGCATCTGGTAACTATCGGCAATACTTCCCTGATCTTCCAATGAAAACGAGAGATCAAGAGCCTGTTGCGCATAATGGAGGGCTGAATCGGTGACGTTCAGTACATAATGCTTGCTGAGTTCAAGATACAGAAGCACCCTTTCAGGATCAGTCGCATGTTGGAATTCTACCCTGATACTGTCAGGGTCAGGATATCCTGAGACGGGCGTCATAATGCTACATCCTATCAGAAGGACGATTATTTTATGGCTCACGGGCATAGGAATAGTCAGTCACTTACTGCTATCGAAGTTAGCAGGTGCTCGTACAGGACTATTTACCAAGTGTTGCAAATGGTCAACACTATGTTGCAGGATGGGGTTATCAGCTGTTCAGTATCCCATAAAAGCAGATCTCTTCCCAATAAACAGGTGAACAAGCAAGAGTTGACATGAGTAGATTGTATGTGGGAATACGGAAACCTATCTTATCCGGACCTCGGCTCTTGCCCTGCGCTGGACCTCTCCCGGAGAATAGCCGAACTGCTTATTGAAGGCCCGGATAAATGAGGTAGAACTCGCGAATCCCACCTGATATCCGATCTCGGCCACTGTGCCTGCATTTTTCTGCAGGAGTATCATAGCCCGCTGCATCCGGATGGAATTGATAAATTGGGTAGCGGACTGATCAGTAAGCGCCTTCAGCTTTCGGTGGATCTGACTGCGACTCATGCCCACTTCCCGCCCAAGCTGCTCTACACTAAAGGCCTCATTGTCAATATGACTGTTCACAATATCCAGTACACGTTGTAAAAAGGCTTCGTCAACCGATGTAACAGCTATATCGTGGGGCTGCAGATAAACTTCTCCGGCAAATCTTTTTCTCAGGTTTCTACGGTTACTGATCAGGTTACCGGTACGGACCAGCAACTCCTGACGGTTAAAGGGTTTGGTCAGGAAGTCATCAGCCCTGGTCCTCAGCCCTTCTATCTTACTTTCATCATCTGACTTTGCCGTAAGGATAATGATGGGAACATGGCTGGTGCGTTCGTCACTCTTCAATGTACGGCAAACCTCATAGCCATCCGTTCCTGGCATCATTATATCACTGATGACCAGGTCAGGAATAATATTTACCGCCTGTTCAATACCCTTGTCTCCATTTTCAGTCATCTCCACATGGTACTTTTCTTCCAGTACCTCCCCTATATAGCTTCTCACATCAGCATTGTCTTCTATCACGAGGATCGTTGGCTTCTCTTCTTCCCCGGCATCGGCTTCCGAACCTGGCTGGGTGCGCTCCATGTCATCAAGATCAGGGAGAATAGTGCTATCATAATCGGGACGTGATCCCGGATCGGTTTTTTCCACAGGCTCCAGATCAAGTGGAAGCAAAACCCTGAAAACGGTACCCTGCCCAGGCTTGCTGACAACAGATATTTCTCCTTTATGGAGTTGTACAAGCTCTTTGGTTAATGAAAGGCCTATACCCGTGCTGGATGATATTCCCGATGGGACATTATGCGCCTGGTAGAACCGGTCAAATATCCGGGCCAGATCTGATTCTTCTATCCCCGGACCTGTATCTGATACACTTATTTCCAGAAGGTTCCTGCGGTTTTTTTGCAACTTAGGATCTTCAGTTTTTACCGCAACCGTTACTGTACCTGCCTCCGGGGTGAACTTAAAAGCATTGCTTATGAGGTTAATGAGTATTTTTTCAAATGCATCCTGATCAATGCCTGCCTGACATTTTTCTCTGGAGGAATGAAATTCAAGAGTAATGCTCCTGCTTTTGGCCAGTGTTTCAAAGGACATCACAATGCCTCTGACAAGGGCAATAATGTCTTTCTCTACTATTTTTAGGGTACCACGACCGGCCTCAAGTTTGGAAAGATCCAGCAGTTGATCCACCAGCCCAAGCAATCGCCTGGCGTTTTGTTTCATTGTATTCAGGTACTTTAGTTCGCGCTGATCAGCTTTGAGAATAGCCCTGAGGTCTTCAATCGGCCCCAGAATAAGGGTAAGAGGTGTTCTGAATTCATGGGAGATATTGGCGAAGAAGTGACTTTTCATCAGGTCTACTTCACGTTCTTTCTCCAGCAATAACCGGTTTCGCTTTGAACGGAGTCTTTGAGTATTGTAAAGCAAAAACCCTATGATCACAACCAGGACGATGACACCGATGAGGATGTTTCGTTTAAAAGCAGCATTTTCATTCTCCCGGGTCAAAGTTGCTATTTCCTGCTCTTTTGCCTCTGTCTCATATTCGAGCCGCAATGAATGAACTTCACTTTGCAATTTGACATTGTTCAGGGAATCGTTCAACGGCCAGTGTAACGCATAGAAATGTGAGGCGCTATCATGCCTCCCCCATTTTTCATAGGCTCGTGCGAGATCGAAATATGCGTTTTTTACCAAAAACCGAAACCCTCCATTCATGGCCAGCTCCAACTCTCTACGGCCATACCCTACAGCCTTTTCATAATTCCCGGTTTGGATGTAAAGCCGGCTGAGGTTGCCATAGCTATGGGTAAGTCCTCTTGTATTTCCGGCATTCTTTTTTAGCGGAATGGCGTATTCATAATAATATAAAGCCGAATCAAATTCTTTAAGTTTCCGGAGCAGGTTGGCCAGGTTTGTAGCAGCCATCGCTACCCTGCCCTGATGCCCGGCTTCACGGGCAAATCGCATGGACTCATGGAAGTACATTCTGCTGCTGTCGCGTTCTCCCAGATACTTTAGTGCAATAGCGAGCGAATTATAGCTATTGGCCATTCTGGCATAATAGTCTACGGGATTATGAGCGGTATCAATGATCTGGTGATAGATCTTTAATGCCTCCATGCAATGCTGAACCGATGCTCTGTCCATCTCCCTGTCTGACTCAATTGTAGCCAAATTATGATGTGCGCTGGCTATAGACGCCTGATCACCCAGCTCCTGGGCCATCTTATGTGCCTTCTGGAAATGATCAAGGCCATTGATATCATCACCTATCCGCCTGTAGATGCTGCCCAGCACTCTATGGGCATCCATTGTTTCTTTCAAGCGCTCCCGTTGCATCGCAATTTCCAGTCCCTGCAATGCATATTGTTTGGAAATTTCAGGCACTGAATCCTGTAGCTCCCATGCATATTCCAATAGAAATTTCAGGCGAACGGAATCAACCGGATGCTCCAGTCCACCACTCAATGAATCAAGACGCTGGAAATACTGAGCCGACAGCAGGTGCATCTGGACCACAAAACTGACGACTACGATTGCTGTTTTTTTTATGCGGAGATCGATGGTCATTTGTTCCGGCATGCTGGTATTGCCAGCGCAATATAAAAAGCTTATCCGTTATGCTCCCTTGTTTTTGTACTTAATTCAATGTTGCCTGATTTTTCCAGGATACTATTAAATTATACTAGGCTATTTAATGATGGCCTGATACAATAGTCATACCGGTGGTGATGCGATGGACCTCTGGTTATTTCTTAACCAGTGTGCCATCTTTATACTCATACTCGAGGGTTACGTTGCCATCCTGATCATACCATTTGGAAACCCCATTGAGCTTTCCATTCTCATACAGGCTTTCTTCCATGATGTTGCCATTGTCATAGTATTTCATGACTGTCCCTTCCAGCCTGCCATCACGATAGAACCGGCGCTCCACTACCCGGGTCCGGTTGTAGGCAATATAGTCACCATCATATTGTCCGTTATGGTAATATGTTTTAAGTGTAAGCTGCCCACGATTGTCAATTTCTATATGTGTGCCTTCCCTGACTCCTTCTACGTAAGTGGTGACAGACTTTACCAACTCATTATTATGGTAAGTAGTCCATGTACCGTGCTTTTTGCCATTCAGATATTCACCCTGCTCCAGAGGCACTCCTTCTGACCGCTCTAAGGTCACTTTCACCAGAGCCGGGTTATCTTCATAGGGTTCTTTTTTTGCTCCGGCAGGTGCGTCAGCGAGCCCTTCTGCCGTGGGGTTATTGAGTTTAGGGTTCTGATTGCAGGCAATGAACAGTAAGGGGAGTAGAAATAGTTTTTTCATATATTACCGGATTTTTTAGTTGCTTCCCGTAAGGAGCAAATATAAGTCAAAGGGAAAATTCAGATCAAACCGGAATAGAAATTTCAATTATACAGCTCTGGTAATGGTTTGTGAACTACTGCTTTTGATCATAAGAGGTGTAGTTAAAACAACAAGAAGGTCACGAGTCGTGGGAGATATCAAAAAACCGACTGTAAACGTCATGGTCATGTGGACTGGCTGAAAGCATCTCATCCTGCTTAATAACAACTGCCATCATACCAATTTTATGCTCTTCACCACTTAATTCGAGCAGATCATGAATTGTTTCATAAGGCGTTGTAAAATGCAGTTCCTTCGTAACCGGATCTCTGTAACCAGAATACAAAGGCATAAAGTCGAAATAATTTGTTTTGGAAGGTAAAGGTGTAGAATCTACATACCCCAGATACACCTTATCATTTTTAAGTGTTATTTGGACGGGCCATCCATATTTTACAGAGTTTTTAAATAATATTTCCAATTCATTCCCATATAGATCAACAGCCCTGTCCACCACGTAGTTCTTGAACCTTAGATTGTAATTGACAAAGAGATTAATAATTTCTGTCATTGAAATTGAAATCATCAACCCACAGAACATTGTCCATAGATATCGTGTGGAAGATTGCGATACAATCAATATA
Organism: Flammeovirgaceae bacterium BBD 1991-12; assembly: GCA_001657315.1. Classification (GTDB taxonomy): domain Bacteria; phylum Bacteroidota; class Bacteroidia; order Cytophagales; family Cyclobacteriaceae; genus Fulvivirga. The sequence continues at coordinate 15,785 of LYSV01000048.1, read as the reverse complement.
CTTCCAAAAAAAGCTGACATTGAATGAAACAGTGATGTAAAATGATACTCTATAAAATACCTCAAGCACAATGTTCCCACTGCTATAAAAAGGCCAAATAAGGCAGAATTTAATATTAGTCTCTGAGACTGAAGTCTTTGATACCTATATTTAAAGAAAACCAGGTTGGAAAGAATGTAGTAACCTGCGATCAGGGGGATGATCAACAAATTATAGGGCACAGGGTATTACTTTGGTTTGACGGCTACTTTTGGATAAACGCCGGATTCACGCATTTTTCTTATAGTATCCTTTACACTCTTACGTGAATAAAAAACGCTCCTGTCAACATACATAGAACCATTGGGTCTGACCCGGAGACCTGTATCCTTATTGTTGAATTTCATATTAAACGTCATGGTGCCAATATAAACAATACAAGGCTTTTTTCAAAAGAAGCAATTAATGGATATTGAGTGCATACTTTTCTGTTCAGACGGAGAAAAGTACCTTTAGGTTATGCTTACTACCTTGTCAACCGATACATAAAAAGCGCAGTTCTTTGGATAAGAGCTTTAAAGGTTCTCAGATCCATGTACTCATTGGGAGCATGCGCACCGCCACCCATGGTACCAAGACCATCGAGCCCATCCACATATTGAGCAATGAAAGAAATGTCTGCAGCTCCCCGCCGGCCAGGATCAAAGGCCTGCACCTCGCCCTGACCAAGGTCCAGGCTCAGTTGATTCAGTTGCCGGAGTAACGCCATGTTGCCCTCAGTAGGTGGCATGGCAGGATAGCTGTCTGTAAAGGTGATAGTTGCCGAGGTATGGGGCAGGTGTTCTGCCACTATCTTTCGCATGTTTTCCCGGGCTTTTTCCTTCTGCTCCTCGGAAATAAAGCGTAACCCACCTTTTACAACTACATGCTGTGCTACAATGTTTGACTTGCCGTAGGCATTCATGGTAGAGTTTTCGTCATTCACCTCTACCCTCGTACCACCGGCTATTGTGCCGGGATTAAAGGTTAGCAATTCCTCCGCACTGAGCTGGTCATAGAACTGATACAGGATCCGTGAGGCTTCGAATACAGCTCCGGCCCCTACTCTTTCATTGAAAATAACTGAAGAATGGGCCTGCCTGCCCTGTACCTCCAGTTGCCAGCCGCTGGACCCTCTTCGGGCTACTGTCGCATAGTTAAATCCCGTGGAAGTCTCGAATCCAAGCGCTATGTCACTGCGTTTGGCGGCTTCTATAATATCCCTGCGGCTAATGGTAATGGGCTTACCGGCACTTTCTTCATCTCCATGCAAGGCTACAATTACCTGAGCGCCATCCAGCAGTCCCCTGTTATAAAGTGCCTTGAGAGCATACAACATTACCACATTGCCCCCCTTCATATCATTGGCACCCGGTCCATAGGCAATGGTATCCTGCTGCTCCCACTTCTGAAAAGGGCTATCCTTATCAAATACGGTATCCAAATGACCGATCAGCAGCAGCTTTTTGCCCTTGTCTCCCTTATGCTCGGTAAACAGGTGACCAGCACGGTTCACTGCCTCCGGCATATCGATCCATTGCGTGGAAAAACCTATCTCATTAAATGCCTGCTGAAAAACTCTTCCGGTTTCTCTTACTCCTTCAAAGTTTAACGTACCGCTGTTCATGTTGACAACTTTCTCAAGAAACTGTAGCGCCTCTCCATGCAGAGACTCAACCTCCTGCAGGATCTGCTTTTCCTTTTTGGAAAGCTTTTGACCTGTAGAAACAGAAGAAACCAGTAAAAGAAGAAGGAGCAGGAAAACGTTTTTCATAATATTCCACATTCGATATAGGGAAATTAGTAAGGAGAAAATTTGCCAAAAAGCAGAACTATGTAAGCGGTGATCTTCGGGAAAGAGGTGAGGCTGGCGTGAAAGATGCTTACGTCAGTTCCAGGCGAGGTCCATAAACAAAAAAGCAACAGACTCATTTTGCCTGCTGCTTTTTTCATTTTGTTGACTTAAAAGATCACTCTCCAGCCAGCTCTACGCTTCTCTTGATAAAGTTGGTAAGATCAGCGCCTGTGAGCATATTCTGAGACAACATAGCCAGATCATATGCCTGCTTGGCCAGTTGCTGTTTTTTCTCTTCTTTCTTCGATCTCAGGATCCTGGCTATCACAGGATGGTTGCCATTAATGGTGACGTCAAACTGATCAGGCATGTTGCCCATCATAGCATAGTATCCACCACCGCCGGTCTGGGCCATGTCCTTCATTCGGCGCATGAATTCCGACATAGTGATGGTTACCGGCATCTCATCGGGTGAAAGGGATTCTATACTCACCTTCATGTGCTCATTGCTGATGGCTGTTTCAAAAATTCCCTTTACCTTTTCGATCTCGGCCTCACTCAGCACGCTTTCTATTTTCTCATCCTTGTCAATCAGCTTATCTACTGTACTGGCATCTACCCTCTTGAGCTGTGTGTTTTCCAGCTTTTGCTCCAGAAAGTTCAGAAAGTGGCTGTCGATAAGGCCATCGAGCGCCAAAACATCATAGGACCGTTTTTTGGCTGCTTCAATGTAAGTATGCTGTTTACCTTCATCAGTGGTATAAAGATAGATGAGGTTTTTGTCCTTATCAGTTTGATTGGCCTTTACCTTATCCTTATACTCGTCCAGTGTGGAAAATTCCCTGTCTATATTCTTCAGCAACGCAAAATCCTTCGCTTTTTCGTAGAATTTGTCCTCACTCAGCATACCATATTTTACGAATACGCCAATATGATCCCATTTCTCCTCATAGGCCTTGCGATCCTTTTTGAATAGCTCAGACAGTTTGTCAGCTACTTTTTTGGTAATATGTGCGTTTATCTTTTTTACATTGCTATCCGACTGCAGGTAGCTTCTGGATACATTCAGTGGAATATCCGGTGAGTCGATCACACCGTGCAGCAACATCAGGAACTCAGGGACCACGTCCTTCACCTCATCCGTGATGAACACCTGACGGGAGTATAACTGGATCTTGTTCTTCTGTACCTCAAAGTCATTTTTCACCTTGGGGAAGTAAAGAATACCAGTGAGGTTGAACGGATAGTCCACATTCAGATGGATCCAGAACAGGGGATCGTCCGTCATGGGATAAAGGTCGCGGTAGAATTTCAGATAATCCTCATCGTTCAGCTCTGACGGGGCCTTGATCCAGAGTGGCTCAGTATCGTTAATGATCCTGTCTTTGGTAACCGTCTTGTATTTCGGTTTGTCATCCTTGTCTTTGCCATCCTCTACACTTTCATCCGTAGTACCAAACTTGATCTCAACCGGCAGGAACTTACAATACTTATCCAGAATACCCTTGATCTTCCATTCATCAAGAAACTCCTCAGAATCCTTGTTGATATGTAATATCACCTCCGAGCCCCTTTCCTTTTTCTTAGCCGCAGTGATCTTAAACTTAGTGGATCCGTCACATTCCCAGTGAGCAGCTTCAGCACCTTCCTGATAAGACCTGGTCACGATCTCCACCTTGTCAGAGACCATGAATGCAGAATAGAAACCAAGCCCGAACTTGCCAATGATATCTTTGGCATCCTCCTTGTCCTTGAATTTTTCAACAAACTCTGTAGCACCGGAAAAGGCGATCTGATTGATGTATTTCTTGATCTCTTCAGCGGTCATGCCAATGCCGCTATCCTTCACTGTAATAGTCTTCTTTTTCTTGTCAAAAGAAACTTCAATCCTCGTGTCACCAATATCCTCCTTCAGCTCTCCCAGGGATGATAGCCTCCTGAGCTTTTGGGTAGCATCGACTGCGTTGGAAACCAGCTCGCGTAAGAAGATCTCATGATCGGAGTAGAGAAACTTCTTGATGATCGGAAAAATGTTTTCGGTGTGAATCGAAATAGTACCTTTCTCTTCCATAACAATACTCAATTTATGATTGTGATATTTTAATTCCGTACCAGCCGCTGACCAAATACCATTCCAGCTCAAAAAAATGACAGAATGGCAGTAGTGGACAGCAAAATCGAGACAGGTATTTTCCAAATATGGCGTATTGATGGTGAACAATGTCATCCTGATCCTCAACATTGATCAGGACAGCAAGAACCATGTGGATTTTTAACTGGTCCTTATTTTGGTTAGTTTTATAAAACGCATGATTGAAGCAAGGAACCTTTCCAAGGTCTATGACGGACAGGCGGTTGTAAACAATGTGTCCTTTCATGTTGAGCGAGGGCAAACCCTCGTACTACTGGGTACAAGTGGTAGTGGGAAGACCACAACGTTGAAGATGGTCAACCGACTGGTGGAAAAGGATGGCGGTGTCATCATTATAAATGATCGGAAAATAGAAGATATTGAGCCCCACCTGCTTCGGCGTAGTATCGGCTACGTGATCCAGCAGATTGGGCTTTTCCCACACTATTCCATTGCCCGGAACATTGCGCTGGTCCCGCATCTTTTAAAATGGGAGACGGCAAGGATCGATCAGCGAGTGAATGAACTCCTTGACCTTGTAGGGCTTCCTGCCACGCTTCGCGACCGCAAACCGGATCAGCTAAGTGGAGGGCAGCAGCAGCGGGTCGGTATTGCGCGTGCCCTCGCTGCAGACCCGGATATCATTCTCATGGACGAACCCTTCGGAGCACTGGACCCCATCACACGCAGGGAGATCCAGAACGAGTTCAGATTACTGGCCAAAACCATGAATAAAACCGTGATCATGGTTACCCATGACGTTAAGGAGGCGTTTGGACTTGCAGACGTTGTGTGTCTTATGGACCATGGGAAAATACAGCAGGCCGGAAAAGCCAGAGACCTTCTTTTCAAGCCAGCCAACTCGTTTGTGGAGCAGTTTTTTGCACCACACTACCTTGAACTCGAGCTCTCCGTGGTTTGCCTTGCTGACCTTGTTCCCTGTCTTCAACCTGTGAATGGATCAGGCAACACAACCCGTGAACTCCCTGTAACTACCTCCATAAGAGAAGCGTCAGAGCACAATCAGTCACAAAACATTGCTCTGGCACATAACGGCACGAGATATGTCATTCCCAAAGGCGAGCTGCTGTCACTTTACTACACCAACTACAAGAATGGGAGCACATGAGCGAGTGGGCGAGATTCATCAGTTTTATTGTTGAAAATCAACAGGAGCTCTGGGAGCAGGTCGGTGAGCATATGTGGCTTACCCTTATCTCGTTACTGATCTCCATCACAGTAGGACTGTCCCTGGGGATATTAATAAGCAAGATATCCAAAGCCTCCGGTCCCGTATTGGGTTTTGTAAATGCCATACAGACCATCCCCAGTATAGCGTTATTGGGCTTTCTCCTACCATTTTTTGGCATAGGCGTGTTGCCGGCCATTGTAGCACTTTTCCTGTATGGTCTGCTTCCCATTGTGCGAAATACCTATTCCGGTATCACAAATGTGGATCCGGCCATAAGAGAAGCGGCCGTAGGCATGGGGCTGAGTAAAAGGCAGGTATTGATGAAAGTGGAGCTACCCCTGGCTGCCCCGGTGATCTTTGCCGGTATCCGTACGGCTTTTGTGATCAACGTTGGAGTCGCCACCCTTTGTGCTCTCATTGCAGCGGGTGGCTTGGGAGAATTCATTTTCCGCGGACTGAGCACCAACAACGTATACATGATCCTTGCCGGTGCCATTCCGGCCGGATTAATGGCACTTTTTTTCGACGGAATTCTTGGGCTGATCCAGCGGCATATTCATCAATTAAAAAGACCATTGATCGGGCTGGCTGTGCTCTCGATCTTCTTTGTGGTCTATCAATGGCTTTCCAATACCGCACCGGACAAGGTAGTGGCCGGTTTTCCATCAGAGTTTATTGAGCGTGGGGATGGATATGCAGGGCTTAGGGAAAGGTACAATCTCGATCTGGATGTCAGGGAAATGGAGATAGGACTGATGTATCAGGCAGTAAAAAACGGTGATGTGGATGTGATCAGTGGATTTTCTACAGATGGCCGTATCGAGGCCTTTGACCTGATCCTTCTGGAAGATGACCAAAACTATTTCCCTCCCTACCATGCCGCCCCATTGGTACGCACGGAGTTACTGGACCGCTATCCTGAGTTACGTTCGGTCTTTAATCAGATAGCCAACAGGATCACCGATACGGATATGTCCCGGATGAACTACCGGGTAGATGAAAAACAGGAAAACATGACCGAAGTGGCCAGAAGCTTCCTGGAAAGCAAGGGGCTGAGATCTTCAGTTTCCAGGGAGGGAGAGCCTGATGTGGTCATCGGCTCCAAGAATTTCACCGAGAGTTATTTGCTGGCAGAGATGTTCAAACTGCTGATCGAGAACTACACCTCGCTGACGGTGGAGCTGAAGCTGGGTTTCGGTGGCACAAAGCTCCTTTTTGATGCCATGCAGGAAGGATTGATCGATATCTATCCGGAGTATACCGGCACGGGCCTTCTGGTGATATTGAAGCCTGATGAGCAAGTGCTGTCGGAAATTATTTATGAGAAGGAAGTGGTGCTGGACTATATCAGGGAGCGCTTCCGCAATGAATATGCATTGGAATGGCTTGCCCCATTGGGTTTCAACAATACGCACGCCCTGATGATGAGAAGACTGGATGCTGAGCAGAAAGGGATAAAAAAGATCAGTGATCTGGGAGAGTGAGCATGTGGCTTGTTGCTGGGTGCTGGTGCACTGGCAACCCTCAGCATGTGGGATGAGCATGGCTTACTATCATAACAATCAAATATTTCTCTGTTTTGGCGATCTTTGACAGGTGCAAGACCCGTTCCCATACTACTCCATAGGTCACTTTATCAACCAGCCGGATAGCAAAACAGCGTTTGAGATCACCCGGTTTGAGGAGATGGAGGAGCCGGAGGTAGATGATGTCCACAAGCATACTTTCTACGAAATTTTGTGGGTGGATGAGGGCAAAAGTCGCCAGACCATTGACTACCGGTCATATGACCTGGGAGCAGGAAGTCTTTTCTTCATTTCTCCCGGGCAGGTACATGAGTTTGAAGAGTGGCAGCCCTTAAAGGGAGGTACCATTATGTTCACCACAGATTTCTTTTTATTGAACCAACAAAACCGGAACAAGCTGTTTGAGCTCAGCTTTCTAGATAATTTCTACGGCAATCCGGACCTTCAGCCTGATGACCATGATTTCCATGAGATCCGTCACACTATAGACCTTCTGATCCATGAAAACAAGAGAGCAGATCGTGATCCTGCTATTCTTCAATCCTATCTGCATGTGCTGGTGTCTCAGATACAGCGTAGTATCAATACAAAAGTCCATCATCCATTACCCTCCCGGCACCTCGTCCTGTTCAAGGAATTTCAAAGCCGGATAGAAGAGAAATACAGAGAGAACCTCACCGTAAGTGACTACGCATCGCATCTTAATATTACCCAGCATCACCTTAACCATGTAGTAAAACAGGTAACAGGAAAAACGGCCACTGAGGTGATAAGAGCACGCAGTATCCTTGAGGCTCGCCGCTTTTTGACCTTTACCGACCATACCGTATCGCAAATAGCGGCCGAACTGGGGTGGTATGACAGTTCCTACTTTACCAGGCTGTTCCGCAAGGAAACGGGCATGACCCCTGTTGAATTCAGGGACCGGATGTCCGAATAGTACCGGACAAGCTCTTTTTTATTCTATCTCTCAAGGCTTCTGATATTCCATTTTTGCAGTTTAGTAAGGTTACAAACGTGAGTTTAATTTAAAAACGGTTCATTTGAAAACGAAAACGCGATTTGTGAGGCTTCAGCGCCGGTTTTGCGCTTTGGAAGCCCTGCCTTTGCCGGCAGGTCCACAGGACTGCCGTTCAGGCAGGCTCGCAGATCGTTCTTTCTGTTTTTTACATCAAGCTCAGGTCACGACAGGCCTTACAGACAGCATTTTAATTCACATTAACTTTTAACAGATATGGAAGCAAGAATTTGGTTTATTACAGGTATATCAAGCGGTTTGGGCGAAGCGCTGGCTCAGAAAGTCGTGGAAAAAGGGGATTTTGTCATTGGCACGTTTCGCAGGCAATCCCAAACCGATACGTTTAACGAGACCTATAATGAAAGGGGACTGGCATTGACCATGGATGTGACTGATCCTGAGGCTGTGGACAATGCCTTTGAGATAATCCAGCAGCGATACAAGCAAATTGATGTGTTGGTCAACAATGCCGGTTTTGGAATGGCCGGCGCTGTGGAAGAAACAAGTATGGAAGAAGTTAGAAGGGTTTTCGAAGCTAATTTCTTCGGTGCCCTGTGGATCACGCAAAAGGCCCTACCCATATTAAGGGCCCGGAAAAAGGGACATATCCTTCAGATCTCTTCTCACGGCGGCTTCAAGGGGTTTGCAGGATTTGGGATCTATAATGCCAGTAAGTTTGCTCTTGAGGGCTTTAGCGAGGCGCTGGCTGCGGAGGTCGCACCATTAGGTATCCGGCTTACCCTGGTGGAGCCCGGTCCCTTCCGCACCCGTTTTGCAGGAGATGCATTTTCACTGGCCGGATCTCACATAAGTGATTATGATCAAACCGCCGGCGTATTCAGAGATAAGATAAAGGCTGTGGATGGCAAACAGGAAGGGGATCCCGTAAAGGCAGCTGCTATTATATTTGAGGTTGTAGAAATGGAAAACCCTCCGCTAAGGCTGCCGCTGGGGAAAACAGCTGTGGCAACGCTGACCTCAAAACTTGAGAGTGTGCAACATGACATAGAAAGTTTCAGAAAAACAGCCGAAGCAGCCGTGTTTTAATATCTCCCGCATAGATATCAGAGAAAACGTCAAAAATATTTTACCCGCGGACAGAGCAAGGGTTAAGCTGCTGTTTAGGATCATAATATTCAGAGAGTCAGTTTCCTGCATCCTGTTTTGCCCATCGTGAATGGATATTCTGGATCAGAAATGGATCGCGGAGATCGAAATATAATATGTGAGGGTTCCAACCGTTTTACAACAACAAGGGTCTTGTAGTTGGAAAAACAAAATGGATCATGGTGATAAGATTATTCTTCAGAACGGTTGGTTTTTTCATGCTGTTGCTGGTATCCTGCAATGAGGAGGAGCTTCCCTCGGAAAGCCAGAATAACGAGATCAGTCTTGCAGCCGCAAGAGGTACAAATTTTGTGATTGAAAATTCGGATCCTTTCAAACTGCTGAAGGTAGAGGTGGTAGAAGAACAGGTAGAAGTGACGGTGCAGTATGCAGGAGGATGCAAGCAGCACAATTTTGAAATGGTGTGGCCTGAAATAATGACAGACGTCTTCCCACCTGACTTTGAAGTGGTATTGAACCATGATAGCAACGACGACATGTGTGAAGCATTGATCACACGAATTCTGAGTTTCGGTATCAGTGATAGCGGACATGGATTTTCTTCCCAGGAAATAGAAAGCATGCGGATAACCGTAGTGAACGGTAGCAACGAAGCAGAAAAAGTTTCCAATCGCTGACCGGCGCCACTGGCCCTTCAGTAATACTACATATACAACCCTCATTCCCAAATAAGAATAAACCCATGTTGAAAAAACTGTCATTCGTGATGGTTGGCTTGTTTATTTTGTTCAACCCCCTTGTTAGTCGAAAGCTTCCGGCAAATCCCCCATACTATGACATGACCACATTGTGGACGGTAGGATCGGACCCAAGAGATCAGGATTCGGATCCATTTGATCTGCTGGCTGTGAGGATCGTAGGTACCGAACTGGTAATAAAAGTGCGATACAGGGGATGCTCAGAACATAAGTTTGAGCTGGAATGGCCGGAGATCATTACTATGGCCTTTCCTCCTACTGTTGAGACTATGCTTTATCATGACGATATGTGGGACACCTGTGAGATGATGATCGTGCAGGAACTAAGGTTTGATATCGAGGACAGCGGACTGGGGCTTTCCCCCAGAGTGATCAACGATATGCGTATTACCGTAGTCAACGGTAGTGACGGCAGCAAAAGACTGACGTCCCGGACATCTACTTACAGTGTTCCTTAATGGAAGCCCGGGCATCGTCTGAGCCCAGCTCTACGGCGGTGTTCAGGTCCAGGCACCCATCGTAGTTATTACCCATAGTGATCTTTACCAAACCCCGCTGGTGAAAGGTTTCCGGATCGGTAGGGTATAGCTCTATGGAATAGGAATAATCCTCGATCGCTCCTTTATAGTTTTGTTGTTCCGTTTTTGCCAAGGCCCTGTTGTCGTAGTACACCGCATTGTAGGGGTCCAGCTCTACAGCCTTATCGTAGTCAGCTATGGCCCCGTCATTGTCTTTCAGGTTGTACCTGACCACACCGCGCAGGTTGTAGGTGTCAGGATCATCCGGGAAAAGTTCAAGACTTTTGTCATAGTCAGCCAGGGCGCCATCGTAATCCTCCAGACTGCTTTTTGCCAGTGCCCTGTTCTCGTATTTTACAGGATCCTCCTTGTCCAGCTCTATGGCTTTGTTGTAATCCTTCAGGGCCTCTTCTACCTGTTCAATGTTAAATTTGGCCACTCCTCTGAAGCTATAGGCCTCTGCGTCACTATCATTAAGCGAAATGGACTTGTTGTAGTCATCAATGGCACTGATGTATTCTTCCAGCTCGGCTTTTACTACCGCACGATTAAAATACTTATCCGAATCGTCCGGATCCAGCTCTATGGCCTTCGAAAAGTCGAACAGCGCACCCTGCAGATCTTCCAGATTGTACCGGGCAAACCCACGGTTATTGTAGGCTTCCGCCATTTTATTGTCATGCCGTATGGCTTGGTCAAAGTCTTCTATGGCTCCGGTGTCATCGCCGAGGTTAAACTTTGCTTCCCCCCGGTTGTTCAGAGCCACCGTATAGGTAGAGTCGAGGTCAATGGCAAAGTTATAATCACCTATAGCTCCGTAAAAATCGCTTAACTGATTTTTGGAATAGCCACGTTGGTTGTAGGCTTCCTTGTTCTTCGGATCTTCGCTGATCGCTGTGCTGAAAGCCGCCACAGCCTCTTCGAACTTCTCATTTTTGATATGCTCAAGCCCTTTTTTAAATGCCTCTCCGGCAGACTGCCCGAAACAGACAAATGATGAAAAGCCAAAAACAAGTGCCAGAAGATATTTCATATTGTAAATTGCAGTTTTTCAAATATAAAACCATTTCCTGTATTATTGATGCCTGCCGGGTTGTATCGGTTTGCATAGGGCATAGAGCATGGCGCAAGGCAGTTGCTACCTATGCAAGTACTATCGGAACTGCCCCAGGCTTTCCGAACCTTGATATAACCATAACCAACACCCCATTACTCTATGCCCCATGCTCCATGCTCCATGCGCTATGCCCACACAAATGGCCCAACCTTACCCGGATATAATCGTTAGACTTGCTAAAAATTCAGGTTGATCATGAAAAAAGTTGCTTCAGTTTTAGGTCTGCTGTCCCTGACAGGTGCATGGTGTTATGGTCAGAATGGCACTGGTTCATCCGGTAGCTTATACATGGATTGGGAAAAGTATGACCCTCCCTCAACGCTGGTGGTGCCTGAGAATGAGGTGAAAAGAGCGAAATACCCGTTTGTGGATGTTCACAACCATCAGTTCAGTATGCCAGGTCAGGATCTGAATCAGCTCGTAGCCGAGATGGATAAACTGAATATGGCAGTTATGGTGAATCTGAGCGGCCGTGGCAGAGGATCGGAGGAGCATCTAAGAGGAAGCCTTGACAATGTAAACAGAACTGCCCCCAACCGCTTTATTGTATTTACCAATATAAACGTTCGCACCATTAATGAACCGGGCTGGACTGAAAAGACCGTACAACAACTGGAAAATGACGTGAAGCTGGGGGCCAATGGCCTCAAAATATACAAAAGCCAAACCATGACCGTAGTGGATGGCCAGCGCATTGCCATTGATGATCCCCGGATAGACCCTGTTTGGGCCAAATGTGGTGAACTGGGTATACCGGTACTGATCCATGCCGCAGACCCTAAGTCTTTCTGGGAGCCGCATGATGAGAACAACGAGCGGTGGCTTGAGCTGAAGGTAAGGCCGGGAAGGAAGAGAAGCAACACTAATCCGGCACCCTGGGAAACCATAATCGCTGAGCAGCACAATATCTTTGGAAAGCATCCAAATACGATCTTCATCAATGCACACCTTGGCTGGTTTGGCAATAACCTGGGAAAGCTGGGTGAATTAATGGATAAGTACCCCAATATGTACAGTGAAATAGGAGCCGTCATTGCCGAGCTGGGCAGGCAGCCACGTATGGCCAAACAATTCCTGACCAAATACCAGGACAGAGTGATGTTCGGTAAGGATGCGTGGAATCCGGAAGAGTATTACACCTACTTCAGGGTGCTGGAGACGGCTGATGAGTACTTCCCCTACTACAAGCGATACCATGCCTTCTGGAAAATGTACGGCCTTGACCTCGATGATGTGGTACTGAAAAAGCTGTATTACAGGAATGCGCTAAAGATCATCCCTAATATTGACAGATCTCTCTTTCCTGAGTAGACAGTGCATCCATTTGCCGGCAGGCTACCTGATTCAATTTATGTGCTACCATATCGAGCTCGAGGGCACATTGATGGATCTTTGCCATAAGCGCTTTGCAAAATGTTTCGTCGTTTTCATGCTCCTGCCATAGCTGTACCAGTCCGAGGATGCTGGCTATGGGGGAGCGTAATTCATGCGAAGTGATGTAGGCATACTGGCGCAAGGCGTTGTCTTTCCTTTTCAGAGCAGCGATCAGCGCCCGGGACAGGTTGAGTTCCTTTCGGTTTTCAGAGTTTTGTGGCATCTTCGGGTATGTTTTTGGTTCGTTTGGCAAAATTAGCGTGTCATTGTGACGGAGAGGTAAGCGCAAAGGCCTATAAGAAAAAATACGTGAAACCCTTAAGATCGGCGCACGACCTTACGTTTTAAACCGAAAATATGGACGGGCAGACAGATAAGTTTGGTATCATTATGGCAGGTATTTGAAATGAAAGTATGAAAGTTCATTTTAAGGATGGAGTACCAAAACTGAATACAATCACTTCACAAAAAGGAGTACAGTAACAAAATTAATTTACAAACGTCTATTGAGGGATGAAGCAATTATTGGTGATATTTTTACTGGGGGTCATTGTTTCAGGGTGTAAAAAACCTGAAAAAGCGCCGGTTTTCAGGCATGTTTCCAACGTAAAGGTGACCAATGTTACCGGCACAGAGGCATTACTCAAGGGAGATGCCTTTTTCTACAACCCCAATGATGTGAGCATGAAGCTGCGTAAGGTAGATATAGATGTGCTGCTGGAAGGAAAGAAGATAGGAGGTATAAAACAAAAGATGCAAACAAAGATACCGGCGCTTTCAGAGTTTAAGGTACCGGTAGATGCCAAATTCAATATTGGTGAAGTAGGTGTGCTCAACAGCCTGCTCAGTGTTCTCGGGGGCAAGAAAATGAAGGTACACTATGTAGGTCGTATTAAGCTCTCCATTTACGGAGTGCCGGTTTCAGTACCGGTGGATTACGAAGACGACATACGGCTACGGCTTTAAAAGGAATTCTACACGGCGGTTCCTCGCACGCCCAAAGGCAGTAGCATTGTTCTGCACAGGATCCGACTCACCTATAGCCCTTACGATCAGGTTTTCAGGGGGTACTCCGAGAGTCATAAGCTCACTGGCCACAGACTGGGCACGGTTTTTTGCAAGATCCAGGTTATACTGTTCAGATCCCATGCTATCCGTATGCCCTGAAATTACAATGGAATAATTGTTGGAGTCCTTCCACGCCTGATAAACCTGCTGTATTACCGCCCTGGAAACGCTGGTGAGCTGATACCTGTCAAAGTCGAATTCCACTTTTCCTAACCGGTGCACCTTGTTCAACTCTCTGTTCAGCCTGATACCATTGGTACTCAGCCCGGGCTGCTTTTTTGCTATCCTTCTCAGAGGCTGTTGTTCATCAAAGTGATCATCCAGCTTTACTATTTCCTTGCCGTAGCTGCTAAAGGTACCACCCTTCAGGAACACACCTGAATCCAGTATCCCATCACCTACGTCGGAAATAGCCATTTTTATCTGGTAGACCTCGTTAGGTACTACCTTACACCTGGCGGTTAGCACCGTTGTAAATCCATCAAACTGGATATCATACATAGGAGGCACTTCCTCTTTCAGGTAGTTTTTATTTTCGATCACCTTGCGATTACGCACATCCCAGATGAAAGGGTCCGTTACGTTGGTGAAAGCGTTATCAATGTAATATTTTTTATTTAGCTGATTATTTACGGTGTTCACTGTAATGGGTGTCTTACCATCGGGCAGTCTGGCAATATTCTGATATTCCATATTAGGTCCGCTCACAAAAAAGGCAAACACATCGTTGAATTTCGACCCCACGTATTCGAGGTACTCTTCTGAGCCGAATACAAACTCAAAGGAGAGATTTTCCGATACGGTAACAAACTCAAACTCCAGCACAGCGGCGTCGTACGTCTTGCCACGGGCTATGCGGTCCAGTTGTTCATCGCCAGGTGCATTGCTGGCCCAGCCCGACCGTGGCGTTTTGTTAGGCCCCGGTACGTAAAAGGCATTGCCGGAGGTGAGAACGATGCCCTCCGTGATACCAATCTGATCCGTAGGGTCCGTGAATAACCCTATGGCATGCTTCTGCCCGGTAAATTTCACGTTGCCCACCAAAACGCCGTTACCTACCAGTATTTCCTTTACCAGGTAATCCGCCGTATACGTGGTGTCGATCTGAGATATTCCTGGCAGGGATAAAGCCATACCCCATATCATGCCCACTATATATTTCACAGCTTTCATATTGCAGGTTAGCGGTCATTCCTATAACTTGATCGTCTTAAGCTACCGCCATGAACAATAACGCCATTTTATATGTAATAATTTTTTTTACCGCCCTTTTTATTGGCTGTCAACCCGCTGAAAAAAAGGGTGGCCTTAGCTTTAAGGTCAGCTTTTCAGGGTCACTTACCACAGCACCTCAGGATGGCCGCCTGATCCTATTGCTCTCTAATAATAATGAAACGGAGCCAAGATTTCAACTGTCTGATGGTCTGGATTCTCAACTGGGCTATGGCATGGACGCTGAGGCGCTTCATCCTGACAGCCCTGTCGTCTTTGACGGTGATATTTTTGGATACCCCGTTGAAAGCATGGATGACATCCCTGCCGGGGAATACTATGTACAGGCATTGCTTAACCGATACGAGACGTTCACCCTTTCCACTGGCCATAGTGTGAAGCTTCCACCTGACCGGGGGGAAGGACAGCAGTGGAACCGAAAACCAGGCAACTTTTACAGTAAACCCCTGAAGATCAATATAGAAGAAAAGGGGGGTGACTTCAATATTGTCATGGATCAGCAGATACCTGAAGTAGAGGAGCCTGAAGACAGTGAATTCATCAAACATATAAAGATCAAAAGTGAGCGACTTTCGGAATTCTGGGGAAGGGATGTTTATCTTGGCGCCCATGTGCTGCTTCCACTGGGATTTGATGAGCACCCTGAGGCCCGGTATCCGCTTATGGTCTTTCATGGCCACTTTCCAGCGGATTTTGGTGGATTTCGAACTGAACCGCCTGACCCTGATCTTGAGCCGGACTACAGCGCCCGCTTCAATGTGGAGGGATACAACAAAATTGTGCAGCAGGAGGCCTGGGATTTTTACCGGACGTGGACCAGCAAGGACTTTCCCAGAATGCTGATCATAAAAATACAACACGCCAACCCCTACTATGATGATTCCTATGCGGTGAACTCAGCCAATCTTGGCCCTTATGGTGACGCTATCACCTACGAGCTCATTCCCTATATCGAAAAACAGTTCAGAG
>LYSV01000047.1:35746-85196 GCA_001657315.1 Flammeovirgaceae bacterium BBD 1991-12 | reverse complement strand
ATGTCCCTTCTGATCAGCTGTCAAGGTTTATTTCACTCCCACGTACAGATGACATTTATTATTACATAGCTATTGAAGACATAGTAAGGGAGAACCTGACCTTTCTGTTCCACCAGTATCAGATTGAAGGCTGCTACAGTATCAAGCTTAATCGCGATGCTGATCTTAACATTGAAGATGAATATTCCGGCGATCTGATCAAAAAAATAAGAAAGCAGATCGATAAGAGGGACCTTGGCGTACCTTCACGATTTCTATACGACAGTGTCATGCCCCGGCAGACCCTGGAGTATGTACAGGCAAAGTTTGATCTGAGCGATGATGACCTCGTTCCCGGGGGAAGGTATCACAACATGAACGATCTCTTCCAGCTTCAGAATCCGCTGAGCCCCAGGTTGGAAAACAAAGCTCTACCTGCTATCCGAAAAGGAGTTTTAGACGGTAGACGTCTCATTTTTGACGCCATAGATGAGCAGGATATTCTGTTGCACTTTCCTTATCAGACCTATGACTATGTATTGCGTTTTTTTAATGAGTCAGCGCTTGACCCACAGGTAAAGGAGATCAACGTTACATTTTACCGGATAGCGCCGGATTCATTTATATGTAATGCCCTGATCAGCGCTGCCAGCAACGGCAAGAATGTCACCGTATTTGTTGAGATCAAGGCCCGTTTTGATGAGGCCAACAACCTGCGGTGGGCTGAAAAAATGAAAAAGGCAGGGATCAGGATCGTATACAGCATCCCTGGCCTGAAGGTACATGCCAAAGTGGCTTTGGTAAAGAGGGAAATGGAAAATGGCACTATCAGAAAGTATGGCTATTTCGGTACAGGCAACTTCAACGAAAAAACAGCGATCATTTATGCTGATGAGGCGCTGCTGACGCATCAGTCCTATCTCACTGATGAGCTTGATAACCTGTTTGCCTATCTCAGCGACCAGAAAAGGGAAATAACCTTCCACGAACTGTTGGTGGCCCAGTTCAACATTACCGATCGGTTTATGGAACTGATCGACCGGGAGATCGCTCATGCAAATCAGGGAAACAAGGCACACATCATAGTAAAATTGAATAATCTGCAGGATGATATTATGATAGATAAGCTTTATGAGGCAAGTAAAGCCGGGGTAAAGATCGAGCTTATTGTACGTGCCATATGCTGCCTGAGGCCTGGTTTAGCAGGATTGAGTGACAACATTACTGTCCACCGGATAGTGGACAGGTTCCTGGAGCACTCGCGGGTATTCTATTTTTACAACAATGGCAGCGAGGATATTTATATGGGATCTGCGGATTGGATGAAAAGAAATCTCTACCATCGGATAGAAGTGGTATTCCCGCTTTATGATCCTGTGCTAAAAAGGGAAATGATCGAATTGCTCAATGTTCAGCTTGCGGATAATATTAAAGGCTGCCTGCTTGACCCTGACCTGAACAATGTAAAAGTGGAAAACGGTCAGGAACCTATCCGTGCGCAGCATGCTTTTTATGAATGGCTTGCGGAATGTGAGGCGGTAGAGCAGGGTAAGTAGTAGGGCAGATTCTTTTATTCCTTCAAAAACCACTACCAGTTTACATCAATCAACAGTCTGGAGTTACCAGCCTGCCCCGCCCCGGTCAGGTGCCAGGCTTGAAGAAGAGCATAGCCACCAAAAAGGCGAGTATGGATATAATGAAACCGTACATGAATACGGTATAGCTTTTTCTGAGCATTTTGTATTTCTTGCCCAGCACCAGCCCAAGGAAGTAAATGTCCTTGATCATGCTTCCATAGAGGAAGTCTGCATCCTTCATCATTTCCTTCATACCCCACAGGTAGTCCGGGAGCTCTGAGTTATGAAAGTTACCAAAGAACAACAGATTGGTTTTCCTATTCTCAATATCCTGACGGGTAAAGGTACCGGAAGATACCTGAGGCCGGGTGGCCAGCACGGCAAATACAATCGTAGCCAGGCAAACGAAAACGAGTATAAGGCCCGGGACGATCAGGTGCGGGTAATCCTCCAGTTTTCTGAAAAGTACGGACACCAGCACGGATAAAATGATCGAGTTAATGGAGATCATGATATTGGCCTTATTGTCAGCCATGGCGCTCAGGGTAAGATGGTTTTTTGAGGTGATGCGGAACATTGTTTCAATCCCCCTGTCCGGCTTTTGTATCCTGGTCTGTTCTACCTTGTTCTGCAGCCTGACTACCTGATCCTCAAGCTTTTCTACGTACTTCGAGTCTGCGCTCCTGTTGTTCTTATCTTTTTTAAGCTTTTTGAGGTTCTTCTTCTTTTTGGGCTCCAGGATCAATTTAGCATAATTGGTGAAGTAGGTATGGGCACTCATAAACTCTGCCGTTACCTTCTTCCATTCCTTTTCGCTAAAGTCGTTATCGCAGATATCTGCCAGCTCTTTTCGTAGCTCCTCACTTCTTGTTTGGAAGAAATCTGTGGAAAGGTGGTAAAGATCGGCATCGCACATGATCTTGCTAAGCTGATCTTTTGGGCTCTGCGGCATCTGGGTACTTTTGATGATCTCTGCTATTTCCCTGATACGCTCATCAGCCACTCCAAACTGAGTCAGCTTTTCCTTCATAAGCCGGATACTCTCATCTTCATGATTCTGAGCGTTGCAGCTGTATCCGACATCATGGAACCAGGCGGCGAGTATCACCGTTTCCAGATTTTCCTCCGTTAATTCCGACCTTGAGGCGATTTCCATAGCAGCATCTACCACCTCTTTGGTGTGCTCAAGGTTGTGATAATGGTATCCTTCAGGCAAGGATTTGAGGATACCTTCCACATATGCTCTGGTTTTTTTAATAAGAGCCGTTTCTTCCACTATAGCTAATGTAGTCATTTTTTGTAATAACAATAGTACTTTAACGATGGTTTAAACGGTTTTGGTCTACCCGGCCACATAGTTCCTGAGGTATTTGTAGTGGTTTGTCAGCGCACCGTCCTTTGTGATGGTAGCCCTTTCAATAATTTTTTGCGGATCATCCCCCAGAAGATGAGGCAACACGTTATCGATCAGCTCCCGTCCAAAATCTTCAGAAGCATTACGGGGGAGTTCACATGGTAGGTTGTCTACCGCCATTACGGTGATATTCCCTTCGTCGGAGAGCGGGGGTTCTACCTTGTCATCCGTAGGGTTATAATCATAGATAGGGTCATCTATAGTAGCAGGTTGTTTTGTAGAGGGGATAGACCCTTCTATATCACACGTGATGTCTGCAATGACCCTGATCTTGAAATCCGGCTTAACTGCATCCTGCCTTGTAAACAGCACCGGAGCATGAGGCGCCCAGTAGGCTCCGGCTATGAGGAGATCAGCTTTACGGGCATATTTGAGAAAATCCCCTTCAAAGTTTTGTGGATTCCTGTAAAACTCAGTACGGGAGAATTCCGAGCCATCCCGTGTTTGGTTATAATCCCGGCTGTTCAGTTGGGTGTACACAGGTTCCTGGAACCGCTCATTCAGAAAAACAGCGGGTGTCACCTTCCTTATCCTCATACCGTTCAATACTTCCATAGCCCCCTTTGCCACTCTGCCGCCACCTGTAAGCGCGATCTTTACAGCCGGTAACTTTACTTTACCGTATTCTGTTTTGAGATCTTCCAGATCAAAACAGGTATGTGCAGGCCTTAAGTGAAAGAGATTATACCGTTTGCCATAAGTGAGTACGGCATTATACGCTCCTACCAGCCCTGCATACCTCCCAAATGCTACAATTCTTATGCCATTACTGTTTGTTAATACTTCATAGTCAATAAGGCGGATCTTTTTCTTCAGTATAGTGCGTAGCAGGTCGCGGTTATAGGCTTGTTCCTTGATGGTATGAGAAAAGAAAAAGTAGGTTTTATTTTCAATGAGGTTTTTAACCGGTACTTCCTTTACGCCTACTAATATATCGCAATCCGAGACATCTCTGGTCACCTTGACACCGTAATCTCTGTACTCCTCATCGGAAAACGATCGTATGTCACTGCTCTGGACCTTTACCTCCACATTTTTAAATATCCGGGCTATCTCTTCCGCCTGCCCGGGAGTGAATGGCACCCTTCGGTCAATGGGTACTTTACCCTCTTTTATAATACCAATTTTTGTTTTTGCCATTCTTGCACGGTTTTTCTACCGTGCACAAATATATCACTATATTCCTATAGGTTTTATGGGTCGATTCGTAATTTTCAATCGTGATCACACCATATGTATTTTTGGCAGCAGGCTGGGGCCTGTATTTTTTTCTTCATAGCCTGCTCGTTGCCAGCAGTGTCAAGGAATTTATTAAAGGATCGCTGGGGTTGGGGCAGAGAGCACAAAGGCTGGCATATTCTTTTATATCCACAGTAGGAGTGTTGGCTCTTTTGTTTTACAATGGGTTGCTTGGAGGCCGGAAGCTACTCCCGGAAACAGACATTATGCAGTTTTTGAGTCTTTTTCTGGCTGCAGGAGGGGTTCTTATGGTGAGAGCAGCCTTCAAATCCTACAGTCTGAGCTCCTTCCTTGGTTTACAGGAGGAAAAGCAAGGCAGCTTTCAGTCTTCCGGTATCCTGGCCTATGTGAGGCATCCATTGTATACCGCTACCATTTTGATCGTGCTTGGTTTTTTTGTGTATGATTCACGACCTGCTACGCTTCTCTCAATGTTATGTACATTCATTTATCTTCCCATTGGCATTTATCTGGAGGAAAAGAAGCTGGTGAAGGAATTTGGGGACACTTACCTGAAATACCGTAGGAATGTGCCTATGCTTATCCCCTCATTCAAACGGAGGGGTACAGGATTGGATTAAGTGTTTTCTCACACCAGGACATCGAAGACCGAACCCTGAGAGATCACAAAATATCCTGCACCAAACTACAGCGATAAGTCGTATGGGTTGAAAATCTTCGGTTTATTAGCCTTGCGGTGATGTGCAGGCGCAGATCAAGACTCGAACAGACCTCCCAGCAGAGAGCTGGATTCCTTATCCGCATTCTTACCATAAGGAGCCAGAGCCTGTACCAGCTTGCGGATGGGCATGGATTGAAGCCATACCCTGCCGGTGCCTCTTAGGGTGGCTAAAAACAGGCCCTCTCCTCCAAAAAGCATGGACCGTAGTCCTCCGGCGGTTTCCACACTGAAATCCACACTGGATTCAAAAGCCACAACGCACCCGGTGTCTACTCTGAGGGTTTCGTTATTCAGATGCCTTTCGATCACCGTGCCGCCGGCATGAACGAACGCCTTACCATCTCCGCTGAGCTTTTGCAGGATGAATCCTTCACCTCCTACAAGACCGGAGCCTATTCGTTTGTTCCAGTGCAGTGATATGTTTGTTCCGAGGGCAGCACATAAAAATCCATCTTTTTGTACTATTAACTCATTGTGGTGGCTCTCCGCCAGATCAATGGGGACGATTGTTCCCGGATAGGGTGCTGAGAACGCCACTTTGCCTTTGCCTGCTCCCTGATGAGTAAAATGGGTCATAAAAAGCGACTCGCCTGTCAGTAGCCTGCTTCCTGCCTGTACCAGTTTATTGAAGAGCCCCTTATTGGGATTGGAGCCGTCACCCATTTTGGTTTCAAAAGTTATGCCCTCATCCATATAAAGCATAGCTCCGGCCTCGGCAATGACCGTCTCGCCAGGGTCAAGCTCTATCTCTACGATCTGGATGCTTTCACCCTTTATTTCATAATCGATCTCATGTGAACTTCCGGCCATTACCCTTTGTCTTCCTTAGGGTTTTGCTTCTTTTTACCTGACTTTAGCTGTTCATAATCCTCCCGCTCCTCCAGCTTCTTGTCCTCCACATTCTTGTTCAGAAAGTCATTGATATCATCAATGTTGTAGGTCGTTTTTATCTCACCAAAGGAATCGATCTCAATATTGAATCCTTCCAGGTCCGGGTTCACCGTCGGTTTATCCTTCTTTTTATCATTCTTGTTTCTCCGGGTCATGACATTCACTGATTTGATTGTTTCACTGGTATATTCTCTATTGCATAATGTATACGTGAAACTACTTCATGTGTCCCTAAAATTTCTATGATTTTCATCAGGTCAGGGCCGCCGCTCTTACCTGTGATGGCCAAACGCAATATCTGCATCACCTGTCCTGGTTTAACGCCTTTTTCCTCCAGCAGGTTACCCAAAGTCTCCTTAGCCTGTTCATCGGTCAGTTCGCTGACGTCGGTAATTCGTGACTTATACGCGTCCAGGATCTCCACGGCTTGCTCATTCCATTTCTTTTTCACCACCTGTTGGTCGAACGTGTCAGGGCTTTTGAAAAAGAACTCTCCTTCTGTCCAGAGCTCGTGTGGAAATTCAATCCTTTCACGCATCAGCTCACAGATCTCATTAAGAGTTTCTGTCGCATAATCAATACCCTCATCTTCCAGCTCTTTTGCAAGGAATTTTGCAAGCTCTGCCGGAGTCATTTTTTTAATGTACTGCTGATTGAACCACCGTGCCTTTTCTATATCAAATTTGGCACCTGATTTATTGATGCGTTCTATGGAAAAATCTTCAATTAATTCCTGCATGGAAAAAAGCTCCTGTTCCGTGCCCGGATTCCAGCCCAGCAGTGCCAGAAAATTAACAAAGGCTTCGGGCAAATATCCTGCTTCCCTGAATCCTTTGAGATGCTCTGTTTTACCTTTTTGGTCAGGAAAGTCACCATCCAGCGGAAAAACGGGGAAGCCATGTTTGTCACCGTCACGTTTGCTGAGTTTTCCGTTACCGTCAGGTTTGAGCAGCAATGGCAGGTGGGCAAACCGGGGTGTGGTGCTTTCCCAACCCAGTGCTCTGTGCAAGAGTACGTGGAGAGGAGCTGATGGTAGCCATTCTTCTCCTCTTATTACGTGCGTGATCTTCATCAGATGGTCATCCACCACATTGGCAAGATGGTAGGTGGGCATCCCGTCTGACTTTAACAGGATCTTATCATCCAGAGCGCTGGTATGTACTACTACCCATCCTCTTATCATATCATTGATGCGGACATCCTCCTTTAAGGGTACTTTGAAACGTATGACATAGGGTTCTCCGGAATCAACACGTTTTTGTACCTCCTCCGCTGATAATGTCAGTGAGTTCTTCATCTGCATTCTGGTGATGGCATTATAATGCAGTGAACTTGCCTTCGCTTCTTTCAGGCGTTCCCGCATAGCATCAAGTTCATCGGAGGTGTCGAAGGCGTAGTAGGCATGACCTTTCTCTACCAGTTGCCGGGCATATCTGGCATAGGTATCCTTGCGTTTTGACTGATGATAGGGGCCATACTCACCGCCTGTACCGGGTCCTTCATCAGGCAGGATACCAGCCCACGTCAGGGATTCAATTATGTATTCCTCAGCGCCTTTCACATACCTGGCCTGGTCGGTATCCTCAATGCGGAGAATCATGGACCCGTTGTATTTTTTGGCAAAAAGATAATTGTAAAGGGCTGTTCGTAACCCACCTATATGCAGCGCCCCGGTAGGGCTTGGTGCAAATCGCACCCTTACCTGTTCTGTCATGAATGTTTTTTTTGCGCTGCAAAATTAAGAAATCCTGTGGTAAGTGAAGGAGGATCAGCCGCTGAGATCAATGGCTTTGAGGAGCAATTTTCTGCTCAGTGAATACTGTTTGTGAAAATTCATTAAGGTGACAACATAATTCGTAGCACCTGCCGCCAGCGCGATCAGGGCGTACGTGGTTTCTCCGGCCATAAAAAAGAGGAACAGACTGAGCAGAATGCATACTACTGACCAGAAGATAAGAAATATCAGGGAGCTGAAGAACAACCTGTATTTCAGGAAAAGAATACAACCACGGGTGGAATCTTCCACCCACCCGGTGATCAAAGGGATGTAGTTATTGGGATAGTCTACCTTTCTGGATATGATAAACCGGCCACGCTCTACCGAGCCGTTGAACAGGTATCGGGTTTCTCCTTTTTTAACCGAAAGTGAAACAGGTCGTGTTACCCGTGCCAGGTCCGTCAGGATCTTTTCCATTGGCACGGGCAGGACCATAGTCTCCCTTTTATACGGCAATAACATGTTATTTCATTGCAATACAGGATATTTCTACATTGACATCCTTAGGCAGGCGGGATACCTCTACCGTTTCGCGAGCCGGTGGGTTGCTGGTGAAATATTTCCCGTACACGCCATTGATCTCGGCAAAATCGTCCATATTACTGATAAAGATGCTGCATTTCACTACATCCTCAAAAGAAAAGCCTCCTTCCTCCAGTATATACCCCAGGTTGGTCATCACCTGCTCGGTTTCCTTGCTGATATTTTCATTAACAAAACTTCCTGATGACTGGTCTATGGCAATTTGTCCGGAGATATACAATGTATCCCTGATCACCACAGCCTGACTGTATGGACCAATGGGAGCGGGAGCTTTTGAACTGTTTATAGTGGTCTTGCTCATAATCTATCGATTCTGTCTATTTTTGCCCGAAATGTAAGCCTTTTAAGCAAGAATGAAAATAGCAGTTATCGGTGAACGCAAAAACTTTGAAGAGTTTAAATCAAAATTTGGTGAGGATCACGAATATACCTTTATGTCGGACATTGATTCTGCGGAATACCTGAAGACGCAGGATGTCATCTTTCACTTCACCATTGATGAAAATCAGGATCACATGCAATGGATCATGGAGCTTATGAAGTTACCGGTTTTCCTGAATACGGTAAAGATCACGCTTACAGAGCTTTGCTTTACTTTTGGAAAACCGGAGACACCGGTTTTTGGCTTCAATGGTCTGCCTGGTTTTTTCGATAGGGATCAGATGGAAGTAAGTGTGCTGGATAGTGCAGAGCAACCTGAGGAGATACTTTCCACACTTCAGGCTGATTTTCTATTGTGCGATGATCGTGTGGGAATGGTCACTCCCAGGGTGATCATGATGATCATCAACGAGGCGTTTTACACCGTGCAGGAGGGTACGGCATCGCGGGAGGATATTGATATGGGAATGAAACTAGGTACCAACTATCCCTTCGGCCCGTTCGAATGGACGGAGCGTATCGGTGTTCATCATGTATATGAGGTGCTTGAAGCACTCTATGAGGATACTAAAGATGAACGATACAAGATATGCCCGCTGCTAAAGAAGGAATACATGCGATCTGAGATTGGAAGTTTCAACCCGGAGATCTGATCATACTACTAATTAACTATCAATCACGAAGGGCTCATATCTCAGGGCCTGTGATCAGAACGACGTAGCCTGTTACTATGGATTTAACGAGAAGAAAAAGAACCAAAACAGAGAGTTGAGTCCTTATTTTGATCATGAAGGTTCAGAATTCACAACCTATACTATAGGAGGTTATATCAACAGCATGGCTATGGGGTAACAAGGTATATTTCTGAGGCTGTGATCATAGCGACCTTTTTCCCAATCAAACCAAAAGAAAAAAGAAACCGTTATCTTTAGGAAGGAATAAAAAAACAGTAATGACAGAAAAGACGATAGATACCGAGTTGTTGAGCTATTTCCATGCGTTGGCCAAGCCGCAGCAACTGGACGTATTAAACTATCTGAAATCCTTGTTAAAGAGGGATGAAAGCTCCAACCAGGGTTTGCTGGCACTGGCTGGTAGCATCTCATCACAGGATTTGAAATTAATGGAAGAGGCCATAAAAGAAGGCTGTGAGCAAATTGATGAGGACGAGTGGTAATTATTTACTAGATACCAATATCATCATTGCGTTTTATGATAAGGATCCCAACGTATTAAAAGAGATTGCCAAAGCCAAAATCTACGTGCCTTCTATCGTGATTGGCGAACTATGGTTTGGAGCAGAGAAGTCAGGTAAAAAATTATCAAATCAACGACAGATTGAAGCGTTTGTGGACCAGGTATCAGTTTTGCCTGTAACAGAAACCACTTCCAAACACTACGGGGTGATTAAAAATGCATTAAAGCAAAAAGGGAAACCCGTCCCGGAAAATGATATGTGGATAGCTGCTATTGCCCTGGAGTATGACTTAGTATTGGTAACACGTGACCGTCATTTTTCCTATGTTCCTTCGGTTAAATTAGTTGCGTGGTGATCTCATGGTTTTTTCGGCCTCATTCGATTTACCATACAATCAAACATCAACCATCCACCACTACTCCACCGTAACGGATTTGGCGAGGTTCCTTGGTTGGTCTACGTTGCAGTCCCGCATTACGGCTATATGATAGGATAACAACTGGAGAGGGATAACTGATACCATAGGCATAAGTGCCTCATCCGTTTTGGGTACTTCCACTACAAATTCTGCCATTTTGGGGATCAATGCATCCCCTTCAGTCACTATGGCTATTACCTTTCCCTTACGTGCCTTTACTTCCTGTATGTTCGATACTATCTTATCATAGGAGCTGTCCCGCGTGGCGATAAAAACCACCGGCATTTCTTCGTCGATCAGGGCTATGGGACCATGCTTCATTTCTGCTGCAGGATAGCCTTCTGCATGTATATAGGAGATCTCCTTCAGCTTAAGAGCGCCCTCCAGCGCCACGGGAAAGTTATACCCGCGGCCGAGATAAAGGAAGTTCCTCGCATCCTGGAATCGTTCTGCAATACCCATGATCTGAGCGTCCAGCTCGAGGGCTTTTTCCACTTTGGAAGGGATATTTTCCATTTCTACCAACAGCTCATGGTACCGTCGTTCGGTGATCGTCCCTTTTTTATGCGCTACCCTCAGCGCGATCATGGTAAGGACTGTCAGCTGCGCAGTGAATGCCTTGGTAGATGCCACTCCTATTTCAGGACCGGCATGTGTATAGGCCCCTTCGTGTGAGACTCTGGCAATGGATGAACCTACCACATTGCAAACCCCGAAGATAATGGCGCCTTTTGATTTGGCCAGTTCAATGGCTGCCAGCGTGTCCGCAGTTTCACCGGACTGGGAAATGGCGATCACCACATCGCCTTCTTTTATTACCGGATTTCTGTATCTGAATTCGGAAGCATATTCTACCTCCACCGGTACACGGCAAAACTCCTCAAAGAAGTACTCTGCTACGAGCCCGGCATGCCATGAGGTGCCGCAGGCTACAATGATGATCCTGTCGGCGCTGACCAGCTTGTTGGCATATTCACGTATACCTCCCAATACCAGCCTGCCTTTGTTTGCATTCAGCCGTCCTCTCATGCAGTCACTGATCGATTTCGGTTGCTCGAATATCTCCTTTAGCATGAAATGTTCATAACCACCTTTTTCGATAGCCTCCAGCTCCATGTCCAGCGTTTGAATATAGGGTGTGCTGGCTACATCCTGTGTATTTTTTAGCCTCAGCTCATTGTTGTCAATAATGGCTATTTCATAGTCATTAAGATATACGACCTCATTGGTATACTCAATAATCGGTGTAGCATCGGAGGCCAGAAAGAACTCATCCTTGCCTATACCTATCACCAGCGGGCTCCCCTTTCTGGCAGCTATCAGCAGGTTGGGATCATTCTTCGACATGATCACAATGGCATATGCTCCCACCACCTTGGTAAGGGCCAGTCTTACAGCTTCTTCCAGAGAGCAATCATTGTTGAGCTGAACATCCTCAATGAACTGAATGAAAACTTCAGAATCTGTTTCACTTTTAAAGGTGTAGCCCTTGTTGAGCAGCTCCTGTTTCAGGGAGCTGTAGTTTTCAATGATCCCGTTGTGGATAATGGCAAGGTTCTTTGAGAATGAATAGTGCGGGTGAGCATTTTCATCATTAGGCTCACCGTGTGTGGCCCATCGCGTATGGCCTATCCCTATGTGGCTGTTAAGCTTTTCTTCTGTCAGTGTATCTTCAAGGTCCGTTACACGGCCCTTCTTTTTGTATATATTCAAACCGTCGTTCAACAATGCTATGCCCGCACTGTCGTACCCACGATACTCTAACCTTTTTAAACCTTTTATGATGACTTCATGGGCCTGACGGGACCCTACATAGGCTACGATACCACACATAGTTATTAGTTGGCTTTACTATAGAAAACTCTTAGAAAAATACTGTCTTTAGGAATTACCACCCGGCTAAGGATCGAATTCACTGAACCTCTCACTACCACAAGATCCAGATTGGTCCTGTTCAGGATCAGTTGATTCAGATAAGTAGGCATATCGATAAAGTTTACAGAGTCTCTATCAAAATTGATACCACTTGGGAGCTCACCCAGAAATGATACATCCGGTCTTACATCGAAATCATTCTCCGCCAGTCGCTCATCCGACGTAACCTGGAAGAGGAATTGCCGTACGGCATCAAACCGGTCGTCGAGTAGTGGTTCACCGGAATTTATAAACAACTGAGCCTTTTGAACAGTAGCATTGGTGGCCGTGTCCGCAAAGTTCCTGAAAGGTGAAAAGTCAATGGACAGAAACAAGTTTGCTCCGGACTGAATATAGGCGTTGGGATCGTCCAAAACAGTAGGCGTGTAAAAGGAGGTCAACGGCCCAAACTTACCCAGAGTCCAGCTTTCAGAGGCATTGGGAGCGATCTCATTAAACGCCTTGAACCGGTTTGTGATCATTGCAAACGTCTTAGTGGTATCCGATGAGCCATCATTTTCAATATAGCTGATACGGATTGCCGACCGTATATCACCACCATCGAATATTAGCGAGGTGCCTTCTGATTCACCCACAACGGCAATCCCCTTTACAATATCGTTAAAGGCCCGGCTAATGTCAGCAAGCTCATAAGTGACAGTATCCAGCAGGACTGCTCTGTACTGATTAAATATATTCCTGAAAAAGGACTGGTCAAGCTCAAAGTCAGCAGTATACAGGTAAATACTATCTACATCAAACAATGTGCTGTCCAGGTCAAGGACGGATGAGTACTCGAGCCCAAGTGAATCCCTGAAATAGGAAAAGTTGGCCTCACCGATCTTTTCACCCAGGGGAATAGAGCTTGAGTTGGTATAGGTGATATTTCCGTCAACGGTATCCGCCAGCTGATATAGTCCAAAGGTAAGATCAGGCGTATTGTCAATATTGCCATACGCATCGATGATCCTCAGGGACATAGTAGCCGAACTGAACACATAGGTCGTGTTCTCTTCGGTAGGATCGATCAGGTTCCTTGCTGCAGTAGGATCCAGATCGGCATAGGCCACCGACGTAATAGTCCCCAGCTCCGGATCTTCGTGACTGCCGGCAATTAAACGGTTCGAGAGATCCGACTCTGTGTCATCTATCCATATCTGGGAGACAGCTTCTTTAAGGGATATCTCGGCAAAAAAAATCCCCAGATTATCCTCAGGGGGTAAGCCTATTGTATTTTCCTCTTCACAAGAAAAAAGCACAAGGGCTGCGAGGGTCAGCAGCCCGAGCCTTTTACTTCTAGCCCGCAAGTTCATTATATAGGTTATAGTATGAATCCGTGAAATTTTCGTTGTTCTCAATGGTTTCTACCTTCTTCTCCTCTGCAAACTCACCGAAAAGCCCGTTCAGTGACTGATGATCTTCTGCTTTTATCACAGCGTCTGAATACTCAATACCCAGTTTAATAAAGCCGTTAAAATCCGCAGTTTGCAGATAGGTCAGCATGCTGTCCTCAATATCTATCATCTTGACCTTTTCAATAAGGTCACTGTCAAACTTATGGGAGAAGCTTGTATTGTACACTGTAAAAACCGTTTTGGATTCCTTGAACAAAGGATCATTTTTATAGGTGGTTTTAAGGTACAACGGGATCAAACTCGTCATCCAGTCGTTGCAGTGTACAATATCCGGTGTCCAGCCCAGCTTTCTGACCGTTTCTATAACGCCCTTACAGAAAAATATTGCCCTCTCATCATTATCTTCATAGAAGTTGTTTTCCTTATCATGGAAAACAGACTTTCTGTGAAAATAGTCCTCATTATCAATGAAATATACCTGCAACTTGGCGTTGGGTATAGACGCTACCTTAATAATCAGGGGCTTTTCTTCATCACCCACAGCAATATTAATGCCTGACAATCTTACAACTTCATGTAATCTGTTCTTTCTCTCATTGATCAACCCAAATCTCGGTACCAGAATCCTGATCTCCATCCCCCGCTCCTGCATAGCCTGAGGCAGCTTTCTTACAAAATCCGCAACTTCCGAGGTTTGCAAAAATGGATTGATCTCGCTGGCAACATATAGAATACGAAGTTTCGACATATTTGTATGGATTTGATTTTCAGAATTTAATCCACAAAAGTACTAAAATTTTGGCTGTAATCCACGCTAAGTTTTTTTAAAAACATATTTTTGAGCCATCCGGAATCTCGTCAAATGCAGGTATTCAGGGAAATAAAGGCCCTTCAGGCATATTTGGAAATCAAAAAGTGTGAAGGGGCAACCATAGGCCTTGTCCCTACTATGGGAGCGCTTCACGACGGCCATTTGTCTTTGGTGAAAAAGTCCATTCAGGACAACCACATCACCGTTACAAGCATTTTTGTAAATCCGGTACAATTCAATAATCCTGATGATCTGATCCGGTACCCGGGAACACTGGAGGAGGACCTCACGCTTTTGGGTGAAGTAGGGGATCATGTGGTGTTTTACCCGGAGCAACAGGAAATGTATGCGGATAAGCCAGTGGTTTCCATGGATTTTGGGGAGCTTGAAAGAAGGATGGAGGGAGAATTCCGGCCGGGACACTTTAACGGTGTGGGGATTGTTGTAGCCAAGCTGCTAGGCATTGCAAAGCCTCACAAAGCCTATTTTGGACAAAAGGATCTGCAACAATTTGCTGTGATCCAACAGCTTGTGAAGGACCTTTCCTATGATGTGGAGTTAAAATGCATGCCAATTATTCGGGAACCGGACGGATTAGCCTTATCTTCGCGCAACAGGCGGTTAAGCCCGGCCGAACGAAAGAAAGCCCCGATATTCTATGAAGCGTTGAAGATGGCTGAAAAGCTTTATTTGCAGGGAAATTCTATCGATTTCATCGGTACCGAGGTAAGAAACCTCTTTGATTCAGGTGAGGTGATACTCGAATACTTTGAGATTGTGGACGCGTGCAGCCTGGAAAAAATTGAAGATACCACTAAAAAGAACGTTGCCATGTGCATTGCAGGTTATGTAGGGGAGATCAGGCTAATTGATAATGTGATCATAGGTAATGAATATTGAAGTCTTAAAATCAAAAATACATCGGGTCAGGCTGACCCAGGTTGAGCTTCACTATGTGGGAAGTATCACCATTGACGAAGATCTGATGGATGCTGCCAATCTTATCGATGGTGAGAAGGTTCAGGTGGTGAATATCAACAATGGCGAGCGGCTGGAAACCTATGTGATCACCGGGGAGCGCGGCAGTGGTATGATCTGTTTGAATGGTCCGGCAGCCAGAAAGGCCCAGGTGGGCGATATCATTATTATCATTTCCTATGCTTCCATGGACTTTGAAGAAGCAAAAAAATTCAAGCCTACCGTCATATTTCCCGACGCCGATAACCGGCTTCCGGTCTGAACCGATGAACAGCAGGATTAAGAACATTCTTAAATATGCGGTGATGCTGGGGATCACCGGATTCCTTTTATGGCTCTCATTTCAAAATATCGAGGTAGCGGAGGGCGAGAGCAAGCTGAAGTTCATTGCCAAAGCGTGGCATTCGGCAGACAAGTTCTATCTGATGCTATCCGCCGTAGCGGCCATACTCAGCCATGTCATTCGCGCTGAGCGGTGGAAGATATTACTGAATCCTCTTGGACATCGTTTATCCCTGCGGGATGGATTTGTATCCGTAATGGTCGGTTATTTTATCAATCTGGCCATACCCAGAGGAGGAGAGGTGTCCCGGTGTTATACATTGTACCGGCTGAATAGAACCCCCGCGGATGTATCACTTGGCACCGTAGTAGCTGAAAGAGTGGTAGACCTCGTTTTTCTCCTTGTACTGATAGGGGTTTCATTTCTGGTCCAGCTCGAAAAGCTGGTCTTTTTCTTTGAAAACATCAATCTGCAGGAGGAAGCCTCGTCCGGCGGAGGGGTGCCCATGTTCATATGGGTGGGTCTGGTGCTGTTTCTGCTGGGAGTCTTTTTTGTCCTTTTCTATATATACAAGACGCGCCGGTACTTCGCCTTAAGAATGTTATCCCGGTCCAGAAGCGTGTTCAAAGGTGTAAAAAGCGGGATATTAGTCATTTTCAGGCTGGACAGCAAGGAGCTTTTTATATTCCACTCGTTGTTCATATGGCTGCTGTATTATCTGATGAGCTACTTTATTCTTCTGGCCTTCCCCGAAACGGAGCATATAGGTCTGCTGGCTGCCCTTACTATTTTTGTGATCGGTGGAATAGCCGTGGCCATACCTTTGCCAGGCGGAGCCGGTAGCTATCACGTGCTTGTGCCACTTGGGCTGGTCGTTTTATATGGTCTGGAGCAGGACATCGCTGTGGCATATACATTTATCCTCCATGGATGGCAGACCCTTATCATTATCATACTTGGGGCTATGTCCATGTTTTTAAGTCAGTACTATGGAAGCAAACGCCGGAACAGCGGATAAAATAAAGGCCCTGGATGAGCTCAGAACCACGGTGGCGGAATGGCAGTCTGCCGGGGAGCAAGTGGTATTCACCAATGGCTGCTTTGATATTCTGCACCTGGGTCACATCGATTATCTGGAAAAAGCGAGAGGTTTGGGAGACCACCTCGTTGTGGGCCTGAATACCGATGGATCCGTCCGAAAATTCAAGGGAAAGGATCGGCCTGTCAATGCAGAGGAACCACGTGCAAGGATGCTGGCGGCACTGGCCTTCGTGGATGCAGTAATATTGTTTGCAGAGGACACTCCCTACGCTCTCATACGGGAACTTAAGCCTGACATTCTCGTTAAAGGAAATGACTATTTGGCAGAAAATATTGTTGGTGCAGATATTGTAATAGCCAATGGTGGGAAGGTGGAGACTGTTGAACTGGTTCAGGGGTATTCCACCTCTGGTATTATTGATAAAATAAAAAACTTGTAACGAGAAAAGGAGATTTTATAGTTATGGAAATTTGGATAATCATTATCGGTTTCGGGATCATCAGTTTTGCGGTGAGCTCGCGATTGAAGAGCAAATTCAGAAAGTACTCCCGCATACCGCTGAATAAGAATCTTTCGGGAGCGGAGATAGCACAGCTAATGCTTGCAGACCATGGTATACATGATGTAAAGGTTATTTCAGTGCCCGGGCAGTTGACGGACCATTATAACCCGGTAAACAAGACAGTCAACCTGAGCGAGGAGGTCTATCATGGAAGAAATGCGGCTGCCGCAGCTGTAGCCTCACATGAGTGTGGCCATGCTGTTCAGCATGCTACAGCCTACAGTATGCTTGAATTCAGAACGGCCATGGTGCCTATCCAGAATGCAAGCGCCAGAATTCTGAATGTCATTATGATGGTCATGCTTTTTGGAGGTATGTTCCTGTTCAGTGCATTTCCTGTTCAGCCGGTGCTACTTACCATCATTGGCGCCTATGGTGTGATGACACTGTTTTCGTTTGTTACCCTGCCTGTGGAATTTGATGCCAGCAAGAGAGCACTGGCATGGGTAAAACAGCGCAATATTGTAAACAGCGGTGAGTATGACATGGCGAAGGATTCACTGAAATGGGCGGCCATGACCTATGTGGTTGCTGCGATAGGCTCACTGGTTACATTGCTGTATTACGTCAGCATGTTTTTAGGGAATCGTGATTAAGTAAATTCTTCAGAAATTGTATTTTTGGGGGCTTGCAAACGTTTGTGAGCCCTTTTGTTGTATTTAATGTAAACGATTTTAGAGCATGAATTTTGAATTGAGTGAAGAGCAGCAGGCTGTTCAGGCTGCGGCGCGTGATTTTGCGAGGACCGAATTGCTTCCGGGTGTGATCGAAAGAGATGAAAAGCAGCAGTTTCCGGCAGAGCAGGTCAGAAAGATGGGAGAGTTGGGGTTTATGGGTATGATGGTAGATCCAAAATACAATGGTGGTGGTATGGACACCGTATCCTATGTGCTGGCCATGGAGGAGATATCCAAAATTGATGCTTCGGCTTCCGTAGCCATGTCAGTCAACAATTCATTGGTATGCTGGGGGCTGGAGACGTATGGTAACGAAGAGCAAAAGCAAAAATACCTTACCCGGCTGGCCAGTGGAGAAACCATAGGAGCATTCTGCCTGTCGGAGCCCGAGGCTGGTTCAGATGCCACCAGCCAGAGGACCACAGCCGAGGACAAGGGGGATCACTACCTGCTGAACGGAACCAAAAACTGGATCACCAATGGCAACAGTGCCGGTGTGTATATTGTAATGGCACAGACGAACCCTGAAAAGAAACATAAAGGGATAAACGCTCTTATCGTAGAAAAGGAGATGGATGGCTTTGTAGTAGGCAAGAAGGAAGACAAGCTGGGGATAAGAGGCTCGGACACCCACTCGCTCATGTTCACTGATGTAAAAGTCCCAAAGGAAAACAGAATAGGCGAGGACGGCTTTGGCTTTAACTTTGCCATGTCCACCCTCAACGGAGGACGCATAGGGATAGCCTCTCAGGCGCTGGGGATAGCCTCCGGAGCCTATGAGCTGGCACTGAAGTATTCAAAGGAAAGAAAGGCTTTTGGTAAGGAAATATCACAACACCAGGCCATTCAATTCAAACTGGCCGACATGGCTACACAGATCGATGCCGCACGTCTGCTATGCCTGCAGGCCGCCAGTCTCAAGGATCAGAAGAAGCCCTATGCGAGAGCCAGCGCTATGGCCAAGCTGTTTGCTTCAGAGGTGGCCATGGATGTGACTGTTGAGGCTGTGCAGGTGCACGGAGGTTACGGGTATGTAAAGGAGTATCACGTGGAACGTTTGATGAGGGACGCCAAGATCACCCAGATATATGAAGGCACATCAGAAATCCAAAGGATTGTCATCTCAAGAGAACTACTCAAAGAGTAAATAAACCGTTTCTGGAAAAAATCATACTATTCTTAGAATAGTGCATGTAAGTTTGTTGTTTATTTTTATCTTTGCCTATTGGTTTAATACACAAGGTTAATGGAAGATTACAACAAAATAATTGAATCCTTAGGAATTAAGTATGTGAAGTCCAATAATGTGAAGGTAACAAATCCCTTTACTATAAAGGATTTTAGAGATACGGAGAACATAATCATTATCCTGAAAAAGGGTTTTGTCCGTTTTGGTAAGAACAGGGACCTTTTAAAGGAGGGGCATGCCTTGTTCATACCGGCCAATCGTGTAAGTACTTTACACTTTGGAGAGGTGAGTGAAAAAACCACCCAGCTGAGCATGGACGAGTTCGGTTTTAAGCAGGCAGAATATTTCAGAACCACTAATCTGGATGAAATATCGGGAAGCTTGTCGGCAGATTTCAGTATAGTATCATTCGATACCAAAGTGTTTGATACTGTCAACTTCTTCACGGCGCTGGATATTCCCGCCTTCTCCATGGAGAATACAAGGATCAACAATCTCATCTATGATGTCATCATGGAGGAGATCCAGAAGAAAGAGGGAAATCAAAGGTCCATCAAGATCAAGACGGAATCACTGGTAATAGAGACCATCCGTCATATCATAGACAACAGGATGTTTGTGGAACAGATGGCCACCAACAGTACCTACTTTAAAGATCCGAGACTCATCACTGTGTTCAAATATA
Source organism: Flammeovirgaceae bacterium BBD 1991-12 (assembly GCA_001657315.1). Lineage (GTDB taxonomy): Bacteria > Bacteroidota > Bacteroidia > Cytophagales > Cyclobacteriaceae > Fulvivirga. The sequence goes on along the minus strand of LYSV01000047.1, from coordinate 65,601 downwards.
TCAAGGATAACCTGGGCGGCGAGCTCACGAATAAGGTGCTTTCCGAAGTAGCAGAAGTATCGGAGGATTATGTAGGTCAGTATTTTAAAACACTGACAGGCATTAACCCTCAGGATTATATTGAATATCAGCGTATGGAGCATGCCGTAAAGCTGTTACGTACTTCCAAAATGAGTATTCGTGACATTGGCCGGGCGTGTGGCTACAAGGATACAGCCTATTTCTGCCGTCGTTTCAAGATGATGTACGGTATACCCGCTGGAAAAATGCGCAAGCGTGAGACGTTAATGAATGTCTAAAGACTTGTTAAAATCATAGATCTTTTCAGAAACCTCAATCAGCAGATTGGGGTTTTTTTCTATGGCATTACCCACTACGATCATGTCGGCGCCTGCTTCCAGGGCGAGCCTCGCCTTTTCCGGAGAGTTGATGCCTCCTCCCACGATCAGCGGTACATCCACAGATCTTCTTACCTTACTGATCATACGGGAAGGTATAGGTTGTCTGGATCCACTGCCAGCGTCCATGTAGATCAACTGCAGCCCCAGCATTTCACCTGCCATAGCCGTGCAGGCAGCTACCGAGTCCTTGTCAGGAGGGATAGGCCGGGTATTGCTCATATAGGATGCGGCGGAAGTGCTTTCTGAGTTGACCAGCATGTAACCGGTGGGCAGTATTTCCAGTGAACTTCCTTTTAAAATAGGTGCAGATATCACATGCTGCCCTATCAGAAGGTCAGGATTTCTACCTGATATCAGACTGAGGAAAAGGATGGCGTCTGCCTGGATATCGATCTGCATGGTGTTACCGGGGAACAGCACCACCGGGATTTCCGTATTGGTTTTGATCGTCCGCACCACCTGGGAAAGGTTATTATTCGTGATGAGACTGCCTCCCACAAAGAAAAAGTCTACATAACACTCCTCGGCAATGAGCAAAAGCTGTGTAAGGGAAGAAAGATCCTCCACCTTGTCAGGATCTATCAGCAGTGCCAGTGACTTCTGACCCGTCGCTTTCCAGTCATTCAGTACTTTCAGTATGGACATGTGTCTCCGTTTTAACCTCGTTCAAATATTCCGTCAGTTTCTCCTTTGCCAGCGATAAAAGAAAGGCCGCCAGCTCAGCCATTACAAAGTTTCTTACTTCTGCAAATGCAGATACCTTTTTTTTCCCGGTTTCATCCCTGGATCCTTTTTCGTCATCCGGGTCCAGGAAGATCCTGGCAATGGTATAGGCCAGTGCAAGGCCTCCCCCAATGATCAGTATGCGTATGGCTAGTTTTTTTGACCGCCCTACCAGCTCCTCGAATTCAGTTTTTATGGCCTGTTTATGCTGGTCTGAGACTCGCCTGAGCTTTGCTATTTCCTGATCTGAATTCATGCTGCTTCTACTTTTTTATTTTTAATGCATGGCTCAGTTTTTTCTCAAAATACTTGTCGAGGCCAAGCCTGTCCTTCAATAGAAAAAGGATGATAAATACCATCAGGTAAAAACCCGAGACAATAAGAAAGCCATAGGATACATTTTGCATGGCGCTTCCCACAAAAAAGGCGAAGGCAAAGTTCAGAAACAAAAAGAAAAGTGTTGCAACAAATACCAATGCAAACGTGACCAGGCCTCTTGACAGGATATGGGCGATCTCCTCCTTTACCTCAATTTTGGCGATCATTATTCTCGATTCCAGCAGTGCTACAAAGTGCTCTATGATACCATCCGGTTTTAAAAAATTAAAAAAGCCCTTTTTTTCGGCCATACAAGTACAAATTTGAATAAAGATAATAAATGGAAAGAGAAATACGGGGCAACCGCCCGAATTGGAAATCACAAACGTGAAATGATCCTGTCCCCTTATGGTCATCCAACATCTCCTTATCACCAATGAACATCAATAAGCCATTAACCTTACTTTGTTAAGTTTATGTCTATAGATGAAATTTATCAATCCTTGTGGAAAAATATGAAATCGGATAGATGAAATTTGAAAATGAGTAGATACCACCAACTATCTGCCATCAACCATCAACTACCCTCTATCAAACTACCTTGCCTGTATATCCGTCAGCTCTTCCACCAACCCTATCTCCTGGTCTTTGGTGAGTTTCTCCGTTCTTACCAGTACCTTGTCCTCAATGCTGATGAAATAGCGGAACCATGAAGAGTCAGCATCCACGGGCTCGTAATAGTTTTTTTTGAAAACATACACAGAATCAAAGGAAAACCGGCCATTGCTCCATACAGGCAGCACCTCCTCAATGCACATACTGTATTTGTCCTGCCCTTCCTGATCATCCCAGCAAAAGCCTTCCTTTTTGATCAGATAAAGCCTGTTATTGATAAACAGCACATCATTGCTCCTGTAGATATTGTAGATATCGTCACTGCTGCTTTTCATGAACGGGTTGGCATTGTGTCCCCACAGAGAGCCGTAGCGTTTATCGGGTGCCACCACATTAAGTACCTTTTTCTGAGTAACCTCGGACCCTTTGTAGATAGTGTAGGTCAGTTCCTTGATCTCACTGGCATTTCTGTTGAAGTAGATAAGGGCAAATGGTATGATAAAGAAAGTGAATAAAATATAGGTGACGCCAGCCAGCCTGTAGTTCATGGTAAGGGCACCAAAGCTATGCGCAAGCTTTATGGGTATGTTACGAAGCTGACGGAAAGGGAGGAAGACTATCACCCCTACAAGATTGAAAAGCAGATGGGTTACGGCTATGCTCATAGCCAGGTTCGATTCTATGAGTACGGCTATGAAAGCAGTAATAGTAGTACCTATATTGGCCCCCATGATGAACGGGGTTGCGCTTTGCAGCTTTATTTTTCCGGTAGCTACAAAAGGCACTACAAGTGAGGTAGTAATGGAACTGGACTGTACGGCCGCTGTAAGTATGGCACCCCATGTAAAGGACTTGAATGGATTACTGAAAATAAAATCCCTCAGCTTACCCTGAGAGCCCCCGATCACCATCTTATAAATAAGCCGGGAGAGGATCTTTATACTTCCAAACAGCAGCAGAAAGGAGAGAATAATACTGATCAGACTATTGCCAATCAGCTCTATCAGGAAATTTGTCAACGGGATGGCATCAAAAAGCTTGAAGCCAAAATCACCCGTTGAGCCCTGAGCATCCAAAGGCAGTAGAAATTCTGTGATGCGCTGGGCTGAAGAAGAGACTAATCCATAATAGAACTCCAGCGGGAACAGTAGCAGTACAGTGAGGATATTGAAGAAATCATGTACCGTGCCTCCGGCTATAGCCTTTCTGAATTCATTTTTTTTGGTAATGAACCCCAGCGATACAATAGTGCTCGTAAGCGTGGTGCCTATATTGGCTCCCATGATCATGGGTACCGCATCACTGATGGTGATCGATCCTGATGCTACCATCGCCACCACCATCGAAGTGCTGGTAGAACTGCTTTGGATGATGGCTGTGATCAGCAGACCTATAAAAAGCCCGATGAAAGGATTGGTCGTGGCAAATATGAGGGATTCGGCGGCGTTTTTGCCCAGGTGCTTGAAGGCTTCACCCATCAGATCCACAGAAAAAAGGAAAACGGAAATGATGACCAGCGCTAGTAGCGCAGCCTGCATAAGTTGCTTTTTCCTGTTGTTGGTTTTCGTCAAGGGTTATGGCTTTAACAAGCTGCGAATTTAGAAGTTATAAAGATGAATTTAATATTACTGATGTAAAGCAATTGTTAACAAAAACATATCTTAGTATTTCGTATTTTTCCAAAATGGAACTGTTTTTTCAAAGTGCGTGCCTTTTCTGAAACTGAGTTAACATAAAGTTAACATGATGTTTGGATCGATTGAATGGTAGTTAAATTACTTTTACGCCCTTATAAAAAGCTTAATATCCTGATCTTACATGGACTTCGGCATATTTGATGCTCTCACCCTGCTTGGTTCGCTCGGGTTTTTTATTTACGGAATGAAAATAATGAGTGAGGGCATTCAGAAGGTAGCTGGCGCCAGAATGCGTCAGATACTCAGCATAATGACCTCCAACCGTTTTTCAGGAGCATTAACAGGCTTTCTCCTCACCGGTTTGGTACAGTCATCGTCCGCTACTACTGTCATGGTCGTTAGCTTTGTTAACGCCGGGCTACTCTCACTGATACAGGCCATAGGAGTGATCATGGGTGCCAATATAGGTACTACCATTACCGCCTGGATCATATCCATACTGGGACTAAAGGTAAAAATAGCTGCTGCCTCCCTGCCGATCATTGCTCTGGGATTCCCCCTGCTTTTCTCGTCAAAAAGTAAGCTGAGATCGTGGGGAGAAGTGATCATAGGGTTTGCGCTGTTGTTCATGGGACTGGAGGCGCTTAAATCTTCTGTTCCGGATATCAGGTCCAACCCGCAAATGCTTGAGTTTCTGGCCAACTACACAGACTTGGGCCTGATCTCTACGCTGATCTTTGTGGGTATAGGTACTTTACTTACCATTATTGTGCAGTCCTCCAGTGCAACTATGGCCATAACCATACTTATGGCCAATCAGGGTTGGATATCCTTTGATATAGCTGCCTCTATGGTATTGGGAGAAAACATTGGTACCACCATTACGGCCAATCTGGCTGCGTTGGTAGCCAATTCACATGCCAAAAGAGCCGCCAGAGCACATTTTATATTTAATATTTTCGGCGTTCTTTGGATGATCATATTATTCCCGTTGTTTTTGAACGGTATTGATAGTTATATGAGCAGCACTTATAATGCCTCTCCCTTTCAGGATGCTGAGGCTGTTCCGATTGGCCTGTCTATCTTCCACACCACTTTCAATATTATCAATACCATGGTTCTTATTGGGTTTGTGAAATTCATTGCTTCCATAGTCACGAAAATGGTACCCATCAGAGGAGAGGAGAATGAATTCAGGCTGGAGTACATTACCAGTAGCTTCATGAAAACGCCGGAGGTCTCCCTGGAAGAAGCGGCCCGTGAGCTGGCCAAGTTTGGTAAGATCACCGCCAGAATGTCAGGTTTTGTTCAGGCCCTGATCAAGGATAAAAAACTGAAGAACAGATCAAAACTACTGAAGAGGATCAAAAAATACGAAGAGATCACCGACCGGGTAGAACTGGAAATAGCGGATTATCTGTCAAAACTTTCTTTCGATAATATCAGTGAAGAAGGCTCTGTAAGGCTAAGGGGAATGCTGTCTATATCCAATGATCTGGAGAGAATAGCAGACCTGTTCTTCCAGATGTCACTGGCTATAGAGCGTAAAAATGACAGTGAGGCCTGGTTTAATGAGACCCAGGTAAAAAACCTGCTGGCCATACTCGGGCTGGTGGATGAGGCATTCGCTATAATGAATGAGAACCTGGACATGGAATATAGCAAAGTCAGCCTTGCAGAAGCAGTATCGAAAGAAAAACAGATCAACCGCTTCCGCGATAAACTTAGGAAAAAGCATCTCAAGAATCTTGAGAAGGGAGAGTACAACCTGCTCAGCAGCATGATCTATTCGGATCTGTTCAGTCTTGCAGAGCGGATCGGGGATCATATCATCAACGTCTCAGAAGGGGTCACCGGAGCCCTGGCGAGGGATGAGGAAGATATGGATAGCGGAGTCGTTAAAAATCCGCAGTAACACCTTACCACATATGACATCGGTATCCTGTGTTAAAGGATGGATGTCCTGCCCTTGTAATTTCCCGCTCAGATAACTTTTCAATGATTGATATTACCGAGTGAACCGGTGCGGCTCAACGTATCAATGCAGCTTGATATTCAGCAGCTTCAGTAGGTAATAATTCCTGTTCCGGGAGTTGTCAATTTGTGTATTTATGATAAAAGTGCTCGAGCAAATTTTTATATTGTTCGAGCACGTACTATATTTGTTCCACAGGCTTTGCTTTTTAGGATCGCTGTTCATTAATTCAACCTGAGGTATATCACGCTGTTTGCACCGGGGTGAAGAGAAGTGTCATAAATTAGGGCGTGCCAATTGGATCTTCCGATTCAGGGAGTAGTAAGGCCTGCAATTGTATTGTGAAGTTACAACCATTAGATATCTCCATTGTCATTGGCTACCTCGTGTTGTCGGTAGCCATTGGGTTCTATATCTCCAAACGCGCTTCGGGAAACCTGCAGGCCTATTTTCTGGGTGGTAACAAGATCCCATGGTATATATTGGGCATTTCCAACGCTTCAGGGATGTTTGACATCTCCGGAGTGATGTGGACGGTGGCCATCTGCTTTGTCTATGGCCTTAAAAGCGCCTGGATCCCATGGCTGTGGCCGGTTTGGAACCAGGTCTTTATTATGGTTTTTCTGGCCATATGGCTACGGAGGTCGGGAGCGATGACGGGGGCCGAATGGCTCTCCACCCGTTTTGGCAATAACAGTGGAAAAGAACTGTCCCACATTGTGGTTGTGGCCTTTGCGGTGATCAGTGTTATCGGATTCATTGCCTATGGATTTGAAGGAATAGGTAAGTTTGCCGTCACCTTTTTTCCATATGACCTGTCCTTTCATATTGCCAATGCAGAGGTTTCTTCCGAACGGACCTATGCGCTGATCATAATTTTCATTACTACGCTCTATGTGGTTAAAGGGGGTATGTATAGTGTGGTGGGTACCGAGTTGCTTCAGTTTTTGTTGATGACCATAGCCAGCGTGGTCATTGGATATGTGGTGCTGGACAGAGTATCTCCTGGTGATCTGGAGGGAGCTGTCCCCGATGGCTGGAAGGATCTTTGGTTTGACTGGAAGCTGGACATGGACTGGTCACAGATACTGCCTTCTGTAAACCGCTACATAGCCAATGATGATTTCAATTTTTTCGGGCTGGTGGTTATGCTCATGGTGTTCAAGGGCATACTGGCCTCACTGGCAGGACCGGTTCCCAGCTATGACATGCAGCGGATACTGGCCACCAAATCTCCTAAGGAAGCTGCCAAAATGAGTGGGTTCACCATAGCTGTTCTTTATATACCACGTTACATGCTGATCGTTGGGCTCACCGTACTGGCGCTGGTTTACCTTCGCCCGCAACTGCTTGAAATGGGAGAGTCCATTGATTTTGAGATCATACTGCCGTATGTGATCAACAATTTCCTGCCTGCCGGCGCCATGGGGCTTATTCTGGCAGGCCTTGTGGCGGCGTTCATGTCTACGTTTTCTGCCTTTGTAAATGCAGCGCCGGCCTACCTCGTTAATGATATCTACAAAAAGTATATCCGTCCCGATGCCCCTCCCAAAAGATATATCTGGATGAGCTACCTGGCTTCTTTCGTGATCGTGGTCATAGGAGTTTTTGTTGGCTTTTTCATCGATTCGATCGATTCATTGACCAAGTGGATAGTGGCTTCTCTTTATGGCGGTTATACTGCATCAAACGTACTGAAATGGATCTGGTGGAGATTCAACGGCTACGGTTATTTCTGGGGCATGCTTGCCGGTCTGGTAGGGTCGATGACCGTTCCAAAGCTCATGCCTGGGGTGTTTGATCTGTATACCTTTCCTATCATTCTCCTGGTCGCTTTGGCGGGATGTTTACTGGGTACATTGCTGACACCTCCTGATGATATGGAAACATTGAAGAATTTTTACAAAAAAGTACGGCCATGGGGCTTTTGGAAGCCTGTTCATGACCTTGTAGTAGAGGAAAACCCCTCGTTTATCGGTAATCAACAGTTTGGCCGTGACGTGTTCAATGTGATCATTGGCATGACGTGGCAGATGAGCATGGTTATAATTCCCATGTACCTGGTGATCGGGGAGTATTTTTCCCTGGCAGGCAGCATACTGATCCTGATCATATGCAGCCTTTTGCTGAAAATATTTTGGTGGGACACGCTGGAGAACGAATGAAAATTATTTAAAACCAGGAGTTGTAAATCTTTAGATTATGAGTCAGGCAATTCAAATAACGGGTACCTTTCTGGATGAGATAAGTCATGACATCAATCATCAGAACTGGGGAGAAAAAGAGTGGGATGCTGACTTCTGCGCAATGAAGTCCATTGGCATAGACACGGTGATCATGATCCGGTGCGGTTACAGGAGATGGATCACCTATCCTTCAAAAGTGTTGATGGGCCGGGAACGATGCTTTGAGCCTTACAATAATTACCTGGAAATGTTCCTGCGCCTGAGTGAGAAATATGAGATGAAGTTTTACTTCGGGCTTTATGATTCCGGGAAGTACTGGGTAAATGGCGAATATGAAAAGGAAGTGGACATCAACCTGGCCATAATTGATGAAGTCGGAAGGGGCTACAGCAATTCACCGGCATTTCAGGGATGGTATATTTCTCATGAGATCAATCGCAATGTGCCGGGTATCGCAGACCTGTACGCCCGGTTGGGGAAGCACTGCAAGGAGGTGGCCGATCTTTCCGTGTTGATCTCTCCTTACATTGATGGTGAAAAAGCTGTAAATGCCGCAGATAAAGAGCTTTACAAGTCAGAAGCCATATCACTCCGCCAGCATGAAAGAGACTGGGATGAGATTTTGGGTAAGACCAGCGAGTTTATTGATATTGTAGCCTTTCAGGATGGTCACGTGGATTTTCATGATATTGAAAACTATATGGAGACCAATAAAAAACTGGCCATTAAACATGGTGTTCAGTGCTGGAGTAATTGCGAGTCATTTGACCGTGACATGCCCATCAAATTTTTGCCTATCAAATGGGATAAAATGCTGATGAAGCTACAGTCCGCAGCCAGTGCCGGAGCAGAAAAGGTTATCACCTTTGAATTTTCACATTTTATGAGTCCCAACTCCAGCTATGCTCAGGCGCGTCACCTGTTCAACCGGTACAAAGACTATTTCGGTCTGGTCAGGGAAGATGGTCCGGCAGTGGCGCCATCGGGGAATAAACTCCGGCAATAATAGTTTTATCATGGATCCGGAAGAAGTAAAAAGATTTACGAATATCTATCGAAAGTCATTGCTGGAGGATGTCATTCCCTTTTGGCAGCATTATTCACCCGATTGGGAAAAAGGAGGATATTTCACCTGCCTCGATGCTGAAGGTAACGTTTTCGATCAGGACAAGTTCGTCTGGCTTCAGGCCAGACAGGTATGGACCTTTTCCATGCTTTTTATTCAGTTGGAAGCCAGGTCTGAATGGCTGGAAATAGCCAGGCTGGGTGTTGATTTTCTGGACAAGTATGCCTTTGATGAGCAGGGGGATTGTTTTTTTGCCCTCGACAGGAACGGGCAACCACTGGTAAAGGCCTATAATATTTTTTCAGACTGTTTCATGGCAATGGCCTATGCCCGGTATGGTCAGGCTGCGCAAAAATCATGGTTTATCCATCGTTCAAAGCAGATATTTCAAAGCATACTTGAACGAAAGGGCAATCCAAAAGGTGTATATAACAAACAGGTCACGGAAAACCGGCCCCTGAAGAACTTTGCACTTCCCATGATCCTGTGTAACCTTTCACTGGAGCTGGAAAATGTCCTTCCGTCCGATACCGTCGAAAAGACGATTGATGACTGCCTGGATGAGATCATGAACGATTTCCTGGATGACAAAAAGGGGATCATCTACGAAAATGTGCTTCACGATGGCACCAGGTCGGATTCGTTTGACGGTCGTTTGATCAATCCTGGTCATGGTATTGAGGCCTGTTGGTTTTTGATGGACGTGGCGGAGCGAAGAGGAGATTCTATCCTGCTGAAAAAGTGTGTCAATATATGTCTGAGCCTGCTTGAATATGGCTGGGATAAGGAATTTGATGGTATTTTTTATTTCCTTGACGTGGATGGACATCCTCCACAGCAGCTCGAATGGGATCAGAAGCTATGGTGGGTTCACCTGGAAGCCCTGGTAGCGCTGAGTAAAGCCTACCGCCTTACAGGAGATCCACGTTGTGTCAGATGGTTCAAAAGACTGCATGACTATACATGGGAGCATTTCCGTGATCCACAGGGAGGAATGGAATGGTATGGATATCTCAATCGCCAGGGGCAGGTACTGCTGAAGCTAAAGGGAGGCAAATGGAAAGGGTGCTTCCATGTACCTCGTGCATTGTACCTGTGTATGCAGGAATTTGACAAACTCTCCCGGCCGGCACAACAGATCAAAACAGCATGAACATCCCCAGGGCCCTTATAACCATTGGCGCCGTTGCGCTATGCTCCTGTGCCACTCAGGAGCCGTCAGACATAAGTTTACTGCAGTATGTAGACCCGTTCATCGGGACAGGGGGACATGGACATACTTTCCCAGGTGCCACCACTCCCTTCGGCATGGTGCAGCTTAGTCCTGATACCCGGCTTTTCGGCTGGGACGCTTCCAGTGGCTACCACTATTCTGATTCTACCATTCACGGATTCTCACACACTCATCTCAGTGGTACAGGTATTGGCGATATGGGGGATATCCTGTTCCTGCCCTACACCGGAGAGGAGAGAGACAGCCTGCTGGCTTTTTTTGACAAGGAAACTGAGAGCGCTTCACCCGGTTACTATCGGGTACACTTAAAAAACTATGATGTTACTGCTGAGCTTACAGCTTCACCACGGGTGGGGGTACACAGATATACATTTCCGGACACCAGTGGGCAAAAGCTCCTGATAGACCTTGGGCATTTGCTGCAGTCTGACTGGGGGCACAAAAGTACTGGTGGTGCCTTACAGTTCTTGGATGATCAGACCATACAGGGTGAAAGGACATCTTCGGGCTGGGCATTTGATCACAAGGTATATTTTTATGCTCGGTTTTCGTCGCCTTTTAAAGTGTTGTCATTAAAAAATGGCATCGACCGGTTGGCAGGCACAGATATAACTGGCAAAGATCTGAGAGCATGGCTTGAGTTTACTGAAAATACCTCTGCCACGGTGGTTATAGATGTGGGTATTTCGCCCGTAAGTTTGGAGGGCGCCAGAAAAAATCTAGAGGACGAAGTGCCCGATACGAACTTTGACAGGGTCAGGCAACAGGCAGAGTCGGCATGGGAACGGGAGCTGTCCTCGATCATAGCGGAATCAGGTGACGAGGCACTACTTCGTAATTTTTATACTGCGCTGTACCATACCATGATCGCGCCTATGCTCCATCAGGATGCAGATGGAAAGTACAGAGGCATGGACAAGCAGATCCATCAGGCAGAGCCGGGCTTTACGAACTATACGGTATTTTCACTTTGGGATACCTTTCGCGCGTGGTTCCCGCTGATGACCATGATCAATAAGGAAAGGGCAGAAGGCTGGATCACTTCCCTTCTTCGTAAGTATGAGGAAGGGGGAGTGCTGCCTAAATGGCCTTTGGCATCCAATTACACCGGTACCATGGTAGGTTATCCCGCTGTGGCACTAATGGCAGATGCGGCAGGCAAGGGTATGACCAACTTCAATATGGATCTGGCCCTGGAGGCAGCCGTTTTTAGCTCCACCTTTCATCCTCAGTTTCAGTTTGTTGAACCAAGAGGTGAGCAGGTGTTGCCACCACATCTTAAATATATTGCAGAACGGGGGTTCATCCCTGCAGATTCCGTGAGCTGGTCCGTTTCCTACGGCCTGGAGTGTGCCTATTATGACTGGTGTATTTCACGTATAGCCACCATTGCTCAAAATGATCGGGTAAGGGATAAATATTTGCAGCGTTCGAAATTCTATAAAAACTACTTTGATCCGTCCGTGGGATTCATGCGGGGAAAACTGGCAGATCAAAGCTGGCGTGAGCCGTTCAGCCCTTTCGAATCGGACTTTTATGGCGATTTTATTGAAGGAAATGCGTGGCAGTGGTCATGGTTTGTGCCTCACGATGTGAAGGAGCTGATACGGATGGCCGGTGGTGCTGATGCCTTCAATGACAAGCTGGATGAGCTTTTCAGTGCCAGCAGTACGTTGGAAGGTGAAGAGATACCTGAAGATATTTCCGGGCTCATCGGGCAGTATGCCCATGGCAATGAGCCCAGCCACCATGTGGCTCACCTCTATAACTTCATTGGCCGGCCGTGGAAAACTCAGGAACGGATCGATACGATACTGCATGCGTTGTATCATCCTGCACCGGACGGGATCCCGGGGAATGAGGATTGCGGACAGATGTCAGCATGGTATGTGTTGAATGCGATCGGTTTCTATCAGGTCTGTCCGGGTGAGCCTGTTTACTCCATAGGAAGACCCCTGTTCGACAAAGTGACCATCCACCTGCCGGAAGGAGGTACTTTTTGCGTAGTGACTGAAAACAACAGCAGGGAGAATAAGTATATCCGGGAGATGTATCTGGATGGAGAGCGCCTTGAGACCCCATTTTTTGACCACAGCAGGATCAGGGACAAAGGAATATTGAAAATAATTATGACCCGTCAGCCCGATACCTTATGAACCAGATACTTGCAAAATGCTTATTCATCCTCTTTTTGATAACAGTTTCGTTGTTTTCAGGATGTAGTTCGAACAATAGCCCGACGTTGGAAGCTATCGAAACCGATGTGCTTGTTATTGGTGGTGGAACCGGGGGTACTGCGGCAGCCATCCAGGCAGCCCGGTCCTATGCCGATGTGATACTGGTGGAATCCACTCCGTGGTTAGGTGGTATGCTCACTACCGCCGGGGTGAGCGCTACAGATGGAAATCACAGATTACCCTCCGGTATCTGGGGAGAATTCCGGCAAAAACTTTATGAACACTACGGAGGGCCGGAAGCTGTAGCCACCGGATGGGTGAGCAATACCCAGTTTGAGCCACATGTGGGGAATCAAATATGGGAACGTATGGCTGACCAGGAAAAAACGCTTCGAAGGATGCATGGATATTGGGTAGAAGAGGTGATCAGGGAAGGTAGTACGGTGAGAGGAGCCGTTTTCCAAAATGAAGCTGGTGAGCAGATGCGGGTTAATGCAAAGGTAGTCATAGATGCTACAGAGCTGGGGGATGTCATAGCTCTTTCAGGGGCAGCCTGGCGTGCCGGACAGGACCCAAAGTCACTGACCGGTGAGGAATTTGCTCCTGAAGAAGTCAATGACTTTGTTCAGGATCTAACCTATGTGGCTATTCTCAAGGATTACGGCACAGATAAAACCATCCCGCGGCCTGAGTCGTATGACCCGTCGGTTTTTGACTGTATGTGTGCCGAACTGTGCAGCCAGCCGGACGAGAATATGGTCTCTTGCGATAAAATGCTGGAATACGGACGTTTGCCAGGCAATAAATACATGATCAACTGGCCAAACAAAGGCAATGATTTCTATGCCAACGTTCTCGAAATGACCCGGGAAGAACGGCTCAGGGTTTATGAAAAGGCAAAGGAACATACCCTGAACTGTGTTTACTTTCTGCAAACCGAAGGTGGCTATAGCCATTTGGGCATCGCAGAGGACGAGTACCCCACAGATGACAATCTTCCTTTCATTCCTTATCACCGTGAAAGCAGAAGGCTTCAGGGAGTGGTTTTTCTCACCGTATCCGATCTGCAGGATCCGTATGCCGATACAACAAGGCCTTATTATAAAACAGCTGTGGCTGTGGGTGATTATCCCCTCGACCATCATCATGATCAGAATGAAAGGTCGCCTAAAGAGATCTTTCCTGCGATACCGTCTTTTTCCGTCCCCTACGAATGCCTGGTGCCTGAAAGTATCGATGGACTGCTGGTGGCAGATAAGAACATTAGTGTGAGCCATGCCGCCAATGGCTCTACCCGGCTCCAGCCATGTGTGATCCTGATCGGCCAGGCGGCAGGCACAGCCGCAGCGCTGGCAGCAAGAAAGAATATAGTGCCACGAGAAGTTCCCGTAAGAGAATTACAAAGCCAGCTTCTGGAGGCGGGGTGCTGGCTGTTGCCTTTTATAGATACTCAACCGTCGGACTGGCATTTCGAGCCTCTTCAGAAGATGGGGGCAACAGGTATCTTCAAAGGACATGGTGTGCCCTATCAATGGGCCAATCAGACCTGGATCTATCCTGACAGCATGGTGTCCGGAGCGGAGTTCGCCAGCGCTATTCACATAGCCACTGATGGTAGACTGAAGTCTGAAGAAACAAAGAATGATCCAATGCTGAGCAGGTCATGGACCATTAAATATTTATGGTCCTCCATAAACCGGCCACAGGCTATGAAGGAGGCGCCAGATTATATGGGCCTTGATGATGAAATACTCAGGCAGGCGATGAGCTACTTCAGGGAGCAGGGCTGGACCAGACCATGGTCGGATGCAAATACTGACCAGCTTGATGAGCCTTTGGTGAGAAAAGAACTGGCGTATTTGATAGATAAGATCTACGACCCTTTCAATCAATTGCCGCTTGAAATGATCACAGTTGATCATGAAGCCATTAGTCAGGAGTAATAGCCATGTTTACTTGTAAATGAAAAGGAATAGCATGAAGTTTATAACATCACAGTTCCGGCGAAATTACCACCCATACCTGTACGGACTTGTACTGTCATTAATGGTATTGCTTTTGTGCTGCCAGACCCCGACAGAAGAAAGTCCGGTAACGGAGCTTCGGGGAGTCTGGGTGACCAATGTTGCCAGTGATGTGCTGGATTCCCGTGAATCCATTGAAGAGGCTGTGACCTTCCTTTCGGATCATCATTTCAATGTGATCTACCCGGTGGTATGGAATGACGCCTTTACTTTGTACCCCAGTGCGGTTATGGACAGTTTGTTTGGTATAAAAATAGATCCGCGTTTTGCCGGTCGTGACCCTTTGGCGGAGCTTATTGAGGTGGCTCATCGTTACAATATGGCGGTTGTTCCCTGGTTTGAATATGGGTTTGCAGCTTCCTATCATAAAAGTGGCGGGTCGTTAATTGAAAAATTCCCTCATTGGGCAGCGAGGGATGAAGAAGGAGCGCTTTTGACCAAAAACGGTTTTGAATGGATGAACGGGTTCCACCCTGAAGTGCAGGAATTCATTCTGGCCTTGATCAGAGAAGTGGTAGAAAATTATGCAGTAGACGGAATCCAGGGGGATGATCGTCTGCCTGCTCAGCCGAGTGAAGGGGGTTATTCTGAATACACCCGCTCACTGTACCAGGAAGAGACCGGAAATACTCCCCCTGCTAATGCTAAAGACACAACATGGCTTCGCTGGAGAGCTGACCGGCTAACAGAGTTTGCCGGAAAGGTATATAAGACGGTAAAAGAGGCGGATCCGGATATTTGTGTGACCTGGTCTCCCAGTATCTTTCCATGGTCCACGCAGGAATACCTGCAGGATTGGCCCGAATGGATGCGTCAGGGCTATTCTGAATTTGTTCATCCACAGAATTATCGTTACTCATTCGAGCGTTATAAGACCACGGTCGATATTCTTCATCCTGACACGTTGGATATCCCGGCTGCCTTGATGGAGCAGATCTATCCCGGAATATTGATGCAGGTGGATAACTACCTGATATCTCCTGAGTACCTGCTGGAAGCTGTGGCCTACAACCGTGCGAAAGGTTTCCAGGGTGAGGTTTATTTCTTTTACGAAGGCTTGCGTGCCAATGACGGCCTGCTGGCTGATACACTACTGGCCACGTGGTACAGGGAGCCGGCACTGCTTCCCCGGCCGTTTCGCAGCAAATAGGTTCTCATCACCTTTTTTCATTGTTATTACTATGACAACAGGAGGCAGGCCCCTCCTCCCGCATATTCACTTGTATCCGTAGTCAGTTCGTAATCTGTTGAAAATCAAAACTTCTTTGGTTTTGCAATTGAATAGGTCAACTCACCCTCTTGCAAACGGAGTTTGAACATTTTCATCGAGGCTGGAATGAGGTGAATTGACACACGTCATTTCATATATTTTTCAAAGAATGTCCGTGCCGGGAAGACACGAAGACATACAGGATCATCACGTGTCTGTTCAGGCGTTTTTCCTGCCTCTTCCTGCTCTTCTTTCAGGTTACCCTCCAAAAACAGGATTTAGATAAAGTGCACGAACACTTTTTAAATGTGTTCGTGCACTTTCTTTGAAAAATGGTTTTTATTGTATACCTTCACTTATCGGTGATCAGTTTGGAGAGTAGGCTGTAGAAGGGTTGTCACCAAAATCAAGGGAAACTAAAAGAGCTTTTCAGAATCATGGTGTACAAGGATTTCTCCCGGTTGGTACATATTATGTCTCTGCATATCATTTTCATGCTATTGGCCCATGCCCCTTTGCTGGCATTTACTACGGGAGATGATCTGATCTTTTCACAGGACACTATGATCACTGTAAGTGGTAGGGTCCTGGATACATTTGACAATGAGCCGCTCATTGGTGTGAACGTTGCGGTTAAGGAGGATGCTACCCGGGGTACGGTCACTGATCTTGACGGAAACTACACACTTAACGTACCTGTTGGAGCTACGCTGATCTTTTCCTATGTCGGTTTTGTAACGGAGCAGGTACTGGTCACCGGAGAGACCAATACCATTGATGTATCCCTCAGCCAGGACCTTGTTACCTTAAATACCATTGTCGTGACTGCCGTTGGTATCAAACGGGATAAAGCATCGCTGGGCTATGCAGTACAGGATGTAAGGACTGATGAGATCGACGAAGCCCGGGAGAACAATGTGGTCAACGCCCTGTCCGGAAAGATCACAGGGGTTCAGATCAGCCGTTCTGCTACCGGTCCGGCGGGGTCGTCCCGGGTGGTCATTCGCGGAAGCAGCTCTCTGGCTGGTGCCAATGATCCCCTGTATGTCGTAGATGGTATTCCTATCAATAATCAAACTGGCGGTGGCGTCGAATTTGGAGGGATTGATTTTGGAGATGGTATTTCCAATATCAATCCTGATGATATAGAATCTGTATCCGTGCTTAAGGGTGCAGCCGCTGCAGCGCTTTATGGTTCGCGGGCTCAGAACGGTGTGATCATGATCACCACCAAAAGCGGTGAGCAGCGCAAAGGCATCGGTATTTCCTTTAACTCCAATTTTACTTTTGAGGAAGTACTTGTCCAGCCTGAGTTTCAGGACATCTACGGCCGGGGTAGTAAAGGTAACTCACCGGCCAGTGACGCAGGTTTTAATGCTGACGTGATCAGTAGCTGGGGCCGCAGGTTTGACGGAGTCGTAGAGGAGAACTGGACCGGTGCCCAGGTACCTTATGCTGCTCAGGAAGATAACATCAGGGACTTTTGGCGTACCGGCACCACTTTTACCAACAGCCTTGCGTTGATCGGAGGTGGTGAAAAAACCACAGCACGCTTTTCGATCACTGATCTCAGAAATGAGGGGATCCAGCCCAACAGTGAATTCAACAGAACATCACTTGCGCTCAGGGCCAATTCCAAACTGACCGAAAGGCTGTCACTGGATGCCAAGGTCAATTATGTCAAACAAAGAGGATTTAACCGGCCGAACCTGGCGCTAAGTCCTGATAACCCTCAGAAAAGCCTCATCGAAATGCCCAGGAATATCCGGCTGTCTGATCTTAAGGACTTCAGGACCAGCGACCTTTTGCCAAGGGTGATCAACAATGTTACCGCCGGTAACTGGCAAAACCCCTACTGGGCGGTGAACCTGAATACCAACGAAGACGACCGGGACCGTATCATAAGCTTCGCCTCGTTGAAATATGATTTCACGGATTGGATCAGCCTGCAGCTACGCTCAGGCATAGACTACTACTATGATAGAAGGGAAAACCGCAACGCTACCAACACGGTGTACCGTACAAATGGTGATAAGGCTTTTTATTCCTTGTCTGAGCGCAGAGTAGAGGAGACCAATTCTGATTTTCTCATTACCATTACACCATCTCTCAAACATGACTTGGCTTTTACAGCCAACCTTGGAGGTAACATCCGGTACTTCAGGTCTGAATTGATCGGTTACAGATCAGAAGGACTGAACGTGCCTGACCTGTTTACCATCAGCAATGCCACCGCCCCTATACCGGACTATGAATTCAGCGAAAAAGAGGTGCACTCGCTTTTCGGGTCCGCGCAGATCAGCCATAAAGACCGGATACACCTGGACCTGACCCTTCGCAATGACTGGTCTTCCACCCTGCCTTCGAACAATTGGTCGTACTTGTATCCTTCAGCGGCACTGAGTGTTATCTGGACTGACTTTTTCCTGACATTGCCACGATTTGTGGACTTTGGCAAGCTCCGCGTTTCATGGGCACAGGTAGGTAATGACACCAATCCTTATGCATTGGACTTCAACTACTTTGTGGGACCGTTGAGTCATGGGGGCCAAACCTTTGGCAATGTCACACCTACTCTGCCTCTGCTGGACCTGCAGCCTGAAGAGACCACATCATGGGAGGCAGGTACCGAGCTGAAACTCTTCAGGAACAGGCTGGGTCTTGATTTTACTTATTACAATGCCGGTACCAGGAATCAGATCCTGAATGTGGCTGTAGATCCGGCTTCAGGCTTCAGAAATCAGGTCCAAAATGCTGGTTTGATCCGAAACAAAGGGGTTGAACTGGGGATCACCGGGACAGTACTGGAAGACAAAAACGGACTGACTGTTGAGACCTATGCAAACTTTACCCGCAATGTTTCGGAGATAGAGGAACTGGCGGACGGTCTCGATGTCTTTCCTCTGGGACAGACGTTCGATGTGCTGGGTGTAGTGGTGCAGGCACGAGTGGGTGATCCGTTTGGGGATATCTACGCACTCAGCAGCTATCGCAGGAATGAAAACGGAGAAAGGATCATTGATGAGTTCGGCCTGCCGGTCCGCGAGTCGGTTGAGAAAAAGATCGGCAACTTCCAGCCCGACTGGCTGATGGGAATAGGCTCCCGTATCAATTACAAGAGGGCCTACTTGAGCTTTCTGGTCGATATAAGGCAGGGGGGTGAAGTATTTTCCTATTCGAATGCCATAGCTGCCGCTAATGGTAATGCAGATTATACACTGGAGGGCAGGCGGGACTGGTATGCCGAAGCCGGTGGATATCTGGCGCAGGGCGTATTCGAAAACGGAGAGCGCAATGACATTTTCGTAGATCCTCAGGATTACTGGAATCGTGTAGGAGGACGCAGCCCCGTAGGAGAAGAGTTTGTTTATGATGCCAGCTTCGTGAAGCTTAGGGAAGTGACCGCTGGTTTCAATTTTCCCACATCATGGATCAGCAATACACCCTTTAAAAAAGTAAGCTTTTCAGTCATAGGCAGAAACCTGTGGATCATACACAAAAACACCCCTGGCTTTGACCCTGAGGCATCGTTCAATGCTGGCAACAGCCAGGGAATAGAGGCTTACGCATTTCCATCAACGCGCAGTGTGGGATTTAACTTAAACCTTGAGCTCTGATGATGAAATTCAAAAAAATAATCTGCCTGTTATTCGCTTTTGTGGTGCTGAATGCCTGTACCAGTGACTTTGAAGAGATGAATACCAATCCGAGGACAGTGAACGAGGATCGGATCAACGTGGATTTCCTGCTCACACGCGCTCTGGTATACGGTGCCCTTCGGTACAACATTTATCAGCGATCCAACGAGCTGTTTCCCAATACATTCATGCAGTATCATGCCATTTCCGTGAATTATTTTGAGACCGGGCGCTACATACATCGTGATGACTGGGCCACTGCCTACTACAATTGGGTCTATACTGAGCCGGGTACCAACACGAACCAGATCATATCACTTACCCAGGAAGACCCCCAAAAGATCAATCAGACAGCCATTGCCCGGATATGGAAGGTGTTCATGATGCATCGCATGACGGATTTTTTTGGCGATGTGCCATATTTCGGTGCCTTCACGGGCAACGCCAAGCCTGCCTTTGACCGGCAGGAAGAAATCTACAAAGATATGCTGAATGAATTGAAGGAAGCGGCAGAAGCGCTTGACCCCTCCATTACGGGAAGCTCCCTGCGTTTCGACGCTTCGGATGTACTGTACAACGACGATCTTGACAAATGGGAACGGTTTGCCAACTCTCTGCGCCTCCGGCTCGCCATGAGGATATCCGATGTAGAGCCTGCGCTGGCGGAACAGCATGTGCGCGAAGTACTGAACGAGGGTATGATCATCACCAGCAACGATGAATCAGCCCGACTGATAACGTTTGGTGGTTCCGATGTGGTCATTGACAACAAGAACCCGATCAGTGTATTGAGCCGGATCTTCACCCAGGAGTATCGTATGAGCCGGTTGATCATGGAGTGGCTCACAGATTATGATGACCCGAGACTGCCGGTATATGCTGATCCTGCTGCCAATACCGGAGAATTTACAGGCCTTACCAATGGCCTGAGCATAGGGGAGATCGATGCCATTGATATTGATGATTTTTCCAAGGACGGGATTTTCGTTGCGCGTGAGGATTATCCGATAGATCTGATGCTGTACAGTGAAGTGAAATTCCTTGAGGCTGAAGCGGCATTGAAAGGCTGGGGACCCGGAAATGCAGGTGAGCACTATGAGCTGGGTATAAGAGCATCTATGGAGCAATATGAGATCACGGACGACGATGCCATAGATACATACATAGAGCAAACGGATATAGCCTATGATCCGGCCATGGCAATGGAACAGATCATCTCACAGAAATGGCTGGCGCTTTTTAACAACGGCTTTGAGGCCTGGTCCGAGTACAGACGCACGGGCTATCCGGTGGTATACGAGATCGCAACCCCACAAGAAAGTGAAACAGGCGGGAAAGTGCCCGTGAGGGCGAAGTATCCTGCTATCCTGCAATCCCTGAACAGAGAGGGATATGATCAGGCTGTACAACAGCAGGGACCAGACCTGTTGACCACCCGCATGTGGTGGGATGTAAATGAAGAAACCGATAATCAGAAACCACTTTAAACTGATGATCGGTCAGCTGAACAAATCTGAAAATTTAACTTAAAATTCACCAGACTATGAAATCTATTACCAGGAATGTCATGTTCATCGCAGCGTTGATGAGCCTCTTTTTCATAAGCTCCTGTGGCGATGATGATGACGGTCCAACATTGAGCAACGCGGCAGAGATCACCAGTTTCGTGATCAATAGCGTAAACGGTACCATCAATGCAAGCGCAGGGACTATAACTGTGGACTTTACCGAAGTGACCGATGTAACCAGCCTTACCCCTGCCATAGCCGTTTCTACCGGGGCCTCCGTAGCTCCTGCATCGGGCGTAGCTCAGGATTTTACCAATCCCGTGGACTATACCGTAACGGCGGAAGACGGAACGACCCAAAAAACATGGACCGTAACTGTCAACACTCCCGTATTGAGCACCGAAGCCGAGATCACGGGTTTCACTATAGACGGAGTGAGCGGTACCATAGATTCCGGAGCCGGAACTGTTGTGGTAGATATGCCGGACGGTACGGATAAGTCAGCCCTTACACCGACTATTGAGATTTCGGCAAGTGCCAACATCGCTCCTGCTTCAGGTGTTGAGCAGGATTTTACAAACCCTGTGGAATACACGGTAACTGCAGAAGACGGTACTACTCAAAAAGTTTGGACCGTAACAGTGACAGTACCGACCTTCACCCTGGTGATTACGCCTAAATGGGAAAAAACATTGGCTAATGAAGGGTTGCCTGAATGGTTCACTGCCAATAACGATCGTGATGTTGCTATTCATGGGGATTATGTTTATGTACATAACAACAATGACAAGATAAGGGTGATGAGTGCTGCTGATGGCTCAGATGTATCGGCAGGTGTAGCGGGTGATGCAGAAAATCCTGACCTTGAGTTTATTAACGGAAAGCAGAATTTTGCCTCAGGAAATCTCTTCCTGTTGGGTACGCACACGGATGATAATGGTGTGATTGTGGCCTCAAATCTGCGGGTGACAGACGACGCTAACCCATGGAATGTATATAAGTGGGCTGATAAGGATTCTGATCAGGAGCTTTTGTTCGGCTATGTAGGCGCGGCAGGACTTAGGTTGGGAGAAAACCTGACCGTCATAGGGGATGTTACAGGAAATGCGTTGGTTTATGTTCCTGGTGGTGGATTTGGAACACAGAATGACAAAGTATTGAAATTTGAGATCAGTGGTGGCACATTTACCGGATCCGGTACCAATCCTGCCATTATAGATCTGGAAGGAGACGAAGTTATGGGCAATGCCCCCGATGTATGGCCACTTTCAAGTGATGCCAATTCAGATATCCTCATTACAGGTACAGGCAGGGCAATAGCCGTGTACGGCCAGGATGGTACCAAAAAAGATGAGCTGAATGCAGATCTGATCACAGCCAAACCATGGTTGGGAAGCTTTGTATTGGATCTGGGCTACTTTGAGGTAGATGGCCGCAAAGTGATCGCCGGGATGAGTACTGAATTCACTGCAACCAATAATGCCACCGTAGGCAGGTTGATCCTTATTGATGTTACTGACGGACTGGCAAATGCCTCGGAAAGTGATTATTATGAGGTAGTCTTCACAGTGAACGGAGGTATTGATACCAATTTCAATGGAACCGGCGGTGTGGATTTTGTCGTGTCCCAGGATGGTAAAACTGTTACACTCGTGGGTTTAGTCACCAATTTTGGTGTGGGTGTTTACGATATCACCGTGGATATAGGCAAAGGATGATTCATAAGGTTGTTTGGAGGGGGTGTCACAGGCATCCCCTCCTATGGTGAAGAAAAATACAATCACATTTAATTATGGCTAACCGGATCAAATACTTTCTGTTGATGTTACTGACAATGGGAATCGCCGTGGTTTCCTGTGAAGATGATGACTTTCAGGAAGGAGAGCTCATTTTCAGGAAAAGTGATATCGAGCGGTTCGAGTTCCCTGATCTGGCACCACCTCGTGTGGGACTGATCAATAAGGCCACAAAGATCATTAAAATAGATGTGACAGAAGGTACCGACATTTCCGGTATTACACCGCTTATTGAAATATCAAAAAATTCTACCATTGACCCCGCCACGGATCAGGCACGGGACTTTTCCGATCCGGATAATCCTGTGCAATATACCGTTACTTCTCAGAGCGGAGTATCCAAGGTATGGACAGTTGAAACAAACTTTGTGCCTCTGGGGCTATCCCTTTCAGACCCTATATGGGAACAACGGGAGGGAAAAGGCAACATTCCATCATGGTTTACTGAAAATGGTGAGAGAGGGCTGGGTTATGGCAATGGCATGCTTTACGTAGCCAATAATAATGACAAGGTCCGATTGATCGATCCTGATAACGGGGCCGATCTGGGTACTTTGCCCGACCCGGACAACATCATTGAAGGGGGAGCGGTAAAGATCTCCGACGTAGAGGTAAGCAGTGATGGTAAAATACTGGCGTGCAATGCGGTAGAATCCGAAAACGGCGCCAATGCACCTTTTAAAATATACCTTTGGGATGACAACAATGCCAGTCCCAGTGTTTACCTTGAGTTTCCCAATACCGAATACCGTATGGGTGATAGCTTCACAGTAATAGGGGATATTGAAGGAGAGGCAGTCATTTATACCGCTTTTGGCCGTAAGTTCCTGCCACCTACCGACCGCGGAAATACAGTTTTCCGATGGAAAGTGACCGGGGGAGTACTTAATCCTACGCCAGATATCATTAGCATAGGAGGGCTTCCTACGCTGGGCAAATTCGGTTCGCGTCCCCATGTATATGCTTTGGGTACAACCGGTGAGGAGGATCTTTACGTTTGCGCCAATGAGATCGAATTTACACACGTTGATAAGGACGGAGCGTTTATCGATCGCCTTCCCAACCTCACCCGTACACTCTTCGATGGATTTACCAATCAGTTCGAAATGTTCACACTGGGATCCAGAACGTTTATAGCAGCAGTATTTCCGCGCAGCAATGTTGAGAGTCGTTTTATGGTAATGGACATCACCAATGGGTTGGCCAATGTAACTACCGATGATATATTTTTCACGGAAAACTTTATGACCGGAGCCGTGGATAACATTGATGCCAGTGGTGGGATCACGGTTAACAAGATCTCGGAAGCCGAAGTGGATATTTACTGCCTGATCACTAATCAGGCGCTGGTCAAATATAAATTTATTTCAACCTGAGTTGTTGGATATGCTACTAAAGTCGATAAATAAGTCAATGAAGCTGTCAGGAATAATTGTTTTACTTGCAGGACTGGGCCTGATGGCAACAGGTTGTGGAGATGATGATGATACAACCAGATCATCCGAAAAGGATATCATATCTTTTGTGTTTGATGAACTGGAACCCGATGTGGCGGCCTCTATAGACAATGAAAATACACTCATCACAGCCACTGTTCCCTCAGGAACCTCGCTCACCACCCTGGTGCCGGCCATTACAATTTCTGAAAAAGCCACGGTTGACCCGCCCTCAGGCCAGCCTCAGGATTTCACTAACAGCGTGATCTACACCGTGACAGCGGAAGATGGTACAAAAAAGGCATATACCGTAGTGGTGAATGAAGAAGCTTCATCTGGTAAGGAAATTCTGTCTTTTGTATTTGAAGAATTTGAGCCCGATGTCACCGCTGCCATTGATGAGGCCAATGCTGTGGTCACGGCAGAGGTTCCCTTTGGCAGCTCGTTGAAATCCCTGACACCGACAATCGGTATCTCGGACAAGGCAGGTATTGATCCACCTTCAGGTCAGCCGGCTGATTTCAGCACCCCTCAGATCTATACAGTTACGGCTGAGGATGGTACCAAGCGTCTCTACACTGTGGTGGTAAGTGTGGGAAAGAGTAATGAAAATGAATTGAGGCATATCCGTATATCGGAGAATAAGGCCGTTGGAGCTATCGATCAAAGTACCAACAATGTTGCCTTTCACGTTCCGTTTGGTACCGATCTGACAGCGCTTTCCTTCGATTACATCCTCTCGGATGAGGCTTCAGCTGACCCACCGGTGGCTCAGAAGATCGATCTTTCCACGGGTGGAAAGATCACTGTAACGGCGGAAAACGGAGATGTTCGCGAATACAGCGTAGAAGTGGCATTCTACCCACAGGACAAGGGCGTTCGAGGAGTTTGGCTGACCAATGTAGCCAGCAATGCGCTCAATTCCCGTGCGGATATCCGGGCTGCGGTGGAACTGGTGGAAGAATTGAACATGAATACCATCTTTATGGTGGTTTGGAATAAAGGGTTAACACTTTTTGACAGTGATGTGGCAGAAGCTGTCACAGGTACCCGGATCGATCCTGTGTATGGCAATGTGGGACGTGATCCTTTACAGGAGTTGATTGAGGAAACCAATGCGGTCAATACAGAAAAGGGTACGGACATCAAGGTGGTGGCGTGGTTTGAATATGGTTTTGCCTCTCAGTTTGGCCAGCCGGGTCAGCTGCTGAACGACAACCCTGATTGGGCAGCACGCGACAATCAGGGCAATATTGTAGAAAAAAACAACTTCTACTGGATGAACGGTCTGCTTCCGGATGTACAGCAGTTCATGACGGATCTGTTCAAGGAGGTGGTGCAGGATTACGATATCTATGGGGTGCAGGGAGATGACCGGTTGCCGGCGATGCCCGTAGAAGCGGGATATGACGATTATACCGTGAATTTGTATAAAACTGAACATGGTGGCGCCGAACCGCCCGCAGATTTCAGAGAAGACAACTGGATACAGTGGCGTGTGGATAAGATCAATGATTATTCGCAGACGTTATATGATGAGATGAAGGCGCTGGATCCGCAGATCCTGGTCATGCACGGTCCCCACCCTATGACCTTCGGGCGCAGGGAGTACCTGCAGGATTATACCACCTGGCTTAACAATGGCTATACTGACTCCGCCAGTCCACAGTTATATCGCCGGGATGATCAGGGGATCGGTGTTTATCGCGGGCTTCTGGAGAGCCAGCTGGTACTGATCAATAATGACAAACTGGAACGCTTTTTCCCGGGGATACTACTTCAGGTAGGTAGCTATGTGCCTAACGAGGAATTCCTGGCGGATATGATCTATACACACAGGGATAACAACATCCAGGGGGAAGTATATTTCTTCTTTGAAGGCCTGAAGGCAAGGAAGGAGCTGTTCAAAAATCTTTATCCGGCCAAAGCGATCTATCCGGATCTTTGATTGATTAGGTTAGCCTTGTTACAGGTAGCAGTCTACATTCTCGGAGGTCACGATATCAATTGGTAGGAGCTTGCGGTACTCAGGCTCCTTTTTATATAGTAATAACTCTGAAAGAAAAGAGATCCCATCATAAGCCTGCTGATGTGGATTCTGGTGGATGAGCATATCGATCTTGCCGTTCTTCAGGAATTCAATATTTTCCGGAGTGAGATCATACCCTACAATTCTGATGGCCTCATTCTCCACGTATCTTCGCAGTACGGAAGCCTTTGATGTTGTGATAAACATACCCCGGGCACTGGCTATGGCGTCCTGAAGGGGAGAAAAATCCGGAGGTTCACCGTGTAGTGTAAAGGTATGTATGGTCCTGTTTTTATTCTTTTCTGTAAAATAGCTCCGGAAGCCCTCTTCCTTGCGGTGAAGGTGAGTAGAATTTTCAAAATCCTCTTCTACGTGTATGATCAGGACATCCCCCTTTCCCGGTAGGAGCAGGTCCATTAACTGTGCTGCCACCCTGCCACTCTTCCAGTAATCCTGTCCGATAAAACTTTTATAGTTGGCATTTTCAATAGGGGTATTGATCAGCACATAGGGGATATCAAGATCTTCGAGTTTCCTGAAGAGTGGCAGTGATTCCCGGTAGTAGATAGGGGCTACCAGCACAGCGTCGGGTTTATCCTTCAGTACCTTGTCAAATGCCTGTTCGTAATCAGCCTTTGTTTTGTCATAGGTATAGTAATTGATGGTGCCTCCAAACGCTTTGAATTCCTCCTCACCCTTTTTAATACCATTGACACATTTTTGCCAGTAGCTGTCTTCCTGGTAATGCGGTATGATAGCTGCTATTCGGTTGTGTTTGTGGGATTTTAAAGATCGGGCAAGCAGGTTTGGCTTGTAGTTGATCTCCTTGAGTACTTTGGTCACTTTTTCAATGGCCTCCGGAGATACCTTTCCTCTTTTATGGATCACACGGTCTACTGTACCCCTGGAAACTTTGGCCAATCTTGAAATATCCCTGATTGTGTAATTCCTTTCTTCCATAAATGTAAAAGTAACTTCCAGATGATCAATAAACAATTTTAAATGATCCGTCTTGCGGATTGATATCCTGTACAGAGCCGGTATCCGGTAGGGTGTTAAAAGTGATAGCGGACAAAGGCTTCCATCCCTTCGTATTCGGTAAGGCCCAATAGGTCATAGATCCGGGCAGTCTGTTGGTTCCTGTCTTCTGCCCTTTGCCAGAACTCGCGTTTGTCTTCCCCCGGAAAAACGGGGGTGTCTTTCTGGGACTGATGTTTGAATATAGCCCTTCTTTTTTTCATGACATCAATCGGGCTGAGGGGGACGGCCATTTCGATCTCTTCAGCTTTCCATTCATGCCATGCGCCCCGGTAAAGCCAGAGATAGCAGTCTTTGGTCCATTCATCCGATTTTGCTTTATTCAGCGCGGAGAATATGGTATCCAGACAGAGCTTATGTGTTCCATGTGGGTCTTTAAGATCACCGGCCGCGAAGATCTGGTGAGGTTTTATTTCCCTGATCAATGAGAGGATGACATCAATATCCTTATCGGAGATCGCCCGTTCATCCAGCTCAGGTATATTGTAAAAGGGTAGATTCAGAAAATGGATGTTCTTTTCAGCAACACCACAGTATCTGCCGGCAGCGGAGGCCTCGCCCTTTCGGATCAGCCCCTTGATCAGCTTTATGATCTGTGGATCATGCTCACCCTGTTTTTTGGCTACAAGGACCTCATCTATGGATTTATACAGTTTGCTTAACTCGATGTCATCAGGTGATAGCGCCTCAGCAATGTCACTGGCGAATTGTGCAAATCGCAGGGCATCATCATCAAAGACAGCATTGTTTCCTGAAGTTTGATAGGCCAGATGAACCTCATGTCCCTGTTCTACCAGTTTGAGCAGGGTACCGCCCATTGAGATCACATCATCATCAGGGTGTGGGCTAAAGATAATAACGCGTTTTTGAGCAGGCAGGGCTCTTTCCGGTCGGTGCGTGTCATCTGTTCCGGGTTTACCTCCCGGCCAGCCCGTAATGGTATGCTGAAGTTCATTAAAGATACGGACATTGAGCTCCTGAGAGGCCTCCGGATAGGGGATCAGCTCCCCCAGTTCATTTCCCTTATAGTCTTCGTCAGTCAGTTTTAAGACAGGCTTTTTCAGCTTCTGACTCAACCATATCACAGCCCTTTTTGTAAGCTTGTTGTCCCACTCACATAGTCCGG
This sequence comes from Flammeovirgaceae bacterium BBD 1991-12, assembly GCA_001657315.1. Lineage (GTDB taxonomy): Bacteria > Bacteroidota > Bacteroidia > Cytophagales > Cyclobacteriaceae > Fulvivirga. Next base: position 37,464 of record LYSV01000047.1, on the reverse strand, counting down.
TAAGCCATGGGGTTTTAAACCTGCTCAGCTCTTCGCTGGCCCACTTGTCGAGCACAATATGTACATTGGGATGATTTTGCAGAAAGGAAGCAGGTATTTCATCCGTGATCTCACCCTCAACAGCCTTGCGAACTACCTCTGCCTTTCGCTCACCCCACGCCAGCAGGTAAATATCCCGGGCCTTGAATATGCTTCTTATACCCATCGTCATGGCCCTGCGTGGTACAAACTCTTCTTTTATAAACTCCCTCTTGGCATCACTGATGGTCACAGGGTCAAGCTTAACAAGCCTTGTTTCCGAATTATGAGGTGATCCGGGCTCATTAAAACCAATGTGTCCCGTACGGCCTATGCCAAGTATCTGAATGTCAATCCCACCCGCATCATCAATTTTTCGCTCGTACTCCATACAATGATCATGTACAAGACCCTCAGGGATATCACCTTGTGGAATATGGATATTTTCCTTTGGTATATCGATGTGATTGAAGAGATGATGACGCATGTAAAAGTCATAGCTTTGAACGGACTCCGGACCAATGGGGTAGTATTCATCCAGATTGAATGTGATCACGTTTTCAAAGCTTAGCCCCTCTTCCCGGTGGAGCCTGACCAGTTCCTTGTAGACGCCTATCGGGGTAGCTCCGGTGGCAAGCCCGAGAACGGCTTTCCCCCCTTTCTTTTGTCTGAGTTGAATAAGTTCTGCAATCTCCCTTGCAATTTCTATGGAGGCTTCGCTGCCGGTACCGAATACGGTTACTTTCAGCTTTTCAAATTTGGTGGAAGGGTAATCTACTATAGCCATGATCTGCATCAAAGAAATAAAATTTAAAGGGAAAGAACAAGCTTTTTTTAATAAAGTGCACGAGCACAAAGCTTATTTAACAATAAATTAATGTTTATGATATGCTCATATAACCAAAAAGGAATTTTGGATTGTGAGTAAAAGATAAGATCTGCTGTATCCGTTTTGGTGATTTGCAAACAGATAATGATGATCAATTCAGCTTTATAAAAACTGTCATTTTAGTAAAACTATACTATTTCAATACCTCGTACCCGTTCGAAGTGTTTTCTGTTTAATGTAGCAATTGGAAGTTGATGTGTAACAGCAGTAGCTCCTATCAGTAAATCAGCGAGATCGATCTATGAGAATCGAGGAATCCAACAGTATCATCCTAATCTCGAACTGTTGATAAATGCTCTGGATTCCTCAAATTGTTTCAGTTGACGATCATTCCAGGTAGGTGCAGCCAAAATGAGCTTTTTGAGCTTGTCCTTTGAAGCTTTCCTTTGAAGCCTTAGCTCAGACTGTAATGTAGTAGCTAATTTTTCGAATTTATCCTGAGGTAACTGATGTATTAGCTTTAAAATCTGGTCGTAGTTTAAATTTAATTTCAATTCCATTACAGTTTATGTTTCGATATAAATGAAAAAAAATCATGTGACTTCGTCATTTGTTGTTTTGTTTAAAATGTAAAAGGAACATTCGGAAGGATCAGCCTCATCATTTTATGAAACTCCACTTGGCTTATAAACTCTGGATTTATACCAGTCGCTAACGTAAACTGATCAACCAACCATCATCGTCCCAGCTGATCCAAAGCAAGCCAGGCCATCATTCCACTGCCCACCTCAAGGGCATCTTCGTCAATGTCAAATGTAGGTGTGTGAACGTAGGAAGTGATACCCTTTTGCTCATTTCTGGTACCCAGCCG
>LYSV01000047.1:0-35714 GCA_001657315.1 Flammeovirgaceae bacterium BBD 1991-12 | reverse complement strand
CTCAGCGCCCATGGTCAGGTCGAGGTCTATTACGTTTTCCTTGCTCAGGTACTCTTCGGCCGCAGCTTTCGACATGGCGGTCAGAGCAGGATCATTTTCCAGGTAGGGATACCCCTTATCGATCTCTATATCACAATCGCCGCCCATGGATTGTGCAAGGCTACGGACCATGTTAATGATGATGCCATGAGCCTTTTCCCTCCATTCTTCATCCATGGCCCGAAAGGTACCAGCCAGTGTCACCTCCTGAGGAATGATATTGGTAGCTCCATTGGCCTCCACCTTTCCAAACGTAAGTACCGTCGGAGTTTTCGGGCTGGCATTTCTGCTGATCACCTGCTGCAGGGCTACTACTACATGAGAGGCGATCAACACAGGATCTATGGTGAACTCAGGAGCGGCTCCATGGCCGCCCTTACCTTTGATCGTGATGTAGATCTCATCAGCACTTGCCATGTACATCCCTGACCGGAACCCTACCTTTCCGGCAGGGATCAACGGCATTACGTGCTGCCCCAGGATGGCAGCAGGCCTTGGGTTTTCAAGGGCTCCTGCCTTGATCATGAGTGAGGCGCCCCCGGGATTTTGTTCCTCGCCTGGCTGAAAGATAAGCTTTACCGTGCCTTCAAATTCATCTTTCAGGGCCTGAAGTATTCTGGCTGTACCCAGCAGGGAAGAGGTGTGAACATCATGACCACATGCGTGCATCACACCTTCATTTTTGGACTTGTAGGGTACTTCATTGGCTTCCTTAATAGGCAGCGCATCGAGATCAGCTCTTAAGGCTACCACCTTTTTTGAAGGGGTTTTTCCTTCAATCAGGGCGGTAAGGCCTGTATCTGCCACTCCTACGGTGGGTGTGATGTTGATCGCCTTGAGCTGTTCTGCCACATAGGCAGCCGTTTTATGTTCCTGATAGGAAAGTTCAGGGTGAGCATGCAGATGCCTGCGGATAGCAATGATATCCCTGGCGTTCTCTCTGGCTAACTGATGGATCTTTTCTTTCAAGGTGTTATTTTATATAAACCCGCTGGGGAATGATCAGGGCAGAGGGAAATTTCACCCTCAGAAGAGAATAGTCCCTTTGCGCCTCCAGCTTTGAATAGTACCGGCCTACCTTCACTTTAAAGTTAGGCTCTTCAAATTTCAGTGAGGGCGCCGAGTCTGGAAGGATGGCATAGACCTTCCCTCTGGCAATAGTGGCTTCTTCACTGTCATAACCTGAGTATACCTGTATGGTAAATCCATCCACATATCGTACATTTTTTCTCAGTACATCGATACTGTCCAGTATGGTATTCAGCTCACGGGTCACATCGTACTGTGGTTCGACATCACTGTAGTCTTTTACCTCTGCGGGGAGGTCATTATTTACTGAGTCTTCTTGCTGAGCATAGGTAGGCCTGAGATAGGACAGGTCTTCCCTGTACCTTTCCGTATCAGAGCTGGTGGGTATCCCACCCGGTGAACAAGCCAATACCACCCCATAGACAATTAGAAATAAGTAGCCTGATCTTATCATTGATTGTTTTCGATCATTACACATTTATTACTCTTGATATCTTCCTCCACTACTTTATACTTGACATCCTTTTTTACCGTACCGTCCATGTACTGAACCGTCACCCTTTCATTGCGTCCCACGGTTTTTTCCGATTTGATAGGCATGGTCTTTTCTACAGGGGGTCTGTTGGCCTGAGGTCTTTCGCCACCGCTCAGCAGAGATCTCGACTCGTCCTTTTGCTCACGAAGCTTCTGCCGTCGTTGTATTCTGGCCTCCTGAACCTCGCTGGACTCCCTAACGGGCAGGTCGGCCTTTATCAGGAATGATATGGTATCCTCATTAACCTTGGCGATGAACCGCTTGAAAAGTTCGAAGCCCTCAAACTTGTAGATCAGCAAGGGGTCTTTCTGCTCATACACGGCGTTTTGCACACTCTGTTTCAGGTCGTCCATCTCCCGCAGGTGATCCTTCCAGAGTTGGTCGATGATGGCCAGGGTGACCATCTTTTCCATGGCATTGATCAGTTCCCTGTTTTCTGTTGCCACAGCCTTCTTCAGGTTGGCTGCCACCCCTATCTGTTTTTTTCCATCGGTGAAGGGAACCAGAATATTCTCAATGGTACCTCCACGGGTTTCTTCGATGTCCTTTATGATGGGGAGTGATTTTTCTGCTATTGCCAGGTTCTTCCTTTTGTAGTGTGCAAAGGCTTCGTCATACAGCTTCTCAGTCAGCACCTGAGCATCGATGGCCTCAAACTCCGTTTTGTTGATCTCATAATCGATCCCCAGTACACCCAGCACAGTAAGCTTGAAGCTTTCATAGTTCTCTGCACCTTTGGTATTCAGAATGATATCTTCGCAGGTGTCGAACAGCATGTTCATAATATCGAGCTGCAGCCTTTCACCGTACAGGGCGTTTCTCCTGCGTGTGTATATCACCTCACGCTGAGAGTTCATCACATCATCATACTCCAGTAGCCGCTTGCGGATGCCGAAGTTGTTCTCCTCCACCTTTTTCTGCGCCCGTTCTATCGACTTGGTCACCATGGAATGGGAGATCACTTCCCCTTCCTGCAGTCCCAGCCGGTCCATGATCTTAGCTATACGCTCTGGCATGAACATACGCATCAGGTTATCTTCCAGGGAGACAAAGAACTGAGAAGAACCGGGGTCTCCCTGCCGGCCGGACCTACCTCGCAACTGCCTGTCCACCCGCCGGGATTCATGCCGTTCTGTACCTATAATGGCCAATCCACCGGCCTCTTTGGATTCTTTTGTCAGTTTGATGTCCGTACCCCGTCCGGCCATGTTGGTGGCAATGGTTACGGTGCCGGGTTTACCGGCTTCAGCTACTACTTCGGCCTCCCGCTGGTGCTGCTTGGCATTCAGTACCTGGTGGTTGATCTTTCGTATGTTAAGCATACGGCTCAGCAGCTCCGAGATCTCTACTGACGTGGTACCTACCAGTACCGGCCTTCCTTCTCCTGTCAGCCTCACAATCTCCTCCACCACGGCGTTGAACTTTTCACGCATGGTTTTGTATACCATGTCCTGGTCATCGTTCCTTGATATGGGTCTGTTGGTGGGGATAACGACCACATCCAGCTTATAGATCTCCCAGAATTCGCCGGCTTCCGTTTCCGCCGTACCCGTCATACCGGCCAGCTTGTGATACATTCTGAAATAGTTCTGCAGGGTAATGGTGGCGTACGTTTGTGTGGCATCTTCCACCTTCACATTTTCCTTGGCCTCAATAGCCTGATGCAGGCCATCGGAGTACCGGCGTCCTTCCATCACACGACCCGTCTGCTCATCCACGATCTTGACTTTCCCGTCTACCAGTATGTATTCCGTATCTTTTTCAAAGAGTGTATAGGCCTTGAGTAGCTGGTTAACCGAGTGTATGCGCTGTGACTTCACAGAGTAATCCCTGATCAGTTCGTCTTTCTTTTGCACTTTCTCGTCATCACTCAGTTCTTCATCTTTTTCCAGCGAGGCCACCTCGGTACCAATATCCGGAAGAATAAAGAAATTGGGATCCTCACCCTCATTGGTGATCAGGTCGATGCCCTTTTCTGTAAGCTCTATGCTGTTGTGCTTTTCATCGATCGTGAAGTACAGCGGCTCATCGGCCTCGGGCATCATTTTCTGGTTGTCCTGCAGATAGAAGTTCTCGGTTTTCTGAAGGACCTGGCGTATACCCGTTTCGCTGAGGTATTTTATTAGTGGTTTGTGCTTGGGGAGTCCTCGGTAAACCCTGAAAAGCGGGAGCCCCCCTTCTTTTTCATTGTTATCACCGATCAGTTTCTTGGACTCGGACAGAAATTGCTGTACAAGTTTTTTCTGGGCTTCCACCAGTTTGGAGATCCTTGGCTTAAGATCGTAAAACTCATGTTCGTCGCCCTTGGGAATAGGTCCTGAAATAATGAGCGGTGTACGGGCCTCATCAATAAGCACTGAATCCACCTCATCCACCATAGCATAATGGTGCTTGCGCTGCACCAGTTCTTCCGGGTCACGGGCCATATTGTCACGCAGATAGTCGAAACCAAATTCATTATTGGTACCGTAGGTAATGTCAGCCAGATAGGCTTTCCGCCGTGCGTCGGAGTTGGGATCGTGCTTGTCGATACAGTCGATCGTGAGTCCGTGGAATTCGAAAATCGGCGCCATCCATTCGCTATCGCGTCTTGCCAGATAATCGTTTACAGTAACGATGTGAACACCACGCTTTGCCAGGGCATTGAGAAAAGCGGGCAGGGTAGCTACAAGTGTTTTTCCTTCTCCCGTGGCCATTTCCGCTATTTTGCCTTCGTGCAGCACTATGCCTCCAATGAGCTGAACATCGTAGTGTAACATTTCCCAGGTTATTTCCGTACCTGCTGCCATCCACTGGTTGTGCCATGTTGCGGTTTCACCCGTTATCTCTACGTGGGGCTTGTCTGCGGCAAATACCTTATCCTGCATAGTAGCCGTTACCACCAGCTTCCCGTTTTCCTTAAACCTGCGGGCTGTTTCCTTTACGATGGCAAACGCAAGAGGTAGTACCTTCATCAGCACTTTTTCAAGCTCCTTGTTGCGGTCCTCCTCCAGTTTGTCAATCTCGGTGAAAACGGTTTCCTTTTCGTTGATATCGAGATCCGGATTATCGGCAATTTTTTGATGAAGTACAGCTATTTGCTCATCAATGGCTTTTAACTCCTCATTGATCGTGTCTTGTACGGATTGGGTCTTTTCTCTGAGCTCATCATCGCTGATGTCACTAAGGCCGGCATACTCCTGATTTATCTTTTCCACGAGGGGCATCAATCGTTTGATGTCCTTTTCAGATTTAGTGCCGAATACTTTCGCTATGAGTTTTAACATCTTGTCTGCAGTTCAGTCTGGTCAATTAGGCGTTTAAAGTTAAGCCGTTTTTCATTAAAACTATCACCGTAATATTTTTCAGCCGCAGTGGCTATGTGCTCTTTGTATGCACACCTTTCCGGTCGCCTGCTTCAGGCATTTTCGACCTGTGAGGAAAGAGGATGCTTTGGCTACATTTCGTCAGCCAGCCTGATATGGCCTTCAAATACAGCTATGGCCGGTCCGATAAGGTAGATATCTGTGTAATGGTCAAGCGAACGCTTCTTATACTCCACCTGCAGGTCGCCGCCACGTGTATGCACACTTATCGGGCTGTCCAGATCCTTGTGGCTGGCAGAGATGGCAGCAGCTGTAACTCCTGTGCCACAGGAAAGCGTCTCATCCTCTACGCCTCGCTCATACGTTCGCACAAATATCTCCTGATCACCGGTCACCTCTGCAAAGTTGACATTCACACCGGACTCCTTGAAAAGTCCGCCGTTACGAATAGCCCTGCCTTCTTCAAAAACACGGTAATTTTTTACATTTGCTACATATTTGATCATATGTGGTGATCCGGTATCAACAAACATACCATCCTCCAGCAACCTGACATTTTGTACGTCTGCCATTTTCAGTTTTACCTGGTCATCTGCCAGTATTTCTGCCATATGCGGACCATCGTAGGCAAGAAACTCCGCCTGTGAGCTTTTCATGAGATCAAGGGATCTGGCAAAAGCTACTGCACAGCGGCTGCCATTTCCGCACAGGCTCTGGCTACCGTCAGGATTGTAGAAGACCATTTCAAAATCATACTCCGGATGCTCCTGTATAAGGATGAGTCCATCGGACCCTATGCCAAATTTTCTATCGCAGAGATAGCGGATCTGTGACAACGAGGGCTGGAATTCTTCATTTCTGTTGTCCACCAGAATGAAATCATTTCCTGTCGCCTGATATTTGTGAAAGTCAAGATTGATCATATTGTTTAAATGAACAGGCCCCTCCCGGAAAGGAAGAGGCCTTGTTTTAATGTTGTTGTAAAAAGATTAATTTACTTCTTCATAGTCCACATATTCTCCTCCTCTGAAACCTTTTTTCCGGGACTTTCCATCCTTTTCAGGCATGTAGTCAATATTTACATTCCCATCCCGTGGTTTTCTGGTCTGATAGCCATCGTAGCCATGGGGCTGCTGCTTCACATTGCCGGAGGTTCCACTTAAAAGACGGAACAGCATACCCAAACCCTTGAATATGATGTAGCTGAAAAGAACTATGAATACCAGAAACTTTAGCATACAATGTATATAACTTACTTACTCAGGTATAGGTTTCGTTCGGAGTATATTTTCATAAAGTAGTCGTCCATTAGGTCATCAATGAAATAGATGGCTTCGCCGGTGGATTTCATTTCCGGCCCCAGCTCCTTGTTCACATTGGGGAATTTGTGAAAGGAGAACACCGGCTCCTTTATGGCATAACCATGTTTTTTGGGCTTGAAATTAAAATCAGTCACTTTATTTTCTCCCAGCATTACCTTCACAGCATAGTTTACATAGGGTTCTTCATAGGCCTTACAGATAAAGGGTACCGTGCGCGAAGCCCGTGGGTTGGCCTCAATGATGTACACTTTATCATCTTTTATGGCAAACTGAATGTTGATCAATCCCACGGTCCTGAGCGCCAAAGCTATCTTTTTTGTATAGGTCTCGATCTGCTTGACCACAAGGTCACCCAGATTGTAGGGTGGGAGCACAGCGTAGGAATCTCCGGAGTGGATACCGGCAGGTTCAATATGCTGCATGATCCCGATGATGTAGATATTTTCTCCGTCACAAATGGCATCAGCCTCTGCCTCTATGGCTCCGTCCAGGAAGTGATCGAGCAAGACTTTGTTGCCAGGAATACTTTTTAGGATCTCTACGATATGTGATTCCAGTTCCTGCTCGTTGATGACGATCTTCATGCTCTGACCTCCCAAAACATAGGATGGTCTTACCAGCAGAGGAAATCCGATGTCCTTTGATAACTCAATAGCAGTATCGGCATCCTCAGCTACGCCGAATTGAGGATAAGGAATGTTGTTTTCCTTCAGGAGAGTGGAAAAGCTACCCCGGTCTTCCGCCAGATCCAGCGCTTCGAACGCGGTGCCTATGATCTTAATGCCATACTTATCCAGCTTTTCTGCCAGCTTGAGCGCTGTTTGTCCTCCCAGTTGTACAATAACCCCTTCCGGCTTTTCATGTTCTATGATGTCATAAATGTGTTCCCAGAATACCGGCTCGAAGTAGAGTTTGTCTGCCACATCAAAATCAGTGGAGACCGTTTCCGGGTTACAGTTGATCATAATGGTCTCATAGCCGCACTCCTTCGCTGCCAGTATACCATGTACACAGGAGTAGTCAAATTCTATTCCCTGACCTATCCTGTTGGGTCCGGAGCCCAGTACCACTATCTTTTTCCGGTCGCTGACGATGGACTCGTTTTCCTTGTCAAAGGTGGAATAGTAATAGGGAGTCTGTGCTTCAAACTCAGCGGCACAGGTATCCACGAGCTTATATGCCCTTGTAATACCGAGCTCATTACGTTTTTTGTGCACTTCACTTTCCCAGCAGTTCAGCAGGTGACCGAGCTGCCGGTCCGCATAACCTTTTTCCTTGGCTGTCCTCAGCAAAGACTCAGGGATAGTATCTATGTCATATTTGGAGATCTCCTTTTCCAGCAGGATGAGCTCCTCTATCTGGTTAAGGAACCATTTGTCAATTTTGGTGAGTTTCTGGATCGTCTTGAATGGAATGCCCAGCTTGAAGGCGTCATAGATATGGAACAGCCGGTTCCAGCTGGGGTGCTCCAGGCTCTCCAGCAATTCCTCCTGCTTGGTCAACTCCCTGCCGTCCGCTCCCAGTCCGTTACGCTTGATCTCCAGCGACTGACAGGCTTTCTGCAGGGCCTCCTGGAAATTCCTGCCAATGCCCATGGCCTCACCCACGGACTTCATGGATAATCCCAGCTTACGGTTGGATCCTTCGAATTTATCAAAGTTCCAGCGCGGTACTTTTACAATAACGTAGTCTATGGCGGGTTCGAAAAATGCAGAAGTAGTGCCGGTGATGGCATTCTTCAGCTCGTCCAGATTGTACCCTATGGCCAGCTTGGCGGCTATTTTGGCTATGGGATACCCTGTGGCCTTGGAAGCCAGTGCTGACGATCGTGATACCCTTGGGTTGATCTCTATGCCAATGATATCATCTGTTTCCGGGTTCACGGCAAACTGCACGTTACAGCCTCCTGCGAACATACCGATACCGTTCATCATCCGCTTGGCCAGATTCCGCATTTCCTGGTAGACGGTGTCCGGCAGCGTCATGGCGGGAGCCACAGTAATGGAATCACCTGTATGAACGCCCATCGGATCAAAATTCTCAATGGAGCAGATGATGATGATATTACCGAGGTTGTCACGTAGTAACTCAAGCTCGTACTCTTTCCAACCCATGATGCTCTGCTCCACCAGCACTTCATGGATAGGTGAAGTATGCAGCCCGTGGGTGAGGGCCTTTTCAAATTCATCCGGGTGATTAACAAAGCTGCCACCAGAGCCTCCCAATGTGAAGGAAGGCCGGATCACCAACGGGAAGCCTATCTCCTGGGCTATTTCCTTTCCCTGCAGAAAGGAAGTGGCAGTTTCACCTTTACAGACCCCGACTCCGATTTCATGCATTTTCAGCCTGAATTTTTCGCGGTCTTCCGTGGTTTCTATAGCATTGATGTCCACCCCGATGATCCTGACACCGTAGTGGTCCCATAGTCCGGCCTTATCACAATCAATGGCGAGATTAAGGGCCGTCTGTCCGCCCATGGTGGGTAGAACAGCATCAATGTTGTGTTTTTCAAGGATCTCCTTGATCGATTTTCTTGTCAGAGGTTTTAGGTAAACATTATCAGCGGTGACCGGATCGGTCATGATCGTGGCAGGGTTCGAATTGATCAGTGTGACTTCTATACCTTCTTCTCTCAATGAACGTGCGGCCTGTGATCCTGAATAGTCGAATTCGCATGCCTGGCCGATGATAATAGGTCCGCTTCCGATGATCAGGACGGAGCGGATACTTCTGTCTCTTGGCATTTAGTAGTGATTATGATTAGAATGGATGAATGACTCATGCACAAATTGGCGCAAAGTTATAGTATAGGAGGGGAGAATCAAAATGAAAAATTAAGGGGTGACTGATTCGTCTTTTATTTGATAAACTCCTGGAGTTCCAATTTATTATTTCTCAGATTTTATGCTGCTACAGTGACAGTTGTGATCCTGTATTTCATTAGATAAGCCACTGTTGTTCAGAGGACCTATGTCATAATAGTATTATAACCAACAGAAACATGACGTTGATCATTATTTTTATTTACCCGGGTAAATAAACTTATCTAAATATTTATAACTTTAATGCGAAATCTAAATCATTTTTATTTTCATCATAGTTATTTAGTTGTCTGGTAAAAGAGTGGTTAGCCCGGAGGTTTGGCGATTTAAATGAGGTTGATGAAAATTAATCTTTCAACCAACAACGTCTAATGCTATTCAGAACTCCTCCCCTCACCCTCATTCCATTGTTTCTATTTGTTTGCTTCACTTCTAACGGACAGAGTTTGATCGGTGTAGATACCTACACGGGTGCCGCGTTGATCGATGTCCCATTCTGGACGGTACAGAGCGGTGATCTTTCCTACCCGTTATCCATATCCTATGCAGGGCAGGGGATAAAAGTGGCCGATGCCAGTGGCAGATTAGGTGTAGGATGGAACACCACTGCTGTGGGTACGATCACCCGTGAGATCCGTGGATTTCCTGATGATTATTCGGATGATCTTAGAAAAGGTTGGCTGGTAGATGGTACCCATAGCCTTATCGGATCGTTTAACCCTCCCACCGCCAATGACCTGAGCAACTGTACGAATGAGCATAGTACATTTTCATTTCTGCACTCACTTGGTGGTTTTGATGACGCTTCAGTGCGGCGGGATACAGAACCGGACATTTATACCATCAATGTGCGTGGCCTGACAGGAAGCTTTGTTTTTGCTAACGACGGTTCCATCCGGTTTTTCTCCGATGAGAACTATAAGGTGACCCACTCGCTGGATGAAGATGGACTTATTACGGGGTTTGTTGTAGTTAATGACCGCGGGGTAGAATATCATTTTGGCGAACCTAACAATACCTATTGGAATACAACTGCCGGAAACGACCCCCCTTCTTTTCTGTCCAGGAGCCATTATTTCTATAATACAGTCACGTCCTTGAAAGCTCCCACACTCTGGCACCTGTTAAGAATTAAATCACCCTCCCACCATGAGATCACGTTTGACTATGGATCTCACGACCCGATACCATGGTATACTCCGCAACCCACTCCCCCCAATCACACGGGCACTTTTCCATTACTACCCCTCGGGAAAGAGGAAATAAAAAATGATGTGTTCCTGTACGATCCTGATCAGCAGGAGTACACCTTACATGGGCAGGACCAGATCGAAATAAAAGTTCCTACCCCGAAACAGGTCCAGGCGATCCGGACGAAAACCCATCGTGTGGAGTTGTTGAACAATCAAATAATACTACCGCAGGGCGACTATGATCTTGGTTTCTCCATACTTAACTGGGTACACATATACGATGTGTCCGGGGAGGATGAGAAACTGGTCAGAAGAATAGTATTTGACTATGCCACCATCAAACAGAATGGTTTTGAGGACAGGTTCAGCCATATTTATCTGAGGTCAATGACCACGGGGTCCGAGCTCAGTGAGGCAGGCTCCTATTTTTTTGAATACTACGGCGTAGACCTTGAGAACAAGAGCGCCTATATAACTGAAAGGAACCCGGACCTGGCCGATCCCTATGGTTTCTATGGAGGAACATTCAATTCCGGTCAGCCCGTGCGGCTGTTTGTTTACCCGGACTTACCTACCGAAGACAGAATGCGCTACTATCCTATACCGGGATACACCGGTGACTTCTTTGTACTTGACGGCAAGTATGCGAAAGCTGATATGTCGCTGCTCACAGCCGGTAGTTTAAAAAGGATCACAACCCCTAACGGTGGTATCCATGATATTACCTATGAGCCCAATAGCTATTATGATCAACTTGCTGGAATGAATGTATATGGAGGAGGGCTCAGGGTAAAAAAGGTCGAAAGATACAGTGCAGACCCTATGGCAGAGACTGTTGTTGAAAAATACAGTTATGAAGATGATGCCGGAAATTCAAGTGGAAGACTGCTGTACAAGCCACAGTATGCCTTCCAGCTTAATTTTCACGAACATCCGGTAACGGGCAATATTACCTATTTCAAGGATATGGCCGGATTACCGGAAGAAGAGGTCTTTAAACGACTGCTGGTGAGGACGAAACGGGATATCGGTCCCGGTGCGTCGGGCCCGGCGCTGGCCTACAGCCGGGTGACTTCCAATGTGCCAGGGGGTACCCATGTCATTAACTATAGCATACCGGTTTATCATGGGGTTTCTCAACACAATGAGTGGAAGGCAGGAAATACATGGATTGCCCGGGAAGCACCTGAATTTGCTTCGCAATTTGATTGCCAACCTATACCGGATCTGCAGGGCACCTTTAAATTTCCCCATGGAACGTTATCCAATTACAGAAGACAGGGCCTGCCGGAATCGGAATACTATTACGATGAGACAGGTTCTCCTGTCAAAAGCTATCATTACTCCTACAGTTTTGAAACTCCTTACACTATTGTTCAGGGGATCACATTCGACCGTTATGTAAATCCGCAACGCTATCAGGTCACATTTGACCAGGGTACATCATGGGTTGAAGCCAATCTCCCTTTTTTCATGTATCAACCCTATGAATACTTTGTGGGATCGAGGGTGGCCAGAACACAGTCGATAGAGCGCACCTATACAAATTCCGTAGCCCGGAGGTCTACTACGGTAAATTATTCCTACGAAAGTTCCTCCCACCACTATCTGACACGACAGGAGACCATCCTTGATAACGGGAAGAAGTTTGAAGAAAGATTCACCTATCCGCAGGACTATGTGCCCACTTCACCATGGGCCAACAGGGATGCCATGTCCCGGGCGCTAACGAAAATGCAGCTGTACAACATGTTAAGCCTGCCCATAGAAAGGCTCTCTGTTGTTACAGATGGAACGGATGAAACCATATCGGGTGGGTCTGTGGGTCTTTTTGAGTATGGATCTACCGATGATCAGATCCACCTGGTCAGGGAGTATGTACTGGATAAGCCTGTGGCCCTCAATACTTTTGTGCCCTCCGGTGTGTCGAATGGCTCGGGTTCTACTTTCCTGTTTGATCAGAACAATTTCAAGGATTACAGTGAATTCGCCGATTTTCATAAGAATAATATCCCGCAGAGTATAAAGTCCACCAGGCAAAGCAAAGCGGGATCTCACTACGATGCGCCTGGGTTCTTAAAAACCTCAATATCAGGTGCATTGGCAGATGAGGTTCTTTTTACTGATTTTGAACACAGCAGCGATTTTGAGCTTCAATACGTGGAGACTAACTGGACGGGGCCCCCCCTGACCAATGGGAGAATAGCCGGCTCCGCCCTCGACTTTCAGTCGGGATCATTGCACAGCCTTTCAGGAACTTTGACCAAAGTACAAAATGATTATGTTCTTTCCTTCTGGTATAAAAGTGATCAAAACAGCAATCTGCAACTTGTTTTTTCGGATGGTACAAATCCACCAGTCAACGTTACATGCCCGGTCAGTATACGGGCAGACTGGCAATATTACGAACAGGAAGTTGACCTTTCCGGCTTGTCCGATGCAGTCGATGTAAGTATGCAAAGTAGTGCAGCCCTGATCATTGACGATATTCTGATAGCCCCGTATCATGCCGGGGTAAGTCACCACCTGTACGGATCTGGTGGGCTTAAACTGGCAGAAACTACCAATGGTCAGACCAATAGCTATGTTTATGATGATCTGGGGCGCCTCAGCTATATCCGGGATCATGCCGGTCATATCCGTCAAAAACAGACCTATAGTCAAAAGGGTGACAGAAGTCTCTGGCATCCGGGGATGACTTATTCGTCAGAGCGGTATGTTGGTGAAAGTATCGATTTTTTAGCTACACCATCTTCATTTCCTGGCGCTGCCTCATACAAGTGGTCTTATAAAGAGATCGATCAGGCAAATTTTGGGACCCCGATAGTCACTACTGATCCTACGGTTGGACTGACCTTTAATCTGGAAGGCCCATATGTTGTAAGGCTTGAAATAACCTATTCCGGTGAAACCAAATGGGTGGATAAGCGCATAAGAGTGAGTGAAAGGCCTGTTACCATAGAGATATGCTCCAACTTTGGTACCCGTATTGATGCCTGTCAGCCCACCCCACGTTTGGCTAATCCCGGCTGTAGCACGGATACGGATCGTCTGACACTGAAGGCGACGGTTACGAATTCACCAGTGGGCCATACCTTTGAATGGGCAGCCTCTAATTTGAACGGTGGACAGGAAACATTGCTTACCGGTAATTCTTCCATTATAAAAATCAGTAACTACCGGCAGAACCGTCTATACAGATGTAGAGTCAAAAATGCCAGTGGTGAAAGAATCGGAGAGGCCGGTATTTCCATTCGTATATTTCAAAGCGATCCTTATTGTTCCATCCCTAACCCTCAATAAATGAAAGAACTAACACTAATCTCCATACTCTTTTTTTTGTGCTCTGGTGCAAAGGCGTGGGAGCCGGTGACTTTGAGTGGCGATGGAACACCTCTTGTAGGAAGAAATTACACATACACTTTTGATATTGGCGTCAATATACTGGGAGGAACATGGGAAATCACCGGAGGTACTATCACCAGTGATTCCTATAATGGAACACACTACTGGGCTACGGTAGTTTGGGACACACCCGGAAACGGTGAGTTGAAAATGATATCCTCGTGGGGTGGCGCTACTGTTGCCGATAAACAGGTGATCATTATTTCTAGTAGACCTGCCCGTCCTGCCACACCTACTGTTTCCAGTAATGTATGTGGCACCCGTACCCTGACGAGGGGTACACCCCCATCCGGTGTTACATGGTACTGGCAGGGTACCAATATTAACGGCAATTCAACGTCAAATTCATCTTCAACCTACCAGGTTAGTGCCTCTGGTACCTACTATTTAGTAGCGAAAACCAATGGGGCGTATTACTGGAGCTCAAAGGTTGGAGTATCCGTAACCTATTATCCAGGCATGACAGCCGGATCCATCAGCGGCAGCCGAACCGTATGTTCAGGCAGTGCAGCGCCACTGATCAGAAGTCAGTCCCTCCCTGCCGGTGGGTCCGGCAGTTATACTTATCAGTGGCAGGTTTCCTACAACAATACGAGCTGGACCCCAGCCTCAGGGACCAATACAGGGTCCAGCTATAATCCGCCAGGGACTATTACACAACGAACCTACTACCGGAGAAAGGTCACCTCAAACTGTGGCTCGTTGTATTCCAATACGGTGACGATCTCAGTGTACAATACCTTAACAGCCGGCGGATCCATTGGTGGTAACCAAACGGTATGTACCGGTGACGCATCACCACAGATCAGTAGTCAGTCTCTTCCTACCGGGGGTACCGGCACTTATCTTTTTCAATGGCAGGTTTCCTACGATAATATGAACTGGACCCTGGCCCCGGGGGCCAACATGGGAGCCAGCTATGATCCGTCCGGGGCTGTTACGCAGCGAACCTACTATAGGAGAAAGGTCTTCTCATGCGGCTCCCTGTATTCCAATACAGTAACGATCTCAGTATACAGCAACCTGACAGCCGGGTCCATTGGTGGTAACCAAACGGCATGTCCAGGCGTTGCAGCGCCGCTGATCAGCAGTCAGTCTCTCCCTACCGGCGGGTCCGGCAGCTATACTTATCAGTGGCAGGTTTCCTACAACAATACAAACTGGACCCCGGCTCCGGGGACCAACACCGGAGCCAGCTATGATCCGCCAGGTACGATCACACAGCAAACCTACTATAGGAGAAGGGTCACCTCAAACTGCCGCTCCCGGCATTCCAATACAGTAACGATCTCAGTGTACAATAGCCCAACGGCGGGATCCATCAGCGGTAACCGAACCGTATGTCCAGGCAGCGCAGCGCCACTGATCAGCAGTCAGTCCCTTCCTTCTGGCGGGTCCGGCAGCTATAC
The DNA here is from genome assembly GCA_001657315.1 of Flammeovirgaceae bacterium BBD 1991-12. Taxonomy (GTDB): domain Bacteria; phylum Bacteroidota; class Bacteroidia; order Cytophagales; family Cyclobacteriaceae; genus Fulvivirga. Next base: position 20,655 of record LYSV01000047.1, on the reverse strand, counting down.
TTATCAATGGCAGGTTTCCTATAACAATACAAACTGGACCCCAGCCTCCGGGACCAACACCGGAGCCGGTTATGACCCACCAGGTACGATCACCCAACGAACCTACTATCGGAGAAGGGTTACTTCAAACTGTGGCTCGTTGTATTCCAACACCGTAACGATCTCAGTGCATAACAGCATAACGGCAGGAATGCTTTCAGGGAATACCGAATTCTGTCAGTCCGGCACGGTGAATCTCACTCTTTCCGGTTCGTCGCAGGGCGTTCTGAAAGCATGGCAGCGCAACACCGGCTCGGGCTTTGTGCATATCGACTCTCAGCCTACAGGGGATAACCTGAGTGAACCTGCCCTCAATGGCTACCAGTACCGGGTGGCATTCTTTGGCAGTTGCGGGACTTTGTATTCCAATACCAAAACAGTCAGCATCAGTAGTTCGTCTCTGGCAGGTTCCATAGCGCCCTCAAGGGGAGAATTCTGGGGATCAGCCAGTGGACAGGTGAAACTCAGCAGCCATACCGGTCAGGTTACAAAATGGCAAAAGAGAGCCTACGGTGGCTCATGGCAGGATGTATCCTCTTCTGCCGGGGTCACGGACCTGCCGTTTACCAGCCTGGACAGAAGCACGGACTTCAGGGCACGGATCACCAATGGCAGTTGTCCCTCGATCTGGTCAGCTACGGCACAGGTAACGGTCAATCAGACCGGTTTTGAAGGGTACATCACGGGTGACGACATGGTAATTGACGGTGGTAGTGGCACACTGCGTTTGGAGGGATATCAGGGAGAGATCCTTCGTTGGCAGCATTACAGCTATAGCCACGTCTCAGACCGATGGCGATGGCGTACTGTATCGAGCACTTCCAGTACCATTACATTCAGCCAACTGGATGGAGACCGGCTGTACCGGGCGGTAGTCAACTTCCTGGGTACTCAGGGCTACTCGGCGCCCTTCCGTGTCAAATGGTTCGCTCAGGAGCCAGACCATAATGGTGAGAACTATACGCAGGTGACACAGGTAAAAGTACCCCGTACAGACCCTCTTTCCGTGGATGGGCTGACGGTGGCACAGGGTGAGAAAGTGGTGCAGCGAACATATTATGATGGTTTGGGACGTGATGTCCAGCAAGTAGCAGAAGAGGCCAGCGCCTCAGGGAAGGATGTGGTATCGTTTATGGCCTATGATGCCTTTGGTCGTGTAACAAGGGCCTGGCTACCATTTACCACCACAGGTAGTGAATACTACGGCAATGCATCAGCCGGACAAACAGCTTTTTATACTTCACACTATCCGGGGGAGACCCCTTATGCGCAAACGCTGTATGAATCTTCCCCCTTACAAAGGGTTATCGAACAGGGGGCACCCGGTGCTGACTGGCAGCCCGGTGGCGGGCACACTGTCCGTTATGACTATGGATATAATGTGGCAGATGAAGTTCGCTACTGGAAGGCCGACGGAACCACCAGCGGCTATTATGCCGCATATGCCCTGTTCAAAAATACGGTGACCGATGAAAATGATCATGAAGTAATTACCTATACTGACAGTGAGGGTCTGACCATACTCAAAAAGGTAGAGTCCGATGCCGGGCAGTATCTGGACACCTACATGATCCATGACAAGCTGGGCAGACTGTTGTACACCCTGCCACCCAAGGCAGTTGAACTGCTGGGTTCAGGAAGTACTCTTGACGCCAACAGTTCAACCGTAGCGGATCTCATCTATACTTATGTATATGATGATAAGGGAAGGCTTGTCGAAAGAAAAGTACCCGGTAAGGCGGTGGAATATATCGTATATGATCCCCTGGACCGGCCTGTGCTGACCCAGGATGGTCTGCTACGGCAGCATAACCAATGGTTCTTCTCCAAGCATGACCGGCTGGAGCGACCCGTTTATTCAGGTATTTATACCAACAATACACAAACTACACGTGTGGCGGTACAGGGATTATTCGATGCGCTGGATTATGATGGTACTGATCTATGGTATGAGGAGGCGGCTGCCAATGCGACGTATCAGGGATATACCAATCAGGCTTTTCCGACTTCCGGGCTGCAGGTACTTCAGGTCAGCTATTACGATCATTATGACTTTGACAGGGACGGTACGGCGGACTACAGCTATGACAATACTCAACTGGCCGGTCAGGAAACCGCCGCTTTCAACCGCGTACGTGGGCGTGCCACGGGTGGAGGGGTCCGCATGCTGGATACAAACCAGTGGCTGTACAGCGCGGTCTTTTATGATGACTATGGCCGGGTGATACAGACGCATGCGGATAACCATAAGGGCTCCACGGACAAGGCAACCGTAGTGTACGATTTCAGCGGGCAGGTACTGGCTACGCAGAGTGTGCAAAACGGAGTAACGGTGCATCAGGAAATGAGCTACGATCATGCCGGTCGTCTACTGGAGATCACTCACAGTGTGAATGGAGCGGCACCCGTAACCCTTGCCGCCTATACCTATAATGAGTTTGATCAGCTATCTGCAAAAAACCTGCACCAGTCCGCCCCGGGTGGCAGCTACTTTCAGGCTGTGGATTACGCCTATACGATCAGAGGCTGGCTGAAAAGTATCAATGACCCTGACCAGTTGCCCGCCGGCCGGTTGTTCGGTATGGAACTGCTCTATAATGGATCGCTGGCTGCCCTGGGGCAAACCCCTGCGCATAATGGTAACATCACCGCCATGAAGTGGAAAAACAATCTTGTGGCGAATAGCCAAACCAATGCCTACGCCTATGAATATGACAGGGCTGATCGTATAACCAAGGCAGGATATGGATCAGGGGCAGGGTTCACCCAAAACGCCCAGCATCATGCCGTGACGGCCATCGGCTATGATACCAATGGTAACATAGAAAACCTGACCCGTCAGGCTCCTGACCCCATGGGTGGGGCCATGTCTCTTGATGACCTGACCTACAGCTACAGCGGTAATCAGGTGACCGCCGTACATGACACCGGCAATACGGCGGAGGGCTTTACAGACAATGCCTCCGGTACCACCTATGCCTATGATGTCAATGGCAACCTGGCCAGCGACGTGCACAAGGGGATCACCAGCATTACCTACAATATTCTGAATAAACCTGCCGAGGTTGTTTTCAACGACGGTAGAACATTAAAATATATTTACAGTGCGGATGGCATACAGCGGGCAAGGGAACTTTATGAGAACAATTCCCTGATCACCACTACGGACTATCTCGCGGGAGCCGTGTATGAGAATGATGTTTTACAGTTCCTTTCCCACGCTGAGGGGCGGATCGTATATACGCCTTCCGATGGTTCGTTTAATTACCAGTATGCCTACACTGACCATTTGGGCAATATCCGGCTGATCTATACGGCAGATCCGGGCATTCACACCTTCCGTGCCACCATGGAAACGGAGGCATGGGAGCAGCAGGATGATGCCCTGTTCAGCAATTTATCCGCCGGTGATCGTCCCACGCACCTATCTGCCACTTCACACAACCAGGTATACCGGCTGCTGCCGGGTACGGTGGACGGGCCGGGGATCAGCATACCCGTATACCCCGGTGATGTCATCGATATGAGCGTTCAGGGGTTCTATGGTAACGGCGATGGAAGCTCAACAGTCAATACTACTGCACTTATTGCAGCCGTAGCCGGTATATTCGGAGGCGCAGACGGTGGTAATACCTCAGAACAGGCGATCTATAACAGTTTTGATAACGCTATCAACCCTGCCATGGGCGGTTTTGGGGTACAGTCACCCAGTAACAACGAGGTGGCGGCCTACCTGAACTACATCATTTTTGACAAAGACATGAACGTGGCCCAGTATGGTCACTGGGCGATGGACGATGCCGCCACAGGCGCAGCCATGCTCATGCAGATGCAACCGGCGCCGGTATCTCCCGTAGAAGGGTTTGTGTATGTATACCTTACCAACGAAAGCAACGCCGAGGTATATTATGACGATCTCGAAGTGACAATCCATGAAAGCCCGGTGGTGCAGTGTACGGACTATTACCCCTTCGGCCTTCAGTTCTCTTCCTCGTGGATGCGGGTAACAGATCTGAAAAATAACTACCTTTACAACCAGGGCTCGGAGCTGAACGAGCAGACGGGTAATTATGAAACCTTTTACCGGCAGTATGATCCGGCACTGGGGAGGTTCAATGGCATTGATCCATTGGCTGATCAATTTGGTAGCCAGACCCCGTATCAATTTGCGAACAACGATCCGATCTACTACAATGATCCTATGGGAGACTATGGCCGGGGTCGTTCGGTGTACGACGAGATCATGCTTAGAAACCATGTCATGTTCCACTATGAGCGGACCCATGATGCAGATGGATTTGGTAATGGGTCCTTTAGCGATTATGGTAGTGGATATGCGAACAGTATGGGCATGTATGGGCCAAGCTATGAGCAATTGCAATTGAATAAGGCTTTAGAAGAATTGTTTACCGGAGCGCCTTCTTGGGAGACACTATCGGCCTACGTAAATGTAGCCCTGACGCATAATGGTATAAGTGGGGCTTACTATAATGGGTATACACACGAATGGGCATTTCTAGGTAATAGCCAGGTAGAACAAGACTTTTTGTTCGAAGAAAGCCTAGCTCAAATGCAGGAATTCGGCCTATTCGGCCAGTTTGATGGAGGGGCACTAAGTGTAGCGGATGCGTATAGTAGGTTCGCTGCTGCTACTGGTGGCGAGGCCATATTTTATGCAGGAGAGCATAGAATTGTGCGGAACATGGCTAGTCAAGGGGTTGATTTTGCCGGTGAGGTGGACCATGATTTTTGGGGCACGGTAATTAGCCAGGCGCAAAAACAGGCTGCTATATGGTCAACGGCCAATTTTGCTGCTACTCTTCATAAACCATTATATGCTGGGCCGAAGGAATGGATGCGGCTCAAAGCGGCAGGTAAGAGTTTAGGAAGAAAGTTTGCCGCCGCAAGTGCATTATTAACTTTGGGTGATGCCGCTCTAGATGGTCAGTTTAAAAATTCACACAAAGCGGATCTAATAATCAATGGAATTATTTCCGGAGGATCTGTAATTCCAGGTGTTAACGCAGTAGTAGCGCCGATTGGGGTTGTCTATACAATCGCAGATTTTGGATGGAGTCTCTACAGCGGAAGAAGTATAACGGAAAGTATTTTTGATTAATATGAACCCGTATGAATTTATATTTATATTCATTTATAAGTTCTTAAAAAGAGTTGGAGCTGATGATGTCCGTGACGGAGCAGTGACATTTTCTGTTTTCGTCATGATTTCCAACTTACTCTTTGTATTAGTATTTCTAAGGCATTTAGAATTATTTGATTTCTCACAATCCTTTAATCACGACAGTAGTCGCAGTAAATACTACTATGCTCCATTAATTATTGGATTGATGATTCTTTGTTATGTTTATTTAAATAAAAATAGAGTTTCAAAAATTATAAAAAAGTATGAAAATGCTTCAGTTCTGACAATTATTAACTCCCTATTCTTTATAGTAATCGCCATTCTTCCATTGATTTTTTTGATTTACCTACTTTAATACAGCTGCAAATTCCCGTGCTGTAGCCCCAATTGGGGTGGTTTACACAATCGCAGATTTTGGGTGGAGTTTATACAGCGGAAGAAGCATTACTGAAAGTATTTTTGATTGATCTGCTATGTATAACTTCTTATTGATATATATAATTAGTCGATCCTTAAAATCGTTTTAAATCTTTGTTTATCAACACTTTATTGTTGATAAACAAATGAGGAGTTTAAATTTTGGACGGAACTCTTTTTCCAACAGGTACAGGATGGTTATTTTGAAATTGCAGTTTCTGACCTGCTGGAGGGTGAATTGATAGGAGCACCAACAGAGGTTATTGCATTTTTTAAACAGCTTACCCGGGCAAGAATAATTGAATTAACATTTGATGAGGAATCTGAACTTCTTTCAAGGGAATACATAAAAGAACAGATAGTTGGACTTAAGAGTCTGGTAGATTGCCAACACATTGCCACAGCCACAGTAAATAACATCGATATTCTTGTGAGTTGGAACTTTAAACATATTGTAAACCTTGATAAAATAAGACTTTACAACGCAGTAAATTTGAAGAAAGGGTATAAACCGATAGAGATAAGAACACCAAGAGAGATATTCAAGAGAGATATTAAAATGAAAACGAACATAAAAACGGAAAAAACTTTCGATGCCGTAAAAATGATGAGGGATATTCGGAATAAGATCGATAAGGAGTTGGAAGGAATGACGTCCGAACAGGTCTTGAAATATTACGAAGATCGCAGGAGGAGAATCAGGGAATCCAAAAAATAGTGATACACTAAAGATGGTTACCTAAACTTAATCGTTCTCGTTTACAACGAGACTGAATGAACGAACCGTGACAACGATTTAGCATTTGTCATGCGGCTTTCAACGACACTACTCAAAATACCCCTATGATCCTGTAAAAACACGCTCCATATTGGCGTAAGATCAAAAACTTAATATATTTATAGCAAATAATTAAAATTCTTTTAACCTAAACAAATCTACCCCATGCTGTAAGGCATTGCTTCTTACCTTTTATTTGACCCGAATGCCGGAATCAAAGAAAAATATCACTTAACCCATCATAATTTTACACCAGCCAGGATTGTAACATTGAAACGTGGTACAGGATCACTAAACCGCGGTACAGAATCGTTGCAGGGCATAAAAGAATCATTCCACCGCACTAAAAAACCACTAAAACGCATCGGGTAATCACTCCACCGCTGGCATCAATGACAAAAACGCATCCCCGAACCCTTCCACCGCATGTGGGAATCATAAAAACGCACGTGGGAATTACCAAAACGCACCGGAGAATGGTGGAAACGCTCGTAAAGATCATTCCACCGCAGGAAAAAGAAGTGACAGTGCTCGTTGGGGCATTACACCTCCTCAGATCTCCTGCAAGGGACTATGAGCTATGAATGATGAGACGGAACTGGTCGAGCATGAGTAGTGCCAATGACCTGAAACGGCATAGGCGCCGCCCGGTTAAACTCAAAAGACGCTACTTTCATCGCCCGGACCTAAATTTATATTGGCTATAATGCAGAAGAGGCTTACAAATCATCCATACCCTAGTACTATGATCCTACATGAAGCTATGAGAACTTCATCATTACCCAATTCCCCCAATCCTGTTTTATCCTGATAATCCTCCATAATCCCGGTCACTCCTTCGCCTTCTTCACCTTTTGATTATCCGTGGAAGCATCGATCATCTTAAGCCAGCTCACCTGCTCTCCGGTATCTATAGATTCGTAGATATATTCCTCATCGACAAGAAGCAGCCGGCATTTGCCCAGCTCATAACGCAGAGCATCTACAATATCTCCTTCCTGCAGGGGGGTGTTGTTTAAGTCCAGTAACTGTGGTAACTTCTCCTTTTTATCCTTCTTTTTAAACCATCCGAACATAGGTCTGCAATTAATGGGTTTCCCCGGATAAATAAAAATCTTTTGGTATGAATGGAGGGTATTGGGATGGGTTATTAAGTGGTTGGGGAAGGTTCGTTTCTTTATCGGGATAACTCTCTACGAAAGCCGGGGAGTCGGAAGCCGGAAGTCAGAAGTTTGAAGCTGGAATAATGTTCAACTTCTGGCTTCTGGCTAAATTTTATGAAGCTTATTGGATCCGGTTTGCATGAAAGTCGGCGTGCGTATTCCTTTTTTCTTGTGTGCCATGATTCTTGTTGCCTGGTTATGTGCTTAACCTATCCTGGTTTTAACCAGTTCACATCCGTAGCCGTTTGTTATATGCGGTGGCTTTATCCCTAACCGGTTTACTGGCAACCGGCAACATGAACAAACCATACAACACGATCTGCAATGCCAAACTCAATATCAAAGCCGCCAATTCAAACCCGGTAGGATCATCAACCTATAACAATTTTTTACAAGTTGTGGAAACCTGTTTCAAACAAAGATGTCTTTACAGCAAAGACTCAAATAATATGAAAACTTTATTTACCACCATTCTTATTACCCTGTTTGCCGCCTGCCCGGGATGGGCGCAGGATGAAAATGACGATGAGGTCACCTACGTAAAGCATAAAAAAACAAAATACCGTCATCGTGGCCGGATAAAAACCCTGACCGGCAACGGATACCATTCCGGTGGTTTTGGCGCAGTCTCCTTTCGTTCCTCCGATTTTCAGAATGAGACCATTATCATGGCAGGTTTCCGGGGAGGATGGATCATCAACCGGACCCTGGCCATAGGGCTGGAAGGGCATGGACTCATCCCCACTGCAGAATTTGAAAACCTGCTGCCTGACAGAGATGCCGTACTGCTGGGAGGATATGGTGGGATGTTCCTGGAGCCTATTTTGTTTTCCAATGAAATAGTGCACGTTACCTTTCCCGTAGCTGCGGGAGCCGGCTGGCTTGGATTTCATGACGATTGGGAGGATAACGAACCTGAAGATGAAGAGATCATTGACGATGATGTATTCTGGTATGTAGAGCCTGGAGTAGCGGTAGAGATCAACATAGCACGGCACTTCAGAATAGCGCTGGGTATGAGCAAGCGTTTCACACAGGACCTCGACCTGGACTTTGCCAGCTCCGGTGATTTTGAGAACATGAACTACTTTCTTACCCTTAAGTTCGGCCGGTTTTAGTACTTTGCCGATAGTTATTGAGTTACTGGGTAATTGAGTTATTAAGGCGTTCTGCAGACCCCCAAGCCGGAACCAAAAAAGAAGATTTTGTGTGTCCATTGTTGATCGTTATCAGCTGAGGAAAAATTATGGTTATTAAGTTAACGTGAGTTTTAGGTTTAATATCCAGGTAGTCAAATGTTTAACCACAGAGAAAACGGAGGGAACCACGGAGAGCCACTGAGATCACTAATAACTAATAACCCAATAACTACTTCCTCTGCTCCTCCATCATTTCAAAGCCCAGGCCGGAAAGCTCGGTAAGAATAGGGTCATAAATTCCTTTTTGGATAGGTATCTGTACCCCCTTTTCGCTGATTTTTCCTTCCAGGATCAGGCGTGTGGCTATCCCTACCGGCAGTCCCACTGTCTTTGACATGGCAGTATTTACCGCATCATCGCCTATGGCTACCAGAGTGCTGTTGATTTCTCTCTCCTTTCCGTTTTCCACATACTCAAATTTATGCCACATCACGATCATATCCCGGTCATCTTCAGACAGGGTCCATTTCTTTTTAAGAATGTGCTCCAGTACTTGTGCGGGTGTGCCCTTGTCCAGTCCGATAGGTGTCTGATCAAATATACCTGCCCATCTCAGACGATGCATTTCAGGACCTTCTATATCAAGCCCCATGTAGTGGGCCAGCTTTAGCTCCACGGAGTCGTGCGGGTTGTAGGAAAGGAATGAATTGATGAAATCCCTATGGGTCATTTCATCCACTCCTTCCATTTCATACGTATCATCAGTGGCGCCAAGTTGCACGAAGATGTCCCACGCCCGGCAAAATCCCGGCCGTCTGAAGGTACCCCGGTATATGGTTTTGATGCCTCTGAGACCGTAAACATCCAGATACTTAAGGGAATCACGGTTGGCATATCCTTCAAAATATCCATATTCAGGAATATACACCTGCTCCGTTCTGCGGAAAAGCTTGTGATACGGAATATATTTATAGGTATTTTCCTGAATGAACTTGACAATCCCCTGGCCGGCCAGCACTACATTTCTTGGGTTCCAGGTGAATTTGTACTCCCATGGATTATCATCTGCCACGGGGGCCAGCAGTCCACCGGTGAATGTCTCAAAGGCGGTTAGATCAGCCCCGTTTTCGCGGATCTTATCGATGACCTTCATAGCGGACATATGATCTATACCGGGATCCAGGCCACATTCGTTGAGCAGGATGACCCCCTTGTTCCGGGCCTCCCGGTCAAGCGCTTTCATTTCCGGCGAAACGTAGGAGGCTGTGACCATATTCACGCCATGCTCCACACACAGTTCAGCCACCAGGGGATGGAACCGGGCTGGTAGCATAGAGATGACAATGTCCGCTCCGGCTATCTCCTGCTGCCGCTGGGTTTCATCCAGGATATCGAACTGAAAGGTTTCGGCGTGCCTGTGATCCCTGCATTTTTCCCTGGCCAGCGCCAGCGAGTGATCGCCTACGCGTACTTTCCATTGCCCTTCTTCGGCTCTTGTCAGTAAATATTCAATGAGAGAATGGGCAGACCTGCCTGCGCCCAGCACCAGTATTATTTTCATAGTTGTATCTCTGAGGCCTCCAAATTAAAAGAAATTGTCAGGGTTAACCGCCATTAATCAGGTATAAAATTTTAAGGTCCGATATGTAGTGTTATATTGCACCTGGTTAGCATAATTTATTAGTATCAGGAATGCACGAAGAGGACTTCAGGGTCTACAAAAGCAAAGATCTTCTTGATCCATCCCACAAGAATCTCATCACCCAGGCCATGGAAGCGTCAGCTTCCAGCTATTCACCTTATTCAAACTATCAGGTAGGCGCGGCGCTGATGCTGGGCAATGGACAGGTGATCACTGGTTCAAACCAGGAGAATGCTTCCTATCCGGCCGGCCTGTGTGCAGAGAGGGTGGCCCTCTTCCATACCGCTTCGGTGCTGCCCGATGAAAAGATAATGGCCCTGGCTACGGTGGCCAAAAGACGTGCTGATACGCATTTCAGACCTGTATCCCCCTGTGGCATCTGCCGTCAGGTGATCGTGGAGTATGAGCTGAAACAAAACTCTCCTATACAGGTTATTCTACAGTCTCCCAATGGTGACTGGATAGTCACGGACAACGCGAAAATGTTGCTGCCATTTTGTTTTGATAAGGAAAGCCTGTAGATACTTAAAGTAAAACTTTAATATTTGACAATAAATTGTAATTTCGTTGTTTAGCTATTTTTTTAACGTTAGGCTTAAATGAATTTCGACTTTCGAGACCTTAGGATAAGGACCCAGGCCTACATTATTTTTGGAACTCTTGCGCTTGTGGCGGTTATCAATTTTTTTGTTATCAACACTTTTCGGTTGAATGTACAGAGGGAATCTGAGAAGATAGATGTAGCAGGAAAAACGAGGATGTTATCCCAGCGGATTGCGCTTTTGGCCAACCGGGTCCACGATGGTGAAGAGCATCTGAGAGCACAGCTTCGTGACCAGATGGACAGGCAGGATAATATTTTCAAGACTTTTGAATTCGGGGGTAAACTGCCGGGCTATGATGCGATGATCGAGCCGTTCCAGGGAATGGAAAGATCAGGCCTTACCAGAGTACTGGAGACCTGGCACAGTTATCGGCAGAACCTTCAGGTATTTATAAGCGGCAGTATTGGAACGGATACAGATTCTGTAGCATTGGAAGCAGAAAATTTTCAGATCGGAAATTCGCGACAGGAAGCTTTTGACCTGATCAATCAAATGCATGATGCCATGCTCAATGATTGCCAGCATCTTGTGCAGGTGCTGATCATCGAAAACAATCAGAAAAAGGCCCGGATCAGGAATGCACTGATCATCTTTCTTGTAATAGATATACTTACTCTGGTGTTGGTTCTTTTTTTGGTGATCAGGTATTTGTTTGAACCTCTCAGGGATGTTGGCACGGCAGCTGTCAGAATAAGCAGCGGTGATCTTGATGCACGATCAGATTATGCCTTTAAAAATGAGCTTGGAGAGATCTCAGGTACCCTCAACGGATTGGTCGTTAACCTGAAAAATGCCACCTCCTTCGTGCAGAAGATAGGGGAGGGAAGCCTTGATGAGCAACTCAAAGGTACGGATGAAGATGAGGTGAATAAAAATAGCCTCGAAGGGGCTCTGCTTACCATGCGGGATCAGATGAAGCAGGTGCAACAGGAAGAGAAGGAAAGAAAATGGAGTACAGAAGGCCTGACCCGGTTTGTGGATATTCTGAGATCCAATGAATCAGATGTGCATGAGCTTGGCAACAGGATCATATCTGAGCTGGTTGACTATACAAACTCTAATCAGGGAGGCCTTTACCTGCTTAACGATGAGGACGAATATAACCAGCATCTGGAACTGGTAGCCCTGTATGCCTTTGATACCAGAAAGTACGATGAGAAGACCATACGTCCTGGGGAAGGCCTTGTTGGACAGACCTTTCTGGAGAGGAAAACCACTTATCTCCTGGAAATTCCCCACGAATACATCACCATAGTTTCAGGTTTGGGTGGTGCTAATCCCAAGGCTATTCTCATAGTACCACTAATGGTAAATGAGGAGATCTATGGTATCATAGAGCTGGCATCATTTAATGAATACCAGCCCTATGAAATAGAATTTGTTGAAAAGCTCGGTGAAAGTATAGCGTCAACTATTTCAGGAGTCAAAACCAATCAGCAAACCAAAATACTGCTGGAAGAATCCCAGTCGATGACAGAACAAATGCAGGCCCAGGAAGAGGAGATGAGGCAAAATATGGAAGAGCTCACTGCCACCCAGGAGGAGATGGCCAGGACAGAAAAAGAGCTTTATGCTCAACAGTCCGCTATTAATTCCAATATTGGCATTGCTGAGTTCTCAGAAGAAGGTTTACTGATCAACGTCAATGCACCCTATGCTTCCGGTCTGGGGTATTCGGTGGATGAATTAAAGGATATGCCATTCAGCAGGATAGCCGCAGAGAGTGGTTTATGGCAGGGTATTGTAGAAGGGGCTGTGAAGAAAGGATGGTACGCCAAGACGAAAAGCTCAGGAGAACAGCTGGAAATGCAGTCCAGCTTTGCTGTAGTTGCGTCACAGGACGAAACCCGGATCATAGAGCTGGTCACCGAGTTTGAAAAACCTGAGATGGAAGAAAGTGATCATGAACTCTCCGATGTAGAGGCCATGCTCAGGCAGCAGATGGAGGAGCTGGAGATAACCCAGGAGCAACTGAACCAGAAGGTGAAGTTTGCGGATGACAGGCTGCGTGCGGTCAATGCAGTATTCAGCTTTATTCTATGCAGTCCGGATGGTACTATTGCAGATGCCAATGAAAAGGCAACGCAAGCTCTTGGGCTTGAAAGAAGCCGGCTCGTAGGATCAGCCGTGCAGGATATTTTTGACAAAGCTGAACTTCAGGCGGGCAGCCAAACCCTGGTGACCGGTTCAGGGAAAAGCATTGAGGCAAATGTTCAACATCTGCAACAGGATGGAGCTACAGGTATGATTGCCATAATTTGGACTTGATTATTACTTACCTGGCGGCTATAACAGGTATAGAGGAATAGTGTACAGATAACAAATATCAGAAAGAACAGTAACGCGACGGAATGAAAGACATTGACATAGCAGATCTAAGGAGGATAACGGAGCTCATAAAGACAAAACATGGGTATGACTTTACAAACTATGCCATGTCTTCCTTTAAACGGCGCATTGTGAGAATCCTCGAACTGTACAACATCAGTGTAGACACTTTGATAACCAAATTGGTTCAGCCTCTGTTCCTCGAGGAATTTTTGAATGAGATCACTGTCAATGTTACGGAGATGTTTCGCGATCCGTCATTCTGGAGGGTGCTGCGGGACGACATTATACCCGGTATTTTGCTTAACCACCAAAAGATAAGGATATGGCATGCCGGCTGCTCTTCCGGTGAGGAGGTCTTTTCCATGGCTGTTTTACTCAAGGAAATGGATATTCTTCACAATGCACAGATCATAGCCACTGATCTGGACACCAATATTCTCGAACGTGCCAGGGCAGGGGCGTTCCACCTGAAGAATATGGACCTGAATGAAAAGAACTATATCCGTTTTCAGGGCACCGGATCACTCAGGGACTACTACAAGGAGGTGAATGGTAAGGCGGTGATGGACAAGTCACTTCTTCTGGATGTCTCCTTCCGCAAGCACGACCTGGTCAAAGGAGGGATCTTCAATAAATTCGATCTGGTGTTGTGTAGAAACGTGATGATATACTTTAATCAGACCCTGCAAAATGAGGTGCTGAAAAAGTTCCATGAAAGTCTTTTCAAATATGGATATCTCGCCATAGGGTCTAAAGAGTCCCTTATATGGTGTGATATAGCGAACAAATTCATAGTCGTAAACAATGAAGAAAAGGTTTATAAGAAAATAAAGGACTGAGTGAAGGTTGAGATCGGGCGATGAGTAAGTTCAAACTGACGAATAAATACAAGGCTGTAGTAATCGGAGGTTCTGCAGGAAGTTTTCAGGGAATTGTAAAAATACTTTCTAACTTACCTGCAAATTTCCCTTTACCGATAATCATGTGTCTTCACCGCCTAAAACACGTAAGAAACGGTTTTGTGGAGGCACTCTCTATTAAGAGTATAGCAGAAGTGACGGAGCCCCATGATAAGGAAAACATTAAAAAAGGTAAAGTATACCTTGCTCCGGCCAACTATCATATGTCTATAGAGCTCGGACATTACTTCAGCCTTTCGACGGAGGAAATGATCAATAATTCGAGACCTGCCATAGATATTACCCTGGGCACAGGCGCCTATGTATACCGGGATAAGCTGATAGGCATCCTGCTGTCGGGAGCCAACAGGGACGGGGGACTGGGAATGAAATTCATCAAAGACCGGGGTGGTCTCACCATTGTGCAGGAGCCTTCGGAATGTATGATAGATACGATGCCGAACGCGGCGTTAAGCCTTACGACCATTGATCATGTCTTGAAAATTGATCAAATTGTACAGTTTTTGAAAGAACTTGATAAACAATACATTAGATGAAGTTTGACAAACGAAAGCTGGGTATAACCCTGGTACTGATCTATATTATATGTACAGTATTTGCCTCGTACGTCACGTTCAGTCTTTCTGACGACCTTATAAGTAAGGGCGCCATGGGATTGTCACAGTTGCCTGCGGGTGAGTCCACATTCCTTGAACTCAATTTGGCGGTGATCCTTACTCTTCTGCTGGGTCTGGGTAGTCTGGTATTCGTACTTAACAACCGTAATCAGGAGGTGATCTATGTGGAAAAGAAAAAGGAAAAAAAGGCCTCCGATGATATGGAGGATGATGATGACAAGGCCTTTCGTGATGTGGATATTCCTACTATAAGGCAAATAGCCGCCCGTGAAAAGGAAAATGAAGAGCGGCTTATCCAGGAAGTACTTAATGAAGTATGTAAGGAAATAGAGGCTGGTCTTGGAGCATTTTACGTGGCCAGGAAAGAGGCTAATGTGAGACAGCTTGAAATGACTGCTACCTATGCTCTGGCCCTTGGTGAGACCAAAAAGCCGAAGTATGAATTTGGCGAAGGGCTGGTAGGTCAGGCCGCCTCAGAGGAGAAAAGCATAAACATTGATGATGTACCCGATGGTTATATAAAAATAGTGTCAGGACTTGGAAGCTCTACTCCCAAACATTTGATGATCTTCCCTGTTAAAGCCAACAATAAACTTTACGGTGTGGTCGAAATGGCGTCATTCACGCCTTTTGACAAGGGTATAGTTTCAAGTGTGGAAAAGGCATTTGAAATAACCATGGATCAGCTTTCCAATGGCGCGAAAGAACCTAAAACAGGGAAGACCGCAAAAACCTCCACAGCAAAAAAAGGAACCAAAGAAGCATAAAACATCGAATACGTATGTTTAAGAGTTTAAAAATAAGTACCAAGATCACCGGCCTGGTGATATTAATGGTCGTTCTCACCCTGGCAGCGATCAGCTATATATCATTTAACCTGAGTAAAAAGGCTATCAGAGAAAGATACAATGATAACCTCACGGTGGTCAACAACCACCGGGCCCTTAAGCTGAATCAGTATTTTGATCAGATCAGGTCCAACCTCATTTTTCTGACCAAAACCAATACCATCAAAGAAGGTGCTGCGCCTCAGTCGTCTGCTCCTGCCGCTGCCCCCGATCTGTTTTCTGGTTTTGGGGATACTTCGGATGAAACAGCCGCCGCCCCTGACTTTGCTCAGACCGAAGAACCTGCCGATGATTTTGGGTTGGACTTTGGATCCGGTCCGGAAGAACCTGTGTCGGTGAACTATGACGTAGCAGGCTTTATAAAAGATATAAAAACCATATATGACTACGAAGATGTATACATCACCGGTCAGGATGGAAAAATTCAGTATTCCACCAATGCGGGGCAAAGCGCAGGCAGCAACTTTGATGATGCCGACGGTAAGACCATAGCCATGACGGCAAGAGGAACCTGGTTCAGCAACGTAGTGAAAAGAGACGATAATTACATGATGTATGCCGGCACCCCGGTATCGCACGATAATGGTACGAAGTCCCTGCTGCTGCTAAAGATCCGGATATCCGATGTGTACGACATCGTCCTGGATACCATTGGCCTTGGACGTACGGGTGAAGTCGTAATGGCCAGGCTGGATTCATCGTCAGGAAAAATAAACTTCGTTAGTCCGCTGCGAAATGAACCGGACAGGGCGCTGGAATTCATGAGCACAGGTGACCTGAATATTCGTCAGTTGGAGGAAGCGGTTTCCGGTATCAGCGGTTCGGGAGTGAGTACCGACTACCGGGGCAGGGAAGTACAGGCTGCGTGGTCCCATATACCGGCAGTAGGCTGGGGCATAGTCACCAAAATTGACGATGCTGAGATCGTTCAGGAGATCGGAGCGCTTACCCTGCGGTATGCAGTGGCCGGGTTGATATTACTGGTGCTTGCCGTTTTTATATCACTCATCTTTTCAAGATACCTTACCAATCCGCTGAACTCCCTTAAAGCTGCTCTTGAGCTGGTTGGGAATGGCGTATTGCCCGATAAGGTAGCACAGCAATCGGATGACGAGATTGGACTTATGGCCAAAAGTGTGAACTACCTGGTGAAAACACTGAAAAAGACGGCTGGTTTCGCGCAGAAGATCGGTGAAGGTAACTTCGATGCCAACTTCAAGCCTATAAGTGAGGAGGATGCGCTGGGTAATGCCCTCGTGGGTATGCGTGATAACCTCATAGAAGGGGAGAAAAGAGATAAGGAACGGAACTGGATCGTGACAGGTGTGGCAGAAGTTGGGGAGATCCTGAGAGCGCATGATCAACTGGAGCAGCTGGGCGATGAGGTCATTCAGTATATTATAGGAAAGATAGACGCAGTACAAGGGGCCTTCTATGTAGTGAATGACGACGAAACAGACAGTCACCTGGAGATGAAATCAAGCTTTGCCTACAACAGGAAAAAGCATTTGCAGGCCAGCTTTAAATTCGCCGAAGGGCTGGTAGGTCAGGCAGCAGCAGAGATGGATACCGTGCTGAGGGTAGAAATACCGGATGACTATGTGACCGTTACTTCGGGGATTCTGGGCGATCAAAAACCTACAGCCATTCTGATTGTACCGTTGATCACCAATGAAAAGGTATTCGGGGTGCTGGAGTTTGCAGGCTTTGTGAAGTTTGACAGTAGTAAGGTGAAATTTGTTGAGGAGCTCAGTCTTATCCTGGCAAGAACGGTCTTTAACATCAAGGTCAATGAGCGTACACGTAACCTGCTGGCGGAGTCTCAGGCCATGAGTTCCGAACTTCAGGAAAAGCAGGAGATCCTGAGGCAGAATGCAGAAGAAATGCAGGCTACACAGGAGGAGCTGCAAAAATCCAACACGAAGCTCGAAGAGCAGATAGAAGAGGTGAACAAAACCCAGAAAAGGATGCAACTGCTGCTGGAAAATGCTTCTGAGGTGATCACCATCTATGAGGAGGACGAGACCGTACGTTATATAAGCCCGTCTGTGGAACCTATATTGGGATATACCCAAAAGGAAATGATGGGCAAGAGTGATGTGGACAAAGTAGGTGATGAGTTCAAGAGCGCTTTTAAGGATATGTTCACGCACCTTAAGGAAGTTCCGGAAGAGCAGGTCACCATCCAGTACGAATACCGAACCAAGGAAGGCAATTATATCTGGATAGAATCGACAGGAACCAACTTTATGTCGAATCCGGCAATACATGGTCTTATTGTCAACTCAAGGGACATCACCGAGCGCAGAAGGGCTGAGCAGGAGCAGCGTATGAGAAGTAAAATGCAGGCCCTTTCCGAAAATTCACCTGACCTGATCACCCGGCTGGAAAAAGAATCGATTTCCTATATCAACCCTGTGATCGAAGAATATACCGGGAAAGATCCGGCCAATTATCTCAATAATAAATTTGATGAGCTGGAACTGAACCGGGAGATCCTGGATAAATGGCTCGAAATTGTGGATGAAGTGAATTCTACCAATCAGAAAGTAGCTACGGAAATGGACTTCCCCTCTGAAATGGGTGACCGCATCATGCAGGTGAACGCGATTCCGGAGTTTGATGAAACGAATAAGCTGGAATCCGTACTGGTAGTTTCCCATGACATTACCGAACGTAAGCTGATAGAACTGGAGATCCAAAACAAGAACAAGAAGATCGCCGATAGTATTAACTATGCCAAGCGTATCCAGAATGCCATACTGCCCAATAATAATGTGATCAACCGCGTGCTGCCGGAGTCCTTTATACTATACAAACCCAAGGATGTGGTCAGCGGGGATTTCCCTTGGTATGTGCAGATGGGCGATGACATCTATATGGCTGCGGTTGACTGTACCGGACATGGTGTGCCCGGAGCCCTGCTGTCATTGATCGGATATTTCCTGTTGAACGATATTGTGAGGAGTAGAAAGATCTCAGACCCTGGATTGATCCTGGATCAGTTGGATGAGGGGGTTACTACCACGCTTAGACAGGATCAGGACGATTCCAAGACCAAGGATGGAATGGACATTGCCCTGTGTAAGATCAACGCCAGGGCAAGGAAGGTTGAGTTTGCCGGAGCCCACAGGCCGCTGTATATCATGAAGAAAAATGAAATGGAAGAGATCAAGGGAAACAAGTTTGCCATAGGCGGTGGGATATATAAAAACCAGACAAACTTTACCAATTACACCATCAACCTGAGCAAGGGGGATTCCATTTACTTCTGCTCCGATGGTTACCCTGATCAGTTCGGCGGGCCTGAAAACCGTAAATTCGGTCCAAGGCGTACACGTGAGCTGATCACGACTATTCATAAGAAACCCATGAAGGAAGCGTACAAGATATTTGACAAGGAATGGGAGGACTGGAAAGGCGAAGAAAAACAAACTGACGATGTCCTATTAATAGGGATAAAATTTTAGACATTTGGATTAAATGCGTATTTTGGAGCGGTGTGTTAAATCCAATAATCTGCGATTAGAGAATTCAAGACAACTAGAATAAAAATTAAATCAAGACCTATGAAGTATATTTTCGATTTGCACAAAACCATGTTGGACAACAGCCTGATACTGGTTTATGAAGGCGAATTTACCCAGGAGATCACCAAGTCCGTACTGGCTATGGCCGAAAGGAACATGGACTCTTCCGGTGAAGAATCCACAACCAAGCGAAAGGTGTTCAATGTCATGGTGGAGTGCCTGCAGAATATTGTTAAACATGCCGCTGATGTGAAACACAACCACTCCGCTATTTTCATGGTGGGCAAACATGATAATGAATATATCATTGTATCAGGAAATCCCATTCAGAAAGGCGGCATTGACGATTTGAAAGAAAGGCTTGATCATATCAATAGTTTGGATAAGGATGGTTTGAAGAACCTCTATAAGGATATTATTAAAAATACTGAGATCTCGGATAAGGGAGGAGCAGGATTGGGCTTTGTAGACATGGCTCGTAAATCAGGCAACAAACTGGAATACGATTTTATAGAGATGGATAGCGATAGTTCATTTTTCTGCCTGAAATCTTCTATCTCTAGAGCTTAACTAATTAACACACTGTAAGATTTTTTAAAAAACATTTGAAATGGAAATATTAAACCTGGAAGGAACTGAGGACACACCTAAAATTATACTGGACAAAGGAAACGGTATTTTTGAGATTTCCGGAAGATCACTGCCCGAGGATTCTGCTGAATTCTATCAACCCGTCTTGGACTGGATCTCGGAGTATGCCGGCGCACCCAATCCCTCCACCGAATTTGTGTTTAAGCTGGAATACTTTAATACGGCTTCATCAAAACTCATTCTGGATGTGTTGTCATCCCTGGAAGATATTGACGGCACCACCATTATGTGGTACTTTCATGAAGATGATGAAGATATGGAAGAAGCCGGAGAAGAATTTTCCGAGCTGGTAGAGATACCTTTTGAATTTAAAACGTATTAATGACCGGACCCTTTTCTCTATTTTTTAAACTAATGGATGTCCTTTGAGGGCATGATATGAATACATGAGTGAGGAAATTCTTAAGGCACTGACTCAACTTTTTGCAATAATCACCAAACAGGACGGTGGTGTAACGGAAAAGGAAAGGCAATTTGTCATCAGCTTCTTCAAACAGGAACTGGACCAGGAGTCTGTTAGTGAGTACCTGGAGCTTTATGACAAGTACTCCGGTTATTCCGAAGAAAAGGAGGAAGATGCCTCAGAGCCGGAGAAGAAAAGGAAGCTCACCTCTGTAAGGGACTCCGTAAAGACCTTAGGACTATGTAAAAAAATAAACAAAACCCTCACCCAGAAACAAAAGGTAGTAGTATTGATCAAGATCCTCGAGCTGGTCGGTTCTGACAAGAACTTTACACCACAGAGGATGGAGATCATTGACACCATAAGTACTGTCTTCAATATTGTTAAGGACGAATACAAGCTCATTGAAAGTTTTGTCATTCAGGATGA
>LYSV01000046.1 GCA_001657315.1 Flammeovirgaceae bacterium BBD 1991-12 | reverse complement strand
GCAGCGCAGATAGCCATACTGCTTCATGACATCGGCCACGGGCCTTTCTCTCATGCCCTTGAGTATAGTCTTTTACAGGGTATTAATCATGAAAGCCTCTCCTATCTGCTGATGAAGCGCCTCAACAGGGAATTTGACAACCGGCTCGATGTAGCGCTGCGAATGTTTCAGGACACGTATGAGAAAAGGTTTTTCCATCAGTTGGTTTCAAGCCAGCTGGATATGGACCGGCTGGATTACCTTAAACGCGACAGTTTTTTTACCGGAGTGTCCGAAGGCGCCATTGGCCTGGAAAGGATCATCAGCATGTTGAATATAGTAGATGATCAGGTAGTAATAGAAGAAAAAGGTATCTACAGCATAGAGAATTTTCTCAATGCCAGACGGCTCATGTACTGGCAGGTGTACCTTCATAAAACCTCCGTAAGCGCTGAAAAAATGATCATTAATGTCATACTGCGAGCACGGGAGCTGGCGGCATCAGGACAGATCATTCCCGGATCACAAGCTTTGAGCACCTTACTCGCGGGGGATTTTACACTGGAAGAGTTTCAGGCAGACCCTGACCTGCTTACCACATTTGCCCAGCTGGATGACTACGATATCTGGGGTGCAATAAAAATGTGGAAGGATCATCCGGACAAAATCCTGAGCTATCTGAGCACTTCTCTGCTGAACAGAAAGCTGTTCAAGATCAAGTTATCGAACGAACCGTTGAAAAAACAGGAAATTGAGGATCTGCGAGGTGAAATTGCCAAAGAATACAATATTCTAAGGGCCGACAGTCGTTTCCTATATTCCTTCGGAGAAGTGACCAATAAGGCCTACATCGCCGAAGGCAGTACCATCAATATTTTGAAGAAAAATGGAAAAGTGATGGATATAGCGGAGGCTGTAGATCTCCCCAACATCAAGGCCATCAGCAAAATTGTTAAAAAACACTACCTATGCTGCCCCAAAAATGTATATTTGTCGCACTTAAAAAGAGTAATCCTGTAGACATTTAATGGAATTTACCGTTAGCCAAATAGCTGAGCTTGTAGGTGGCGAAGTACAAGGAGATAAAAAAGCCAAAGTACGAATGCTGGCGAAGATACAGGAGGCTAAAAATGGCCAGATCTCTTTTCTCTCCAACCCCAAATACGAAAGTTTCATTTATATAACCGAGGCCAGTGCTGTAATTGTAAACAAGGACTTTCAGGCCCGGAAGCCCGTGGAAACCACGCTGATCAGAGTAAAGGACCCCTATTCCAGTTTCACGCTACTGCTGGAAGAGTATTACAAGTTTGTAAGCTTCCAAAAAACGGGCGTGGAAGAGCCCTCTTTTGCCGGAGAGGGTAGTATTTTCGGACAGGAAATATACCGGGGTGCATTTTCATACATAGGGAAGAATACAAAGATCGGTACGAATGTAAAAATATACCCGCATACCTACATCGGGGACAATTGTGAAATAGGCGACAATACGATTATACATGCCGGTGCGAAGCTGTACAACAACACCCGGGTTGGTTCGTATTGCGTGATCCATTCCGGCGCAGTTATCGGTAGCGCAGGGTTTGGTTTTGCTCCGCAGGAAGACGGCACGTACAAGACCATCCCGCAGATGGGCAACGTGATCATAGGGAATCATGTGGATGTAGGCGCAAATACAGTGATAGACTGTGCCACCTTCCACGGAGATTCCACCAGGATCGATGATGGAGTAAAGCTGGACAACCTGATACAGATAGCGCACAATGTAACTATAGGGAGCAATACCGTCATCGCCGCACAAACAGGGATCAGTGGATCGACCACTATAGGAAGCAGCTCAGTTATAGCAGGCCAGGTGGGTATAGCAGGACACCTGGAGATCGGTGATAACACTTCCATAGGAGCCCAGGCCGGAATAGGAAAATCAGTGCCCAAGGGTAATGTCAAACTTATGGGAAGCCCTGGTTTTGAACTGCTTGCATTTCGTACGCGGTCTTCAAGAATCTTCCTGATTTAAGCCGCAGGTTAAAGCAACTTGAGGAAAAAATCCTAAATTTGCCGTCATTTCAGTAAAGGTGCTAAAGAA
This sequence comes from Flammeovirgaceae bacterium BBD 1991-12, assembly GCA_001657315.1. GTDB lineage: Bacteria > Bacteroidota > Bacteroidia > Cytophagales > Cyclobacteriaceae > Fulvivirga. Next base: position 42,518 of record LYSV01000046.1, on the reverse strand, counting down.
CGACAACTAAAACTTAAACAGACCCATTGCATTCCGGGTAAGATCACAGCATTGAAATCTACGGGATCATATGTTCTCATCACTACATCGGATGAGTGTTTTAAGGGTATTGACAAAAAATGAATATTAAGCAGCACACCATCAAAAAGTCGGTGACTTTGTCAGGCGTGGGCCTTCACACAGGTGTTCAGACAAATATGACCTTTCTGCCTGCCAAACCCGATCATGGTATAAAATTTCAACGTATCGATCTGGAGGGAGAACCCGTGGTGGATGCGGATGTCGATAATGTAGTGGACCTTTCCAGAGGGACTACTATAGAACAAAGCGGGGCGCGTATCAATACAGTGGAGCATACCCTTGCAGCGCTGGTAGGCCTTGAAATAGACAATGTACTAATACAACTGGATGGTCCCGAACCCCCTATAATGGATGGCAGCTCCAAACAGTTTGTAGAGATCCTGAAAGAAGCAGGCACTGAAGAACAAAATGCGCTGCGGGACTTTTATGAGGTGCAGGACGGCATCTTTTACCGGGACGCTTCGCGTGATGTGGAAATAGCTGCCTTACCGCTGGACGATTATCGTCTTACCGTGATGATCGATTACAACTCGCCCGTGCTTGGAAGCCAGCATGCCTCACTAAATGATATTAACCAGTTTGAAAAGGAGATTGCATCCTGCAGGACCTTCTGTTTCCTTCATGAGCTGGAAATGCTTCATAAAAACAATCTGATCAAAGGAGGTGACCTTAACAACGCCATTGTGGTGGTAGACCGGGTAGTGGAGGAGCATGAGCTGGCCAGCATAGCTGAGCTCTTCAACAAGCCCAAGGTAGAAGTGAAGAAAGAGGGTATACTGAATAATGTAGAGCTACGATACAAAAATGAACCAGCCCGGCACAAGTTGCTGGATGTAATGGGAGACCTTGCCCTGGCCGGCAGACCTATCAAGGCTCAGATCCTTGCCGCACGTCCGGGGCACGCCGCTAACGTGGCCTTTGCAAAAAAGCTCAAAAAGGCAATGGCGAGATCGTCAAGACATAATGTACCCAAGTACAATCCCAATCTGCCTCCGGTACTGGACATTAACCAGATCATCAACATTCTCCCTCACAGATATCCTTTTTTACTGATCGATAAGATCATCCACCTGGATGATGAGAGCGTATCGGGTGTAAAGAATGTCACTCTGAATGAAAACTTCTTCCAGGGTCACTTCCCGGGTAACCCGGTTATGCCCGGTGTGCTACAGGTAGAAGCTATGACCCAGATAGGGGGCATCCTGGTACTTAACACTGTTCCTGACCCTGAAAACTACTGGACCTACTTCCTGGGGATTGAAAACTTCAGATTCAGAAAAATGGTGCTGCCAGGGGATACCATGGTCATAAAATGTGATCTTCTGGCCCCTATAAAAAGAGGAATTGCCAGAATGGCCGGCAGAGCCTATGTAGGCAATTCGCTGGTGTGTGAGGGAACCATGATGGCCAGCATAGTAAGAAAAGACTCATGAATCAGCCTTTAGCATACATACATCCGCAGGCCAAGATTGCCAGAAATGTGGTTATTGAGCCTTTTGCCGTGATCCACGCCAATGTAACCATTGAAGAAGGTACCTGGGTGGGGCCTAATGTCACGATCTTTGAAGGAGCACGCATCGGCAAAAACGTCAAAATTTACCCGGGTGCTTCTGTTTCGTCCGTACCCCAGGATCTGAAGTACAAGGGAGAAGAGACGGAAACATTCATTGGCGATAACACCGTGATCCGCGAATATGTGACCATAAGCCGGGGGACGGATGATAAATATAAAACAATCATCGGCAAGAACTGCCTGCTGATGGCCTATGTGCACGTCGCTCATGATTGCACCATTGGCGATAACTGTATACTGGTAAATGCTGTTCAATTAGCCGGCCACGTCAATATTGACGATCATGCCATTATTGGCGGTTCCAGTGCCATACACCAGTTTGTAAAAGTGGGAGCGCATGTGATGGTTTCCGGAGGTTCTCTGGTCAGAAAAGATGTTCCACCCTATACAAAAGCAGCCCGGGAGCCACTCACCTACTGCGGGATCAATTCAATTGGGCTCCGGCGCAGAGGCTTCTCGTCCGAAAAGATAAACGAGATACAGGAGATCTACCGTTACATTTTTCTGAAAGGATTGAACAACTCCAAAGCCGTGGACCTGGTGGAGCTGGAACTATCGCCCTCACGGGAGCGGGATGAGATCATTAACTTTATCAGAAACTCCGACCGCGGTGTGATGAAGGGATATACCTATTAAAAAATCAGAGATCTGAAAGCGGAAATATGAAAAGAGGATTATTTCTGATTTCACATTTCTGATTTCCTATTTCAAATGTTTCAGATCGAGCTGCAGCAACTGGGAAAACGATTCAACCGGGAGATCATTTTTCAAAATCTCGATTATTCTTTCCAGTCCGGTGGTTTTTATGCCATCACAGGTCCCAATGGCAGCGGCAAATCTACCTTACTTCAGATCATTTCCGGATTCATGCTCCCCTCCAAGGGAAATATCCAGTATGTAAAAAACGACAATACCGTAGAAGCCGAACAGGTCTTTCGCTATTTGACCATTGCTACTCCCTATATGGAGTTAATCGAGGAGCTGACGCTCTACGAACTCTTTGACTTCCATTTCAGATTCAGAAAACCAAGGGTGGGGCATTCCATCCATGAAATTATCGACATAGCGTATCTGTCAGACGCTAAAAACAAGTTTATCAAAAACTTCTCCTCCGGCATGAAACAACGTACCAAACTCGCTCTGGCACTTTTTTCTGAAAGTGATATCGTATTGTTGGATGAGCCCGGCACCAATCTGGACAAACAAGGTATGCGTTGGTACAGAGACCTGGTCACCAGCCTTAATTCACAATTGCTGATCGTGGCTTCCAATCAGGAAGAAGAATATGAGGGATGCGATGAGGTGATCAATGTGAATGATTTCAAAAAAAAGTAGTTCAGTGACAAGTTACTGGGTACTGGGTACTGGTTCCGGCCTATCCTATGCTCTATGCTCCATGCCCGATCCCTTTTATCCAGCTAACCAGCGACCAGTATCAGATTAATCAGCCACCAACCCCGGTTACCTACTCACATTAAGAGTTATTTATGGTTGAATTTGCCGGAATTAATTTCTTAATTTTACAGATCGAATTAAAATAATTACTAAATTTCCCGTTCTAATAAGGAATTAAAAACTAATCCGGAATGAAAAAACTATTATATCTTACAAGCTTTGGTGTGTTAATGGGCACCCTGGCTATGATGGGCTGTAGCAATGATGATAATGGCGACGGTCCTACCATTGAAGAACAGCAATTAAATGCACTCAATGGCACCTGGACTACCAATGGTGATGGCAGCAATGTAAAACTGGAAGGCAATGATGCTCCGGGCGTCTGGACCAACTTCACGATGACCTTTAACACCTCTGGACAGTATACGGTTACGGATGATGAAAGTGCCGAAGTAGATGTGTTTGGAGCCGCCAGCGGTTCATTCACTGTTTCCGGTGATAATGCGACCAGCTTCACGGTGACTCTTAACGGAGATACAGATTTTCCTGCTGCAGTTCAGATCAGTGGAGGAACCAGCATGACGATGCAATTCAATGATCTCGTAGATGGAGAAAGTGTTGGAAGAACAAAAAGCATTAACGGTGATTGGGTTTTTAACCTCACCAAAAGTAATTAAGATAAGATATCGTCAAATTGTAAGTTGATGAAAAGCCCCGGATGGGGCTTTTTTCATTTCAACTGCACCACTGAAATTCCTGCCCCTCCCCGTTCCACATGCTCATCCGCAATAATCTCTGCCACATTCAGCTTTCTGAGATGGTCACGTATTACCTGACGCAGAACACCGTCACCCTTGCCGTGTAAGATCCTCACCTCGTCGATATTGAAAAGAAGTGCGTCATCAATAAAGCGATCTACCAGAGAAAACACCTCCTCAGCCCTTTTGCCCCGTACATCCAGTGTACTGCTGAAGGTAGAAAGCTTTTGATTCAGATCGATCCCTTTTGTACCTGAATACCGTTGCTTATTGATCTTTTTGGACTGTCCCTTAGAAACCTTCTCCAGCCTGCTGAGCTTTACAGTAGACTTCAGATCACCGAATTGTACTTCAGCAGCCTTGCCCTTTAGCGATAGTACCTCACCGGCTACTTCCTGCCCGAGGATCCTTACAGCGTCACCAACACCAATCTCACCTGCAACCACTCGGATCTCCGGCTCTTTCACTGAGGGTTTGTCCACTTTATCCCTAAGATCAGAAAGTTTCTGTCTAACCTTCCGGGTTTCCTTTTTTTCAGCCTTGTTTTCCTTAATATGGCGGATGGTTTTTTCTATCTCCCTGTTTGTCTCCTTTAGCAGAGAAGCTGCCTCCTGTTTAGCCTTGTTAATGATCGATTTTTTACTTACCTCCAGCTCTTCCGTCAGACTGCGATATTTCGATTGCAGCTGATTTACCTCTTGCTCCTTTTCCTTCAGCTTCCGGTCTCTTTCCACGATCTTTTGTTTTTGCCTTTCCAGCTTGAGTAGCAGGTTATCCACATCAATGGCCTTATTGCCAATAGCCTCCCGTGCATATTGGATTACCTCACCCGGTATACCTATCTTTCGGGCGATCTCAAGGGAGAATGAACTGCCAGGCTTACCCACTTCCAGCATATAAAGCGGTTGTAAATGCGTCATATCGAACTTCATGGCCCCGTTGATCAGCCCTTCCTCATTTTCAGCGTAATTCTTTATATTGCTGTAATGTGTAGTGATCACACCAAAAGTGCGCCTGTTTTTCATCTCCTTCAAAACGGCCTCAGCTATAGCTCCCCCAAACTGCGGATCAGTGCCTGTACCAAATTCATCGATCAGACACAAGCTCTCCTGCCCACAGTGCTTCATAAAAAACTTCATGTTGGAAAGGTGGGAGCTATAGGTACTCAGATCATTCTCAATGGATTGCTCATCACCTATATCTATGAATACATCCTCAAATATCCCAAATTCGGAACGCTCCTCTACCGGCACCAGCAATCCTGACTGTAGCATCAATTGCAAAAGCCCTACCGTCTTCAGGCAAACAGATTTACCTCCTGCATTGGGACCTGAAATGATCAGTATCCGTTGTTGCTCATTCAGACGGATATTTAGAGGAACAACCTCTTTATTCTGCTTTCGATGAGACAGATAGAGCAAAGGGTGTCTGGCTCCCTCCCAGGACAGGAATGGTTCATTCTTAATGGATGGCATTATCGCCCCCAGTTCCATGGCAATGCGTGCCTTCGCCTGTATAAAGTCAATGAGTCCGAGGAACCGGTAGGCCTTTTTCAATGATGGCAGATGGGCTCTGAGTGAGTCCGTCAGCTCCGTAAGTATTTTTATGATCTCTCTTTTTTCGGCATATTCCAGCTCTCTAAGTTCATTGTTTCCTTCAAGGACAGAAGCAGGCTCAATAAAAACGGTCTGTCCGGTAGATGATTCATCATGCACAAAGCCCTTTACCCTTCTTTTATACTCTGACGCAACGGGGATCACCATGCGTCCATCGCGCACTGTAATAGAGGCGCCATCTGGTATAAAGCCCTCCCTGGCAGCACTTCTGAACTCTGACTCAAGCGTTTTCCTTACCTGCTGATGCTTTTGGCTCAGACCTCGTCTGATCCTTTGCAACTCCTGGGACGCGTTGTCCTTTACACGGGGCTCATCATCAATTTTACGGTCAACAGAAGCAACAAGGTCAATGGATACGTCAAGATCATCGGTCAATGCAAATAGAAAGGGATAGCTCTCCTGTCTTGATCTCAGGAACTTTACGGAGTTATTGATCGTGGCCAGGGACAAGCTTATGTTTCTGAGCTGGCGTTCATCCAGGAAGCTGCCTTCTACCCTCGCTTTCTCCAACGAGGGCCTTACATCCAGATAATATTCAGAAGGAAAGGCTTCCTCGGCCTGTAGCAGTCTTCTGAATTCATCCGTTTGGTTAAGTAACTTTCTGATAAGGTCAAACTCACTGATAAACCGCAGCCTGTCCACCATTTCTGAGCCCAACTGGCTTCTGCATCTGCCCTTTACAAGCTCCCGTACCTTGTCAAACCCCAGCTTGCCTTCTATATCCTTTGGGAAAAGCATTGATAGTACTTTAGTAGTAAGTCTTTAATAGTAAGTAGAAAATGATTTTTTAATTCACTAAAAATTTGGCTGCCTCCGCCATGCGCTAAGCGCCATGCTCTCCACCCCCTATGCATCCACCACTTTTTCAGGCTTTGCCACCTTTTCCGGTGCGGTGTCCTCCTTGAGCTTCTCTTCCTCCTCCTTTTTTTCTTCCAGACGCTTCTCCAGTAGGTTCAGGCTGTCCAGCACCGTTTCGTAGATCATTTCCAGCTGATCAGGATGATCATAATAATACGACATACTAAGCCGGTATATAGAATCAGAAACATTGTGTTTCTCAAAGATCAACTGTTCATAAATTTCGAACAGGGCCAGGGAGGAGTCCCTTTTCACCTTGAGGTTATTTACCTTCCCTTCTGCCAGATAGACATCCAGAAAGATCGGGACCATCTGATCCTGTGTCAGTACACCTTCAGGAACGCCTTCTGAAGAGCATGCCATGAACATCGTGATCAACAACAGCAACACAGGTATTCTGCTACCTTTCAGACTATATGTTGAATTTGTTCTCATTATTGCAACTCATTTGTGACCCACGCCATTGAACCTTAATTTCTTCCTTGTAAACAAGAGCCCTTTTGCAAAAAGGGAATATTCATCAATTTTGTGATATTTGCACAGCGAAAATCGAGCCAATGAAGGATCTCATTAAGAAGTTACGAAAGTACGAAATACAGATCAGAAAGGCTATCAATAGCCAGATGCAGGGAGACTTTCATTCGATCTTCAAGGGCTCCGGACTGGAATTTGATGACGTACGTGCCTATCAGTATGGCGATGATATACGTACAATAGACTGGAACGTGAGTGCAAAAGGTCATGGCACCTTCGTCAAAACCTTTAAGGAAGAGAAGGAACAAACCGTACTGTTCATTCTGGATGTGAGTGGCTCACAGGAGATTGGCAGCCCCGGCTCACAAAAGCTGGACATTGGTAAGGAGATCTGTGGGGTTTTAGCGCTTTCTGCGGTAAAGGAAGCCAGTCAGGTGGGTCTGATCAGCTTTTCCGACCAAAAAGAAAAATATGTTAAACCTACAAAGGGCGCCAAACAGGCGTATGAGATAATTAACAGCCTCATACAACTGAAGCCTGCTTCACATAAAACCGACCTTTCCAAAGCCATCCTTTTTACGTTGAATACCATAAAAAGACGTAGTGTGGTCATATTCATTTCTGATTTCATTGATGAAGACTACTTCCATAACCTGAAAGGACTGGCCAAAAAGCATGACCTGGTCATGGTAAGGATCACAGACAGACGCGAGACCCGGCTGCCGAAGCTTGGGATCGTGCCTGTGTTCGACAAGGAAAGCAGGAAAACGATCTGGGTCAATACGTCATTTGGAAGCTTCCGTTCAAAGATCAAAAAGAACTATGCTGAAAATGAGGAAAAGCTATCGAAATTTGCAAAGAAGCACCAGATCAACTTCATTTCCGTAGATACAGAAGAGGACTACGTCCCAAAGCTTTTGAAACTATTTAAGATCAGAAACAAAACGTTGAAGAGTGTTTAAGAGGGTTGTTGTATTGGCAATGATTTTATGCATTGTTTCGCCGTGGCTGGCTCAGTCTCAGGACATCACGTCCCATGGCTACTTTCTTGAGGATAGTTTGAGGATCGGTGAAAAAACTCCTTTTATACTCACCGCCAAGTACCCAAAGGACAGGGATGTGATCTTTCCGGATTCACTTTACAACTTCAGCCCGTGGGAACTGGATGAAAAATGGTATGCTCCTACCCGTTCCGATGAAGAGTTCAGCTATGACAGCGCTATCTATTATCTCACTTCTTTTGAGATAGATAGCATTCAATATTATCAAATGCCAGTCTTTCTGCTTAACAATGGCGATAGTATTACTTTCAGTACTGCCAGAGACTCGATCGTTCTCAGGCATATGGTTACGGAAATACCTGATTCTGTGACCGCCGAAGCTATGCCTCTCAAGGAAAATACTACCTACAAACGAGTGGGACTGGAGTTCAATTATCCTTACTTCATCATTGGTATGGCTATTCTGGCCATACTCATTGTGGCGTTATACCTGATCTTCGGAAAATCGATCAGAAAAACACTTCTTATCAGGCGCCTGACCAGAACCCATCGCAAATTTTTACAGCATTTTGAAATGCTGAAAGCAAGCAAGTCACACGACAGGGAAAGGGCAGAGGCCATTCTGTCCGCCTGGAAAAAATATCTGGAAAAGCTGGAAAACCGTCCCTATACCAAATCCACCACCAAAGAGATCATTCAAAATTACAAGTCCGATACGATCCGGAACGCACTGAGAGGTCTGGACAAAACCATTTACTCGGATCAAACCAATGGTGAGCTGGCGCAGAGTTTTGAAGATCTGAGGAGGTTTTCCGAAGAAAGATTCCATCAAAAAGTGCAGGAGGTGAAAAATGGATGAGCAATTGTATTCAGGGCTGCCCTGGTACGCCCCCGACTGGTTCTATTTGTCCACCCTGAAAAACTTCACATGGGAGTACAGGCTTGCTCTGCTGGGCCTGCTGATAATCCCTGTTTTAATATTGATCAGGTGGACACTCCGGTTTTACATGAACCAAAAGCTACCCATTGCACTCACTAAAAGTCAGATCAGCTCCAACCCAATAAATCTGATCCGGCTGATCCCTGACATCCTTCTCGCATTGGTCTTCGCCCTGATCATTGTAGCGCTGGCACGTCCTCAAAAAACCAATGAAAAAGTAGAACAGTGGACAGAAGGCATTGACATCATGCTGGTAGTGGATATCTCGCAGTCCATGCAGATTGAAGATTTCAAACCTAACCGGCTGGAAGCCGCCAAGAATGTGGCAGAAGAGTTCATTGATGGACGCTTTCAGGACAGGATCGGTATTGTGATCTTCTCCGGTGATGCCTATTCTCTCTCTCCTCTTACTACCGATTATGATCTGTTGAAATCATACATCAAGGATATCCAGTTCGATATGATCGAGAACAGGGGCACGGCCATCGGTAGTGCCCTGGCAGTGGCCACCAACAGAATGCGGGAGTCCGACTCAAAATCAAAAGTACTCATCCTGCTAAGTGATGGCGATAACACTGCAGGTAATATCGATCCTATAACCGCCGCCAAGCTGGCCACAGCCTATAACATTAAAATGTACTCCATCGCCATTGGAAAGGAAGGTAAAGTACCTTTCGGAAAGGACTTTTTCGGAAGACCCCGCATGGTGGACAATACTATGGACGAAACTACCCTGAGGGAGATCGCGAAGATCGGTGAGGGTGAATTCTTCAGAGTAGGTGACAATGAAGCCCTTGAGAATGTATTCAGGCTGATAGACACCTATGAAAAGGCTGAGATCAAAGAGACCCGCTATAAAGACACGGAGGATTTTTACCGGAATTACCTCTACTGGGCGCTCGTACTTTTTATGTTCTGGATGCTCACCAAGTCTACATTTGTGACGAATGTGTTACAGGACTAGGTACTTGTGACTTGTAGCTGGCTACTGGTTTCTGGTAACTGGCTTTACAGCGTGGAGTATCACAGAAATAACCAGGAGATCAAAAACAGAGCTTAGGTATCCTATGCGATATACTTCCCTGTCACCAGTCGCCAGCATCCATTCACTACTCTCCAGTCACCCAATTACCAAGGACCAGAAACCAGCAGCCCGTTACCAGTTGCCAGCGCCTATAGGCCTGGATAGAACAACATTCTCAATCCAAATAAGATCAAGGCTGTGCCGGCCACTATATTGATGATCTTCATAAAGCGGATAGTGATCAGTCTCCTGAGTTTGGTGGCAAGGTAAGCCTTTAGGCAATCCGTGGTAAAGACCACCAGCACTGTGGAGATAAAAAAGAACAGGACTTCATGTCCGGTATACTGGTATTCCGCTGTAGCAAGACTCATGGCACCCAGCCAGAATACCAGCACAAAAGGACTCATACCATTGATCACAAACCCTCTGAAAATAAACCTGAAAAATCCACGCGTGTCTATGCCCGTTTCTTCCAATCTGTTTATCCTCGGTTTCCTGATATAGTTGTATATTCCGAAGAGGATAAGAATAGTACCTCCCACATAGCCGATGTACACGCTGTAGCCCGAGTTTTCAATGAACCGGGAAAAGCCCATGTAAGCAAGCAGTATGTAGAGAATATCACTCAGACTGATCCCTACAGCCACCAACATCGCTTTGTTAAATCCTTTCTCGATACTCGTCTGGATGAGAGTAAAGAATACGGGGCCAATAAGCAGGGCAAGGATAGAACCAAACACCGCTCCATTCAGGAGATACATCAAACGGCGAGGTTTATGAATGACCTCCAGTCTTCCAGTTGTGTGTTCTTAATAACACGTGGGAATTTGTTTTGTCCACCTACCTTACCTTTGGTTTCCATGTATTTATAAAATGTGCTTACGGGCAAAACGCTGATAAAAACCTCTTTCAGGGCAGCACTTCTTTCCACGGCGTAGTCATCATTCAGCTCCTTCAGGCAATTGTCCAGCTTTATTCTCATTTCGGTTTCATTAACGGGATCATCCGTACCAATATACCAGTGATGCGCAAAAAGTGACCCATGAGGGATCCCGGCTACGGTAAACTCAGGGATGGTGATGTTGAGGTCATCTGAAACCAATTCTATTGCCTTGTTCATATTGTCTACGGACAAATGCTCCCCACACAGGCTCAGGAAATGTTTCGTTCTGCCGGTAATGATGATCTCAGCCTCATCCTTATCGGTAACTTTGACCACATCACCTATCAGGTACCGCCATGCACCGGCACAACTGGAAAGCAAAAGGGCGTACTCTTTCCCTTCCTCCACTTCATCGATCATCATGGTACGTGCTCCGGGCTGTAGCTCTCCGTCTTCACTGAAATACTGGCGTTCAAAAGGCACAAACTCATAAAAGATACCATTGTTCAGCATCATCCGCATGGCACGCTGGTCAGGCTTGTTCTGAAAGGCAATAAATCCCTCTGACGCCAGATAGGTCTCAATGTAATAGATATCCCTGCCCAGCAGCTTCTGAAAGCCTTTTCGGTAGGGGTCAAAAGAAACGCCTCCATGTACGTAGACTGACAGATTGGGCCATATCTCATGGATATTATCTACCTGATAATGATCCAGTATTTTCTCCATCAGTATTTGTATCCATGCAGGCACCCCTACGATAATGTTTATATTCCAGTTTCTGGCATTAGCAGCAATTTCATCCAGTTTCGCGTCCCAGTCGCGGGTCTTGGCTATTCTTTTACCAGGCTTGTAAAAATGCTGGAACCAGAACGGTAGCTGAGCAGCCTGGATACCACTTAGATCACCTTCAAAATAGGTACCACGGTTATTGAGTTGTGTACTACCTCCAAGCATAAGAATACCTCCCTGGTATACCTCTGAGGGAAGGTCATACTTGCCGAGGGTTAGTATCTGACGGATACTTGTTTTTTGAATGGCTTTTTTCATATCCCTGGTAATTGGGATATATTTTGAAGACGTTTCTGACGTACCTGAGCTTAAAGCGAAATACTTTACCTTACCGGGCCAGCACACATTGGATCGCCCCAGCTTGGCCTGTGACCACCATTCATCATAGATCTTGTTGTAATTGTGGATAGGCACCTGTTGCCTGAAGCGCTCAAAAAACTCTTTGCCTACGTTTTTGTATCCTGCCAGTATATGATCAAACTGATATTGCTTTCCAAAGGCCGTCTGACTGGCAGAGATCAATAGTTTTTTCAATTCACTTTTCTGAAGATCGAAGGGGTTGGAATACTCTTGTTCGAGGCTTTCCCGTATACGTATTCCCTTCTTCAACAAAGTACCAAGAATAGGCATAACCTATCAGTTAAAATATTTTATTTTGCTGCCGGGCTCAAAACGACTCATTTACAGCATGGATATTCAAAACAATATTAAACAATTCCACGATTATTTAACTCCTAATTCCTGTCGATTGGTAGCCGTAAGTAAAACGAAGCCTGTTTCACTGATCATGGAGGCGTATAACGCGGGACAGCGGGTATTTGGGGAAAATAAAGTTCAGGAACTCACGGAAAAAAGTACTCAGCTCCCGGAAGACATTGAATGGCATATGATCGGTCATCTGCAGCGTAACAAGGTGAAATATATTGCTCCATTCGTAAGCCTCATCCACTCCGTAGATAGCCTGAAGCTACTAAAGGAAATAGATAAACAGGCAAAAAAAGCCGGGCGGGTGATAAATTGCCTGCTACAGATACATATAGCCCGGGAAGAAACAAAGTTTGGACTTTCAGAAGATGAATTAGCTGAGCTGATGCATGGCTCAGAGTTGAAGGAGTTAACCAATGTGAGGATCGTCGGGATGATGGGTATGGCCACGAACACGGATGACCTGACGCAGGTAAGAAGTGAATTCAGTGGTTTGAAGGAACTGTTTGACAGGACATCTTCTGTTGATCTGCCAGCTAATGTACAGATGAAAGAATTAAGTATTGGCATGAGTGGTGATTACAAAATTGCCGTCGAGGAAGGCAGTACACTGGTAAGGATAGGTACGGCTGTTTTTGGAGCAAGAAATAAGGTAGCATGAGCAAAAGAGTAATAAGGATCGCAGCTCTATTCGGCGCTGCCGCCGTGGGGATCGGCGCTTTTGGAGCTCACGGACTGAAAGAGGTACTGATTGAAAATAACCGGGCCGACACCTTTGAAACGGCTGTTAAATATCACTTCTACCATGTTTTTGGGGCAGTACTCATCGGCCTCATCATGACCAGGACAAAGGAAAGATCATCTGTTTTGAATTTCGCTGCACTCTCCATGTTTATCGGTATCGTTCTTTTCAGTGGGTCGCTGTATATATTGTCACTTACAGGCCTGACCTTCCTTGGGGCTATTACTCCCCTGGGTGGGGTTTTCTTTATTTTGGGATGGATACTTCTATTCACAGGAGTCAAAAGTAATCTTTAGATTTGAGGTATCATCTCATCTCAGGAGAGCTACTACTTGTTTGGAATATACTTTCCCGAATGAAAATTACCGTTAGGCATAAAAAAAGCCGACCTTGAAGGTCAGCTTTTCTGATTTTTTACATCCTGAATGGATCACTCATAGGAATCATCCTTTTTAGGGAGAATATTCGTAACGATCGTAACCTTGTTTGTCGGGCTTACAGCGTTCGAAACCACGGTGATCACCTTATTCTGCCTACCGATCTTACCCGCACTGTTAAATGCTACCTTGATCTCGCTGGCCTGTCCCGGCGCGATGGGATCTCTGGGCCAGTTGGGAGCTGTGCAACCGCATGTGGTCTGAACGTTGGTAATGATCAGTGGTTCGTTGCCGGTATTCTCAAATTTGAAAATGTGCTCTACCTTATCCCCCTGATATATATCGCCAAAATCATATCTGTCTTCTTCAAAGGTTATCACAGCGCCATCCGAACTGGCTTCTGCAGAAGCATTTTCCTGGGCAATCGCCCCATAGATCATGAACACACCAAAAACAAGGACTACAAAAGTTTTCATTGCAATTTTATTATCGTTTCAACAAATATAACTGTATTCTGCTATAATCAATAGCCCTGCCAGTCTTAATCCTATACGAACATTTTTGCATTAAAGTTCACTAAAAAGAGCTGATCAGTGGCACGTGTTACGGCAGTATAAAGCCAACGGATATACTCTTTATTCATGTCCTCCTCCCTGAGGTAACCCTGATCCACAAAAACGACCTCCCACTGCCCACCCTGTGCCTTGTGACAGGTGACGGCATAGGCGAATTTCACCTGCAGTGCATTGAGCCATGGATCTTTTTTGAGCGTCTCCCGCAATTCACGTGACGAGGAAAGGTCAGAATAATCTTCCCTGACCTGCTCATACAGGCTTTTGTTCTGTTCAGCAGAAAGCGCCGGTCCTTCAGTATAAAGAGTATCCAGGATCACCCTGGCCTCAAAAGGATCATTTTGGGGGTAATCCACCATTTGAAGCTGTAATGTTGCAAAGCGAAAGCCATACATTTCCTCAAAACTTACGATCTTCATTACCTCGACAAAGTCGCCATTGGCGAGAAAATCGCCCGGCACACCTTCTGGAGTGAATACATAATTATTACGTACCACCATCAGGATCTCTCCTACCTCCAGTTCTGATTCAAGGAAATGAATACTCCGACGGATATATTGGTTGTAACCATTGGCTGCCTTATTGGAACGGCAGATAATGATCGTCTTTTCTATACCGTAATTATCGTACGCATACCGGATACCTTCTTCCATACGCTCTCCGGTCATTTTAAAAATGTCATTAAAGCCGCCAGTACGGAATTTTATGTCGGGTTCATCTTTCCTGAGTTCATCACGCAGCCTTGTAGCATTCCACAATACACCGGATTCTGACTCCTGGCGCATTACCTCAGTAAGAATGGCTGATTCAAGGGTAAGTTTATGACCATGCCTTAGCTTTTCCAGATCCAGCGCCGGACTAATAAGCTGCCCAACGGGTGGTAGCTGGGCATCATCCCCGATCAGTACCAGCCGGTTGCTGATATCTGTAAACACATACCTGATGAGATCTGAGAGCAGGCTCTGCTCCCCAAAAACCTGCTCTTCGCTGATCATGGAAGCTTCATCAACGATAAAAACCGTGTTACGGGCGTAATTCCTTTGGAGCTTGAAAGTTATGTCCTCCGTATCTGTAGAAGTTTGTTTGTATATCTTCTTATGAATGGTGAAGGCCACACGCTTTGCATAGGATGACATGACCTTGGCCGCACGCCCGGTAGGAGCGAGCAGAGCGTATTTAAAATTAAACAAGGGCAGGGTGACGGTAAGGGCACCGATCACCGTAGTCTTGCCGGTGCCGGCGTACCCTTTGATCATCAGTGTTTTCGGTGCCTTCGTTTGCTCCAGCAACCAGTCGATTTTCAAAAAAAGCTGTCGTTGGCCTTCTGTAGGCTCAAAAGGGAATTTGTTAAGCAATATTTCCGAAGGCCGGGGCATTACCGCTTTATGTCCTCTGGAAAAACAGTGACCATAGACGTGGTGGCCTTGGCGATCAGTGTCCTTTGATCGTCATCGATACTCCAGACCTCGGCCTCGCAGAAATTGATCTTCCTTCCCTGCTTGACCACCCATCCTTTAGCATGTAGTTTTTGCCCAATACCAGGGCTAAAATAGGAAACCTTGATCTCACCGGTAACCACATTATGATCCGCAGGCACCAGTGTGTAGGCTGCAAAACCAGCCGTAATGTCTGCCAAGGTGGCAATCAGACCGCCATGGGCAAATCCCTTTTGCTGCTGATGTTTTTTTTCGAGTGTAAGCCAGCCTTCTGTTCTGCCCACCTCGATCACATCCAGGGTGAACCCAATGTGTTTCATAAAATGTTGCCGGTCCAGGTATTTTTCTACAAGAGCTTTGAAATCAGGATTATATGCTTGCATTGTCTAATTTTAGCCTAAATATAGATAAACCGTCTGCATTCTATGGAAGAAGTGATCAAATCGGTATATGGAAATAAAGTACGGGTGAGGGTATGCGGGCTTTGTTTTAAGGACGACAGGCTTTTGCTGGTGAGACACGCCGGATTGGGCCCGGAAGGGGAATTATGGGCACCTCCCGGTGGAGGAATTGAAGCAGGCGAACCGGCTGCAATCTCTCTGAAAAGGGAATTCAGGGAAGAGACCGGACTGGATGTACGGGTGGCAGATTTCCTATTCATCAATGAGTATATTGGGCAGGGTTTACATGCTGTTGAACTGTTTTTTTCCGTACAACAGCAGGGAGGAAAACTCATCAGAGGCACGGATCCTGAAATGCCCGGAAATCAACAGATCATTAAGGACGTAAGGTTTGTGACTTTTGATGAAATGAGGATTATACCTGTAGCAAAAAAACACAACATATTCAGGAAAGTGAAAGAAAAGCCCGACTTATTAAATATGCGTGGCTATTTTAAATTTTGCCAATAATTACATTAATTAGCACATTGATTGACTATGTATTGGCGGTCAAAATAAGTATAATTGCATCGAAAAAATCCTAAAAAATGAACGTTACAAAAATTGTTTCCATAGTTTTTCTTCTTGGTAGCCTTGGGTTGGGATATTATTTGATAAACAGTGTCAAGTCTACTATAGATGAAAGGGCTTTGATTTCGGATCGGGAGGATGCTGTCATCGAAAAGCTAAAACTGATCCGGGAGGCAGAGATAGTGTATCAGGAGGTCAACGGGAACTACACCAGTGACTGGGACAAGCTAATTGACTTCATTAAGAATGGAGAGTATCCGATCATTCAAAAAAGAGAAACGGTAGTTACGCTCAGCTATGGGGCAGACAGTTCAATCATTACCATTGATACACTGGACATTATCCCCGCCAGAGAGCGAATATTCAAGGAAACATATAATGTTAACTCCGCCAATAACGGGATTTTCAGAGGTTTCAAGGTAAAGGTAGGTGATTATGCCACCCAGGGTGCAGGAGCCTACACATTGAACCAAAGTGGAAAGGATGTAACACACAAATTCCGGGAAAGTGGTGTAGTGACCAATATTCAGGATGTTTTTGAAGGCAGCCAGGTAACCAAGGGTGATCTTCTTATGACACTGATAGACAATAAGTTTGATCCCAATGTAAACATCGACAGGCTGCCCTATGTACCGGGATATGATAATGTGAAATTTATCATTTATGCCGCAGAAATAGACAAAAGCGGCTCTATGGTAGATGTGTTAGAGGTTAAAAACCCCAGACCATTCGATCCGAACCGAGCTGAAGACAACGATGCAAAAAACAGAAAACCGCTTCGCTTTGGATCCAAAACGGATGTAACAACTTCAGGCAACTGGGAATAATATTTTGGATACAACTACGGCAGGCTACCGGCTAATCAAAAAGATCAAAGACGACAAATTTGATGTGGACAGCCTGCATCATTACAATCTTCTCGTTCAGATAGGCGTACGTGACATGCAGGTGGTCGTAGTGGACTCACGTGACAACCGCTGCCTTTTGCTTGAAGATTTCATTCTTGCCAGCGCCAAAAACTACCGGGAGCTCAAGGACCTACTGCACACCCTGTTTTCCGATCATCATTTGCTGATGGCCGGTTTCTGGAAAAAGGTTAGGGTGAGTATAAAAAATCATAAATTCTCTCTGGTGCCATCAGCGCTTTTTGTAAGGGAAGCCCTGCACGATTACATCAAACTCAACTGTCAACTGGATGAGTCCCACGAGGAAGTACTGTATTATAAACATATAAAGTCTGACGCAATCTGTGTTTTTGCCATTAACAGAACATTGCTTGAATGGCTGAAGGGTCTGTACCCAAATACAGAAGTGGAATTCATACATCAGTCCAGTGCCCTGATCGAAGGAGTGATCTACAATGCACAGTTGCATCGAAGGGACAGCATGTACTTGTACATTGACCGTTTCCGACTGCACCTGATCACTCTCAGGAATAATAAGCTGGAGTATTACAACCAGTTCAGCATTAAGCAGTTCAATGACTACATCAGGTACATTATGCTGGTCATGAAAGGGTTGAACCGTAGTCAGAAAACCAGTGATGTGGTTTTGTGGGGATACATTGGCAAACAGTCGCCCCATTACAATGAATTTTACAAATACATTAAGAATATTTCTTTTGGTGACAGGCCGGATTACTTAAAATTCGGATATATGTTTGATGAGGTACAGGATCATCATTTCTTCGATCTGTACAGCATGCACCTCTGTGATTAATGAAGAAAATTGCAATTTTCCCGGGTTCCTTTGATCCTTTTACCAAGGGGCATGAGGATATTGTACTCCGTGGCCTTAAGCTTTTCGATGAGGTGATAGTAGCGATAGGCTACAACAGTCAGAAGCACAAACGATACTTTGATATTGATACCATGGTCGGTCTTATTGATCAGACTTTTGAGCAGTATGACAATATAAGTGTGATGGTATACAATGAACTCACGGCTGAGATCGCGAAAAGATACAATGCCAGGTTCTTGCTTCGCGGATTGAGGAATACCACGGACTTTGAGTATGAAAACAGCATTGCACAGGTAAACAACTACCTGAACGACGACCTGGAATCGGTTTTCCTCATTACCTCACCACAATTTGCAGCCATCAGTTCTTCTATAATCAGGGAGGTTCACCGGTACGGGGGCAATGTAAAAGACTTTCTTCCCTATCAGCTTTGATCCGTATTGAATTCCTGTTAGTTCATTGAAGATAGTTGATAAACGAACAACCATCAATCAACCAGCACTTAGTACTGATCAGCATCAGCGATCTCCTTTTCTTTTCTGGAGTAGGCGTCAAATACAAAAGCAATGGATTTATAGGAATGTTGCAGGGCATGGAACACTTCCTTTGGTGACATCCACCTTAGTTCTTCTATATCTTCTTCCGTTTGCGGCTTCATATCGGAGTGATTTACAGCCGTCATCATGTACCACACCGTTTTCTTGAGGATCTTCTTCCTTTTCATTGTATAGGTGTGCCATGTGGTACAGAGTTTCTTCTTTACCTTTACCTCAATATTGCATTCCTCTTCCACTTCTCTTTTGGCTGCCTGTCTATCCTTCTCGTCAGGATCGAGTTTCCCCTTTGGCAGATCCCATTTTTTCATCCTGTAGATCATAAGGAACTTCTCTCCTTTTTTGACCAGGCCTCCGGCGGCTCTTATTACCTTGAACTTTTTCTTAAGGAATTTTTTTATGCCGGGGTAGTCATCAACGGATAAGGTAAGCGATATCAACCCATGTGGAATAGCTGTATCCAATACATCGAGTATCTTGTCCACATCCTCCTCACGGGCATGCTTTATCCAGGTCCTGTGCAGCAACTTAGCCAGGGTTATCGGCTCATGGTCAGCATTGATTATTGTATTGAACTCGCGCTTGTCTGGTCTTTTTTCCGGCCCGAGGATCACCACCTGAATATCATTGATGAAAAGATTCATCCACCCGTCTGAAAAGTATTAATTCACAAATGAATAAAATTATTGGCATCACACAAATAGAAATTGATTTTTTTAATAGATATCTTCGCAGCTATGGCAAAGTCAAAAGCTACTAAAACCCTGGGAGCGGAGATCGCATCAAAACTGCTGGACATTGAGGCCATCCGGCTGGATGTTGAAGATCCGTTTATATGGAGTTCCGGATGGAAGTCCCCGATCTACTGTGATAATCGCCTTGCATTGTCGTACCCGAAGATCAGGGCACTCATAAAAACTGAATTGGCAAAAGCCATAAAAAGCCAATACACCAATGTGGAAGCTATTGCAGGAGTAGCCACCGCTGGCATACCCCAGGGAGCGTTGGTCGCGGATGAATTAGGATTACCCTTTCTGTATGTACGTTCCAAACCAAAAGGGCATGGTATGGAGAATATGATCGAGGGCAAAATCACTCCCTGTCAGCGGGTGGTGATCATCGAAGATCTCGTTTCCACCGGGGGGAGCTCACTAAAAGCGGCCGAAGCACTTAAAAATGCTGGTTTTGAAGTAATGGGGATGGCGGCTATTTTCACATACGGGTTTGATCTTGCTCAGGAAAATTTCGAAAAAGCAGGAATTCCGCTGTTCAGTTTAAGCAACTACAATTATCTGCTGGAAGAAGCACTCCACAGACAGTCCATTGCACAAGATCAGTTGAAAAAGCTACAACAGTGGCGTGAAGATCCGGCCAATTGGGGGTAATGTTTATTGTTTATTTGTGTGTTTCCTGTTCCTCGTTTCAAACCGGAAACAATAAACCGGAAACTCTAAACACTATATCTTTCTTCAATTCCCAATCCAAACAATGCAAAATCATACTTAACCGGATCATCCGGATCAAATTTCCGCAGGTTCCCGGTGAGCTCCAGAGCCGTAAGCCAATCGGTTTGTTTCCTTGAAATGAGACCGAGTCTTCTGGCAACTCTGTCGACATGCAGATCACAGGGGCAAACCAACTGTGAAGGCCTGATCTTTGTCCAAAGGCCGAAGTCCACTCCCCGGTCATCCTGGCGCACCATCCACCGAAGAAACATGTTGATACGCTTGCAGGCAGCCTTACGCTCGGGAGTGGCTATGTGTTTTCTTGTTCTGCCAGGAAAATCCGGTAATGAAAAAAAGAGTCGGTGGAAGTTTATAAGACCCTTCTCCATGGTTTCGTCCTTAGGATCCAATCCCCGGAGAAAGGCCTCTTCAAGAGAGTCATGCCGCTCATAGAACCATCGAAAAAACGCAACGAAATACAAAGTGTCCGTGGCGTTGAAGGTACGGTGTTTGAATTGTTCAAAAGATTTCAGGTCTTTTTCCGTATGGTTCAGAATGAAGTCATGAGGGGCATTGTCCATTAAAGTGAACAGCTCCCTGCATTTATTGATCACCGTTATGCGCTGACCCCACGCCAGAACGGCCGTCCAGAACGCTGTAATCTCTATATCCTGTTTTTTGGTATAACCGTGGGGAATAGAGATGGGATCATTGGATATAAAGCCGGGACGATTATATTCCTCCACTTTGTCATCCAGAAAAGATTTGAGGTCTGTTATATTCAATGTGTCTTTCACCGACATGTGCATCCCGTCATTATAAAAAATGCTGTTGTTACCCTGCCGGAGCAGAGTAGTCACAAAGTAACCAGAGTTATGTTATGTAACACTATAATCTCCAAAAAACGATTTAAGTT
Source organism: Flammeovirgaceae bacterium BBD 1991-12 (assembly GCA_001657315.1). Classification (GTDB taxonomy): domain Bacteria; phylum Bacteroidota; class Bacteroidia; order Cytophagales; family Cyclobacteriaceae; genus Fulvivirga. The sequence continues at coordinate 21,668 of LYSV01000046.1, read as the reverse complement.
GCACTTCTGAGAACATTGTAATATTCAAACTGATATGTATCAGGATCGTCACAATGTTACAGAATGGGCATACCTTCATATTGTGGCTATGATTCTGATGAGCCGGATATCCCCCCTTAGATAATGAACAGAAAGTTCAGCAATGGCAAAAAGACGTTTTATTCAACTTATCAGAGACAAGAGGTACATCAAAACGACGGCCCATCGCTATTTCTGTTCGCATACTCATGACACCAAGCCTATGATCAGTACAGTATGGCTAAAGAAAGTAAGAGAGTAAAAGATTGTTTTATTGAGATAAACAGGGCCCAAGCCCTCTTTTGCTTTTGGCTAATTCTTTTACTTAATTCCTAATCATAGCATTATCGATACCGGAAAGATAAAGTACAATGCATAGTTTGAAAATTCCAGAATTTTACACACTATAGTACAATAAAAGTGTTTAAATTTGAAGAAACTCAACTATTATGAATAACCTGCCAACTCCCAAGCTTGATTCATTTGAAAAAAGTTACAGGGAAATAGTAAAATCCCCATTAGTTGGACAACAACAATGGACAAGACCAGGGGATATGTTTGTTAAGTTTTCTCTTTACGAAGAATACACTCCTGTAGAAACTTCCAATAGTACTACGATTAAATCAGAAGAATAGCCTTATGCCAAATTGGGGAGAAGTGCTCTTGGAAATCCAACAGGAGCATCAAAAAAATCCACAGGGCAATACTATTGATACAGTTAGGAGAAAATATCTGAAGAAAGTACATGATCTAACTGAAAGGAATGTAATTGCTTATTATTCGGGATGGCTACAAAAACCTAAAGCTCCTGACACCGCAGTGAATGACAAGGATAAGGGTGGTTTCATGCTTTGCATTAACAAACTAGATAAAAGCAAAGGCCTTGATCTTATTTTACACACACCAGGAGGAGATATTGCTGCTACTGAATCGCTTGTTGATTATCTGTATGCTACGTTCAATAAAGACATAAGAGCTATTGTCCCTCAAATCTCTATGTCTGCTGGTACTATGATAGCCTTATCTGCCAAAGAAATCATGATGGGTAAACATTCAAACCTCGGACCTATTGATCCCCAATTAGGAGGGCTGGCCTGCCAGGCTGTATTGGATGAATTCCGGCAGGCTAAACAAGACATAAAACAGAACCCACATTCAGCGGCATTATGGCAGGTTATTATAGGCAAATACCATCCTACATTTCTGGGGGCATGCCAACAGAGCATTGAATGGTCTGAAAAAATGGTTTCGAAATGGCTTGATGAAAATATGTGCAGCGACTGTGGTGATAGAGTCAACGAAATCATGAAAACATTTGCGGATCACAAAAAGCAAAAATCTCATGCTCGACACATATCAAAAGCAGAATGTGAATCTGTTGGTCTCAAAATAAAATCGCTTGAAGATGATCAGGCGTTACAAGATGCAGTGTTAACTACGCACCACGCTTTTATGCATACATTTACCAATACCAAATCAGTTAAGATTATAGAAAATCATACTGGAATTGCTTATGTTGAAAAATCAGTACCACAGTTAAATTGATAAGAACACTGCAATAATTGTAATAATAAATTCGGAGGTAGTTTTTGAATAGCTATTTAAATATTATTTATAAATTTTTTCATTTTACAAAATAAGAAATAGTACCGGAGTCAAATCCTCCGGTACTAATCAGTTACGTCCATGTCTTAGGGTTTCCACACACTTTCAGATCTTCACTTCATCCAGATTAATAAATTCGATAGAACCATCCTCTCCAAGGTCAATACCCACCAGCGATTCCTTGCTGATCCTACCAGAGAGTATATCTTTTGAAAGTTCATTCAATATCTCCTTCTGTATGACCCGTTTCAATGGTCTTGCACCAAACTGTGGATCAAAACCAACAGTTGCCAGGTGATCCAGCGCCTTGTCGGAGATCTCCACCTTCACCCCGGCCTCATCCAGTCTTTGCCTGATCAGCCCAAACTGGATACTCACGATCTTTCTGATGTCTGCACGGGAAAGCGGACGGAACATAATGGTTTCATCCACCCGGTTCAAAAACTCGGGCCTCACGGATCTTTTCAGTAGCTCAAACACTTCCATTTTGGTGGTTTCCATGACCTCTTCCACATTTTCATCCGTCAGGCTCTCAAACCGCTCCTGGATCACATGGGAACCAATGTTGGTGGTCATAATGATGATCGTGTTCTTGAAATTGGCTACCCTTCCCTTGTTATCCGTTAACCTTCCGTCATCCAACACCTGCAGGAGGATATTGAAGACATCCGGATGTGCCTTCTCAATTTCATCAAGCAACACCACGGAATAGGGCTTTCGCCTGACCGCTTCGGTGAGCTGACCACCTTCATCATACCCCACATAGCCGGGAGGCGCCCCCACCAGGCGGCTAACAGCGTGCCTTTCCTGATATTCTGACATATCTATACGCACCATAGCATTCTCATCGTTGAACAGATACTCTGCCAATGCCTTGGAAAGCTCTGTTTTTCCAACACCCGTGGTACCAAGGAAAATGAACGAGCCAATAGGCCTTTTCGGATCCTGAAGTCCCGCCCTGCTTCTTCGTACTGCATCGGACAGCGCCATGATGGCCTCCTCCTGACCAGCTACTCTCCTGCTCAGCTCTTCTTCCAGGTGGAGCAGCTTTTCCCGCTCACTTTGGATCATTTTGGACACAGGAATACCCGTCCATTTAGCCACTACTTCCGCTATATCCTCATTGTCTACTTCTTCCTTGAGCAAGGATTCCTCTCCGTGCATCTCACTAACCTTTACCTGAAGCTCTTCAAGCGTCTTTTCGGCTTCCACCAGTTTTCCATACCTTATCTCTGCCACACGACCCAGGTCACCGGCTTTTTCGGCTTGCTCTGCTTCAAATTTTAACCTGTCGATATTTTCCTTCTGATCCCTGATGTTTTGCACCACACCTTTCTCATTTTCCCACCGCGCCTTCAGGTCGTTACGCTTTTCGGACAGATCAGCTATTTCTTTGTTGAGCAACGTTTCCTTGGCCTTATCCTTTTCCCGCCGGATAGCCTCACGCTCGATTTCGAGCTGCATGATCTTTCTGTTCAGCTCGTCCAGTTCTTCAGGCAGGGAATCCATCTCCAGCCGTAACCTGGCAGCTGCCTCGTCCATCAGGTCAATGGCCTTATCCGGAAGATAGCGGTCAGAAATGTAGCGATTGGAAAGCTCTACCGCCGAGATCACCGCATCATCCTTTATCCGCACACCATGGTGCAGCTCGTACTTGTCCTTGATCCCTCTCAGGATTGAAATGGCATCCTGGGGTGTTGGTTCATCGATCATCACGGCCTGGAACCTTCTTTCCAGTGCTTTATCCCTTTCTACATATTTCTGATATTCTTTCAACGTAGTGGCGCCAATGGCATGCAGCTCTCCCCGGGCTAGTGCGGGCTTAAGCAGGTTGGCTGCGTCCATAGCTCCCTCGCCTCCTCCGCCTGCACCTATCAGGGTATGCATCTCATCTATGAACATGATGATCTGCCCGTCAGAGTCCGTCACCTCCTTGATGACGGCCTTGAGCCTTTCTTCAAATTCACCTTTGTACTTTGCGCCAGCCACAAGCAATCCCATATCCAGTGAAATGACGATCTTGTCTTTTAGGTTTTCAGGAACATCTCCGTCCACAATACGCTGAGCCATACCTTCCACAATGGCTGTTTTTCCCACACCGGGTTCTCCCAGCAATATCGGATTGTTTTTGGTTCTGCGTGACAGGATCTGCAGCACCCGTCTGATCTCATCATCCCTGCCTATCACCGGGTCTATCTTACCTGCCTTTGCCAGCTCATTTAAATTTTTTGAATACCTTTCCAGCGAACGGTATTTGGATTCGGCATTCTGATCCTTTACGGTATCTCCTCCTCTTAATTCGTTTATGCCCTGTACCAGCGCTTTTTTCTCGAAACCCACATCCTTCATCAAAGAGGACACCTTTTCCTTCCCCTCCAGTAACCCCAGCAGGATATGCTCCACAGCGATGTACTCATCAGCAAATGTCTTTAGTTGCTTTTCGGCGGTTTGAAAAGCTGCCGCTGAATCATTGGATAAATAAGGCTGCTGGCCACTGACTTTCGGGTATCCGCCAACGATCTCCTCCAGCTTTGTATCCAACAGGGACCGGTTTACATCGAGTTTTTTCACCAGGAAGGAAACGACATTTTCATCAGTCATTAATACTGCCTTCAGCAAATGACCCGGCTCAATAGCCTGCTGATCATTGCCGGTAGCCACCTCGGCTGCCTTTTGCAGCACTTCCTGTGATTTGATGGTATATTTATCGAAATTCATAGTTTATCTCCTCCGAGTAAGAGCCGATCAAATTGTAATCCAGTTAAAATATTTCAATATGATCCAGAAATATTGTCATACATATACAATGTGTTGTTTTTAAAAAGCAGTCATTCTGTCGTATTTCAGGCCAGATCACTTTGAATATCCAAAAAGTCTGCTGCTGAGTTCAAAGGCAATGGCACCAGCCTCAAAAACTGATACACCAAAAAAATTACTTTAACCTCCTTCTTTTGAATTTAAAGCCTGGCCGGTAACCTAAATGGAAAGTGGGCAGGAATCTGATCTTATCGTCAGTACTTAAATGATACTCCTCCGGTACTATGGTACCGCCGGCACCCTTTGCAGAATAGGAATTGTACGAAGTGGAAACATTGAAAATAGCATTTATCCCAATCCCTGCATACATTTCATGCTGAAATATCTTACTCTTTGAACTAATGATACCATGATGTATCTGCAAACCGGATATGATCGTTGTCCTGTCGATATTCACATCGACGGCATCGTCGGACAAATGTTCACCACTGACATGATTGTAGTCATTGACATTCAGGTATCTCAGTTGTCCAACTACATTGAAATATGATCTTGTATTACGCAATGCCTTTCGGAAGGCGCGAAGAGCTATACCCCTGCTGTTGTACCGGATCATCGCATCACCGGTGCCATTGATACTTTGTAAAGTACTCCCTCCCAGAATGTGATTAGGATAAATATAACCCAGGGACATACCGATGGATCTTGTATTCAGGTCAGACCATTCATAGAAAATACTGACCTCATCTACAACTGATCTCACGGGATTGATGCCAACAATGGTGTGAGTGTATTTTTGTGATCCCGGCGCTTGCGCGGTGCCGGACTGACCATAGGCAATGGAATTGATAAAAAAGCAGAAGGTGGGAAGTAGGATGGGGTCGAATATCTTCATCTCTTTAGAACAATCAGGAATTGTGCCAGGATTGGCTGATGCGATTTAAATTAAATAACCAGTAAATAACTTCAAAACAACTTTGTGTTTAATTTTTATGATAAAAATCACTTTTTAAACTAAACAAAATATCCTGGACGGGTAAGCCCGATCAATCCCTGCTGCAGTTTTCTTGTAATCGTACCTGTTTTACCCTCATTGAAAATGATATCGTCCATTTTAATGACAGATGTGATCTGTGTGGTTGTACCGGTCAGGAAGGCCTCCTGTACATTCTCCAGCTCTGAAAGGGATACTGGTTTTTCCTCAAAAGATATATCGAGCTCTTTGCAAAGGTCAAGAACCACACGTCGTCCTATACCACTCAGCACGTGATGATCTGCCGGATGGGTGAGAAGTATGTTATTTTTTACAAAAAAAATATTGGTATGGGTACCTTCTGTGATCATCCCTTTCCGCACGAAAATGTATTCAAAAACACCTTCCTTACGAGCCTGTTCACTAACCAGCACATTGGGGAGAAGCGATATGCCTTTTATATCAGACCGGCTCCAACGGCTGTCAGGCACAGTTTTAACGGTCACTTGCCTTTTTTCAAAATCACCAAGAGCCACAGGTATGGCATAGATAAGACAAGTAGGCCTGACCGAAGCAGGGAATGCATGCTGCCTTGGCGCTATCCCCCTTGTTATCTGAATATAAACGGCACCGTCAGAGTCTGTAAGGGCATTACGGTTCACCGCCTCTTCACAGAGTTTTTCGAGAACACTGGTATCAAATGCGAGATCAATTTGAGACAGGCTGTACTGCAACCGCCCGATATGATCTTCAAAATGGAAAAAACGGCCTTCGTAAAAGCTGATCACCTCGTAGGTTCCGTCTCCCAGCATAAAACCACGGTCAAAAACAGAGATACGGGCTTCCTGATGGAGTAGCCACTTTCCATTCAGGTACACAACACAGGGAAACTCGGGCATTTGCTGACTTAGGCTACTTTAAAAAGAAATCTGCTATCTCAAATTGAAGCCCGTCATAGCTCACACTGGAAAGATTGGCAACAATGGCCACCACCATTTGTTTTTCGGGTGACAGAACGAAGATGGTAGTCCCTCCTACCGAGCCTCCGCTATGCCCATACCATACATCACCGTTGTCACGCTGGTACCTTCTCCAGCCGATTCCGTATTCCGTGGATCTGCCATCGGCAGTTTGCTGTGGTTTAAACAGCACCTGCATGGTTTCCGAATTGACAACAGATGCCTTTAGAATAGCGTTTCCAAAACGTGTCAGATCTTCTGTAGTAGAAAGGAATCCACCTCCCGCCCATTTGTAGCTGTTATCTACAGCAGGAGCATTCAAGACAGTGCCATTGCCATCTGTAACGTAGAATCTGGTCCGGTGTATGATCAGGCTGTCCTGATAGTCGGGAAGTGTCGCATCCATGTTTACAGGCATAAACACATTCCGCTGCATGAAATTCAGGAAGTTATCGGCAGATGCTTTCTCAACCGCTGCGCTGATCAGGTTCCACCCATAGCTGGAATAGGTATATTGTGTGCCTGGCTGGAACAGCAACGTGTCATTTTTGAAGATCTCCAACCCTTCATCCACGGTCGCATACTTTTTGTTCAGCAGAAATTCATTATTGCGATAATGCCGTATGCCAGCCAGGTGTCCGCCCAGTTGGCGCAGGGTAAAATCCCATTTTTTCTGTGGAAATTCCGGAACATATTGCTGAATGGGTACATCCAGGTCCAGCTTGTCTTCTTCCATTAAAAGCGCAATAGCTGTGGCCGTCAATGTCTTGGAAACACTGCCTATCCTGAATTTTGTTTTGGCAGGATCTACTTTCACCTGCTGTTCGAGGTCCGCATATCCAAAGCCTTCTGACCAGAGTATCTCACCTCCTTTTGATACGGTTACGCTAAGGCCGGGAATACTGTTATTCTCAACAAATTCAGATACCAGGGACACCGGCAGGTCCACTGTGTCATGCTGAGTACAGGCTACAAAGTACAGGAGACATATTACAGATAACAGGAAGGTGCGACATTTCACGATAGCTCCATTCATACCAACGTTGTTTAAGTGTTTACTATTCAAGCCATGATCATCTCCCGCCCCTTTTTATTCACAACACAAGCCTTGCGGCTTCAGGAATAAATTATCAATGATCTGATCTCTTCTCATCGCATCTCATGTCCCTGACATCGTGAGATTTCCGTTCACAACGGTCAGTTTCTTTTATCATCACCTATCTGCCCAGCACCATGGCGGTGTATCAAAAGGTAGTTTATACAATGATGCGCCTGGAATCTGATGTAACATCTACCTGCGCCTTCGTAACTATGACATGATCATGAAGCCGACAATTTAGAAAAGAAAAGATCAAAACAAAACGACTTCTATACGACAGAGCTCAATAAAACACAAATGGTGGCTCCGGAACAAGACCGGAAAAGTATTAAATGTATTTCTCCACGTCGCTGAAGCTGATGGCCTGGCCTTCGCTCACTATCTTCAGCCATGAAGCCACATAGTCCAGCAGGTCACTCTGACCTTTAGCGCGTATATATTCCGTCATCAGCTTTACGTGCATAATGATCCACATGGAGCTTACCATTTTCTGTGAAATTTCGTATCTCACCTCACCTTCCATGTTTAGGTTCAGGCATAATCCTATTCTGGCAAGTTCCTTGTACACTTCCTGCAGGGTAGCCTGCTCTACTTTACGTGAGCTGTACTTTATGCTGTTCATGAATTGGACGAAGGAATCTGTTGTGAGTTTTTCGCCCTTATCCACCATAAAGGATTCTATTCTGTCACAAGCCTCCCCACATTCAATTTTTTCATCGTCTGTTTCTAACAGTATAGGGTATTCCATAATGTATTTGCCATTCTGCACAATTATTATCGCAATGATAATTCTTAAATGCCATTTTTTTGCAAGAGCAGAACGAATAAATGGAAGATCAGATCCATTCAAAGCTACTGAGGCGAATACGTTGTATCGAATAAATGATCCCATCCCTTGAAGCGCTAAAATGCATCATCTATCTTTGCCGGATGATAGAAACCGTGGCACGAAAAGATATCAGACAGCTCAGTCTGGAACAAATTGTGGAATATTTCGTGTCTATCGGCGACAAACCTTTTCGGGCAAAGCAGGTTTATGAATGGCTTTGGAAAAAATCTGCAAAGGATTTTGATCAAATGACTAATATCTCCCTGGCCACCCGGAAAAGGCTGAAGGAGGATTTTGTCATCAATCACATTGCTGTTGATCACATGCAGCGCAGTAGTGACGGAACCATCAAAAATGCTGTAAAACTATTCGACGGCCTTACGGTAGAATCCGTACTTATCCCTACTGACAGCCGGATCACGGCCTGCATCTCATCACAGGTAGGCTGTAGCCTGGATTGTCATTTTTGTGCTACAGCCCGTCTGAAAAGGATGCGAAATCTTAACCCCGATGAGATCTATGATCAGGTAGTGGCCATTAAAGAACAAAGTGAAACATTTTTCGAGCGCCCTCTTACCAACATTGTATTTATGGGTATGGGGGAACCGCTCCTGAATTACAACAATGTGATCGAGGCCATTGACAAGATCACCAGCCCCAGGGGACTGGGCATATCCCCAAAAAGGATCACTCTATCCACCGTAGGTATTCCAAAAATGATCAAAAAAATGGGGGATGATGAAGTGAAATTCAATCTGGCGGTCTCTTTGCACAGCGCCATTGACAGCATAAGATCTTCAGTGATGCCTATGAACCTGAAAAATCCACTGGAGGATCTGTTGGATGCCCTCAGGTGCTGGCACAGCAAAACGAAACGTAAAGTGACCTACGAATACGTAGTATGGAAAGGGGTGAACGACAGGGAGGAAGACGCACGTGCGCTGGTGAGATTCTGCAAAGTGGTGCCCGCCAAGGTAAATCTTATAGAGTACAATCCCATTGATGACGGAGCATATCAGCAAGCCTCTGAAGAGGTTATGGAAATGTATACCAGACTTCTGGAAAAGGCTGATATAGTGGTAAATATCCGTAGAAGCCGGGGCAAGGATATTGATGCGGCCTGTGGTCAACTGGCCAACAAAAGCTAAAACTGCTCTCTCCTATTGGTCAAAACCTTATTATTCAACAAGCTGAACATCCATGGAAAGAAGTATCATCAGTTCAAATAAAAATTATTCTTACTCTTCAGCTCGCAGTCCAGCACATGTTTCCGAAACATCAGGCGCCCTCTGATAAATTCCTGACGTTTATTGGAGGTAAGCAGCTTAAGGTACTTCACCCGGTCTGTCAGGTCCAGGTCCAGTTCATTGGCGATGTCATGAATATTGTATTCGTTGTCATTTAGTTTGATATTCCTCTGCTTCATATATTCTTCAAACTGGATCACCAATGAAGAAGAGACTTTTATGTCATCCATCGCATTCAGAAAGAATACCTCTCCTCCGGGATAAAGCTTGGGCGACATTTGATTAAAAAACCGGGACAGGATAAAGGTATCGATACATTTTACCACTATATCTGATTCACCTGTTTCATATTTTTTCAAAACCGACTCCAGTCGTACCAATGAACCTATCCTTTTTTCATTTCTGGGATGTGCAAATAATATCCCAAAATCTATATCTTTCTCTTCAATATCCTTAAGTAACTGCTGGTACCGGGGTTCGAAAATGTGAAGGGGGATCAACTCGCCTGGTATAGGTAGTATGTTCAGGGGAAAAACAGGAATCTTTTTTAGTACGTCCATTATCTCATTAAACAGACGTATTTTGGTAATGTTTGTTTGTTTATTACATTGAATTGATACTTAACTTGTAACATGTAATTAAAGCAGTAAAATAAAGCAGAAGGAGTTGAGCAATAACAAGAAGATGGAAATAAAATTGGACAATGGCAATCTGTCAGTCATTGGCAAAATATCTCCGGCCGGCATTTTCCGTACGGATATCCATTGGAATTGCTCCTTTGTAAATGACAAATGGTGTGAAATAACAGGTTTTTCATATGAACAGGCCCTGGGCACAGGATGGTGCGAGGTATTGCACCCTGAAGACATTGATGAGTTAAAAAAGGAATGGCAGTCACATGACCCTACAGGAGCTCCAGTTACCAAAGAACACCGCCTGCTAACAAGGAAGAAGGAAATAAAATGGGTTTTGACACGGATTGCAACCGAAATCAGTAATGGCAAACCAGCAGGTTTTATTGGTTCGGTCACCGATATTACCGAAAGCAAGAAAACTCAGCAGGCGTTGAGGGAAAGCGAAAAGTTAAATCGTGAGGTAGTGGAAAACTCACCTAATGCCATACTCATTCATACACACGATGCCCGCATTGTTTTCGCGAATAATGCAGCCGCCAGGGTACTGGACAGCGAAAGCCCCAGCCTTCTTACGGAAAAAGCAATGTATGATTTTCTATCACAGAATGACCAGGAAGGCCTTCGGAGGAATATAGACATCACACTGGATAAAGGAAAGGTTTCTGCACCATTTGAACTGGAGATCACCACGCTGGAGGGTTCTGAAAAATATATTGAATCCATTGCCATACCTTTTCATTGGAAAGACGAAAATGCCATTTTACTGGTCAACAGGGACATCACCGATCAAAAACTCAGCCTGAAAAAACTCGAATCGTCCGAAAAGAACCTGAAGAGTTTTATAAAAAATGCCCCTGTTGCAGTAGCTATGCTGGACAAAAACATGAACTATGTTATGTGCAGCCGACGGTGGTTGGGTGACTGGTGGAAAAAGGCGGAAGAGATGGACACTGAGTCTATCATAGGAAAAAATCACTATGATCTTTTTCCCGATGTAACAGACTACTGGAAAAAGGTTCATAAAAGAGCATTGAAAGGAGCCTATGAGGCAAATGAAGAAGATTATTTTATTACTGAAGAAGGTAAGGCGGAATGGCTCCGGTGGGAGGTAAGGCCCTGGAGAACCACGGAAGACAAAATTGCAGGACTTATCATTTACACAGAGTTCATCACTGAAAGAAAAAAAGCTGAAAAAAATCTTATGCTGCTGGCCGATGAGCTAATGGCTTCGAATGAAGAGTTACAACAATTTGCCTATATCACCTCACATAACCTCCGGGCGCCCATTGTGAATATTGACACTCTTTTGGGTTTTTACGATCCCTCCAATGCAATGTCAGATGACAACAGGCAGATCTTTGACAAAATATTGTTATCTTTTGATCAGTTAAAGTCGAGTCTGAATGACCTGATCAAGCTGGTCGACCTGAAAAAGGTGCAGTACACCACCAAAGAAAGTGTGGTGTTTGAAGATATTCTGAAAAAGGTTCTGAGAAACATTGATACTCAGGTCGCTGCAGAAAAAGCCCGGATCGATTATGACTTTAGCAGAGCCCCCAAGGTATTGTTTCAATCATCGGTGCTGGAAAGTGTATTGCAGAATCTGATCACCAATGCTTTGAAGTACCGCAGAGATGAAGCCCCTGTAATTGAGGTGAAGACCGATTCCATTGAAGATCATGTTTTAATGACCATTAGCGACAATGGTTTGGGCATGGACCTGAATAAGATCGGCTCTAAACTCTTTGGCATGTATCAGCGATTTCATGAGGGAAAAGAAGGGAAGGGACTTGGATTATACATTGTGAGATCGCAGATAGAATCCCTCGGTGGTAAAATAGAAGTTGAAAGCGAAACAAACCAGGGCACAACTTTTAAGGTTTATATCAAAAAGTAGCAGTTTGCAAAAACTAGGAGTTAGGGCGCTTAAAATATTTATCATTGACGATGACGAGGTCTCCAATTTCATTTACAAAAAGGTTATTGAGGCAGTTGAGGTCTCCGAAAGTGTCAGGGAATTTCCACGTGCCCAAACTGCACTGAACTATCTGATCGAAAACCTTGATAATCCCTCTGCCCTGCCGGATCTTGTATTTCTTGATATAAATATGCCTGTTATGAACGGCTGGCAGTTTCTGGATGAGTATTCGCAAAAAGTATCGCCGGCGATTTCCAAGAAGATCATAATATGCATGCTCAGCTCATCCGTTTACAAAAAAGACATAAACAGGGCAAACAAGTACACTCAGGTGGACGAATACATTTCCAAGCCCCTGACGTCCGAGAAGATCCGGTTTCTGGTGGAAAAATACTTCCAATCTTCCTGAGGGACGAAACTGGTGTTTCAGGGAACAACTAACTTATGAGACTATATCCGGAATTTAATGAGCCTGTCAATAGGTGATCACACGATGAACCTCTTCAGTATATTTGGTCAGTAGCGATTTGCCATTTAAAAATTCCAGCTCTACAAGGAAGGAAAACCCGGCCACCTGTCCCCCCAGTAGTTTAACCAGCTCTGCTGCTGCCACGGCCGTTCCGCCTGTAGCCAACAGATCATCATGGATAAGTACATTCCAGCCTTCCTTAACAGCATCATCATGTATTTCCACAGTCGCCTGTCCGTACTCAAGTTCATAAGAGTACTGAACTGTTGTAGAGGGTAGCTTGCCCATTTTCCTTACGGGAATGAAAGGCTTTTTTAATTGACGAGCCATTAGCATTCCAAACAGGAACCCTCTGGATTCCACTGCTGCAATAGCATCAATTTTACGACCGAACCAATGGTCAACCAGTGCATCGGCGATCTCTGAATAGAGCTGAGGTTCCATGAGCAGCGGAGTGATGTCCTTGAATACGATCCCTTCTCTGGGAAAATCTTTAACATCACGAATTTTACGTTTAATTTTATCGCCTATATCCATTGGTTCAAATTATATATCAGACATGAAAATTACCACGCAATACGTATCCGACTACGAATATAAGGCTACTACTTCAGAAGGTCATACCGTTGATATAGATATGCGCAAGGAAGATAAAGTAGATCAGTCTCCCATGGAAATGGTACTATCTGCATTAACAGGTTGTGTAGCGGTAGAGGTGACCCTTATGGTGAAAAAAAGGAGGAAAATGGTGTCTGATCTCATCGTTGAGGCTAATGCCAACCGCAGAGAGACTGCCCCAAGAAGCTTTACCGACATTCACCTGAAGTTTATTCTGGTCTCACAGGATGCAGAACTGGAAGAACTGCAAAAGATAAGCAAACTGGCTCTGGAAAAATATTGCTCGGTGGCAGATTCACTGAAAGCGGATGTCACGTTTGATTGTGAAGTGAAACGATAACAGGTAAAGTATAGTTACTGGCTGATGTCCGGCTTATGACTTCCAACAACTACTTCCCAAATGCCTCAACAGAGTAGTCGAGGTTGGTACTGTATACAGGGAAGCTGATCTTTACCAGGGCATAAAACCCTCTTCCGCTCAGGCCTGGACGTAAACCTACTTCGCCTCCATAACCCCAGCTCAGTGTGCGATTGAATTTACCATCGATGCCAGCCCGTATCCCGAATATACTGGTATCCAGATCTTCCACGGAATAGTCGACACCATTGTAGCGAATATCATCCACAGCTACATGAGGGGCCACTATGATATCAAGGAATGCTGTAAAGATGAGATCATCTACACCTTCAGCGTATTTGTTATCAAAGTCCACGGCCACATTCTTGATCCATGATATGGATCCCCCGACATAAACCCCTGCTACATTCTGACCACTGTACACCCCAAAGTCTTCAAGCTGATCTGTGGGAATAGCGTCCTGTAATGTAGCCTGATTTTCATCTGTAAGATCCGCCAAGGTTTTATCCTGGGCCTCAAGGCTTCGGTTAATATCTACAGATGTGTCAAAGAGTACCCCGCCTAACCTAGCTCCGTAAATCTTACGCACCTTGCAGGGGATCTCAGCATTTAACGGCACACGGGATGCCCACCGGTTGCCCCGGTAGCTTTTCTTGTAAAGGAATATTTTCGTGGACGAGCTCTCTTCGAAGTCCTTGATGTGGTACGTGCCACCAAATTCATAATAGTTGAGAACATCAGGTACATTGTCTACATTACTGTTTTTCTCTGCCAGATCGCGCATAAGGTCAAAACGCTGCATGTAGGTAAGCCGTGCATGTGCTCTGAAGCTCATCTGGTCCTTCAAAAAGTAGGTAGCTTCCATGCCAAATCCCGCATTGACATTGGACACATAAAGCTCCCCGTACAAGGGCTGGAACTGGACAAACAGTTTATTGATGGCATAAGGCTCATCGTAAAGCTCTTCATAGGTAACGGGATTTTTGTCTTTACGGGTCTGTGCTGAAGAATAAATGCATGGAAGAACTACCATGACCACTAAAAAAATGAATGCTCTTTTCACGACAGTAACATTAAAAAATACACAAGTATGTAAGCTTGCAAACACTGTTAAAAGTATAAAAATAGTAAAAAATACATTAGATATCCATCGCGGGTCCAAAACGGCCCATGTATTTAGTTCATTTTTGTCATAAAATTTTCTGCTTCTGGCCTGATTTTCCTATGGAAGATCTGATCCGGATATATTATTCCTACCATACCATAAATCGGTTTTAGGGTGTAATGGTAACTGGTTTTCATGGTTAAAGCTGATAGCCAGACAGACAATTTATAGATTTGAGATCAATACCATACATAATCCTTATATTTAAAATCCAAAGCAGATCAAATTCTTACATTTGGAATAATGATAAGCGCTCTTACAATAAAGAATTATAAATCAGTTAAGCACCTGGAAATAAATACCCGTCGGATTAACGTTTTTATCGGCGAGCATAATTCAGGCAAAAGTAACATTCTCGAAGCGCTGAGCTGGTTTTCAACCAATGCTCTGAAAGAGGATGTTTCGCAGGAACTTTTTCGTTTCAAGACCGCCTCAGACATTTTTTACGATTTTGACACCAGTACGCCTGTTGAAATAAATACAGATGACCTGAATCTAATAATCCGGTATGCAAGAAATCAGGGTGGTGCTATTCTGAACAAATTTGAAGGACTGATTTATTCTTCGAACAATGATGTGAATCCTTCCAGAGAAGGAAACTGGAACGAGTTGAGAAACAAACTTCCTGCCTACTGTACTTTCGAATTGGAACTTGATGGAAGCATAGGGGCCATCTCAGGGGGATTGGATTCTTCTTTCAGAACTTACATCTTCAAAAAGCTAAAGGATTTCAAGCAAAGCTTCACTCCCTTTCTGAACCCTCCGTTCGGTGAGAATCTTCCTTACCTACTCATATCCAATAAAAAGTATAAAGAACTAGTCAGCACAGTATTCAGGGAAAAGGGATTCAGGATGATGATCAAACCCAATGATGGGGATATAAACATGGCCAAAGATGTGGATGACGAATTGTATGCCTACCCGTACACTTCCATTTCTGAAACCATGCAGAGAATAATATTTTTTATGCTGGCAATTGAAACCAACAAAAATGCTGTATTGATCCTTGATGAACCCGAATCAAACACATTTCCCATGTATACCAAGCAACTTGCAGAGCTAATCGCTCTAGACGAATCCAATCAATATTTCCTTGCCACTCACGATCCCTATATCCTTGGTTCTTTACTAAGTAAAACGCCTTCCGGAGATATATCTGTTTTTATAACCAAAATGGATCAATACGAGACAAGTGTAACTGCAGTTGATGAAAAAGAATTATCAGCACTACTGGATAAGGGGATGGACATATATTTTAACCTGAACAAATTCATTGCCCGGTAATGCCTGACATTGTACTCGAATGCAAACCTGACGAGACATTGATTAAAGCATTGGGCTTCACCCGTAAAATGATAATCCATCAACCTAATAAGGGGCAGGTTATTAATTTTCTTGAAAAAAATCCTGATGCTATTGGATTAGTAGATGAGGATCCGGGATCATCCAATCCGACCTACCTTTCAAAATTTCAGCACAAAGTGAAAGAACAGTATGACATACAATGCCTTCACATACCTCGAAAGGGAACCCGTCTTATTGTCATAAGGCCACGTCTTGAAGAATGGATACTTAAGCATGTGGCTCTATCACAAATTAATCTGAAAAACTATTCATTGCCCGACAAAGGTAAAGATCTTCACAAGGTCATAAATGGTCGCTTATCAAAATTTGAGAGCATGGTTAAAGAAATGCTTTCATTACAGAATGAAGCATTGCTGTATTTAAAAAAAGCCATCACTGAACAATAGTCAACCTGAGTATTGGGTATTGAACCTCACCTATTATTTCACAATTCATCGGGATTTCATATTTTGACCTCTGTTTTGCCATGAAAATCAGACGGAAAACCAGCGAATGTCCCAATTGCAGAGCTTTGCTAGACAAAGTCTACAACTTTTGTCCCATGTGCGGACAGGAGAATACGGACAATAATGTGTCCTTCAACATGCTGATCGCTGATTTTTTCAATACCTTTTTTGCGCTGGATTCCAAATTTGCGAAGTCATTCTGGCCATTCCTGTTCCGCCCGGGTAGCCTTACCAACCTGTATGTAAGTGGAAAAAGAATGACCTACGCCCATCCACTTCGTCTGTATTTGATCGCCAGCCTGTTCTTTTTCTTTGTATTTACCCTCGCCAGTAAAAAGTCCATTGAAGATGACGAAAATGAAGGTATTATAAGAACAACCTATTCCCTTGAAAATGTCAGGGGCCTTGATTCTGCAAATCTTGCAGAGCTTACCCGCATATTGGACAAGGACAGGCTCAGGGAAATTGAAAAAGATCTGGAAGGAAGAAAAATGAAAAACCTGCGGGAGGCATTGGAAGAAAATCTTACCCGGGAAGAAAAAGAACGACTTAAGCAGGCACTGGACAGTGGCACCTTGCAGTTGCTTCGATTAATACCTGCCCTTGAAGAAACGGATGCAGATGATACGATCCGTCAAGTTACAGACGCGGTTACCATCAGGAATGATCCAAACGATCTGGAGGAAAGCCCTTCTGAAAAGAAAAGTGATAACGGAGACGGTTTTTTTGAAATATTCAATCAGATCGATTGGGAGCTGATCAACGAGTTGAAGGATAACCGAAAGATCAGTGACGATCAGGTATATGATTCCCTTCACCTGGAAAATGTTTCAGATCTGCAGGAACACGTTGTAAGGCAACTCATTAGGGTAAATCGCGCCGATGAGGAGCTGTTTGCAGAATTCATTCTCAAAAATCTACCGTTGATGATGCTCATCCTGATCCCTGTCTTCGCACTTGTGCTGAAATTGCTCTACATACGACGTAAGCATTTATACATCAATCATCTCATTCATGCCCTGCATCTGCACAGCTTTGCCTACCTTTTTTATGGTGTCAGCCTGATCATCATACTCTACATCATAAATGGCGAAGACAGTGCTGCCGTTTTTGGTTTTGTTGGCTTTCTTGTCGTCTCCACCTATGCTTTCATTTCATTTTTGCGGGTATACAAACAGCATTGGTTCAAAACGCTCATTAAGTTTAATATTACCGGCTACATATATGTAGTATGCATACTTATTTTCTTCCTAACCGAGTTGGTCATCTCCTTTCTGTTGTATTGAAAACCCTTTCATTTAAGCATAGAGATGATAAAGATAATGTTCCAATGTCGGGAACGGTATCAGAATCAGAAAAGAGCTCTGTTTGCTGGCTCCAGCAGCTGCATAACCTTCCAAAATAGAGGGGAGTAAACATGGTGAATATAACGAGCACACCTGTTGTATACCATGGTAATAGCTTACTTATACTTTTTACCTCTGTAACAACTTCCTTAGTCTGATCATTGTCATGAAGAGTAATATGATCCATGGCAAACCATGCAGCAGAAGGTCAAAGTAATCCACAGCTGCCATACCCTCCGCACCACCTGCCAACCAGCGTACTTTTCCCAGGATATGGGGTTCCGGCGTAAAGGGTGCCAGGCCAAGAGTCAGACACAGGACAAGCACCAGCAGCCATTTTTCGTCAAAAAATCGGTTCATTTTAAGTAATCGATCCCTGCAAGAGATCCTTTGTCAAATAGTTGTATTGCAGGACCGGAAAGGTGATCGCCAGCAGAGAAACTCAAAAAGGCCACGTTATTGAAGTACAATTCCAGGCCCTCGTAGGAGAATTCTTTTCATCGGCGGACCTACTATTAAATCGACCCTTCTTTCTGGCTATGAATAGATGCTCTTCCAGGCATAAATTCCTCCGTCCAGATTATACAGGGAAGCAAATCCCACGGAAGCCATAAAATCACATGCTGAAGCACCTCTTACGCCACTTCTGCAGTAAACCAGGTAGGTTTTGGACCTGTCAAGCGCTTTGATCTCATCCCGGAAGGATGGATCCATAAGGTTGATCCGCTTTGCACCATCTATGGTACCCTCTTCTTCCTCCTCAGGTGCACGTACATCCAGGATCTCCGTGTTTTCCACATTTATCAACTCCTTGAATTCGCTGGCGGATATATCCCGATAGTTCATTTTTCTCATTTTTCCTCAAAGATAGAACAGCAAAGCAGCCAGGTTTGTAACAATTGTCACCCGGAAATTTTAAAATAAAAGCTCCCTTGCAATGATATAAACAGCCATAACCAGCACAAACCACCCAAAGCCGGACTTCAGCCTGCCCGACGGGATAAACCTGCCGGCAAAGGCCCCAAGAAAGATTCCGGCCACCGCCACAGTGGTAAACATACCCAGGAAACTCCAGTCTATAGGCTGGTTACCAATATCGCCTATAAATCCGATCAATGATTTGGCAGCAATTATGAGTAAAGAGGTACCAATGGCCAGTTTCATGGGTAATTTGGCAAGCAGTACCAGTGCAGGAATGATCAGAAAACCGCCTCCCGCACCTACCAATCCAGTAAGTACACCTATCACTATGCCTTCAAGCATGATCAGAGGAAAGTTGAATTCAGGTTCTTTTTCCGGCTGGCTGTTCATATTTTTGGCCTTTGCCGAATGGATCATGGAAATGGCAGCCAGTAACATAATGATCGCAAAGAAGATCATTACAGCCAGGTCCTTTGTCAATTCAAATGTGCCGGTGGTCAGCAGCATTTCAGGTATGGCCGGTACAATGAATTTTCGCGTGGCATACACTGCCAGAAAAGACGGGATAGCAAATACAACTGCTGTTTTATAGCTTAACAAGCCTTTTTTCATGTAACCCATAGCACCGATAAGGGCGGATGTACCTACTATGAACAGGGAATAGGCCGTTGAAAGGACCGGGCTCACACCTACAATATAGACCAAGGCAGGTACGGTAAGAATGGAACCACCGCCACCAATAAGCCCCAATGTAAAGCCTATGATGACGGCAGAAAGATAGCTCCAGACTTCATTCATAACAAGTAATAATTTCCTGGTCGCTAAGGTAACCGTTTGAGATCAGGATCAAAGTGATATGTATTACAGACGGATTTCAGATCCCTGATTGACAATTGTTTATTACTCAGTGAAGGTACTGGAACCCGGAAGCAGGAAAGTAATGCCCAACGTTTGTCTTCCGGATGTGACCTACGGCTTTCATGGAGATACGGGTCATCTCCGCCGGTGGAGAAGCCAGCTTTCATGGGAGACTTAATAATAAAATAATCCCGTATAAACAATTATTGACTTTCACCTCCTTTATTTGCAGGAATGGAAAAGCTAATACCTAATCTTATATTGCTGGTCTTTGCAAACTGTGTCTTTGGCCAGCAGAATATATCATCTATCGCGGTGGGGTCATGTAGCCACGAATATGATAAGGACCAGATGTGGCCGGAAATAATCGCAGAAGACCCGGGTCTCTTTATATGGACAGGCGATATTATTTATGGTGATACCCATGACATGAATATTTTAAGGAAAAAGTATGATACACAAAAGTCACACTCTGATTATCAGCAATTGCTAAAAACCATACCGGTGATCGGTGTGTGGGATGATCATGACTATGGCACAAATGACGGTGGGAAGTATTATACGAAGAAACGGGAAAGCAAGGAGGCCCTGCTGGATTTTCTTGACGTACCGGCCAATGCTCCGGTCCGGGACCATGAGGGGGTTTATCAGGCATATACATTTGGAGCAGCTCCACATGAGGTCAGGGTCATAATCCTGGATTGCCGGTATTTCAGGGACACGCTGAAAATGAGTGAAGGGACCGGCAAACGCTATGAACCCAATCCTCAGGGTGATGTTCTGGGCGAAGAACAATGGACGTGGCTGGAAAGTGAACTCAGAAACAGTGGTGCTGCCTTGAACATCATTATTTCAAGTATCCAGGTGCTGGCCGCTGAGCATAATTTTGAAAAATGGGCCAACTTTCCGAAAGCAAGAAAAAGACTGCTGAACCTTATCACAATGGTCAAACCCAATCCAACTTTTTTTATAAGCGGCGACAGGCATATCGCTGAACTGTCCAGACTGGAGCTGGAAGGTCTTCCCTACCCGTTGTTTGATTTCACAGCCAGTGGGCTTACCCATACCTGGAGCAGCGCGTGGGAAGAAAAGAATTCGCTGCGTATTGGGGAGATCATTATTCAAAAAAATTACGGACTGATTCAGCTTGACTGGTCATCCGACAGGCCAAAGGTCACTTTCAGAGTAAAAGGTGATGATCGCGTTGAGTATATGAAGTATATTCATGATTATTGAATCCCATGCAAAGGTCTTTCGCCATAAACAAATAACCTGCGGAGAGATCTGCCATTATAAAAAGGCATGGTACCTGAGAAAGTATTGAACAGTCAGTGCTTAAAACATATTTGCCCAAACTACACCAGATCAATACATTAGTCCTGCTCGGCAAATACCCTTTTAAGCAGGTCCGTAGTGCGCGCCACAGGATCTTCCCTGATCTTCTTTTCTTCCTTAGCAATAAGATAAAAAAGCCCTTCAACGGCTTTATTCGTGGCGTAGTCATTCAGGTCGGGATTTACCTTGTCCACAAACGGGATCTTGTTATAGGTAGACACGATATCCGAATAGTACCTGGTCGCATTGGTTTTGTTCAGGGCTCTCTCCACCACCGGCTGGAACCTGAGCTTCAGCTGATCCGAGGTGGTCTTTGTCAAATATTGTGTAGCAGCGTCGTCCTCTCCTTTCAGTATCCCCCAGGCATCCTGAATAGTCATGGACCGGATGGCATTTACAAATATCGGTTTGGCCTCTTTGGCGGCCTCTTCAGCCCCACGGTTCAGGGTCATAACGAATTTATCCACTTCTTTATCCAGGCCTATTTGCCTCAGCTTGGTTTCTACCTTCCTGACATCGGGCGGAAAAGGGATCTTTATTTTTGGATTTTTAAAGTACCCATCCAGTCTGGAAGCCTGTGCCGAACCATTGGAGATACCGTTAATAAGCGCCTCCTTCAGACCAGAGGCCACCTGTTCTGAGGTGAGTTCATCCCCCGCCAGTATATCGTTAATGGTACCCAGTGACTGATTGATCTGGGTAGTGGTACAGCCCAACGTAAAAACCAACAGGACAAGGGGCAAAAGT
>LYSV01000045.1 GCA_001657315.1 Flammeovirgaceae bacterium BBD 1991-12 | reverse complement strand
TCCGGATAGGAAGCCGGATCACCTTCGAAGTCCACGTATCCCTCGGGGCCCTTCCCTTTATCGTAATAATTCCAAAACCATGAATCGATCCAATAGGCATCAATGGGATAGCCTTCGTCAATGAGCTGTCTGACCCTCACCATGGTTTCTTCCTGGTTGGTATATCCTCCGTACAGCACGCCAAAAGCCCACGCCGGAGGTAAAACGGGTTGTACAACGTCGTTCTCATATTCATAGCCGCGGGGTTGAAAATCCGGATCGTTGGTAACAATGATCTGGTCCAGGTACACCTTTTTATTTTGCCCGTTCCGGGACCGGATCTTTAACGTGACGGTTCCGGTATCCACCACCTGAATGGAAGTAAAGTCTGTCCAGATCAGCGCGCGGGCATTCTTAATGAAAAGCTGTCCAATGGGATTATCGTTGATCTCCAGCAGTGCAGTGGCATCCTCTACAGGATAAGACCTGTTGGCAGCCATAGCCCCTATACGGTAATTGCCCGCCTGAGAGATGTTTAACTCATAGCTTACCCAGTTGGAGTCTGGTTTGGCATTTTCGGCCAACGCGCTTATCCCGGTATAGTAGTCCTTTACAGACCAGTTGAACGCGCCTTTGAAGTTCTCTGCCTCGATTATATGATGTTCAAAAGCTATCAGGGTTGTCTCCTTCATCCGTGGATTACATGACACAAGGCATACTGAAAGATAAAAGGCCCCGAAAAGGGCCTTAACAGGATTCAACATAATTATGGGTTATTAAACAGGTTCAAAAGCCATTACTACGGTCCGTGGCTCACCAATAATAGGTGAACTAATATCAATTTCTACCAATAAAAACTCATCTGTTAGTTGCACAATCCTGTAAAAAAATCCTACTTCCGAATCTCCGAGGTAGCTATCAACCAATACCAGCACAAATTCATCATTGACATCTCTGTCAATCTGCCAGTTCGTCTCCCCCGGCTCACTAAGGGATACACATTGTCCATTAAACTCGATCAATCGTCCGTCTCCGTTATTCTGCGCCAAATAGTCCCCCGATGAGTTAAAGGTATAGCGATCATTCAACATACAGTCCTCCAGTCCAACTTCGAAAAACAATGTGTCAGCCCGAAGGATGTGATAGGGCGAAACCAGCGTATCAAGTGGATAAACCCTTTGTACGGGATTTCCTTCCGTATCCACAGTATCCAGTGTGAAGTTGTAGGTAAGGCGTATGGGGTCCGTCTTAAAACTCCATGTTTTGGAGCCCATATTATGAAGAAAACTGTTGTCCAGTACAGTAATGGTCCTTTCCCGGGTGAACTCCTCGTCTTCCAACCGCTCATCATTGCTTCTTACGGTAAGAAGTATATCATAGGTACCAGGGAGGTCATAGGTATGACTGGATATATTGGGATCAGTGGATGTATTTCCATCTCCAAAATCCCATACTACAGCATCGGCGAATAATGATGTATTCGTAAGATTGACCTGAAGGGAAGAGGTTACGTTATCAAAGCCTACTTCAAAATCGGCTACCGGTACATTTGGTCCATCAATCACTATTTCCCTGGTAACTGTGTTAACCCCTGCTTTATTGATGGCTATAAGAGAGACCTGATAGGTTCCATTTTCTTCATAGGTTTTGTTAGCTGCCTCTGATACGGAGCGTGAACCATCCCCAAAATCCCAAATAATACTGTTGGCACCTCTGGCAGTAGACGCAAAGCTGACTGACTTCGGATCGTTGGTCTGGATCTGAAATATAAAATCGGCTGTAGGCAATGCCCCCGGATCAGGGTCAACGATGCCGTCATCACATGACAGGCATGCGAATAAAAATAAGATAAATATTGTATAATTAGCTTTCATGACAAGTCTTATTGATAGGCAGGGTTTTGAACCAATTCCGGATTTTGTACGATAGCTCCGTCGGGGACGGGCAGTAATAATCTTGTTTCATCAATGTTGTAACTAGGTTCAACATCCATCAGACCTACAGCCGCCGGAGCTATGGTAGTATTATCTATCACATCATAGCGTAGCATGTCCCACCACCTTTGTCCTTCAAACAGCAACTCCCTTCTACGCTCTTCACGAATGGCCGCCCTGAACGACGTCTGATCAGGAAACATAGTAAAGTCCCATGCATCGATACCGGGAGTAGGAGGATTGTATTGCAGATCCTGTGCCCTGCCTCTGATCCTGTTAATGATCTCCATAGCCTCATTATTAGGATAGGACTGTTCATTTAATGCTTCTGCAATATTCAGATAAGCCTCCGTAGCTCTGAAAATGATGAAGTTAAAAGGATCACCGTTATCCGGGTTCCACCATGGATTTGAATTCGCATACTTGACTGCATAAATTTCGTTAAGAGCTGTTGTTTGAGTCATGCTCTCTTTTTTCCTTACATCGACCACATTTTCCTCATCCCCTTCAAAAAGATCATATGCTTCAATAGTGGCTCCCCTTCGGGGTCTTCCGTCGACGGTAAACCATGAATAGCCTCCTGTATTGTTAAACTCACCGGCACCTGATAGCGTCTGTATTTCCAAAATGGACTCTGAGGCATTCTGACTCCCCTGTATCGAGGCGTCAAAGATATTGACCCATCGCTGTGTAAAAGGATACTGGCCGGAATCTATCACTTCTCTCGACAATCGTATGGCATTTTCCCAGTCCTGATTCTGCATGGCAATGCGCGCTTTCAGCATTTTGGCAGCAGCGACAGTAGCCCGCCCTTTTTGTGTAGGTTGTGCCTCAGCATCATCTGGCTGGACAGCCCCGGTGAACAGGAAATCATAATTCACAGGTAGATCTCTTTCTGCATCATCGAGGTCCTGTACTACCAGCTCCATTATCTCTGCACGGCTGGCGCGCGGTATCCGGTAATCTGCCGGGTCAACACTTGCCGGAGGTTCTGTGACCAGTGGTACACCACCCCAGTAAAGCACCATATTGTAATATGTCCAGGCCCTTAAAAACTTTGCTTCAGCGATAATCTGGGCTTTACGGTTCAGATCAGGGAACTCCTCGTTGAAAAACAGGCCTTCATCCATCAATGATACCTGCTGAATCACCAGATTGATATTGGCCAGCGCCCGGTAGCTATCGGACCACAGCCCGCTCACGTTGCCATTGCCCGTAGTCATATTGGGCCTCCACATAAATGCATCCGTTTGCTGACCATCCAGTGGCGCCGTCATATCATCAGAAGAACGGTTGGCAAAAAAAAGATAGTTTGTACTGTTGCTGCTACGGAAAGAAAAATTGTAGGCGCCTATGATCGCCGCCTCAGCATCTGAACTCCTGGAAAAAAAGTTGTCCAATGAGATCCGGTCTTCCGGCACCTCTTCAACCAGATCTTCACAGGCCATGGTATTTATTGCCAGCAAGCCCACAAGTAGTATAATTTGCTTAATTGCTTTCATCCTTTACACTATTAAAATCCAACATTAACACCCACGATCACTGCACGAGCCTGCGGAAAAGTACCGCTATCGTATCCCGCTCCAATATTATTGGTGACGGTGTGGTTCACCTCAGGGTCATAGCCTGAGTACCTGGTCAGTACGGCAATGTTATTGGCCGTAATGTATGTCCTCAACGATCCCACATGCAATCTTTCAGTGATCGTCCTGGGAAAATTATAGCCAAGAGAAATATTCCTTAGCTTGAGATAAGATCCGTCTTCCAGATTCTGATCGGTCGGTACCCCCAGGTTTCTCAGGTCGGAGCCGGAAAAACCCGGTTTTGCATAGTCGATCCGGGGAAAAGTGGCGCGGTCCCCGGGCTGTTGCCACCGATCAAGCGCTTCGGTAGTGAGATTGGTACCGGAGCGGGTAAGGTCCGGCTTGCCCGGCCCCTGTACAAACCCCCGTGTGGAGTTAATGATATCATTGCCATACACCCATTGCATGAAAATGCTCAGGTCAAAGTTCTTGTATCTGAAGTTGTTGGTGAATCCACCAAAATGATCAGGATTGGGGCTACCCATAATGGTAAGGTCGCCACCATCACGCATTCCGTTATCATTCAGGTCCCTGATTCTTCTGTATCCGGCGTCATTAACATTGTCATCCGGGTTTGAATCTTCAGTAATAACAAATTCCTCTAACTGATAGAGCTGAAAGGAGAGTTCTTCTCCTTCCTGGAATATATTGGCAAATCCAAAGGAACCTCCTACCACGGCCTCACCATTCAGGAGGCGCAGCACTTCCTGCTGGATAAACGAAATATTGAAATTAGACCGCCATTCAAAATCCGGTTTATTGATGATGAAGGCATCAATGGACAGCTCAAATCCCCTGTTTTCCATGTCTCCGATATTTACAAAAGGGTTAAAGGCTGAGCTTATGCCAGCATTGGCAGGAAGTGGACGCTGCAATAGCAGGTCCGTGGTGGTTTTTATAAAGTAATCGGTGGTGATCTGTAATCTGTTGTCCAGCAACCCAATCTCAAGACCTATGTCCACCTGCTCGGTTGACTCCCACGAGTAATTGGGATTCCGCAGGTTACGGATGACCACACCATTCTCACCTATATAATTTTCCTCCAGAACATCAAGTGTGGCCAAATAACCAAAGGGAAAGATCTGGTCATTCCCCGTAAGTCCCCATGAGGCCCGGAACTTGAGATTGCTTACCGGATTGAAATTAAACCACGGCTCATCAATGATATTCCACGCGAAGGAAGCCGAAGGAAAATTACCAATACGTCTGTTCTCCCCAAATCTGGAGGAGGCATCCCTGCGAACCGTGGCATTAAAGAAATACCGGTCTGCCACCCCAAAACGAAAACGGGCAAAAGCCGAGGCAATACTGAACCGGTTGTCACCATCGGATCGGGGAGTGGTAAATTCACTACTCGCAGCCAATGTAAGCACATCATCGATCAGCAGATCCTGCACCCCGATGGAAAAGCCGTCATTTTCGGAGCGCTGGAAGCTACCTCCTGCAAGTACATTTACGGTGAAGTTTTCATTTATTTTTTTATCGAACGTGAGAAAAGTCTCACCTACCCAAAGTGTTTCACGGAAGGACCTTCTCAAAACACTGCCCCCTCCGACAGCCGTTGGAGGAGGAAGGCCTACAAATACTTCGTTCTCGTCCCTTACATCTGCTCCTACGTTCAACCTCAGATTGAAGTGTTTAAGAAAATTGACCTCCACGAACATATTTCCGAGAAGCCGCAATCCATTGGCCTCCAGGTCGTTCAAAGTGGCCAAAGCAACCGGATTGACAAAAAAGTTAAGCGTATCTGTTGCAAACTGATTGGTCAAAGGATCAACCACAGGTACCAGAGGGCTGTACACCAGGGCTGATGATAATACACTGGGTCCAAATACACTGTTGTTGTTAAATGCATCCTGCACATTGGCACCTCCGGAGTTCCGCAGACGCTGGCTGATGGTATTGCTGATCATAAGGTTTGTTCCCAGCTTAACTACGTTGTCAAAATTATGGTCCAGGTTTGCCCTGAAGGAATATCGCTCAAACTGAGAGTTGATGAGGATCCCCTCCTGCTTGAAATAGGAAGGCGAAAACAAATATTGTGTCTCTTCATTACCGCCGCTAAGGGTTAGCGTAGCGCTCGTCATAGGAGCCACCTGGAAGATCTCGTCCTGCCAGTCGGTATCAAACCGGGCTTCCCTGATCACATCTACAGTATTACCTGAAGAGATGAACCCTTCATTAAGCACAGAGGCGTACTGTTCGGCATTAAGCAGGTCGTACCGGCGTGGCTGAAAGGTGATGCCGGTATAAAATTTAAGATCAGCTTTCAACGCCCCTGGTTTTCCCCGCTTGGTGGTAATGAGCACCACCCCGTTAGCTGCCCGTGAACCGTAAATACTGGCCGCCGCCGCGTCCTTTAATACCTCGATGGATTCAATATCATCCGGATTGATATTTGCCATGCCATTAAGTACCTCATTTCCGGCAAAACCCTCGCCGGACTGCGTACCGCCCTGTCCCACTGAGCCGGTGAATGTATTGTTGATAGGGATGCCATCTACAATGTAAAGAGGCTCCTGGCCACCATTAATGGACGCTGTACCTCTCACACGTACGTTGATCCCTCCACCGGGTGCTCCTGTGCCCTTGGTCACCTGTACTCCGGCTATTCTTCCCTGAATAGCCTGATCAATACTGGGCACCGGCACATTGGCGATCTCTTCGGCCTTGAGCGTAGCAACGGCGTTGGTCAGCTCTCGTTTATTGACCGTGCCATAGCCCACTTTCACTATTTCATCCAGTGTTGTAATGTCCACCTCCAGGGTTACATCAATTTTTGACCTGTTGTTAATAGCTGTTTCAAATGATTTGAAACCAATGGAGCTGAAAACAAGTATGGCTCCCGGGTCTACCAGTAGCTGATAGTTACCTTCTATGTCCGTGGCGGTGCCCTGGGTAGTCTCCTTTACCACTACCGTAACCCCCACCAGCGCTTCTCCCGTCTCATCGGTCACCTTTCCTGTTATCGCTACTTTCTGAGCGAATAATGATGAACCGATAAGTAAAAATAAGATCGAGTAAAGTCCTCTCATAAGGTAGGTTTGTTGTTTGAATTTGATTAAAGTGGATAAATATAAAGAAAATTGTGCAATCGATTTCACAATCATTTTACGAAAAATGAAGTTTTTTTTTTAAACGGTCACATGTACGACATCATGGAGGTTAACCATTAACGGTCAATAGGTTGCACAAAAAAGAAGGGTTTTACCGGGCCGGCGTTTGTGGGGACAGGTATTTTAAAACTGCTTTGTGAGTAATGTGCATGCCCAAGATAGATCTCCGTACGTTTTACACGCCCATCGATGTTATATTGTACTTCTCTTACTGAATGATCTACCTGTACAGGTCTGAAATTACTCTTTAAGTGGTAAGTCTCTATGCTCCCGCCTGCCTTACCGATAACCATGTCCGGAATGCTGTCTGACCAGATGAGATTCTGGGCTTTTGTTGCACCGTCTGAATAGATAAATGAATCTTTTTCCCACGATAACCGCCCATTGTTATTGATCAGGATAGCTCCCTTGAAAGCATCCTGAGGACCATAAATAACTTCGGTAGCTTCCCATCCACCAGTCAGAATGACCTCATCAAAACCGTCGCCATTCAGATCTATCGTAGTGATCCCTGTTACAGGTCCCGTCTGCACTTCAGCAGGCAACTCTTCAATGGTGAATTTTGAGCCCCCCTGGTTGCGCAACAATACGGATCTGAAACTCTCCACCCGGTACTTCAAAGACGAAGGCAGCTTCTGCAAGGGAAGATCATTCATGCTCACACTGGCATAGGACCTGTAGTTGGGAAACTCCTTTTTTAAAATGTTCAACTGATCCAGGAGCATGTTCCTGGGCGGAAAAGGATAGTACCGGCCATTCTGAGGGAAGGAAGCTATAAAATCAACGGTATTATTTTGGTCGAAATCGTTGACGTATGTTATTAACGGAAAGTCGGACGTCGGCGGATAGATCACATTTTCGCCCCAGTTGCCTGCCAAGAAATCGATATCTCCATCCAGGTCAATATCCGTTCCCATCAGGGAGAGCCACCAGCCTTTCAGTGGACCATCGTAGGGGTCAGCCACCTTCACAAACCCCTGGAGTGTGTTTTCAAAAAAAATGATTCCTGTGAAAAATCCCGCTACGATCAGGTCCATACGTCCGTCATCATTAAAATCTGACCAAAGTGCTGTTTTTATCATGCCGATGTCCTTAATCTCAGGGATCTTATCCATAGTCACCTCTGTGAACACTCCATTTTCATTCTCCAGCAGGTAGCTTTGAGCTGCCAGCGGGTATTTCCGGGGATAAACGTCCCCTCCTATGAACAGATCAATATCACCATCCAGGTCGTAGTCCGTCCCTCTGACCACTGAGCTGTTTTGATTGATGGCAGGAACGGCATCCGAGGCAATCTTAAAATTACCATTGCCGTCATTAAGATAAAGACGGTCCCTGAGCTGGATGGTATTTGGAAAAACCTCATAACCTCCGGAGGCAACGTAGATATCCAGATCTTCGTCTGAGTCGGCATCGAAGACCAGTATCCCCTGATCCTCAAAATAAGCGGATCCTTCCAGCGTCTTCCATGTTATGGTCTTATCATCATTCCGAAAACCTATTTTGGTTTCAACACCCATGGGAGCACCTATGATCAGATCATCCCAATGATTACCATCCAAATCAACAGATGAAACTGCAGGGCCATTTTCTGAAAACTTTACCGGCAGCATGGATTGGAAGTTAAAATCCACAAACCGGTTTTCGGGTTGGTTCAGTTCGATCGTTGAATCCCTTACAATCCATTCCTGCATCGGTTCAGGGAACGGACTGTCTTTCATTGGCAAAGCAGATATTTCCTCAATAGTTATCACCTGACCCGGTTTTACACCTTTAAGGGTTGAATATTTACCCGAAGGCCAGATCACCTCCACTTCCGCTTCCTGACACTGTCCTATACCCACGGTCATATATTTTGAACTGGTGGACAGATAGCCTTTATTGGAAATCCTGGATTTTACAGTAACTCCTTCAAGGCAGGATGTGACTTTTACCGTAGCACCCTCCGGCGCCGTACCCCTTTCTGTCACAAGGCGCAACTGAATGGATCCGTTTTTATCATTCCCGTGATTTTCATAAAGAAAGGCTGTTTCATTGATATTGCTGACCACCAGATCGAGGTCACCATCCTTGTCGAAATCCGCAGAAGCTGCCCCATTGGAAAATGACGGCTGATCCATGCCCCAGCTTTCCTTCATATCGATGAATCCCTTGCCCTGGTCATTCCGGAAAATATAATTCGGGATACGGGTCCCATCCAGTTCCGAAATAGCATTCATGAGATTGTCCCGTTTTCTGCCCTTTGTTCTCCGTCCCCCACGCTGAGAGGAGGAATAGGAGCCGAAATCGTGATCCGTAATGTTCTTCACATAGCCGTTGGATACAAAAATGTCTTCCCAGCCGTCCAGATCATAGTCTTCCATTAGCACAGACCAGCTCCAGTCCGTCATGGCCACCCCGGCAATAAAAGCCTGCTCGGAAAACCTGCCATTGGGCAGTCCCATCTGAAGGGTATTTCGCATGAATTGAGGATAGTAGCCAAGCTCCAGTGATAGCTCATACAGGTGATAATTCATTGGCCCGCTCATTAGTTTTTGCCGGTAGTTGTCCGGAGGCAGCATATCAGCTACCATGATGTCCATATAACCGTCCCGATTGACATCTCCATGATCCATACCCATGGAAAACTGGCTGGTGTGAGCCATATATTCAGTGATGGCATTCCTAAAAGACCCATCCCGATTATTGATGTAAAGAATGTCGTTAAAAATGTAGTCATTGGCGACATAAACGTCCAGCCAACCATCCCGATTGACGTCCAGTATACTGGCGCTGAGACCATAACCTTCATACCGGATGCCTGCTTCGTCGCTGATATCGGTATAAAAGCCATCATCGTTCCGGAACAGTTTGTCGGTACTTTTGGCCGTCCCGGTGTTGTTGGGGTTTACAATGAGACTATGGTCATGGTCATTTCGTGAATGATTCAGCAGGTACATGTCCAGGTCACCATCTCTGTCAAAATCGAAAAAATAGGACTGTGTACTAAAATCCGGAGTGTTCAGCCCAAAGTCCACAGCTCTTTCTTCAAAGGATCCCTTGCCGGAATTGATGAAAAGCAGGTTCTCCCTGAATGTGGTATCATGGTAAGCGGTGGTGCATAGGTAGAGGTCCAGCCAGCCATCAGCATTGATATCCACGGCATTCACACCCGATACCCAACGGTCAGTCGTTACACCATATGCAGCAGTCTGGTCAGAAAATCTGAGCCCGCCTTCATTGAGGTAAAGCCTTGAGCTTACCTGGTTCCCTCCAAAAAAGATATCTTCGAGGCCGTCATTGTTAAAATCACCGACCGCCACTCCGCTACCATTGTAGAAATACTCGTAATCCAGTACGTTAAGGCTGTCATTGGGATCCAGCTGGTTGTTAAAGTCAATTCCCGAGTTTTTGACCAGGCGGAAACCGTCCTGATCCTGACAGGAGAACTGCGACAGGACGACAAGGAAAGAAACCAGAGCGATCAAATTCCTATCGAGGTGGCATATTGTAAATATCTTTTTCAAACCAAATTGGAGGTACCTGACCATTCCCCTTAACGATATGGAATAACATCAGGTCGCCCTGCACGATCAGAACAGGTAAGACCACATATTATTTTAATCGAATCGACTGTATTGTATCGTTATTATTAATCACCAAAAAACCTGTAACTCCGTTCCGATTCGTCTTGACCAGTTTTCGTGCATTTCTGTCTGCGACAAGGCCGGTCCGGTTTATCGGCACATCAGTGAAAACGCCTTCGCCTTCGTTTTTCAGCAAAAAGCCTTTGGAGGCATCATAGGGCCCTTGTTCTACATCTGCATCGTACCGGTTACCTATTCCCAGAATGTCCAGCCTGCCATCACCGTCGAAATCAAGCGTTTCAAAGTCAAAAACAGGTGAAAATTGTGCCTGTACCGGCAATTCAGAGCCTGTGAACCGACCGTTTTCATTGATGAATAACATACTTGCTGTGTATCTGGCCTCTTTTTTAAAAGCCTCCGAGGTATCAATAATATCTTCCACGCTGGCTTTTGCATACTTGTCATACACATTGAAATCCTTGTTGATCGCCTTTACCACACTGGTAAGTACATCTTTTCTCGGCATGGGCCATTCTTCACCTCCATTGTAATAGGTTATGATGTATTCATGATCCCCGTTGTTATCAAAGTCATTGGCGTAAATCCTCAGCGGTTCGGCAGGGGTGGCAATATACCTGCTGTTCTTCCCAAGATTACCCCCCAGGATGTCCAGGTCACCATCACCATCAATATCCACTACTTCCAGGCTATGCCACCAACCTGTAAAACCGGAAAGTCCATATTCTGTGGACCGGTTTTCAAGTTGTTCACCTTGTTTATTGATATATATCGTTATGGGGGACCATTCCCCGACGGTGATCAGGTCTGCAAAACCGTCCTTGTTCAGGTCACAGACCGCAGCGTCATTCACCACCTGCCCATCCAGTGAATTTGTCCATGCCATGTTCACTTCCAACCTGCCATTGTTGTTCTCTAAAAAGTACGATCCGGACGGATACGGATAATCAGCAGGCTTAAAGTATCCTCCCACAAAGAGATCCTGATCTCCGTCCTGATCCACATCCAGTGTTTTCACTACGGAACTGTTGGAGTTTTGTGTAAACTCCGATTGTCTTCTCCATGTACCGGCGTCATACACGTACAACCTGTCTGCCAGATCACCTTCTCCATCTCCCAATTCACCACCACCGGAGGCCACAAACAGGTCATGATCACCATCACCGTCCACATCGATAAACACAGCCCCGCCGTCTTCATACTCCCTGTCCTGTTCAAAGACATCATTGGTTAGTTTTACATAAGAATCTCCATCCGACAACAGGAACCACGCCTCTTCGTTTTTGGAACCTCCAACAAATACATCAACGACCCCGTCTTTGTTAATGTCCTCCACCGCCGTGGCTGGTCCCATTTGTGTCAGCCCGTGCGGCAAAAGCAGGTCTACCCGGAAGTCTTCGTATTTATTTTCCTTGTGAACGAAATCACCCAGTGTTTGCGTTGAAAACACCTTGTTATCAACCTTTTTGATACGCAGATCATTTCTGGCTTCCATATAATCAACATAAATGCTGGTATTGACCTGTGGGTCCCTGATCATGCTGACCCCACCATCCGGCCATTGTACAATAAGTGAATCAATACTGCTTTCACTGCCCAGACCAAAATATCCCACTGGCTCCACAGATGACAAATAGCCTCGCTGTGCATACAAAAACCTTGATTGAATACCATTTTGGCCATAGAGGGTCAGCTTCGATCCAATGCCGAATGTGTTTTTTTGAGGCCCCTTCAGGAAGACCTTCAGATAATTGTGACCTAGTATTGAATTGGCGTTGTTCCTGTAGATTGAAGTAGTATCCTCCAGGTTATTCATTACAAGATCCAGATCACCATCATTATCGAGATCGGCATAAGCCACACCATTTGAAAATGTTTTCTCTATAAATCCCCAGTTCTCAGAAATATCTTCAAATTTCAGATCCCCCCGGTTTTGAAAGGCAAAGTTCCTCAACTTGTGTGAGGGGATGAAGTCCACCCATTGTCTCCAGTTTTCAAGATTCACAGCTTTTTGGTTCCGGGCTTCGGCTTTTTGAATGGAATCATGTTTGAACTGCATATAGTCCAAATTGGTCATATCCATGCGGATGCCATTGGAAACGAAAATGTCATTAAAGCCGTCATTATCCATGTCAAAGATCAATGATCCCCAACTCCAATCCGTCTCGGACAAACCTGTTAACTGCCCTATTTCGGAATAGCTGTTACCACCGGTATTTAAATGCAGCATGTTGCGCATGATCTGCTGCTTGTACCCATAGTCGATAAGAACAGATATAGCATTATAGTTCATAGGTGTGGCCAGAGTCTGTTTGCGGTAATGGGTTTGGGGTTGCATATCCATCACGATCAGATCCTCTCCCCCGTCATTGTTGATGTCCCCGAAATCAGAACCCATGCTACTGTTGGTCATATGCTTGAAATAATGGTCCGTTTTTTCAACGAACCTGCCATTTTGATCATTGATCATGATCTGGTCCGGTTCAAAAAAATCATTGGCAATATACAGGTCGGGGTAGCCATCATCGTTGATGTCACTAATAGCAGCACTCAGCCCAAACGTGTAATTCGTTATTCCGGCATCAACAGAGATATCCATAAAACTATCTCCATCATTTCTGAATAACCTATCCGAGGTCATAAGATCTGAGTACTTCGAATATCTTATTGTTCTGCCGGAAACATCTTTCAGCCGGGCCGTAACCGACTGATCCATATCTCCCGGGTGATTCACCAAATACAAGTCAAGGTCGTTATCAAGATCAAAGTCAAAGAAGTAGGCCTGGGTTGAATATGAGTCATCATTAAGCCCATACCGGGAGGCAGATTCGGTGAAGGTAAGATCCCCATTGTTGATGTAAAGCAGGTTATTTCGTTTGTCTTTGTCAGGGAAGGCATCCCGGCAAACATAGATATCCAGGTAGCCATCTCCGTTAACATCTGCCATGGCCACACCCGTTTTATACCCTTCATTAGCAGTTACTCCCGCCTGTTTGGATATTTCCTCAAATTTGAAATTACCCTTGTTCAGGTATAGCTTAGCCGAATACAGGTTACTACTCAAGTAAATATCTACCAACCCATCATTATTTATATCACCAAGTGCCACTCCGCCACCGTTATAGATGTACTTCCAGCTAAAGAAGTTCATTATCTCAGTCTGTAATATGGTATTAAAGTGCTTCACATTGGTCTCCTGACCATCAAGCTTTTCATACAGGGTAATCTGTGGCTGTCTGTTAGGCTCTTCCTGACTACAGGACAGAAGCCACAGCGTAAAACAGAGGAGAAGCAATATATAAAGGTATTTCATTCGCAAATATTTATGAATTGGACATCGCTTATCGCCGATGGCCTCGCAGACCATGATATTCTTTCTGCCAATAACATGCAAAATGATTAGAGCACATCATCTAACTAGAAATCAATCAGTTAAACAGCATTGAAAAAATTAAGTTTTTTGAAGTTAAAAATTTTAAAAAACAAAACGATCACAAATTAAAATTTTGTGCATTCGATTGCATAAATATTTTCGAGAGCCTATATTTAATTTTTTTTTGACAATCTAAACAGTCTAATGCGTATGAAGCATGTTACAAAATCAAGAGGAATTCTTGGATCATTGGTGCTTGTCACCGGACTAATTCTGGCAGTGGGTTGCTCTGATGATGATGAAGTAGTCATTTTCGATGCTCCAGCAATTGCCGTGGTTGCGGACAATACCTCTCCATTCCAGGGGGATATTGTCACGTTTACCATTACCGTTTCATCGGAAGCTGGTTTACAAAGCGTGTCTTTGAACGGTACAGAGATCAAGACGTATTCATCAGCTACACTTGAGGATGAATTTACCCATGAAGTTACAATTGAGGATGACGCTACAACTGGCCCTACTTCATTTTCTTTTAGTGTAACAGACACACAGGTTGAAGTGCTGGGTGACAATTTTGATGTTTCCATAACCATTCAGAATGGTGACTTGAGAGGAACACCATTGCTGATCAGTAATCTTCAGGACGATATACCCAACAGCAGTATAGAATTTATTGAATGGTCTTCTTTTACTGATCAATGGGGAGGTATTCAAAATAGCGTCGTAATGGAACATCCCATTGATGATCCGACAAATAGTGCGAACAAAGTTGTCAGGGTTTTAAGGAATTCTGTCAATGAATGGGGATTTGTAACGCTTACCTTAAATTAACGGAAACACTTCCAGAAGAAGAGGTTGCAGCCCTAAGGTCAGGAGAAAGAGTCCTTCAAATGAATATTTACTATGAATTTGTAGGAAAGGATGATGTAACGGTACATAATAATCCTGAAGATTCAGGAAATGAAGCTAATCAATCCGTTGAAAACTTCTCTTACACTCTTGAAGACTTTGGAAGAAAAGGTTGGAGCTTTGAACTACAGGATTCAATTGATAAAGTAGTTCCGATCCAAATAGAGTTAGGAAATGAAGCGCTGTGGGGTGATTTTCCCACCGGTAGAGGTTTGCAACTATTCGGCACGGTTACAAAATTTGATGAATGGCAAACGGTGACGTTTAGTGTTGGATACAATACTTCAGGAGACCCTGTGGACTTCTCCTTAGCTCCGACAACTACAGGAGACGGTAATCAAGGGTTTATCCTTGACCCAACCAATGTTGATGAGACAAATATTGATTATTTAGGTATGATTTTCAATGCCGGTCATACTGGCACCTTGAATCCGGAAGGTTGGTACGAGTTGCCCATGGAGAGTAATGGATGGAGTTCAGACAATGTTGTCACTGTTCGCGATGATCACAATCCATACTATGTTGACAACATCCGCATCATAGATGCAGATGTGTATGACCAGAATCCAAACAATTAATAATTATTGAGAATGACCTCAAAAAAGTCAGCTCCAGGCAGGAGCTGGCTTTTCTTGTCCTATGAAACTTATTCAACTCTTACTCCTGCTTTTCCTCTCCACCCAGCTATTCAGCCAGGCCGTTACCGTAGAGCTGGTGGAATCCGACGGTAACTGGACCCTCCTGAGAGGAGGAGACCCCTACTACATTAAAGGTGCAGGAGGAAGCGACTTTCTCGACAGGCTGGCCGATTATGGCGGCAACTCCGTCAGGACCTGGGGGACGGATGAAAACACACTTACTCTTTTGGATTCGGCCCATTCCCTGGGACTGACCGTTTGTATGGGGCTATGGGTGGGTCACCAGCAGCATGGTTTTGACTACAATAACGAGTCGGCTGTAACTGAACAGTTGGAAGGTTTCAGAAAATGGGTGGAAGAGTACAAGGACCACCGTGCCGTTCTGCTATGGGCCATAGGTAATGAGGTAGAACTGGGTGTAAGCTACAGCAGTCTCAACCTTAAGGTGTGGGACGCGATCAACGATATTTCGGAAATGATCCACCAGGTAGATGGGAAGCATCCCACCCTTACGGTAACCGCGGGACTGAGCAGCACCAAGCTGAGTGATATTATGCAAAGGGCACCGGACCTCGACATGCTGGGCGTGAATTGCTACGGCTGTATTGGTGGTGTTGAAAATACTATCGACCAGGGTGTGTGGAACAAACCCTACCTGATTACGGAGTGGGGTCCGAATGGGCAATGGGAATCGCCCAGTACGAGCTGGGGAGCTACCCTTGAGCTGACCAGCACACAAAAAGCAGCGCTTTATTTCGACCGCTACGAAAATGAAATACTTCCGGATACGGATAAGCTGGTAGGTTCCTATGTATTCCTTTGGGGCAATAAGTTTGAA
This sequence comes from Flammeovirgaceae bacterium BBD 1991-12, assembly GCA_001657315.1. Taxonomy (GTDB): domain Bacteria; phylum Bacteroidota; class Bacteroidia; order Cytophagales; family Cyclobacteriaceae; genus Fulvivirga. The sequence goes on along the minus strand of LYSV01000045.1, from coordinate 41,150 downwards.
GAAACCCCTACATGGTACGGACTCTTTTTTGACGGATACGAAACAGAAGCAGTAGATGTGATGACCTACCACTGGTCGGGTGTATATCCTGCCAACCGGGCGCCAAAAATAACCTCAGTTACCCTGAACGGTCAAGCTGTAAATCAAAATGTAGTGATAAAGTCGGAAGAAGATAACCGGATCATACTGGAGGTAGAAGATGAAGATGTAAACTCACTTACCTTTGAATATCTCATTCAACCGGAATCAGGAGATGAAGGTGCCATTTCGGATGAAACACATGTTCTCCCCTATATTCCCGGGCTGTTTACCCAGACCAACGCTACTGAAGGAATATTTTCTACCCCGGATAATCTGAACGAATACAGATTGTTCTATTTTGTAAGGGACAATGATGGCAACATTGCTTTGGGCAATTTCCCCTTCCAGGTAAAGCTGGACCCGCTGGTGAGTGACGATCCAACTATAATATTCGCCGACAGGGATGCTTACATAAGGGATGGTGCTTTCGAGGCTGAGGATCATGGCGTTACGGATTTCGAGCGTTTGTTAACACGGCTGTCTGACAACAAAGACCAGGGCTTCATCAGGGAAACCTATGTCGGCTTCGACCTCTCGTCAGTTAATGAAGCCATGGAAACTGCCACAGTTGAATTATATGGCGGTGGAACCGAAGGGGTTAAAACGGTTATTTACGGAATTGGTGACCTGCCTTGGCGTGAAAACACCATCAGTTGGAATACCCGATATGAAGATGATGAATTGGTACCACTTGATACGATCGAAATTTCGGCTGAGCTGAAGTATCATCAATGGAACGTGCGGCATTACGTCTTTAACAGGCTGGCCTCCGGTGATGACTTTCTTTCCTTTGTTTTCAGGAATATCACTGTTGATCCCAAAATCACCACCTGGGCTTCAAGGGAAACCAGACCCAATCCTCCACGGATCGTTTTTGACTTTAACGGAGGCGATCTGGTACTGGGCATACCTCCGTCCTCACAACGTGACCTTCGTATTTACCCTAATCCTTCGTCAGAAGTGATCAACATCCGGACTCAGCATTCAATAGAAAAATATGAGATCACCTCCCTGGAAGGGAAAGTAATACAGTCTGGTTTGTATATGAATGATACCATAGATATAATCTCTCTGGGAACAGGTATTTATATTCTGAAACTATACGGGAGGGATACTCTTTTGCAAAACAGGTTTTACCGAAAATAATAATTTGATAACTTAAAGAATGGATGTTTGCCCTATTACGTTATAATATTGCATAAAACAATGCCCATCTTACAAACATTAACCACCCCGCTGATATGACAATCTACGACATTGCCAAAGAACTTAATATAGCTGCTTCTACAGTTTCCCGTGCACTCAACAATAACCCAAGGATCAGCGAAAAGAGACGGAAACTTATTCAGGAAACGGCGGAGCGAATGGGCTACAAGACCAACCAGGTGGCCAAAGCGCTGCGGGAAGGTAGCAGCAAAACCATAGGGGTGATCGTTCCTTTTGTTGATCGTGCTTTTTTTGGAGCAGTTTTGTCCGGAATTGAAGAGGTTTTTAAGGAATCCGGCCATCAGATCATTGTGTGTCAGTCACATGATACCAACGAAGGTGAGATTGAGAATATTGAAACGTTGCTGAGCGCCAGGGTATCTGGCATTCTGGTATCGGTAGCTCCGGGAAAGAACTACGAACACCTGAGCAAAGTTATTACCTCAAACATTCCACTGGTCATGTTTGACCGGGTAAATGAAAACGTGAATACAAGCTGTGTTAAGGTCGATGACTTCAGGGGGGCCTATGAATCAGTGGCACATCTCATTCAGCAGGGGTACAAAAGGATCGCGCATTTTCACGGAGACCTGGGATTGAAAATCTATGAAGAACGCTTCGGCGGCTATAAAAAGGCTCTGAGTGATCATGGAATGGACATCGAGCCCGGCCTGATCTACGGCGGTGACTGCTTTGTGGAAATAGGGGCCGATCTGACTGAACAACTGATCGAAAGTGGAAATGAATTCGATGCTATTTTTGCTTCAAGTGACTATAAGGCCATAGGAGCCATAAAAACATTGAAGTCCAGGGGCTTTGCTGTACCGGAAGACATAGGTGTTGCAGGCTTTAGCAATGAGCCTTTCCTTGAGCACATGGACCCTCCCATCACCTCTGTGGATCAGAGACCCAAGGAAATGGGCGTACAGGCGGCAAAATCATTACTGGAACTGGCAAATAACAGGAACGATCAAAAGCTATTCAAAACCGTAGTGCTTGGTCCCGTTCTCATACAGAGGGTCTCCTCATGCAAAGAGCTTGTGGTTTACTGAAACACTCTTTTACAAGAAAAGGGATTCTTGCTGAAACAAATAAATAGCTTGTTAGAGGGTTCCGGAGGATGGTCTGTGAAGACACAGACCATGGGGGCGGACAAAGACCATCGAGGCGGGGAAGCCCCTTCTTATGATTTCCTTGCCTAAACGACCGGATCAACCCCCGGATTTATAGTATTTGATATAATCCACCTCGATCCTCTGCGGCCATATGGAGTCATCTATGCCCATTTTGCCACCCCAATTGCCTCCTACCGCAAGGTTCAGGATCAGGTGATACCGGAACTGATTGAAAGGCCAGGCATTTTCGTCTTCGCCATTCCTGTCAAGCTTATTGTACAACCTGTTGTCCACGTACCACGACATGGAATCATGGGTCCATTCCAGCGCATAAACGTGAAAATTCTTTTCGGTGTCTCCTACAAACAGACTGTCGGTTCTGTGGGTCCCTATCATGTGATTGTATTTACCGGTATGAATAGTTCCGTAGATCATGCCCTGATTAAACCCTACATGCTCCATAATGTCAATTTCACCATCATAGGGCCATTTCATTTTTCTGTCTTCAACAGTTGGAAGCATCCAGAAGGCGGGCCATGTCCCACGCCCGTAAGGCAATCTGGCCCTGATCTCAATCCGACCATGCTGCCAGTCAGCTTTGTTCTTTGTGACGAGTTTGGCACTTGAATAGGATCTTGATCCTGTTTTTTCTTTCCTGGCTTCGATGATCAAATGCCCGTTTTCAATCCTCGCATTCTCTGCCTTATCCGTATAGTACTGCCGTTCGTTGTTTCCCCAGCCACAGACGTCAGGACAGCCGTCACCCGTCTGGAACACCCACTTTTTCGGGTCAATTTGTTTTCCTGTGAAATTATCTTCCCAGACAAGCCGGTAACTGGGTTTTTCCTTTTGTTCGCCATGCCCTATGAGAATAGAGAGACCTATAAAAAACAGAGAATAGACAATCGATTGCATAAAGACCAAAATAAGCAATAATCCTAAAACAATCAGCCTCTTTCCCGGATTATTTCAGAGGAGAATGTTCAGTGGTCTCTGTCATGAACCCTTTATATCTATGCCTGTCCGGTGTCTAAAACAAACTTTTAGAAATGTCCTTCCCTGACAGCACTTATAAATGAACATCCTTACGGAACTATCAGAGGTTGTCCTTACTCAAGTGCATCACCATATACTCCGCATCAACATAAACATTACCAACTTTCAGATCCTTTTTTATAACGGGTCCCTGACTTTCGAATCCGCACTTTTTGTAAAACTCAGAAGCTGAGTTGGTGGAATGCAACACCCACAGGTGGATCTGTTCCAATCCTGCTATACGCTTTACTCTCAGGAGTAGGTCTTCCACCAGTTTTTTTCCAATCACCTGGTTTCGGTATTGCTGATCTGAATACATGGCATGGATCATGGACTTATGACGGGCCTTGGATCTCAGATCTCTACGGAACCTTACAAACCCGACCAGTTTTCCAAATCTGGAAAAAGCGCCTAAAACAAACCACTCAGGGGGATCACCACGAGTGATTATTTCACGCTTGAAATCAGCCAGTGACCTTTCCTTTTCATCTTCATAACTTTCGCTGAAGGCCAATGGGGCTTCCTGATAGCTCTTGAGCCGAAGTTCTCTGTATTCTCTGGCATCGTCCTCCGTTAAAATTCTTATTTGTATGTTCATCTTTCCTTGTTAACGGTCTTTTTTTGACCTTTCTCTCAATCCACCGGTTCCCAGGGGGTACGTTGGGACCATCCATACGCTGGCATGGGCCAGAACGGGCTGTGGGTCCTTACGGTATCAAGGTAATTTTGCAACTCCATGAGCTGACTATTCTCTCCTTTGTAAATACGTATGGATTCCGCAGGGTCTTCAAAAATGTTGTACAATTTCAGTTCCCCTTTGCTGCCAAACCTTACCGCTTTATACCCGGTCCTTGCATTCAGCGCTGCCTGCTGGCCTCCTCCACTCCTGCCCTGCCATATAAACTCCCAATAGAGCATGTCATGCCCATCGAACCTGTCTTTTGTGTCGAATAACAGGGGAGCAATGGATATGCCATCTGTTTTTACCGTATTCTTAAGACCTGCCAGTTCCATCATCGTGGGCATTATGTCCTGAAAGGCCAGTATCTCATCCACTGTTCCAGGTGCGATATGATCCGGCCACCACGCAATGAACGGCACACGGATGCCACCGTCGTAAACACTTCGTTTCCCACTTCTAAGTCCTCCGTTGTTATTAAAGAGATCGTGCCATTCCCGGGTTAGCTTTCCTACCTGCACATCTGCCCCATTGTCACTGGTGAATATCACCATTGTATTTTCACTGAGGCCCTGCTCCTTCAGGGTCTTTGTTATTCTCCCCACATCGCTGTCCATTAGCGTGATCATGGCAGCATACTTTTTCGCCCTTTCCGGCCAGTTCTCTTGCTCATAGGGTGACATAGACGGGGGATTATGCGGACTATGCGGGATCGTATAGGCAAGGTACAGAAAGAATGGAGAACGGTGGTCTTTTTTCAAAAAACCCAGGGCCTCCTGTGTGAATACATTATGACTATAGGTGCCGGGTTCCAGTTCCATCCATTCCTCATTGCTACACAGCTTTGTAGGATAATAATTGTGTGCTGCCACGTGAGTATCATATCCTACAAAATAATCAAACCCCTTTTCCAGCGGATAGCCGGTACTGCCTTTCGGTCCCAACCCCCACTTACCAATACAAGCGTTGTAATATCTTGCCTCTTTAAGCTTTTCAGGAAAGATGAGATCCTGCGGGCGTAAAGTCTCTTTTTCCGGCTTTCCCCCCGGATTATCCTTAATGAAGCCATGCCCCTGATGTAGCCCGGTCATTAAACAGGCACGGGATGGGCCACAGACAGGGCCACCGGCATAGAAATTGGTAAATTTCTTCCCCTCACGTGCCAGCCTGTCGATGTTCGGGGTTTGGATTACCTCCTGACCATAGGCACCCAGCTCACCATATCCCAGATCATCAGCCAGGATAAAAATGATGTTGGGCTGCTCCTTTCCTACCTTTTCTGTCTGCGAAGGTGCACTACAGGCATTTATACACATCAGGACAAATAGAAGCATGGCCATTCGGAAGACCGTTAATATTGTGATATGCAGTCTAAAACATTTGTTGGACATATTCGGTTTGATTTGACTCTTCTATTCTATGCTTTAACAATGGCAGGCTATGGAACGCCCGCTCCTGTATCTTTTATCCACTCTTCCAGTTTTTCATTCAGTTCCAGTACCTTGCCCGGCATTTTTGCTGCCAGATCCGTTTTCTCCGATACGTCCTCCCTTAGGTTAAATAACTCAAATTCTTTTCCTTCATATCTTTTTATAAGTTTCCAGTCTCCTTGCCGAATGATGCTGTAGGGCACGATATCATTGCCACGGTAGTGTGGAAAATGCCAGTACAAACTTCTCTCCAGCTGTGCCTTATCACTTACCAGAACAGGCCAGAGATTCTTTCCATCTGTCTGACCCGGTCTTACACTGGCTGCCTCACAAAACGTGGGCAGAAAATCCACACTGGTTACGGGTATATCAATGATCTGACCTTTTTTTATCCCCCCGGGAAATTTAATAACCAGGGGCACCCGGATACCTCCTTCATAGGCATATCCCTTGCCTTTTCTTAGGGGTTCGTTGGAAGTGACCCTTAATAACCCTCCATTGTCGCTGTACAGTACCACTATGGTGTTTTCTTCAAGTCCGAGTTCCCTCAATGTGCTCGTCACCCGTCCTATATTCTCATCTACCTTGTGGATCATGGCGGCGTAGGCTGGATTTTGATGGTTTTCGGTTTTCTCTTTTTGCCCGAAATATGACACGTTCTCTTCCGGGGGCTGAATGGGAGTATGCACGGAATAAAATGCCAGCTGGAGAAAAAAGGGTTTCTTTTTGTTTTGCTGGATAAAATCCACGGCTTCCCTGCCCAGTCTGTCGGTGAGGTACTCTCCCTCCTGAAGCCCTTCCTGGAGGCTTTCGATCCGATGGGTAACACCTCTAACGCTGCGCTGATATGGGCTATAATAGCTCATGGGCTGCCCCCAGTTACTCACACCCGCCTGCCAGTCAAACCCCTGATGGACCGGGTGATAGGCATCATGTCCCAGATGCCATTTCCCGATATACCCTGTATAATAGCCTGCCTTTTTGAGTATTTCCGCAATAGTGACCTCCTCCAACGGCAGATAGTTCCTGTTGGGAACACCACTCTGCCTTTGGCTCGCGGGGTGATCATGGGTAAACACGGCATTTTCCGGTGGAACACCCATATTCCAACCCTTTGCCATAGACGGGATATGGGTGGTAAGCTGTAGTCTGGCCGGGTATCTGCCGGTAACCACCGATGCCCGCGTGGGCGAACATACAGCACCTGCCGCATACGCCTGTGTGAAATTGGCCCCGTCCCTTGCCAGTTGGTCCATATGAGGAGTTTCATAATAACGGCTGCCGTTGAAACCCGTGTCTGTCCAGCCAAGATCATCTACCATGATGAACACAATGTTGGGCCTGTTTCCATCCTGGGCTGATAAGTACATGCACCATAATGCAGCACACGTAACGAGAAGTATTTTTAGCCTTCCCATTCCTATTGAACCTTCAGGCTTATGCCCTGCACAAACCAATGAATGACTTTTCCTGTTTTCATTTTGCTTACGAGGTCTCCTGACATTGAGTTTTTAAATTGCCTGTAGCCTATCGTTCTTTATTGCTGGTTTCCGCAAAAGGATTATCCGGATCATAATCCGGATTTACGATGGGAAGGGATGCATTGGTTTCATCCCACCAGTTTCTCAGCAAAGACATCAGTTCTTTCACCTTTTCAGGCCTGTCACCGGAAATATCCGTTTCCTCACCTATGTCTTCCTTCAGGTTGAACAGCTCAGTTTTTTCCCCCAGTTCAAGCCGGCCATACAGCTTGCGATGTTCTGCTTCCACACCCTCAGTATTCAGATAATCTCCAAAATAATAGATCAGCTTATAGTCACCCTTTCTGACGATACTGCCGGGTGTTTTTCCATACATGGGCACATAATGCGGATGATGGAAATAGAGTGCTTCCCGATTAAATTTTCCTTTGCCGCTTATCAGAGGATAAAGACTTTCTCCATCGATTTTGTAATCTTTCCGGACTCCTGCCCCGGCCATCTCAGCAAACGTAGGGTACATATCTATGATGTGAACCGGGGTCGTAACTTCCACATCTGCCTTGATCTTTTTTGGCCATTTCAAGATAAGGGGCACCCGGATACCACCTTCGTACAATGAGCCTTTGGATTCACGTAAAGGTGAATGGTCCCAGAACCTGCCCAACCCCCCGTTATCACCCATTACCGCTATGAGTGTATTTCCGGCCAGACCGAGATCTTCGATCTTTTTTACGATCAGACCTATGGAATGATCCAAATGTTCTGTCATAGCCAGTATGTCAGCGGTAGGTCTTTCAGAAACAATGCCCCATTTATCCGTCATCCGGGAGTATCCTTTTTTTACGTATTTCTCTACCAGTGTATCCGGCGCTGCCAGGGGAGAATGTGTGGTAAAGTGAGAAACAAAAGCGAAAAAGGGATTGTCTTTGTTCTGATCTATAAAGTCCATTACCTCATTCGTTATATCCATGACAGCCTTGTCACTCTTAGCCTTTGCCTCGGATGCATCTCCGGCCCAGTCAAAACCATAGGCATTAAAATATGCCATACCTTTTTTCTCCTTGATCGGAGCCAGCGGATAATTGTCAGCCACATGCCACTTACCGCTGATCCCGGTGGTGTAGCCCGCACTTTTGAGCATTTTGGCCATGTTGTACCATTCCGGCGGTAGCTTTTTCCTTACTTTCGGGGTAAGCATGGGCGCTTTTCCCCAAAAGCGGTTGTTAATTACTTTGGTCATACCGGACCGCGCAGGATACTTACCGGATAAAAATGCTGCTCTTGTGGGAGAGCACTGTGGCATAGCGTAGGCACTGGTGAACTTTGCTCCTTCTCTTGCCAATTTATCCAGATTTGGCGTGTTGACAATTTCACTACCGTAGCTGCCAACCTGGTTCCAGCCAAAGTCATCAACCAGTACAAAAATGATATTGGGTTTTGCATCATTTTTTGGTTTCTCCGACTGACTGCAAACAGTAAGTGCCGGAAGCAGCGCAATGAGTAAGAACAATCTGAGGTATTTCATTTTATAAGCTATCACCTTATCAGGGTAAGACGCGCCGTTTCCTTTACATTCCTACTCCGGTTGGCCTTTGATATCCAGTTACGTGAATTTGCCTCAACGTGAGGGTTTCCTTCCTGCGGGACACGTGCGTTGGTGTTTTTTCGCCATAACCTGAGCTCTTCCAGGAGCATTCCTGCCTTTTGCGGATATTGATCTTTCAGATCAGTAGTCTCTCCTATGTCTTTTTTTAAATTATAAAGCTGTACAGTGCCATCCTCAAAATTCTCAATGAGTTTCCAGTCCCCCTTGCGAATAGCGCCGCCGGGGCACTGCCAGAGCAGAGAGTTGGAACGCCCATTACCGTTGTAGGAGGTTAAATGCCAATAAATAGCATCCCGCTTTGGCGTCTCTCTTGCCTGTAGTATAGGCACTAAACTCACCCCATCCACGACAGTATTTTCCGGAATGTTCGTACCGGCCATCCCGGCGAGTGTTGGATAATGATCTACTACAGTTACCGGTGTATCTTCAATGGATCCGGGCTGTACCTCACCCGGCCATTTCACAATGAGGGGCACCCGGATGCCCCCTTCGGTAAGGTTCCCTTTTTGCCCTCTCAGGGGTGAATTTGATGTTGCCACGATCTGGCCTCCGTTGTCAGAAGTGAATATTATTATTGTATTATCACTCAGGCCATGCTTCTCCAATTGATCAAGTACACGTCCAATACTATAGTCCATATAGCTGACCATGGCGCCATAGGCCGGAACACTCTGCCCTCCATGACTTTCTTTTCCCTTATATTTTTCCACCCATTCCTTTTTGGCGTGCAAGGGTACATGTACCTGATAAAACGGGAAATACAGAAAAAAAGGCCTGCTCCTGTTGTTCTCAATAAATCTGCAAGCGCCGTCGGTCAGGAGCTTTGTAAGGTATTCTCCCTCTCCGGCAGGTGCCATATTTTTAATGTTACCGAAAGGACTGAAAAAGCTTTTGGGACTTCCTTCAGCACCTCCACCCATGTTGACATCAAACCCCTGGGCTAATGGACCGGTTAACGAATCATTTCCCAGGTGCCACTTTCCGAAGTGGCCTGTGGCATAGCCTGCTTGCTGCAATACCTCAGCGATGGTTACTTCATCCGTGGAAATAAAACGTTTTGATCTTATGCCTTTTACTTTTTGCATTTCCAAGGGAGTACGTGCATACCCGTCGACAGTGTAGATCCCTGTCCGGGGTGGATACTTGCCCGTCATAAGGCTGGCTCTCGAAGGGGAGCAGGTGGGCATCATATACGCTGACGTGAACTTCATGCCTTCTTCAGCCAATTGATCAATGTTGGGTGTATCATAATAATTACTGCCATAGCAGCCCGGATCACTCCACCCCAGATCATCTGCCAGAAAAAAAACGATGTTGGGCCTTTTCTCTTCCTGGGCGCTGGCAACAAAAGAAATGCAGATGGCCAGCAAAAAGAAAACGACCCATGGTATCGGATCAGTCCTGAATTTCATATCGGTAGAATCTGTAGTCGGCCGGTTTATCTATGTCAAATACAACAGAGTTTCCATTCATCTTAACCACCTGTGTCTCATTGGTCATAAGGTCAGTCAGCCTTATTTCAGCATCTTTAATGTATTTGAGTGCCATTTCTTTCGATGTCTCATCGTTGTGCAGTTCCCTGAAAATTAACAGGTAGCCGCTGTCACTTTCCGTTCGATGGTTTTGAAATCCTGTCCAGTTGCTGTTATTGGGTTCATCTCCGACCGGAAAGACATATCCCTCATACATCTCTGCTCTGTGCTTTTTGTACGCGGCCAGCAACGGTTTGATCTGTGCCCGGGCTTCTTTGGTATAATAATGTGTTTCCTGAAAAAAGATGGGACTGCTCATTAGTGCAATAGCCACCACATAGGGATGATTATGGAGATGGGCATCCGTTTTGGTTTTATCACCGGCCATATCTATATTCTGAACAGTGATCTGGAATTTATTGAGGTTCACGTACCTGGACAGTTGCCACGCATCGCGCAGCACCTTGTATGGCACGTACATTACATTGTCCCGTGCCGTATTGATCTTTCGGTTCTCCAGGTAGATATTTCCATATTCCCTGCCATAAAAATATCCCGCCCTTGGCGCTATCTCGGTCACATCCCAGTTCACGATGGTGTTGTAGTTGGAATATTTAATGAGGTTCCTTGCCTTGTTCATGAGGTTATCCCGCCTTTCGGCAGTATTAAGATTGGCAAAATCAAGCTTGAAGGAAGCAAAGCTCCCGCTATCGTAGTTGATCCTGAGTTTGTCCTCCGGGATGGTCCACGCTGCCCAAAGCCCCAGTTTCACATCCAGGGAATCGGCCTTTTTGCGTACATTGACCCAGCCTTCCGGATAAACGGAATAGTCACTTTTTATAAATTTTATCCTTTGGAACTCCCGGGAATGCCCTGCGGGCAGCCACTCATTATTCTGCCAACCTTCATCGATCTGCAGGATGTCTATTCCAAGATCGGCCACGCTTTCTATTTCCTTCAACACATTCTCTTCCCTTGCAGCCAGGATGCATTCCGTAGGCATATCTTCACTACCCCAGGTATTCGCCATCATGAACACATCACGATCAGGGTGCACTGGGTATCTGAGTCTGTCAAACTGCTTCAGGGCAAGGTTGGCATGGTCACTGTCTCCGGTGTAAAGCACTATCCAGTTGGCCCATGAGCTGGTGTATTCGTCTTCTTTGAGATCTGAAGGGAACATACCCGCTCCTGATATGGTCACTATTCCGTCCTTAATTCCAAAATCACCCGTGGCTACATCTCCCTCATCTCTGAGACTGGTGGATTTATTGGACTCCTTAACCAGTATCACCCCTGCATCATTAGTAGAGAGGATCAAACCACTGGCCCAGTCAATTTTCTGATCTCCAAATTCGGACCGGCTTTCTCTCAGCAGGCGCTCTTCCATATTGGTCTTTATTCCCTGCATCAGTCCAAATGCGGTCACTTCTTCAGGCATTTTGGACAGTTCCAGGGTTTCAGTGATATCAGTGGCAAACCTTTCATTTTGAGATGAATAGCCCGGCACAGCCTTTAACTGAAGCTGCGTTCTCAGGCCTACGGCGCCAGGATAGACCCAAACGTTATATTTGAGGATCATGTGTTTGTCAGGATACTCAAACTCTGCTTCCACCAAAATGTGTTTATTGGTAAACTTCTCGTCATCCGACACCTTTGCCTGGAGGGAAATCAGGTTACCCAGGGTATTTTCCTCTATTTTCCAATCACAAGTCTCCGGATTTGTATCTATCCATGTATTTGATACAGCACTATGGCGGAGCATTGTGGTTGACAGCCCATGATCTGTTAATTGATAAACTCTTTCCAACTGCCCCGTGGATAGTATAAGCTGGTCACCTCGGGTAAAAACCTTTGCATTTTCATAAGTCAGGTTCAGTTCAGGGAGTCTGTCACCCGAACATGACCAACAGGAGCAGATGACGAGAAGGATAATGGGTATATTTTTCATTGTATTATTTTAGACTTTATCAAATTACCGGCTATCAGCGGCCCCCGTCCCAAAATCTGAGGGAGTAGTTCCGGTATATTCAGGGTTTATTTCGGTAGGTACAGGTGCTTTGGTATCTTCTCTCCAGCCACTGAGTTTGGCATATAACTCGTTTCTTTTCTCAATTTCGACATCACTCAGATCCTGTCGCTCACCGGGGTCATTTTTAAGGTTGAACAGCTGCAGTTCGCCCGACTCAAAATATTCTATGAGTTTCCAATCTCCGTCCCTGATGACGCTGCACGGGGTAGCCCGCCAGCCCGGGGTATGAGCCTCACGATATGCCCTGTTGTTTTTTCCCACCTGGAGATAAGCAGGGAAGTGCCAGTACAATTCCCGTTCTTCCAGACTACCGGCACCTTTTAGCAGTGGCAACAGACTTTCACCATCAAGATCAGGACGCTCCGCGTTCTTTATTATATCCAGCAAGGTCGGAAATATGTCCATACCGGTAATGGGTTCGCTGCTTATCATTCCAGGCAAAACAGCCTTCGGCCATTTCACATAGAACGGTACTCTGATGCCACCTTCATAATACATTCCCTTTGTTCCCCGCAGCGGTCTGGCCAGGGAGACACCACCATTCGGACCGTTGTCAGAAGTAAAGATCACCATCGTGTTTTCAGAAAGGCCCAGCTCTTCAACTGTAGCAAGTATTTTGGCTACGGCCTGATCCATTGCCTCGATCATAGCGGCATACTTCACATGGTCATGGATCTGCCCCGCAGGTTTCCCCACATACTTACCGATCAGATCCTGCCGGGCCTGGATGGGGGTATGCACGGAATAAAACGGCAGGTAAACAAAAAAGGGCGTATCCGCATTCTTTTTTATCCAGTTCGATACCTCTCTAGACAAGCGGTCTGGCAGGTGTTCCCCCGGATCGCCGTCTGTCAGCGCAGGATTCTTGTACGGTGAAAAGTACGAAGCAGGGTGACCTCTTTCATAGCCCCCAAAGTTTTCATCAAAACCATATGGAAGAGGGTCGGAAGACAGGTGCCATTTACCTGCCATGCACGTGGCATATCCGTTCTTCTTAAGGCTTTCAGGAAGCGTTTGGAATGATCTGTCCAGCACCGTAGTATTTTTGATCGGAATTAGCTTCCTGTTCTCGGCATTACCCCGATCAGAATTATTCACCGTATAGATACCATGCCGCGGGGTATAAAGACCCGAGATCAGGCATGCCCGTGACGGAGCACAATTGGATGCATTGGCATACGCATTGGTAAACTGTATGCCTTCCTTTGCGATCCCGTCAATGGCCGGTGTTTCATAGAAATCCGAGCCTTGCATCCCCAGGTCGGTCCAGCCAAGGTCATCCGCATAAAGCAGGATGATATTGGGTTTACCCTCCTTCGCCGGACCAACTGAAGATTTACAGGCAACCATGACTGTGACAATCAGGAAGATCCATATGCCGAGCATAGATCTTTTACGTCCTACCGGGGGTTTCAGTCCTTTATTCATAACCCGGAGTCTGTCTCAAGCCTGGCGTTATTCTTACCTGCTCTGGACTCAGGGGAAACAATACCTGGTGGTCCTGGATCCCGGAAGGATCAAACATATTAAGCCCTTCAGGATTATAGTCATAGTTTCTCACGGTCTCCAGATAGGTCCCCCATCGGATCAGATCATACCTTCTGTGGCCTTCACCGACCAGTTCCCATCGTCTCTCATCAGAGATCACCTGCCTTACAGCCGCTTGATCCAGGCCAACCAGATCAGGGCGGTCAGGCTCATAGGCACGTACGCGTATAGGATTGATATACGTCAATGCTTCGTCAGGCTTGTTTTGTTCGTTGAGAGCTTCTGCCAGCATCAGGTAAACATCTGCCAGGCGAAATACGGTGTTGTTATCACTATGATTTTGTCTTGGGGAGGTTTCCTTATCGAAATTTTGAAACTTAGGAGTATATGGAAATTTTAACGGAAACCCAAGGTACTCCTGTGAGTAGTTTAAGGGAGTACGTGTATCATCAGGTGCGAGACTTGCTATAAAATCTTTGGTAGGGGTAAACAGGCCAAAACCTGTAAATCCTTCATTAAGTGCATTTAATGTATCCGTTAAGGCATTTCTTTGTTGTGGATCAGCAGGTTCATCCCTCAATCTTGGGTTAAAAAAATCAGGAATGACGCTCGTGCCCTGATTCTGGGCATAAACTATTTGCCAAATCGTTTCTGAGTTAAACCCATCGATCTCATTATCCCACAGTTCAGCAAAATCCGGCACCAGGGTGTGGGGGGAATTATTGATAATATCCTTACCGACAGCTTCCGCCTCTTCCCAATCATTTTGCCACAACAACAGCTTCATTCTTAATGTTTTAGCCGCCCATTTGGTAGCTCTTATGCCTTCCGATGAGGAAAAGCTTTCTGCCATATCGTCTTCGGTGGCTTTTATGTCAGCTACCATGGCAGCCACTATTTCTTCCGCAGAGATCTGTTCCAGTTCCGCCAACTCTTCTATGGGTAGATCCCGATCATGATAAACTACGTCACCGAACATATGGGTCAGGTGGTAATACCCTACTGATCGTAAAAATATCGCCTCTGCAACAATTATTTTTTTTGCATCCGGATCCATATCCGAATTCTGCACCCCCGTAATTACAGAATTGGCATTTACGACCAGCTTGTTTAAGTTATTCCATATGCCAACAGTTCCACCCAGGTTGGATGTAGACAACCCATCATGTAAAGGGTTTGCCTCACCATTTCGTCTGGTAGAAGTAAGGTCGTCCGTCACATAGGTGGTGTAGGTATACAGTAGTTTCCCGTAAAGAGCTCCCGGTTTCAGGATACTGTACAATCCGAATAAACCAGCTTCCCCCTGTGCTTCTGTAGCATAAAACCCTTCCGGACTTAAAATTCCACGTGTGTCCTCTTCAAGGAAATCGTCACATGCCGGAAAAACAAGCAGTAATACTATATATATGTACTTTTTCATGCTTTCTTAAAATTTAAGGTTTACACCAAAAGTGAAAGATCTGTTTCGTGGGTATGTGGCATTGTCAGTACCTCTTTGAACGGATGCTGTACCGCTTGTATTTACCTCCGGGTCATAGCCCACATAATCACTCCACAGGGCTAGGTTGTTGCCTACAACATATACATTGAGTCCATTCAACCCTGGTATGGCTTTTACTGGCACATCGTAGGAAAGGCGCACCAGCTGTAAGCGAAGGAAGGAACCATCATGAATATATTTCTGGTTCCTCAAAAAAGTTGATGCCGTATTAAAAGAGCCTGCTCGTGGAATATCTGATGTGGGATTATCCTCCGTCCACCGGTTCCTTAATTGCCCCCAGACATTGGTTACGTTACCTCCAAAAAAACCTCTTTGTGTATAGGCATAGTATATGTCATTCCCATAAGTGAATTGAAGGTTTACGTCCAAGTGAAAGTTCTTGTAGGAAAAACTGTTGGACAGCCCCCCATAGAAGTCAGGCTCAGGGTTACCTATAACCCCAAAATCCTGGCTATTGTATTGACCGTTCCCATCTGCATCAAGGAAAGTGGGAAATCCTGGCAGATTATCGTTGATCGCCCGTGCATCAACAAATACATCTTCCGGTAGATTATTCAATTCTTCCTGGGTCTTGACCACGCCCAGATAAGTCCCTCCCCAAAACTGTCCGACAGGCTGGCCTTCAATAACGATCGCAGATCCAAAATTAATCGAATCAGTCGCTCCAATGCTGGTACCGATATCAACCGCCTCACTTCGATTCCCTGCCATGGTCAGGATCATATTCCATTTGAAGTCATTTTTATCCATAACCACTGCATCCAGTCTTAACTCCAGTCCCTTGTTTCGCAAATGACCAAAATTTTCCAAACGTTTACCGAAACCGGTAATGGTAGGTACGGCCAACTCGATCAGCAAATCCTTTGTATCTTTCCTGTAGTAGTCTATTTCGGCATTCAGGCGTCCGCCAAAAAAAGAGGCCTCCAGTCCTATATCGAGCTGATTGGTTGTTTCCCAGCCAAGATTGGGTTGAGCCGGTTCCGCTTTTGTTACCCGGTTTTTAACCACTCCGTCCTGACCACTTTCACCAATAAGCAACAGACCCGGTGCTAACCTGGGCAGCGTTTTATATGACCCGATGGCAGTGGATCCGGATTGCCCGTAACTTGCCCTCAATTTCAAATCACTGAAAACGCCTAGATTTTGCATGAATGGCTCCTCAATCAATCGCCATGCAACAGCCCCGGAGGGGAAGAAATTATATTTATTGCCATCAGCAAACCTCGAAGACCCGTCCCTTCGTCCAACGAACGTGAAAAAGTATTTGTCTTTATAGACATAATTCAACCTTCCCAAATAAGAAACGAATTGAGCCTTTGAAAATCCCGAATTGAGACGGTTCAGATCAGCCTCACCCAGGTTGATCCTGTCTATGGTTACCGTTTCCGATCTCGTTTCCAGATTGGAAGTCTCATTTTGAACCGTTTGCCAGGTGAATCCCAGCACTCCATTCAGTTGGTGAGCCGCACTGATCTTCTTGTCAAATGTCAGTGTATTTTCATTTAATAGCTGTGTATCAAACCTTTCCTCGATTTTAACTTCATTCCCGGCGTTGGTTGCAGCACGATTCGGCAGTTCACCTGAAGTAAATATGCCCCTGCGTGAGTTCCTCAACTTGGTGCCCATGGAAGATCTAAGCATAATCCCCTTTACCGGCTCATATTGAATATAGGCATTCGTCAATAGCTGGATATTTTTGACGCTGTTATCATTCAGATCCAGATTTGCCAGCGGATTGGCGAATACCTTACCCCCAACCGGATCGTCAATATTGTAGTTTCCTTCGCTATCAAACTTTGGATAAGAACTAAAAGCTTCCTTAGTCACGGTGAAGAAATTAAGTCGCACGTTATCCTGTTCATTGTGACTAATATTCGTGCGGGTACCCACAGTTACTTTCGAACCCAGTTTGTTATCCAGGTTCAGCCGCATCTGGTATCTCCTTAGCCCTGATTTCCTTACTACACCTTCCTGCTCGAAATAATTAAATCCAACAAAATAGTTAGTTCCCTTATTATTGCCCGAATAAGAAAAATCAACATTATTGACTCTACCCACCTGCGAAATCTCTTCCTGCCAATCTGTATCTGTTATCGTACTGAGATCTGTGTAGGGAAGTGCAGCAGAATTTAAAGTAGCCGCTTCATTTTGGTAAGCCGCAAGTTCGGGACCGGACAAAAGATCAATCTTCCGGGCCAGGGTTTGTACGGCGGTATAGGCATTCACCGAAACTTCGGACCTTCCCTCTGGCAAACCTTGTCCGTTTCTGGTAGTTACCAAAATCACCCCATTGGCTCCCCGGGTACCATAAATTGCCAGCGACGTGGCATCTTTCAATACATCAATAGACTTGATATCATTGACATTCAATGTATTAAGATCAAAACCGGTGCCGGCAATGAAACCATCGATCACCCAAAGCGGCTCGTTCCCTCCTTCTATGGAATTTCCTCCCCTGATGCGTATTGTACTCCTTGCCCAGGGGGCTCCACTTACCGATGTGATCTGTGCCCCGGCAATTTTTCCCTGCAATAGCTGATCTATCCTTACTGCGGGCTGGTTCTCCACAAGTTTAGGGTCCACCGACGCCACAGCTCCTGTAAGATCCTTTTTCTGAACGGTACCATAGCCAATTACCACCACTTCCTGAAGCGCCGTTATGTCCAGAAAAAGGTTAACATCTATGACAGACCTGCCCTCAATGTTCACCTCTTCGGAGAGGTAACCGACAAAAGAGAATACAAGCATGGTAGCATCCTCTGCCACCTCCAACACATATTTCCCATCCGCATCGGTGATCGTACCGTTGGTGGTACCTTTTACGATCACGTTGGTACCGGGCAGTGGTCCTCCGGTTTCGTCTGTTACGGTACCGGTTATAACACGGGCCTGTACTTCTTCTTCAACTTTAATCTTCTCCTTTTTCCCCCGCTTCAGCACATAAATATTCTTATTTACCCGCTTGAAGTTGTAGTCAAACTGTTTGGAGAGTGTTTCAAGAACGAATTTTAAATTCGACTGCTCAAGATCGAGGTCGATGGTGGATTTACTTTTTATGGTCTTACCATAGGCGCTGAATACGAAATCTGTCTGATCCTCTATAAGACTGAGAACTTCTTCCAGTGAAGCGTTTCTGATGGAGACAGACACCTTCACTTCTTCCAGATACTGCCCCGCGGTTTCATGCGCCAGTACAAATTGTAATTGCAGGATCTGCAGGACAAAAATGTAAAGCGAATGTTTTGATAACTTCATCAATAGTTTTAGTAAATCTGGTTTCATACTTTTGCTATTCGTGTAATTAATAATTTGATTACCTTCCCGAATTCGCAGTTCGGGAAAACCAGCCCTGGGCTGCTCCAACAGCCCAGGGTGTTTTATTTTACCTGGTAAAAACTGGTCAGATTGGTACCCGGTCTTTGTAGTTATTTCATAGGCATTCCTTTTATTTATTCACAACCTTTCCCATCAATGGTCCATTGGTTGTATCCGTTAAACTCATATTTAAAATCCTGGAGCAATTGCAACCCTTTCAGAATGGTTTCCAGACTCTCCTTCTCATATCTCGCTTTCCGGATGATGCAATTGCCCATTTCACTGTTTTTGAGAATGATCTTTTGATCAAATCGTTTTTCCAGCATAAAAATGGCGTCCTTCATGGAGGTATTTTCCAGAATAAGTTCCTTTGCATTCCACGCCATATATTTGTTAATGTCCACCGTGCCTTGCGTAAAACTGTTTTGTGAGAGATCATAAACCGCTTGTGTATTTGGCGTAAGCAAGACCACCCGGTCATCGCCGGAAGGTGATTTAAGCAATGACTCCACCTGCACTTTTCCTGTGGCTACGGTCACTTCAATGTTCTGTCCCTGATATGCCCGTACATTAAATGAGGTGCCCAATACACTGGTCTTTATTCCCTTGGATTGGACAATGAAAGGTTGGTCCGTATCCCTTACCACTTCAAAAAATGCCTCTCCGGTCAGTTGAACAAAGCGGACCCCCTTGTTAAATGTTTCAGGAAAAGTAATGGAGCTGCCAGTATTCAGTTTCACACTGGAGCCATCCGGTAACAGGTATGAAGCTCTTCGTCCCGGTTCAGTGGCCTTTGTGATGAAGTTTATTTTTTCAGGGGTATCCTCCTGAACACTGAGAATACCTGCCACAGCGGCTATTAATGCCACGGCAGCGGCTATCCTCAGCGGTACCAGCCATTTCTGTTTTCTCCGGGCTGGCCTTGTCGTGGCGGTTCGTGTTTTTATCTTTTGGAATAACTGCCCACTGTGCATCTCTTTAAGGAAGGGATAGGCCTCCAGCTTTGTCCATACATCATCCAGAAGGGGATCCAGTTCATCGGAAACAGGATCTTTATTGATCATGGCAAACAACTCTTCGACTTCTTCAACGGTACACTGATCTTTCAGGAACCGCTCAAAGAGCTCCTTAAGCCTGGCTTTATGGTCCATAGGTTATTTGGGTAATACAAATACATTACAGTTCCCGGTAACCGAAAGGGTGAGTGAGGAAGAATTTTTTTTTAGATCCAAAAATGGCTGGAGAGCAGCACGGGCAATATTATCAAACCATCAGGGTCTACATTGATCACATTTCGCAGGTGAGCTGTGGCTGCCAGCAAGTGGCTTTTTACGGTATTTTTAGATATCCCCAGCTGAACAGCTATCTGATCGTAAGTCATGCCCTGCTCGCTTTTGAGGCGGAAAACCCGCCTTCTCTGTTTAGGCATTTGGCTAATGGCCTGCTCTGCAATAGTGAGGTACTCGTTGTAGATCACCTCTTCCTCTGTTGAACACCGGTAGTAGTTGGCCGAGGTACTGAGCTGCTCTTTGATCCTTGAATCCAAAGAGGCCTTGTTCAGAAAATTAATGATGTGATTTTTGGTGATCCTGAATAGCCATGCCTGAAACGACGGACCGGGCTGAATGCTTGCACGCCTCTCCCACACTTTGGTGAACACCTCAATAACCATATCATCCGCCAGATCCCTTGATTTAAGGATCTTGTAGCTGAAGGCATACACCCGATCTTTGTAGCAGTTAAATAATGCTTCAAAAGCTGCCTCTTTGCCCTCGCGAACATCATGGAGCAACTTAACCTCACGGACGCCTTTCAACTGCCGGATCATGAAGACAATTTATTATTTTTTTGTGGTAAATAACTGTTATTCAATAATTTAAGAAAAAAATAAGGTCTAATCAAGTGTTGATACTGTTATTGGCCAACAACATCTACACCACTGAGTATCTCCTACGGGGATGGATAATTTTTCGGTATCTCTAATTTCGGATTCCCGGACCGGCTCTCCGCATGATTACCGTCAATCTTTAGGGTCATATAGATCGTAAACAGGGACAAATGTTGTAATATTCCGGAATTGAGGATCATTTCCGGCTTTTTTTCGCTTATTTATTCAACCATAGTTCTGATCTCTACAATGCGTCCTATATTACATCAGCTCGTCCTTGCCGGTATTGTATTGGTGCAAAATGTTGCTGCGCAGAGTGACTTTCAAATCAAGAAGTTTGGATTCAGGGAAGGACTGTCCAATAATGAAGTGACAGCCATTATTCAGGATAAAAGGGGATTTATATGGATAGGGACCCGCGATGGCCTGAACCGCTTTGATGGCAATGAATTTAGACCCTTCAAGGAAAATTCCGAGCCAGGCTACAGGCTTTCCAGCAGCTCCGTTGAAGACCTGTTTGAAGATGGCCAGGGAAATATCTGGATTGGCACGAAAACCGGTGGTGTTGACCGGTACGATCCGGTTACCGAAAGGATCTGCCGGTTTTCCCTCACCAACCGAAATGCTGAGGTATTCAGGGACACCCGGATCGTCCAGGTCACCGAAGATCATGACCATAATGTATGGCTTGTCTCAAGGGACAGGGGTATCTACAGGATCGTTAACGACTCCACCTTTGAAGCGCACTCCATAAGAGCCATTATACGGAAGGCATTCATTGATAAGAACAACCTTTTCTGGCTGGCGACCGAATCCGGTCTGATCCTTTACGATACAAAAAACCGGACGGAAAACACCATTTATGCCAGTAGTGGTATTACAGATATAGAATTTGACCCCGGCAGAGGAAAAATATGGATCGGGTCCTGGGGTACCGGGTTACTGAGCCTGGATCTGTCCCAGGGTTACTTCTCCACCCCTAGGCTCAAGCGGCATATCCTGACCAATAGCGGTGAGTATTTACATGTATATTCCCTGATGCTTAAGAAAAACGGCGATCTGTGGGTAGGCACGTGGGGTAATGGTCTTTTTATCCTGAATGAAGAAAAGGACCGGATCCATCATTTCACCAAAAACTACAAGGAAACGAACGCCCTTTCCAGCAATATTATCCTGACAATATATGAAGACCGAAACGGAATGGTGTGGGCAGGAACGGACCGCGGCGGGTTACATTTATTCAAGCCCAATGAAACAGGATTTAAAACGTTGGCTTACAATTTTTTCGATGATAACTCCCTGAGCAGTGAATACATCAGTAGTGTGATCAGGGAAGACGATTATCTCATTATCGGGACCTATGGAGGCGGGTTGAATAAATATTCGCTGCAAACCGGAACGATCACCAGATATAATGCTCCAGTAGGTAAAAGCAATCAGTACAACGGCGAAAATGATATAGAAAGCCTTTTGAAAGACAGTCATGGAAACCTATGGGTGGGTGATCTCAACATAGGTCTGTTCCTTTTTCCGGATTTCAACGGGACCATCACCCCGGATTACACACTTTTAAAGCCGGGCACTCTTCCCGCCATCAGTGGGCTGAAGGTGACCGCACTTATGGAAGACGGGTCAGGAAACGTATGGGCAGGAACACAGCGCAACGGGCTTAACAGAATAGACCTGGATGATGAGGGTGATATGGTACAGATACTCCAGGACGATTTCAGTCTGTCACCGGAGCTCAATAAGCGCATTACCTGTATTCTGGAGTGTGGAAAGGAATACTTGTGGGTAGGGACCTACAAAGGACTGCTGAAATATCCGAAAGAACGGATGAATGATAGATCCATACCTGTTGAAAAGGTGTCGGAAGAGTTGATACTGTCTGCCTATGCTGATAAAAAGGGAGGCGTATGGATGGGCACACCCAACGGTCTGCAATATCTTTCAAGAGCGCTTGACATTAAAAAGTACAACACTGACAACGGGCTTTCCCACAATTATATAACGGGCGTATCAGCCAGTCCTGATGATGAGATCATCTGGGCTTCCACCAACTACGGTCTGAACCGGTTTGACCCCGGGAACGAGACATTCAAAACCTTCTACAGGGAAGACGGGCTTGTAGGCAATACTTTTAGTCCTGATGGTGTCTACCGGGCTGATGATGGTCAGCTCTTCTTTTCTGCTGTAAATGGACTCACGTGGTTCCATAGTGATAGTATCCAACTGAGGGATGACCGTTCTGCACTGGCCATCACCAACCTGAAAATAAATGACGACCAAGAGGTAAGGATCGGGGAGCGCTACTGGGGAGATGTATTGCTGCATCAGCCTTTGTCAGCAACCAATGAAATCAAACTGAATCATCACATCAACAAGGTTACATTCACTTTCTCTGTTTTTGACTATTTCTCCTCCTCACGGGCCATCCATTACTATAAACTGGAGGGATACAACGATAGCTGGGTACCTCTAAGCAATAAAAACGATCTGTCGTTCAGCAATCTGAGAAAAGGCGAGTACAGGCTTCTGATCAAAACCTCCGGCCATGATACCTCAAAACCCTTGAATCAGACCAGCCTGTCCATTACCGTTTTACCCGCTCCATGGGCATCCACCGGGGCCATCATTGGGTATATCATCCTGGGTTTGATCATTGGTTTTGGTCTCTTCAAAATGCTGGCGGCTCAGGGTAATCTTCGTAACAAGCTGAAGATCGAAAAGATCACCCGTGAAAAAGAGTATGAATTGCATCAGCTAAAGCTTCAGTTTTTCACGAACATCTCACACGAATTGCGCACACCTCTTACCCTGATAGCGGGCCCGATCGACGAGCTGACAAGGCTGAACCATAGTGACAATATTTT
Source organism: Flammeovirgaceae bacterium BBD 1991-12 (assembly GCA_001657315.1). Lineage (GTDB taxonomy): Bacteria > Bacteroidota > Bacteroidia > Cytophagales > Cyclobacteriaceae > Fulvivirga. The sequence goes on along the minus strand of LYSV01000045.1, from coordinate 17,948 downwards.
GAAAGACAAGATCCGGCTGATGAACCGGAATGTAAAACGTCTGCTGCGTCTGTCAGACCAGCTTATCACGTTCAGAAAAGTAGAAATGGAAAAGCTGACCCTGGATCTGTCGCAGAACGATATCGTTGCCTTTTGCAGGGAGATCTATCATCTGTTTAAACTGGGCAGCGGGGATGACAAATACCGTTTTCATTTTAATTCCAGGCTGGACAGCGTTGTCTCATTTTTCGATCTCCCGGTGCTCGAAACCATCATTTACAATCTGATCTCCAATGCAGTAAAATTCAGCAAAAAGGAGGGCGGCGATATATCGATAGGTATTGAAAAAGATCCTTCAGCCGCAGATCGTATCATTATCAGTATCTCAGACTCTGGTATAGGTATCCGTGAAGATCACCTGGAAAGGATATTTACCCGCTTTTACCAGCTTGAAAGTGGTACGGCAAATACCGGCGCGGGCATTGGCCTGTCCCTGGTAAAAAGACTAACAGAAATGCACAGGGGGACCATCCACGCTGAGAGTAAACCCGGTGAAGGGACCAAAATGTCCCTCTCCTTTCCATTCCTGAACGAAAAATGGTACGAAGACCTGAAGGAGTCTGATTATCGCCTGCAGCATGAAAATACTGAATGGACCCCAAAATACAGAGAGGAGGAGATACTGGATCTGGTAGGCGGTGAGGTTTCGCCGGAGCACCAGTTTCAGCCCGGCGATAAGGAATCGCTGCTGATCGTAGATGATAATGAAGACCTCAGGATCTACCTTGATAAGATTTTTGCCCCGGTCTATGAAGTACATCATGCCTCCAATGGAATGGAAGCATTACAATTGCTGGACAGACATAGAGTGGACATGATCATCACCGACATCATGATGGAGGAAATGGACGGGGTGGAACTGTGCAAAAAGATAAAAAGTACCAGCTCTTACTCCCACATACCTATCATGATCCTCACTGCCAAGGTGGAAATCGAGGACCAGCTCAGCGGACTGAAGATAGGCGCAGATGACTATGTGGAAAAACCCTTCAACCCGGAGGTGCTCATAGCCCGGGTGGGCAACCTGCTAGACAAAAAGAAGGAAATGCGCAGGTACTATCGTCAGGAGTTCCTGATGGAGGCTGAAAGGGGTGAAATAGAGAATCTTGATGAAAAGTTTATTCTGGATGTGAAGGAAATAGTGGAAAACAACATTGAGGATTCTGAAAAGATCAAATTGCTGATACAGGAACAGATAGCCATGAGCAAGCCGACATTTTACAGGAAGCTGAAATCCCTGACAGGGTATTCGCTATCAGAATTCATACGTAGTATCCGGGTAAAAAAGGCCGCTTTACTTCTTGAGTCCTCTACCTCACAGAATATTTCGCAAATAGCCTACAGTGTTGGCTTCAACGACCTGAAGTATTTCAGGACCTGCTTTGAGGGGGAGTTCCATCAAACCCCGAGTCAATACAGAAATGCGCATAAAAAGGTGATGTCGCAGGAAAAGTAAACCACCACAAGGCACTGTGTTGAATTATACTCTTTATCCTTATCTCCGGTCTGTGTCCCGACTATAGCCGTCAACTTAAGAAATGATCCAGGTCCTGTCACTTTCAAATCCCGAAGGGGCGGCATTATTTCACCCCTTCGGGGTTCGTTGAATTGATAATTGCTATTTTTCTACATTAATTTCATCCCTTCGGGATTCAGTAATCATTAGATTGACGACTATGATGTCCCCACAGACCGAAACCCATAAAGCAAAAAAACAGTTTGTGCAGATGGTCTGTGAAGACACAGACCATGGAGGAGAGGTGTCAAACAAAGGCAATTAGGGAATGTTTTCTGCGGTAAAAACAGTTTTTCAAAGATGCCTGAATACAAAATAACCGTGATACTGGATCTGACAGCTGTACGATTGCCATTGTCAGCTATCAGACCCGCCCGGCACGGGTTACCAGAGCATGTATCACGGTTTCGTCAACAAACGAACCTGTGTCACCACTATTTCCAAACAATCACTTTGGCAAACAGGATCAGATCCCCTGAATAGATCCTGAGCACATACAATCCCCTGTCGAGATCGTGATAGGGTATTTTGAATGAAAGGGGTGTAATCCCGGATTCCGCCTCTATTGACTTCACCACATTCCCTCTCAGATTGTGTACTATCACGGTACCTTCATCCGTGGAGAGTCCTTCTATTTTCACCTCAAACTCCTGAAGTTGCCGATCTTTTCTGATCTTCACTTTGTACTTCAATGGGAGAAAAGTGCGGTCCACCTCTACAGAAATGTCATTTTCAGGCATCACAAAGGCGAATGCATGGATGTAGGAAGGAAAGGTTTCTGAAATTCCCTCCACCATGATCGTATCCACTACGATCAATGGATGATGAAAGTCGATATCAAAAAAGACGGAGTCTCCTGAATAAAATAGCTGCCCGGACTCCACCTCATTTCCCAAACTGTCAGTAACGGTTAACCTCCCAGGATGCTCAATGTTGTAACCTATCCGGTAGCGGGGTGAAACCATCACGTCAATGGAAACAGGATTATCAGGCATAATAAAGCTTATCTGTGAGGAATCTCCATTCACCGAAGCAGTCACACCAGCAATGTCCAACGACCGGACCACATTGTTCTCATGGAGCCCGTTAATGGCCACGTTCACCGTGTCACCCTTCCCGATAAGCTCTCCCGCCGGAAGTACCACACCGTTTACAGTAACCTCCGATGATGCATTTCCTGTTAAATTAACGGTTAAGGGATTGGCAACTGCGGCAAGGACCAGTTTCCAGCGCGTCCAGACCCCGGTGGCTGCGCCACTGGTCTGCTCAATGAAAGGTGTACTTTCGGTGGTTCCCATGATCCGGAATTTCTTACCCGTCTCCCGGTTAAAGATATGAGCGTAACCGTCTCCTGTGCTTGCCAACCTCCATTGCGTAAAGTTTCCTGAAAAGGAGGTGGGCTTTAGCTGCATCCTTGAACCCACATCATAATTTACGGGCCTGAAATATTTGCCTGTTTCACGGTTTTTAAGATAGAAATAACCGCTGTCTGTAAGAACAAGCTCCCACTGCACCCATTCATCCGTAACACTGGAGGCCACGCGTCTTATCTGGGCGTCATCGCCGGCGTTGTCAGGCCGTAGCCTGTAATCATTGGTCAGGTTTACCACATAAAAGAATGTACCGGGGCTGGCTACATAGATCTGCATTTCATCCGTAGTGGATTCACCCTCATTATCTGTAACCGTGAGTTTTACAGTGTAATAACCCGGCTGTGAATAGGTGTATACCGGATTGGCTGATGTACTGATATTCCCATCGCCAAATTGCCAGAAATAGGAAAATATCGAGCCATCCGGATCGTGTGAGCCTTCACTGCTGAAACTGATGGCCTCACTGGGCCGGCCGTTCTCCGGACCATTCACTTTTGCTACCGGTGCGACGGATTGCTCCCCATCCTTTTGATAAATGCGTACATAGTCCACAAGGTAGCTATTGGGGAACTCCGTATCGGAGGGGTTACCTCCATTGCTACCGATGGCCAGGTTGAGTATAATATAATGGGGTTGCTTAAATGGATTTTGCCCCGGACATTTGGCACTCCCGTTGATGGTGGTGTTCAGATCAACATCATTGAGAAATATATCATCCACGTAAATGCTCATACGGTTTTTGTCCCAGTCGAGCGTCCAGGTATGATAGCTGTCCACCCAGTCAGGGCCCAGACTGCTTACCTGTTTGCTGGATCCATCCCATTTCGCTTTCCACCGCGTATCTGTTCCCCATGCGTAGTTGGCCAGTATCTTGTTCTGGTAATTCTCCATAATATCCACTTCACCGCTTGAGGGCCATTCACAGGAAGTGCCCAGGGTCCAGATAGCGGGCCATGTACCCTTTAGGTTAGTGATTTTGGCCCTTACCTCAAACCTGCCATATTGCCAAAAGTGCTTGCCTCTCGTACTTACGCTGGACGAAGTATAATACACAAATTCTCTTGACTTCTTCCAGTCGTTGGAAGTCGAATCATACCATGGATTAGGGAAGGTATCCCTTCTGGCCTCTATGACCAGATTCCCATCTTCCTGAAATGCATTGTCCTTTTGATACCATTGCAATTCCCTGTTCCTCTTAAAGCCATATTCATGGTTCCAGTCACTCTCATCCAATGGTCCGGTACCGTTGAACTCTTCCGACCATACCAACTGATAGGGTGATTCAGCATGGTAAGCAACAGACAAATTATCTCCATAGCCTGTGCCAACACCTACATTCGGTCTGAATACATATATTCTGGCATGCGTGTGGGCCGGACCGGTAGTGAACTTTAATGATATCTGAACATACTCCGTGCTGTTCACTGTCCATTTTTTCTCATTTCCTCCATATTGCTTCACACCTATGCGTACAGGCGATCCATCGGAAGACTTAGCCCATCCTGTGAGTTCATAAGTGGTGTTGGGGGTGAGTCCGTTGATCACCTGTTCGGCAGCACTACCGGCTAAAATGCGCACGGCGCTGTTCCCTGATTGTGCAGCTGAGTCAACCACCACCACATCGCCATAGGCACTCCATCCTGTCAACCCATCTTCAAAATCCGGATTGACCAACAGGTTGGTTTGCGCCTGCAAACTGACAGTCGACAGCAGCAGGAAAGCCAACCAGATCCAGGGGCTGGTTCTGCAATACCCTGAAATAAATCGTAGAAATACTAAATGTGCTTTGTACATTTTTTTCATAGTTTACCCTTTGTTTTCCTTATGGTAAAGGTCAGGACATTGGCTGTTTGTGTTGGGGTGGATTTATTCAAAAAGAAGGGTAAATAGCTTAATCTTACTTCCAGGCACATATTTGGTATTCCCGGAACGATTTTTTTGGGGATACATCAAACATTAACACCTGGCTGACCGCATGATAAATAAATCACCCGTTTCCCAACTATGTAGTGCATCCGCTACCGGATTGGAACAAGGGTTATACCGTGCTATTCGCTGAACAGATCATTCCAGCTTTTGGCCAGTCGTATTCCATCGATGGTACCTTCAAACTGATGATTGCCCGTGAGTACGATCGCATCCGGGATATTTTCCTGGGCACTTATGGAAACTGCGTCTGCTGCCGGTTCCGTTACCGGTATGGACTCCAGGATGAACAAAGAGGTCTGATCATTCAGAGGTCCGTCGACGATCTCTTTTTTTATGACGATTATGTAGAGCTGGTTTGGTGTAATGGTCTTATCTGCCAGTACCGCATGGGCGGCACCTGCACCGCCTCCATCTACTACACCAAATTTGATGTCTCCAGCCACATCCTTAACAATAAACCGGTCATTCCACTTGGCGCCCGGATTGGCTTTGTCCTGCCAGGTAGCCAGCAGGAGCGGAGTGCTGCCTCCTGAAGGAGCAGAAACAATACTGAACATGAAAGATACATATTGTACCTCTCCTGCAACACCGGCAAGAGGATCTTTTATGGTGCGTACATAATTCTTGATTTCAGTGTCGGCCCCTCCATAACCCAAAGCATTTCCCACCCCCGAACCGGGATAATCGGTGAAAATAAGTCCGGATAACAGTGCTCTTGTGCCGCCTTTGAGGTCTACCCAGTTCTCATAATCGGCAAGTGCGGCTGCACGGTCTGCAGGTCTGCCTAAAACGGGGAGATCGCTGGCGTAATCGAAATTCTCTGCCCATTGAAAGGTATTCACTACACCCGTTCCCGTGAGTGTCACTACTTCATCACCAAGTTCAGAAGTCACTGTTACCGACCCATTGAAGGCACCCTCAGCATCAGGGATATACCTGACAAATACATCCATGCTGCCCTGAGCGTTAATAGTAGCCGCTGATATGGTCATCATACTTTCATAGGTGCCTCCTTCTGCATCGGAAATACTGAACACCCCTCCCACAACGGTGACCGTCAGGTCAGAAGTGAGACTGCTGGCTGTAATATTGAATGACTTTGTTGAGGAAGCTCCGGGACTAACCTCTCCGAAGTCCATTGCCGCTGTAGACAGGTTCATGTTAGGGGCAAGGACAGCACTTCCACTTAGCATCACGGTTTTATCTTCCAGCTCGGAAGCAATGGTGACAGTACCTTCAAAAGTCCCGCCTTCACCCGGGAGGAACCTGACAAATACTTCGTAATCCGCGGCATTCATATCTTCCGCTGTAATGTTCAGAGACTTGCCAAAGATTCCCTCTTCTGCTTCACTGATAGAAAATGCCCCATCCGATACCGTTATTGTTACATCTTCCTTCAGGTCCGCTGCCGACAGGGTAAAGGATCGCTTCTCTTCATTCCCGACTGTGATCCCAACAAAATCCAGTTCTTCGGCGGATAAATTTATCCCGGGGTTGAGGACCACAACACTCCCCTTCAGGGTTATGGTATTTTCACCCAGCTCGCTTTTTACTACCAGGGTTCCTTCGAAGGTGCCGGAAGCATTTACTCCGGTTGACTCGAATTTCAGGTAGATCGTGACGTTTTCCGATGCATTGAGGTCCGCAGCTCTAAAATTCAGTGTGTTGGAGAATGCACCACTACTGGCGTCCGATATGGAAAAAAGATCGCCTTTTACTTCGAGTGAAATATTATCCGTTAAGTCTTCAGCGGTTATAATGACATGTTCTTGCGCGGATAACCCTTTTTCAATCTCTTCAAAATCAACGGAACTGACAGACAGGGCCACACTCGGGCTCAGCTGTGGGTCAGTATCGGTATCATCGTCGTCATTTTCACAGGCCGTCAAAAGTAGCGACAGTGAAAGAGCCCAAAAAAGAAGATACTTCATAGCGGTCGATAGAACAGTCATTTGTACGGAATTTAAGTTTTCATCATTTGCGGAAGACCCTTATTACCAGTATGTTAGTCATTACGACAGACATCAGGCCCTTATGCGGACGCCAGGGGCTTCCTGATCAAACTTATAAAATCCAACCTGTTTGCCGGAGGGGTGTTTTCATGAGAAGCAAGGGGGATTTTAGTACTCCTGACCGTATCCGGGCCGGGTACCTTTGGCAGCGATCATCGCTTCCAGGATGGCGTCCATTTGCATTACGCGATCCTCTTTTTCCCCAGCCAGGTTATTTTGTTCTGCTATATCTTCGTGAAGGTTAAAAAGCTGAGCAACCTCCGAGACACCCGACTCGACCCCTTTGTACTTTGTCCAGTCACGAACGCTGGGGGCGGAACGGATATATTTCCATTCCCTATGCCGGAGTGACAGTGTCAGCGCCTCTTCGATCAAATATTCCCGACCGGAATCTGATCTTCCGAGCCACGTTTCGAGCATATCATGACTGTCCGGCGCATCTGATCCTGCCAGTTTGACCCCGGTCAGCCTTGCCAGTGAAGCAAACAGATCAATCTGGCTTACGAGTGCGTTACTTTCACCGGGTGTTATCATTTCCGGCCAGCAGGCAATGGTGGGAACCCGGGTCCCGGCCTCATAGGCGCTGTATTTTGAGCCCCTGAACGGTCCCGCCGGGACGTGTGCTCCGAGCAATTCCACGGCCTCGTCCTCATATCCGTCGTTCAGTACAGGACCATTGTCGCTCGTGAAGATGATCAGGGTATTTTCCGCCAGCCCAAGTTGTTCCAGCGTCTCCACCAGCTGCCCTGTCACCCAGTCCATCTGAACGATGGCATCACCTCTGGGGCCCATGGCACTTTGACCGACAAATCGCTTATTGGGCATCCGCGGTACATGAATATCGTGAAAAGAGAAAAACAAAAAGAAGGGATTATCCTTATTCTCTGCCATGAACTGACGGGCCTTTGCTGTCAGAACATCGGGAAATTCCTCGTCTTTCCAGAGGGCCGCTTTTCCCCCGGTCATGTACCCGATCCGGCTGATACTGTCCACAATGGTATTGGAGTGTTGCTTGTCAGCCAGTTGCTTGAGCATTTCCGGGTGAGACATTCCGGTAGGTTCATCGTTGACCGGCTTTTTATAGCTTACGGTAATGGGATCATTCCTATCCAAACCTACCACGTGGTGGTTTTCCACATACACACAAGGGACCCTGTCCCCGGTAGCAGGGATGAGAAAAGAGTAATCAAACCCTCTTTCCAGAGGTCCGGGGGTAATGGCTTCATTCCAGTCAACACTGCCATCCCCCAACCCAAGATGCCATTTGCCCACAACACCAGTTCTGTATCCTGCTTCTTTAAGCATATCACCAAGCGTACGCGTATTTTCACCGATGATCAATGGTGCATCTCCAGCCAGTATAGCGGCATTGTTCCTGAAGGCATAACTACCTGTAAGCAGGGAATACCTGGATGGAGTGCAGGTAGCTGCGGAGCAATGCCCGTCCGTAAATTTCATACCTCTATCAGCCAGACGGTCCACATTGGGTGTGGACACACCAACAGCACCGTAGGCGCCTACATCGGCATATCCCAGATCATCAACATAAATTATGAGTATGTTAGGCTTCCTGACCTGCTCAGCATTGTCGGCTTGTTGATGGCCGCAACCGGTCACAAACAGGAATAGTAATACTTTCAAAAGGAAATTGGCCTGGGTTTTTACAGATTTCATAGCTAGTTTTTATAGGCTGGATTCAGTTCTGTAGGAATAGGAGCGCTGGTCCGTTGCTGCCATTGTTTTAATTTGGCATACATGGCTGCCTTCATGGCAGGCTCTGCCGTACTGAGTTCATTTCTTTCCCCAGGATCATTTGTGAGGTTGAAAAGCTCTGCCTTTCCGGACTCAAAGTATTCGATCAGCTTCCAGTCCCCCTCACGGATAACACCGCAGGGGGTAGTCCTCCAGTGAGGTGCATCATGTGAATCATGGAAGCTTCGGTCGGCCTTGTACATCTGCAGATAAGCGGGAAAATGCCAGAAAAGGGCTCTTTCCATCGGGGTCTTGCTCCCTTTCATCAATGAGAGCAGACTTTTACCATCGAGGGCCATATCGGTGGGAATATGAGTGGCTTCCAGTAATGTAGGAAAAATGTCCATCCCGATTACAGGCTCATCACTCACCGTTCCCGGACTGACCACACCGGGCCATTTAACAAAAAAGGGTACCCGTATTCCCCCTTCATAGTACATACCCTTGCCTCCTCTCAAAGGCTTTGCCACAGAAGCCCGACCATAAGGTCCATTGTCAGAGGTAAAGATCACCAGCGTGTTGTCATCAAGACCCAGCTCTTCCAGTGTGTGCATCACTTTCCCAACAGCAAGGTCCATGGCTTCGATCATTGCAGCGTATTTAGCATGATCATGAAATTTTCCAGGTGTTTTTCCGGCATATTTCTCCGTCAGGTCCTGTCTGGCACTGATTGGGGAATGCACGGAGTAAAGAGGAAAGTAAACGAAAAAGGGATCTCCGGCATTTTCACGTATCCAATCGGACACCTCCGTGGAAAGCCTGTCCGGCAGGTGTTCTCCTTCAGGTCCATCGGGTAACGCCGGGTTATTGTAGGGTGAGAAATAGGAGCCCGGCCCGCCGCGACTGCCTCCACCGAAATTCATGTCAAATCCATAGGGTATCGGGTCATCCGAGAGATGCCATTTCCCCGCTATACAGGTGGCATATCCATTTTTCTTCAGGGTCTCCGGAAGTGTAGGAAATTTCCGGTCCAGCACGGGAGTATTTTCAACCGGGATAAGCTTACGGTGTATGGATTTTCCCCTGTCAGAATTTTTAACCGTGTATACTCCATGCCTAGGGGTATAGAGACCACTGATCAGACAGGCCCTTGAAGGGGCGCAGTTGGCAGCGTTGGCATAGGCTTGTGTAAATCTCATTCCTTCGTTCGCGATACGATCGATGGCAGGAGATTCGTAAAAATCCGAGCCCTGTACGCCCAGATCTGTCCAGCCAAGGTCATCCGCATAAAACAGGATGATATTGGGACGGTCCGCCGGCTTCTGATCAGGCTCGGGTTTTGTTTCCAGGCCAGCGGTATCACCCACAGAAAATCCCATGATGAGCCCTATGCTTACCATGACGGACAGCGCTATGGCCAGCCCTGAGTTGATGTGCCGTTTCATACTATGAAGTTTATTGGTTACCGGCAGCGATCATTTATGATAGGGATGTTTCATTTTTGAACCGGGCTCTCTGAAAACCCAGGGTTCAAAACCCTTCAGGTGTGCTTCCCATTCCTCCAATGTTCTTGTAGGATAGTCAGGAGGCCATCCTCCGTTCCTGAACTCAGGGGATACTCCCTGGTCATTGATGCGTTTGCGCCATTTGTTCAGCTCGGTCAACAATTCCTGCTTTACATTGGCCAACTCTTCATTGTCCGCCAGGTTTTTCATTTCATAGGGATCATTTTCCAGATCATACAGCTCATACTCCGGTTTACCGGATGCCATAAAGCCGGCCTGCCCGGGCGTAAGTTCACCTTTGAGATTCATTACGTTCAGTTGGGCCAGCACAGGATAGTTCTCCTCCTTGTAGCTATTGAACTGACAGTAGGCCCGCTCCGGCATCAGATTATGGATCAGCTTGTATTTCGCCGATCGGATGGTCCGCATGGCATCGTGGGTGCTATCCATTTTATCCCGGGCAGCAAAAATATACTGACGATTGTTGACTTCATCCTCCAGCAGATTTTGACCGTGCAAAGGATGTGCGGATTGTGCACCTGCCACATCCAGAATAGTTTTGGTGATATCGATGGTCATGACCATGGCATCGGATACTGTTCCAGCTTTAATATTACCGGGCCACCGCGCAATGATCGGGACCTGTATACCACCGTCATACAAAAACTGCTTTCCCCGGGGCATGCATCGTCCGTTGTCACCAATAATAAATACCAGCGTGTTGCCTGCCAGCCCCTCACTTTCGAGACGGTCAAGCAGCTCGCCTACCTGCCGGTCCACGATCTGGGCGGCTTCCAGTCCATTGGCCCAGTCTCTTTTGGCCAGGTCAGTTTGCGGATAGTACGGAGGAAGTACTACCTCATCTATAGCTATAGGATCCAACGTATCTCTTTTCCACCTCCTGTGAGTTCCGCCAAAGGTCACCTGGGCAAAGAAAGGTTGCCCTTCTTCACGCTCACCCCAATCCCCACCTTCATAAATATCCCCATCATAGGTGAAATTCAGGTCCGTCTTCCGGGCGGGTTTCATAAAGCAGGTGAAATAACCTTTCTCTTGCAGAAGCTGGGTGAACGGTTTGATGCCATGCGGCAGCGGCGCCTTGCTGAATCCTGATTCACCTTTCCTTGTTCTGTGCTGATGGGCACTGATATAGTTCTGGTGAAAACCGGTCATCATGGCTGACCGGGAAGGGGAACACACAGGCGCTGTGGCAAACGATCGTGTATACCGGACACCTTCCGCTGCCACCTTATCGATGTTTGGAGTATGGATACCGGGCTCACCGTAGCAGGAGAGCTGGTAGCCCCAGTCTTCCAACATGATCCAGACGATATTGGGCGGAGATGGCTGCTCCTCTTTTTTTTCACCGGAAGAGCAGGAAAATACTCCCAGAGACAGCAGACAAAGGACAAACAGGATTTTTAAAGGTTCGGGATCTTTTTTCATTTTAAGGATATTACGTTCCTGGTACTGACAGGTACTATGGTGTAGGTATATTGATATGTCTTGTTTTCAAGCCTGTATTCTTCCCTGGGATATGACTTTTTGCCCCAACTTGTTGTTCCGCCGACTCCGGATTGTCCCAGGTCAATGTTAAGGAACAGATAGGGCTGTTTCATAAGCTGAAAGTCATATTTACATTGTTCGATCATCGCTTTTCCATAGTTGTTCACCCCAAAGGCGACCACCGGATCACCATATACTTTCAGCCCTGCTCCTTCCTGATCCGTAAGCGAAAACCATCGGGCATCTGTTTTGTACCCATTTTCCTGTGGCTCGGAATAGTCCACCCAGATGTCATCCACAGAAGACTGATACACCCCTACCCTTTCCACATTTCTGTCAACGTAGGTAGGGTTTGGGCCGGGACCATACCAGGTTACCTGATCCAACGCCTTGCTTATCAACAGCTCTGTACCTACCCTCGGCACCATGGGTAGTTTACCATTACCGGGTTTGTAGTCAAATTCTACGGTTATCTCTCCGTTAGTAGTTATGTGATAGGTCAATGCAAAAGTGGCTTCCACAGCCGGTAGTTTTCCTTTGGATACAAGTATAACACTCTCAGGTTTTTCTTCCACACTAAAATCCGTAATAAGCCATGATCCGGCTTCTTTCCACACCCATAGTCCCGGGAACTGCCCTTCTCTTTTGTCCGTTCCTCCCCTGTCATTATCCGTAGGGGCCCTCCAGAAATCAGGGACCGGGCCTCGCTCTATCAACAGTTTATCATCAAAATAGTAGTTTTCCAGTACACCCGTATGCTTGTTGAAAATGGCGGCGAACCGCTCTCCCGTTATGTAGGCCGCTTTATGAGACTGACGTACGACAAGAGGGGTAGTTTCTGTTTCCACAGGCTCCCGGTGATACTTACCGGCAGGCAGTTTGAACTGGTCCCAGGCCACCTCATGCCCCTCTTGTACAAACTGGTCTCCTTTTTTATTAAAAAAACTGAATGTAACATGATACTCTTTCTCAGCATTTGTCCATGGCGACAGATCGATTGTAAATTCCTGACCTGACCGGGCAGGGATATCCAGTGCAGGAAGATTTTCTTCTTTTACGATCTTACCGTTTTCAAGAAGGCTCCACTTTCCGGTGACCTTGTCGCGCAGGTTGGTGAAGTCAAACCAATTCACGATCCTGAACCTACCCTTTTCCAGGTCTATTGCCTCTACGTGAACATTTCTGTAAAAATATTTGATCGTATACAACCCCGGATGAGGCGTACGATCTGCCGCCAGTAAACCATTCATACAAAAGTTATCATCATGGCTTACTCCTACTGCATTTTCCCACCAGCCGCCGTAGGCATAAAAATGATCTTTGGAATAGGATTTTCTGAACTCCTCTGGCACCGGTTGCTTCAGCCCCTGGTCCATCCAGTCCCAGACAAATGCACCCTGAAAGGGGTTATCTGCATAGATCATATCCCAGTACTCCTTCAGGTTACCATTACTGTTGCCCATGGCGTGTGTGTATTCACACAGGATATAGGGCATATCCGGATTTTCCCTGATGATCTTGCCGGTCTCTTCCGGTGAGGCATACATTCTGGAATAGATGTCAGCGGTTCCATAGCCGTTCAATGTGGTATTTTCGTAATGAAAGGGTCTGGAGGGATCTGTTTCCTTCACCCATTCATAGGTAGCTCCTACATTGGGGCCATCCCCGCTTTCGTTGCCCATGGACCAGATAATGATGGATGGATGGTTCCTGTCACGGTACACCATACGTTGTACACGGTCAAGGTAAGCGTCTTTCCAATCCGGGTGGTTGCTGAGTCTGTTGTTCTTTTTTCTTCCAAACCCATGTGTTTCAATATTGCCCTCATCTATCAGATAAATGCCATGTTCATCGCACAGGTCATACCATTCCGGGACATTGGGATAATGACACGTTCTTACGGCATTGATATTGTACTGCTTCATAAGTGCAATATCTGCCAGCATGTCCTCTGTGGTCACGTAATGGCCCGTTTCAGGGTCATGCTCATGCCGGTTGACCCCCTTTAACAGGACGGCCACACCATTGACGAGTAGCCGGCCGTTTTTGATCTCTACCTTTCTGAACCCCACCTTCTGAGGAATAACTTCCAGTACATTGCCTTTTTTGTCATGCAGGGTGATCAGCAACTGATACAGATAGGGCGACTCGCCATGCCATGGATTAATACTGTTGAGGGTAAAGGACTCTGTGGTAAACGAATTGACACCTTTTTTCAGGTTCAGATCCTGAGAAAACTCAAGTACCGTCTTACCGGTCCGATCCAGCATCAGCGCTTTTAGTACGGCACTTTCAGGCTTTTTGGACTGCACCTCACTCCGTAATTGGAAAATACCCTGCTTCAGTGACTCATCCAGCGAAGAGGTGATGGCAAAGTCCCGGATATGGGTCTGTGGTACGGACCACAGGTAGACATCGCGAAATATTCCACTCAGGCGCCAGAAGTCCTGATCTTCCAGATAGGAACCATCACTCCAACGGTACACCTCTACTGCCACAAGGTTACTGCCTTTTTTCAGGTAGCTGGTAATATCGAACTCACCTGGGGTTCTGCTGCCCTGGCTGTATCCCACCTTTTTTCCATTGATCCACACATAAAACGCAGACTGCACGCCATCAAAATTGATGTAAACCCGGCGTCCCTGCCATTTTTCAGGAAGGGTAAAGCTTCGACGGTAGGATCCTACCGGGTTCCATTCCCGTGGAGCGCGAAGGTCTTTTTTTTCAAACGGGTATCCGGAATTCTTGTATATGGGCAGGCCATGTCCCTCCATCTCCCAATTGGAAGGAACGGCAAGAGTAGTCCACTGCGAGTCATTAAAGTCGGTTCTGTAAAAATCCTGAGGCCGGGAGGCAGGATTCCCTGACCAGTTGAACTTCCAGTCACCGTTCATTGATACATAAAAGGGCGACTCTCTTTTGGTCAATTTTAGCGCCTGGTCATCGTTTTCATAAACCATCATGGAGGCATGTGGTTTCTCCCGGTTCACCTGTAGTACATGAACATTGTCCCACTCCGGCCTAACCTGACTATATCCCAGGATTGAGATCAAATGTAGCGAAACAAAAAGTGAGCGATATAATGCCTGTTTAGTCATATTTCTCTTTGTGTTGAAGTTGTTGTATGGGTTTAATTTCATTTACTGGCTCTTTCGTGCTTTACCAGTGGAAACTCAGGATGTTCTGTTCTGGCTGAAGCAAGAAGCTTTTGCAGCTTTACTGCCACAGGATGATCTGCTGTGTACAGGTTATTGGATTCTCCGGGGTCGTCCTCCAGGTTGTATAATTCATATCCTGCATCCACAAAATGAATGAGCTTCCAGTCCCCCTGCATAAGCGCCTGAACAGGCCCCTTTTTCTCATTAAATTCCCAGTACAAATGGTCATGCGCCCTTTGCTCACGGCTCAGCAGAGCAGGCACATAGGATATACCATCAGTTGGGGCGGAAGGATCCCGCCCCAGTATATCACATACAGTAGGCAGAAAATCCCAAAAAGCCGAAGCATGGTCACTTCGGGTGCCCGGAGCGATCCGGCCCGGCCATGTGGCCACAAAGGGTATTCTTATTCCTCCCTCATACAGATCCCGTTTTCTGCCCCGATAAACCCCATTGCTGTTGAAAAATTCGTCATTTAGTCTGTCATACTCATGCCCGTTGTCACTGGTAAAGATCACTAAAGTATTTTCTGCAATATCCAGCTCTTTTAGTTTGGACAGTATCCGGCCTATGTCCTTGTCCATTCTGGTGACCATGGAAGCATAGGTAACATGGCCGTTCTCGTCATTACGGTAATGGCCCATTTTCATTTTGCGCAGCGGCCAGTCTTTACTATAGTATTCCGCTTTCTGATCTTCCGGAATGGTGAGCTCGTAATGGGGGATGGTATAGGCAAGGTACAGAAAGAAGGGGCTCCTGCTTTCGCGATCTATGAAATCGAGGGCCTTTTGGGTGAACAGATCCTGTGAATACTGACCGATCTTATCCTTCATGACATTGCCGGCCAGCTCCAGGTGCTGGTCATTCTCCCATATTTTTTCAGGATAGTAGTGATGGGCTGCGCCATGACGGTTGAATCCATAGAAATAGTCAAATCCCTGATTATTGGGCTTACCTTCTCCCAGGTTTTCGGCCAGCCCCCATTTCCCAACGATCCCTGTCCGGTAACCTGCTCGCTTCAGCTCCTTCACCACTGTATTGTCTTCTGTGGAAAGGTCCACGGGCCGGCCTGATCTTGTCCATTTCGGATTACCCCTGATCCTGCTGTGGCCGGTGTGCATACCAGTCATGAGGCTTGCCCTGGAAGGGCCGCATACCGTTGAGCCGGAGTAGTGACGTGTAAATACGATCCCTTCGGTTGCCATCCTGTCAAGCACCGGGGTATTGATCTTTTCACCCCCATTAAACCCAACATCTCCGTATCCCAGGTCATCAGCAAGGATAAATATGATGTTGGGTTTACCTGCTTCCTCCGTGGAGGCCAGATCGGAAGAAACTTGTTTACATGAGCCTGTGCACCACACGATCGTTACCAGGCATGACCAAAAGGATAATCTTTTATTATGCATTTTTATATTTCGCATTGATTTGATGTTGTCATATATTACTGTATTGCTGGAAAAAATATCCTGACTGGGTTTTTAACCGACAGGTCAGAAGCTCTACCACGCCTCTAAACGCTTCTGATGGTTCAAAAAAATGGTGAACAGACGGCTTGTAAGAGCACGGAGTTATGATTTTAAGGCCGGTTTTTCTTAAAATACATTCCAGTTTAGACATTGCCTCAAAAGATATCGCACCGTTTTTTTTGAAAATTATTACATATTCCTGTGGCATGGTTTATTGCACCGGTCTATTCTTAAAATACCCTTGTTTTTGTACGAGAATAGCACGCTCACGCCCCTGCCATTAGCTTTTCCAGGCCTTTCAAAACGATTCCAGGGGCTACTTTAACATTACACGTTCACTGAATGGCATTTCACCAATAGCTCCCCTTACAAAGTAGTACCCGGGGGTTAATCCTGAAAGATCAATTCTAACCTGCTGACCCTGCAATGTGACCTTGCTATCCATTTTCAATCCAATGGAATTGAACAGTGATAAGTGGATCTTATCAAAAGGCTTGACATTGATAAAAATATGCCCGTTGCTTGGGTTAGGATACAACCGGTAAGGGTTTTTTACCAGGTTACTGGCAGGCCTTTCCCCAAGCCGGTTATTACTTTGAACACCACTGCTGTCTATCCTTATCGTGCTCTCCCACAGTTGCCACAAGTCTACCTTTGTACGATTTCCGGTGATCAATGTAGGGATCTCCAGCCCGGTGCTATCGGACAACATACGGGTCTTCTCCTTTAAACTAAAGGGCACTCCAAAGGTAAAGCCATTCCAATCCCTGCCATCAAATATATCCAGCAATGCCCAATAGGAGTTTAATGTTTTAGGCTTCCATAGGTTAACGATACCGTCAGCATCATCTCCTACGAACAGGATATTCCTGTAGTCGCGGCTTACTCCCCCGTTGAATGCCGGGTCTGAGAATAGTCTTTCTACGTGATCGAGCTTAAAGTTGTATTTGTAGGTATTGCTGTTTTTGGTGACCTCTCCTGTATTTAAAAAAGTTTTCCATTCGGCGGTATCAAGCGTGACTGTATCGGGTACAAAGTTCAGATTGCCCTTAAAGAATTTAAAGGCAAAGGCAAATCCCCTGGCCCGGGTGCTCATATCCACCAAAAAGTTCTGATCCCCTGCGGTGTTATCCCTGAAATCCTTTACCTGCCAGTGGATGTTCCGGAATTCTGCTCCAAAGCCTCCTCCATGCAAGGTGACTACACCGTTGTTTTTCAGCCAGTTATTGGTACCCTGGTTGATCTTATTTACAATTCGTATGGCTTTTTTGAGCATTTTCCTGTCTTTGGTTTCATGCTCACCGATCATGATACCTTTTAACCTGTCTATACCTCCCTGATTCTGGAGCCGGGTGATAACCGCGATCATATCATTGGCAAAGTCGGTTTCACCATTGCCGGAGATCGTGGAGTTGTTTTGAGGGGTTACGCGAGCATGTAATAATACATTGAAAGAGGTTTGCCTGATAAAATCAGCTACTTCATTGTATTGTGCCTCTTTCCAATTAATGACACAGTCCGAACCGGGCGCCTGCCCCCTGCAGGCTGTACCTTCTTTGTCTTTGACCAGCTTTTTGGCAGGGGTGAGATCTATGGTTATATAATTCGCTCCTATTTCATTCGTAATGTTGGCTTCAGCCCAAATTTGCCCTTTGCTCGCGGGGAAATAAGGGGCTTTGGTGGTAATCACATCCCTCGCGGGAGAACCGGGTTTCCATCTAAGCCCGCTAAGACTATCCCAATTTACCG
>LYSV01000044.1:5399-48257 GCA_001657315.1 Flammeovirgaceae bacterium BBD 1991-12 | reverse complement strand
AGTTATAGTGCGCAAAATTGAAAGGAAAAGCCCACCAGGGTTAGATAACATTAAAATCATATGGCCCTATAAAATCCTTGATAGCTATCGGAACTACAGAAGACTCACATTTGTATTAGCATTCACATTCGCAGAATCCCGTGGATCCACAGGACTCCGGTGGACAAGCGCGCTCATGCTCACGACCAGAAATGATATGACCATCTATACGCCTGTAACAGTAAAACGGGTTAAAATCAACTAAGAATCCGCTAGATTAGTATAGTGAATGTATGTGTAATTATTACACATAGCAGGATGTTTTGCAACAGCAGAAAAGATCAACAGCTAAAAACAGAAGAATATGAATGATAAATTGACAGAATACATCGATGGCTTTGTATTTCCTGTTCCACGAATTTACCTGAGTGAATACAGGAATGTGGCTGAGAAGGTAGCAGAGATCTGGAGAGAATATGGTGCACTTGCTTATTATGAATATGTTGGGGAGGATTTGAATTTAGAAGGTACACGTTCATTCATTGACGTAGTGGGTGTGAAGGATGATGAGGTAATTGTATTTGGATGGGTCGTATTTCCTTCGAAAGAGACTCGCGATTTAGCAAATGAACAGGTTCCAAACGACCCGAGAATGTCAGATCTGGTTGCTCCATTGACCCAATCTACAAGATTGATTTTTGATGCCACTCGTATGGTTTATGGAGGATTTCAGCCTCTTGTTCAGTCTAATGGTGATGATAACGGATAGCCATGGCCGTTGAAATCCTCCTCTGGTCGCAGGTTAAGCAAAGCGGGTCCTGTACGACCCAAACCAGCAAGAGCCTTCCCTGACTTGTCCCCGTGGCAAACAGGGACAAGGTATGGATAAAGAGTTTAAACGAATGGTTAAACAATCCGAATTGTTTTAGATTTATGCATGATATCTTGGATATATACTGTGCCAGTGCGCTGTATCGTTGAGAGAGCCCTGTTTAAAGACCCGAAAGATATTTCCAGCATATGAGCTATACGCCCGAACAAGGATTTCCATATTATTTTGACCTGGTAAAGGATGATCACCTGCATACGCTGTTTTCTTTATCGTCCACTTTTACGTTTTTAAGATCAATTCATGATGAAAAAGCTGCTCATCGCTACGCACCTGGCAAATGGAGTATAAAACAAATCGTGGGACATATCACCGATCATGAAAGAATAAAAATGTTCAGAGCATTTCAGCTAAGTAGAAATGAGAAGATTGAATTATGGGGTTATGACCAGAATTTCCTCGTAAACCATGCTCGTTTTGACGAGCTGACCATGGAGCAGTTAATTACAGACCTTTTAAGCGTAAGGAAGGCGTCCCTGAGTTTCATCGATACGTTGTCCGAAAGACAATTGAAAATAAAAGGCAGGGCAAGGCAGTATCAGATTACACTGGAAGAATTCCTCATGTCAGTAATAGGTCATGAAAGGCACCATATAAACATCATCAAGGAAAAATACCAGCCAAAATAATGACGTACAGCATGGATCCATCCCTGAAAGAAACACTTTGGAAACAATTTGGAGCAAGTATAGACATGCTCGAAAATGCCATACAACTGTGCCCTCCCGGATGCTGGGATACGAAGACTCAATTTTGGTATATTGCCTATCACTGTCTGTTTTACCTGGACTACTATCTGACCCTGGAGCCTGACAAGTTTTCACCACCGCCACCATACGGCTTTTCGGAATTTGATCCTGCCGGTGCAATGCCTGACAGAACTTACACCAAAGAAGAATTACTTTCCTATCTGCAGCACGGGAGAGCCAAATGCCATGATTTAATTGCCGGCATGACTGATGAGGTTTTGAGATCCCGTTGGGTTAACGCTTATAAGAATTATTCTGTTTTTGAAATTTTGCTCTACAATATGCGACATGTTCAGCATCACGCTGCTCAACTTAATTTACTACTCCGTAAGGAGATCAACGATGCACCCCTATGGGTCTCTCAAACAAAATGGGAATTAGCATAAATACTCAGGAAAACGAACCGCGACAGTTAGTGGTGGTTCCGGGAAAAGAGAAAATGAAATGAAGACGTCCGTTCAATTGGCCAACCGCTTCAGAGAAGTGATCCTTAATGGAAAATGGGTAGCCAACACGAATTTGAGGGATCAACTAACCGGTGTGACACTGGAACAGGCACTGACCAAAGTGGGAAGCCTGAACAGCATAGCCAGCCTGACATTTCATATTAACTACTATATTTCGGGTGTTCTGAATGTCTTTGAGGGAGGGGAGCTGGAGATCCGGGATAAATACAGCTTCGATATGCCTCCCCTGAGATCGGAAGAAGACTGGCATAAGCTTACCAGCGAGCTATGGGCCAATGCTGAGAAGTTTGCAGATCATGTAGAAGTTATGCCGGAAGAAAAGCTGGAGCAGGTCTTTGTAGATGAAAAGTATGGTGATTTCCGAAGAAGTATTGAAGGAATGATCGAACACAGCTATTACCACCTGGGGCAGATCACCCTGATCAAAAAGCTAATAGCGGAAAAACAGGGAAGTAAAGCCACGGATCACCAATAGTCTCAAATCCAATAATTACCCGGTGGGAGTATGTGTACTCTGACAGGAATCAACAAAAATGGTATACTCGCATGAGCTATCTCAACGTTACCTCTAATGAGAAGGGGTGAAGGATATTGGAGAAGAATTAAGCATCATCAACGATCGTACTTATGGTAAAAATAACATATCTTATTTTCATGTTGCTGATCCCAATACTGCTGCAAGGGCAGGTAGAGGTAGTTGAAATGAATAATTCGCAGTTCAAAAGAGATAGCTACTGGAGAGGAGCTGACGGGGGAGCGACTGTGGAACTGGAGGGAGACAGGATCTTATGGCTTTTTAGTGACACTTTCATTGATCAGGATGGGACGGGTGACCGGTCCAATGCCCGGCATATGATACGCAATAGTATTGCCATTCAGACGGGAAGACACATGGACTCAGCACTAAAATTTCATTATAAAGGAACCTCTCAGGAACCAAAAGCTTTTTTTGAAGTGCCCGGAACGAATTGGTTCTGGACAGGACATGGGATATTGATCGAAGACAAACTTGTAGTTTTTCTTATTGAAGAAACCCCGACAAGTCAGGGTATTGGTTTTGAAGCTATAGGATGGTATGTTGCCATCATAGATAATCCATCGGATAACCCTGAGGTATGGAATATTAAATACATAAAAGCACCTGACACGTTTGGTGTTATTGTCGGTGCCCCGGCCGTGCTGGCAGAAGAAAACCATGTATATGCCTTTGGAGTAAAGGAGCCTTCTACTCATGAAATCTACCTGCTCCGCTTCAGGAAAGAACAACTGGCGGAAGGGGATCTGTCAGGACTGGAATGGTGGGTTGATGGCGCATGGACAAGTGAAGTGGATCAGGAGCCTGTCTCTTCATCACTATTTACGGGTTCCACTGAATTTTCAGTGCACTATGACGAAACCCTGGAAAAGTATGTACAATTCCAAACATTCGGTTATGGTAAAGCGAGTATCGGTTACAGGCTGTCAGGTAAGCTGGAAGGCCCTTGGTCTAAACCTAAGATCGTATACACACCTACCCTGGAGCATCCAAAGGAGTTTGTATATACAGCGAATGCACACCCGGAATTAACCAGACATGAGGGATTGATGATAACCTACAATGTAAACAACGGAGACTTTAAGGAATTACGCTCAAATGAAAATGTTTATTTCCCAAGAGTTATTCATGTAAAAATGCCGAAATGAATTGAAACGTTGGGTAACCAATGCCAGTCACCACAACCTGACAGAGATCTTTTGAAAAATCGTTCTCGTCCAATGAGTATGAAAGGGTCATCAGGATGGTCTAACGAAGCATTGTAATGCGTTTTTTTGTGCCGGGCAGGCCGGATAACCGCCGCTGATGGTTCGTTGATATTGCGTTAGAACCTTAAATCCGCATGTGTACTAAGAAGTAGGCCGTAAAAATCTGTTTTAAAGAGCTTTACGGCCAGTGTGTTTTCACCTATATTGGTGTTGCTAACAAAACACACTGATGAAAGTATTAAACTCTGCACACCTTTCCCCATTTGGAGGCTTAAATTTTGTACTTGAGGAGTTCGATAAGCAAAAAATTGGCTCAACCTTAGAAAAGCACTTACCTGCTCTGCCCGCTCAGTCACAGTATAATTGGCGTGATTTGATGTATAGTTTTTGGTCTGTATTCTTCTGTGGTGGAGACTGTATTGAAGATCCAGGGCCCAATTTACGTACTTCATTGGCCCAGCACCCTTTTGTGAAAACACCAAGCCCTGATACCATTTTAAAGAGGATGAAAGAATTAGCTCAATCCTCCCTGTTTTTTGAAACGCCTACTGGTCACAAAAAGCATGAGTTCTCTTTCCACACTGCGTTGAACACCCTCAACCTTAAGCTCATAAAAAGTAAAATTTTAAGCCAGTCGACCCCGGTCATCCTCGACTATGACAACACACTGATTTACTGCCAAAAGGCTGATGCCAAGATGACCTACTTAAAGCGATTTGGCTATGCGCCCGGGGTGGGTATGATCGATGATAAAGTGGTTTATGTTGAAAATCGAAATGGGAATAGTGATCCCCAAACCCTTCAGCAGGATACCTTGACAAGGATGTTTGAGATCATGGAGGCAGAAGGCATTAGGGCTGATATTTTCAGAGCAGATGGCGGGTCTTATCAATTATCCACCTTGTTGGTGATTTCTCAGCACGTGGAGAAAGTGTTCATCAGGGCACGAATGAGCACCTCATTGCATAAAGCAATTCAGCAGATCCGCACCTGGCAACCGGTTGAAATAGATGGGCAAACTTGTTATAGGGGATCTACGCTATTTACCCCATTTGAAGTAACTGCCAAACGTAACAAACAGCAACATCTGGTTAAACCCTACAAGTTAGTGGTCACCAAAGAAGAACGCATGGATGGTCAACTCAACCTTTTCACCGGGGAAGCGATGAACTATCATGCTATCGTCACGAATGATTTAGAGATGACTGATGATCAGGTCGTATGGTTTTATAATCAAAGAGGAGCTATTGAAAAGCAATTTGATATCCTGAAAAATGATTTTGGCTGGCAGCAACTCCCTTTTTCTAAATTAGCGCAAAATACCGTCTTCCTAATTTTTACCGCCATCTGTAAAAACCTGTATGCTATGATCATCAAGAAATTCGCTCAAAAGTACCGGGGACTGTCTGCTCATTTTCGTATCAAGAAGTTCATCTTTCGATTTATCACTATTCCTGCCAAATGGCTATTCAAATCCAGGCAGTGGCAACTCCGATTGTATGGGAGTGTGTCTCATAAGACCTAGAGAAGGGGTTGATTGCCGAACCTATTGCCCCCATTTCAATGACCCGTTACTTGATCAGGGAAAAGTCCGTCCTTTGCAAACCAAATCAAAGTATCTTGGAACCATATTGCTCCCATTGCATAACAAAATCAACAGCTAGATCAGAAAAAATAAACTATCGTCAACCTAAGATGCCAGTTAAAGCATGCTCTAAACAGCTTTTAATCATACATGCGGATTTAAGGTAGAAACGCAATGCTCAGTTTGTCCTTGTTGCAAGCAAGAACAAGTTGTAGCTTTAATTTTTAAAATATATGAAGATCAACAAATGAATAACATACTGACCATATTAATACTATTGAGTACTGCGGCTTCATTCGAACCAAGGATCTACGAACATAAAAGGAATGGCAGGAATTACTTTCTTGAAATCCGATCAGACAGTACTTTTCTATACGAGAGACCTGGAATGTTGATGGGTAATATTCATGAATCGGGAAAATGGAAAGTTAAGTCAAATTCATTGATATTGATTGATTCTATAGGAAC
The DNA here is from genome assembly GCA_001657315.1 of Flammeovirgaceae bacterium BBD 1991-12. Lineage (GTDB taxonomy): Bacteria > Bacteroidota > Bacteroidia > Cytophagales > Cyclobacteriaceae > Fulvivirga. The sequence goes on along the minus strand of LYSV01000044.1, from coordinate 42,377 downwards.
CCTGCACTCTAAATCAGCAGTAAGTGGAAATAAAATAATTGATCAAAATTACATCTCCATAAAGGTGATGAACGAACGTGGTGAAGCGCTCAAACATCTTGAAGTTTCACTGAATGACGATGAATTAATAAAAATGACAGACGAAAATGGTACTACTCGATTTGAATTTTCAGAACTCAAAAAGAGAAGATATAATCAACCTGATAGTACCATAGAGACCATCACCTTGAAAGCAGACAGATGGAATCAATCCTTAGCAGTAAAAAATATATTCTGCAATGACATAATGGTTGTAAAAGACTTCAATCCAATAACAACTTTTGAACGCCGGGAAAGGGAATTAAAAATTGAAGGAAATAAATTGATCTTTCCAAATCCTTCAGGAATGAATAAGGATCAAATATTTGAGTTTAAAAGAAAAAAGTAGACGTCTCTAACTCGTCCTCGTTTGCAACGAAGATGAAAGAGCTGCCCGGATGGGCTAACGAAGCATTTGTAATGCGGGTTTTTGTGCCGAGCAAGCAGGATAACCGCTGCTGATAGTTTGTTGATATTGCGTTACAAACGCAATGCTCAGTCTGTCCTCGTTGCAAACAAGGACAAGGTGTAGCTTTAATTTTTAAAACATATGAAGATCAGCAAATGAATAACATACTGACCATACTAATACTATTGAGTATTTGGGGCACTGTTTTTTTGATGGGATGCACCAAACAGCCGGCCGAAACAGATGTTTCCGGTTTCAATTCCTTTCTGGCAGAAAAAGAGATGATTATGGAGCCTTTTGACGTTTTGAATTCGTATGTGTTTGAATATTTGGCGTACCAACGGCCTCCTATGACGCGATTATCTTATGAAATTGATGAATTTGAGAACTATGTTGAAATTAGTTGCGAGAAGATCAAAGTACAAAATGACACTATCGAAAGTGTGAACGTCACTCTGCAATTAAGAAGATCCGACCATTACTGGACCGCAGTCAAAATATGGCAGTAGGGGTATGGACATAATGATCCAGTGGGGGAGGAGAATATGTTTTTCTGCCAGGAATTAACAAAAATGGGTCATACTTATATGAGCTTATCCAGGAGTATTGGGAATCATCCAAAAGGCAGATAACAGGAACTGGTGCTGTTATTAACAGATTTCAGAACATTAAAAGATAAACTATGAGCAAAAAATATGAATACAATCAATTAATGGATGTGAAATACGAACACCATGAAGTAATTGATTTGCCGGAAATTATTAAAAACTGTAAAGACAAATGGTTTAATCAAACGCTGACAAAAGTGAATAACAGCGTGGTCAGAGTTGGGATTGTAGAAGGTGAATATCATTGGCATAGGCATGAAGATGATGACGAATTCTTTTTCGTTTTGAGCGGCAAACTCTACATCGATTTGGAGGATAAGACCATTGAACTCAACCCAAACGAAGGAACAACAATCAGCAAAGGGGTTATGCACAGGCCAAGAGCACCCCAAAAAACAGTAATGCTCATGGTTGAAACGGATGCCATTGATCCAATTGGTGAGGAATAAAAAACACGCTAAGACTTAATACTACAAACGACCGTACAAATACCTGCAGCCAGAGAATAATGAATGAAAATGACATCAAACGACTTCCAAGACTGACTGCCATCCTGACCCAACTGCAGGCGAAAAGGCTTTTAACAGCATCGGAGCTTGCCGCCCGGTTTTCGGTGAGTAACAGGACCATTTACCGGGATATGAAAGCGTTGGAACAGGCAGGCATTCCTATTCTGACGGAGGAAGGAAAAGGGTATACCTTAATGGAGGGGTACAGGATGCCGCCTGTGATGTTTTCCGAAAGTGAAGCCAATGCGTTGATCACCGCCGAACAACTGGTACTGAAAAATAAGGATGCATCTTTTGTGAAAGAATACACCGCGGCTATTGGTAAAATAAAATCGGTTTTACGAAGCACCATGAAGGACAAGGCTAACTTACTTTCCGATCGGGTTGTATCCGGGCAAAACACCGGCAACTACCGGACCAGTAATTATTTATCGACGCTTCAACTGGCATTGACAAATTTTATGCTGGTCAGAATAAAGTATTGCTCACCCGACAGTAACCAAAGCACTGAACGGACTATTGAACCTTTTGCGATCTATACCACGCAGGAAAATTGGCTGCTTATTGCTCTTTGCAGATTAAGAAATGATTACAGAGCATTTCGTTTAGACCGGATCACGGGCTTGTCGGTACTGGACCAGACATTTGAGCCACACAGGATCACCTTTGAGGAGTATTTTGATAGTTGCGAAAAAAAATGTTCACCACCCTTGCCATAGGGCTGTCACAGCCGTGTCCTAAATTAGTGGCATAACAAACGATAACCATCAACCATGACAGCCTTACGCATGTTGATGCTTTTTGCATTAATACTATTCTCATTCACAGTTCAATCACAAACACAAACAAAAAAATCTGAAACAATGAACGATCACATCATTCCGGAATTTTACGTCATCGGTATTTCCATAAGAACAACCAATGAAAACGGACAATCTGCCGAAGACATTGAAACATTGTGGGGTAAATTCTGGGGCGAAGAAATTCAAAAACAGGTTCCGAATAAGGTCAATGATGATATTTATGCAGTTTACACGGATTATGAAACCGACTTCACCGGGCCGTACACCGTAATTGTTGGATTATCTGTGAGTTCGTTGGAGAATATTCCCGATGGTTTTGTAGGAATAACCATTGAAAATGCGGTCTACCAAAAATTTGTTTCTAAAGGTAAAATGCCGGAAGCTGTTGTCAATACCTGGGTGGAAATATGGCAGGATAAAGACCTGAACCGGGCTTACAAGGCTGATTTTACGGTTCACGGAAAGAAATATTACGATGGGGACAATGCCGAGGTAGAAACTTTCATATCCGTAAAGGAATAAAAATGAGTGAACCTGCGGGCACCTAAGCTGCGCTGCCACTAAAACTTCAGGCTGACTTGTGGTCAGAGAGGACAGGCCTGCAGCACCAATCTTCCTAAGCCTCTGAGGTTTAGAAAGGTTTTGAATGGCAAGAACGGCTTTCAAAAATCTATTCCTGAAGATCAAATTCATTCAGCTCCCTGTCCGGCACTACCTCCTGTATTTTTTGAAAAAGCTGCCGCTCCTCCTTGCGTATATGCTTCTCCAGCAGCTCACCGAAGGTATTGAGTGTATGTTCTTTTCTGTCCTTTTTCAGTTGGTGAAAGAGATGATCGAGCTCCTGACGCTCCTGCAGAATTTCATTGACCAATTGATCGAGACCGGGCTCTCTGCCTTTGATCCATGGTAGCAGCCTCTTCTCCTCGGTTTGAAAGTGCTCCCTGAGTTTTCCTTCATAGAATGTGATCGCATAGTTAATTTTTCCCTTCAGCGAGGTGGGATAGCCCCTGATCTCCGGAGCATTTTTCTTGCTGATCAGCGCCAGGAACAAGATACTGCGATGGAACCTGGAGAGCGGGATGAGGCTTTCATGTCTTTTCATGACTAAAAATTAAGGATATATTCTGCCAGATTCACCGTTCGGTCCAGGACCAGCTTCTTTCTCAAACGGTATCGGGCTATTTCCACCCCACGGATGGTGATATTGAGCAGCTGTGCAATTTCCTTGGTGGAGAGATTCATGCGCAGGTAGGCGCAAAGCTTCAGGTCCTGTGGGCTCAGCTGTGGGAATTCATTTCTGAGCCTTGTGGAAAAATCACCATGAACCTGATCAAAGTATTGCATAAAATGCTCCCATTCATCATCCCTGCCCATGTTCTGGTCTATTTTTTTAATGATATTGCCGAGCTGGCGGGAGGTTCTGCTGCTGCCGTTTTCCTTCGTAAAGTGTTTCAGGCTATCCTTGATATCCGTGAGCAGCTTATTCTTATTGATCAGGTTCATGGTAGTAGTGGCCAGCTCCTTGTTCTTATGATTGATCTCGCTGGCCAGCTTCTCCGTTCTTAATTTTACAATCTCTTCTTCCGACTTTTTGGATACTTTTTCGAGCTCATGGTCCTTCTGGATCAGCTTTCGCTTTTGTGAGATGGTCATGATCCTCTTTTCCTTTTGGTGGAGCACCCGTTGGGTCTGAATGATGACACCAATGATCAGAACACACAGCAGAAAATAGGACAGATAGGCCCATTTTGTTCTGTACCACGGTGCCAGGATGCCAAAGCGATAAGTGGCAATATTGCTTTCAATGTCATAGATATTGCGTGACTTCACCTGAAAGGTATAGTTGCCTTCCCTCAGGTTGGTGTATTCCTTTTCTGTTTTATGACTCCACCCGGACCATTGCTCGTCAAAGGGATCGAGCCTGTAGCTGTACTGGATGCTTCCGGGTGAGTCGAAAAACACGGCGGCGTATTCAAGTCTGAGTGAATTGTGACGATAAGGCAGCTCTATCTGTGAGGTGGCCTTCTGAAAGTTTACAACAGCACCCTCGCTGGTGAAGCTGCCACCGAAAATTACAGAATCTGCACTGGCAGAAATTACCACCTTTCTGAGTAGTGTCTGAAACGCTCCACTATAGGGGGTAGCCTTCTGCGGATTATAATGGATAAAACCCTCTTTTGCTCCAAACAGTACATTTTCAGGGTCCAGCGCTGCTATGTTTTCCAGATCATCGTTCAGCAGGTTATGGATCTTATTGAAATGCCGCGTTTCCAGGCTATAGGTGTTGAACGCGTCCTTTTTGAGCACTCCCGTGTACTGGCTGCCGATAAGATAGATGTTACCATACGCATCTTCTTCCATTTCCCGGATATGCACATTCTCCCCAAGAACGTCGGTAAATACAGGATCCCGGACAAAGCGATTGCTGTCCTTTTGATAGCTATATATCCCTCTTTCAGAGGCGAAGACCAGGCTGTTGTTCATTTTGAATACATTGATCAGAAGATTGGAGGGGAATCCGTGATCGCTGTTAAAGAAATCAATGGTACGGAAGGTGCTCAGGTCTTCCGACAGTTGTAGCCGGAACACCCCCTTGTACCCATGGCTCATCCAGATATGTCCGTCATTGTCTTCCTCAAATACCCGGGAGGACTCCGCAAAGTTCTCGAGTTGGTGCATGAATTTTACGCCGGTGTTCTTATGCTGCAGCAGGGAAAATCCGGAATACGTGCCGGTAAGGAGGTGTTGGAGATCACCGGGTGCCGCGCGGAAACCCCATACACCGTCGTTGGGTCCGGAAAGCCTGGAAGCCTCGCCGTCCTCTATCAGCCATACACCGCCGTGATGCCCTATGTACAGCCGGTCATAGAACTCGGAGATGCCGTAGACCTGCCCTGCCATGTTTGGGACAAGGGTGTATTGCCGGTCAACGTAGCCGGGGTCCCGGTCCATACGCCAGTTGAACAAGCCATTGTTGGTGCCAAGGTACAGGGTGTTATCCTTTATGTAGCTGGTATATCCCGTGCCCTGCACACCCATCTGCTCGTTGATCAGGGTGAATGGGGATGACAGCTCTATTTTGGCCAGACCATTGTTCAACCCCAGCCATACATTACCCTGATTATCCTGAAACGTGGCGAGAATGGTCCTGTTGATGATCCCACGCCCTTTGCTGAAATGATTCAGAAAGTTGCCATCCAGTTCCGTGACGTAAAGGCCGTCATTGGAGGTGCCTATGAGCAAAGTGCCATCGTCCAACGGACAAACGTTGCTTATGGAAGCTTTTTTCAGGTTCTCACTTATTGGTGAGCCCCATGGCCTGAAGGAGCTTCCGTCATACAGATATACGCCGTCGTTGACCGTGGCTACCATGATCGCAGACTTATTGTAAGGGACAATGTCCGCTATTCTTGACGTCCCCAGAAAATCACTCCCTTCGATCAGTTTGAACTGACCGCCCTTTAAGGTGGCCAGCCCCAGTCCTGATTCCTGTACGTAGAGTGTGCCGTTACAGAGAAATGTAAATTCAATGGGAGTACCCGGTGATTCCACATGAATACGTTTTCCATCATAGCGGTAGATGTTCCGGAAAGAACAAAAGAAAACGTCATTACCGGTAACATAGGTCCGCCACACCTCATCAAAATTTCTTTCTTCAGCAGGGAGCAGATTTGACAGGGAGTGGTAGGCGAGGGTACCCGTGGCATCAGGATAGAAATATCCAAATTCATTTTGCGCCCCTGCATAAATACGTCCTTGGGCGTCTATGGCTACAGACCTTACTTTGGTTCTGTTGGATACGCGGTGCATTTCCCAGTTAGTCCCGTCAAACTCCAGCAGGCCGTAGTTGTTGGCAATGAAAATTATGCCACGGCGGTCCTGGGCTATGCCCCAGTTTTGAATACCCGCTCCATAATCGGCCGTCGAGTAGTTGGTAATGAAGGGAAAGCCATGAAAATCATTGGATTGACCCATGGTACTGCCCGCCGGCAGCATACAAAGCAAGATCAAAAGATGGCTCAACGGTTTCATATCCACAAATTGAGTTACAGGTTGGAAGATATCTTATGCGGTTTCCTGCTTTCAGTTTTCAACTTATCCCATCACGAATCACTGCAGATAACACAAACGTTTGCAGCATGATTGCAAATGTCGTGAGAAACAGGCTGAAATAACAATGTATTTTTGAAGAAAACAAAAAGTTGATTTAATGCTTGTATAAGTCATTTTTCTTCCAATATGATGTAGTAATAATGTATACGTGGATCATGGTGATGTAGTGTTGTTGTAGGGAAATTTTAAAGAAATAATATGTATAAGCTCATTTTTGAGTGATTGATCGTATTTCAATCGTTTTCGGAATTTTAAAGTCGAATATCTTAACCCTACATTATGAGGTACAATTTCCACAAGTATTTGATAGGTTTTCTTTTGCTTGGCATTGGACATTCCTATGCACAGAACCTGACGGTATCAGGGAAGGTGACAGAAGCGGGAGGGGACGAGCTGCCTGGGGTCAATGTACTGATCAAAGGTACAAGCAATGGTACAGTCACTGACTTTGAGGGGAACTACCGGTTGGCTGATTTGAAGCCGGAAGATGTGATCGTATTCTCGTTCATTGGCTATCGGCCGGAGGAGGTAGTTGTTGGAAATCAGAGTGTGATCAATATTGTTCTTACGGAGGACATCATTGCACTAAGTGAAGTCGTGGTGATCGGTTATGGCACCACTACGGAAAAAGAGCTGACCGCCTCCGTCGGATCCATTAAAAGCGATGATATCACCCGGCTTAATCCCACGCGGATAGAAAATGCCCTACAGGGGCAGATAGCCGGTGTGCAGATATCGTCAGGCACAGGTTCTCCGGGAGGCAGGCAGAATATCCGCATCAGGGGTGTAAACAGTAACGGAGACAACCGGCCTCTGATCATTGTGGATGGCATACGCTACGGTGACGATCTCAACACCATAGATCCCAACAACATTGAAAGTATAACCGTCCTGAAGGACGCCAGCGCTGCCATCTACGGTGTGCTGGGAGCCAATGGTGTGATCATTGTTACCACCAAGTCCGGTGAGGGATTATCCAAACCGGAGCTTACACTGAGCGGATACTACGGTATACAGGAAACCGAACGAAAGATCGGGCTGCTGAATGCCACTGAATATGCCTTACTGACCAACGAAGCGCTGATAGCGGGAGGGCAGTCGCCAATTTTCACCGACATTGCCTCGCTGGGAGAAGGCACGGACTGGCAGGATGAAGTATTTGACACAGCTCCCATCCAGAACTATTCGTTGAATTACCGGGGCAGTACAGACAAGTCGATATACTCCATGGGGGCGTCCTGGTTTAACCAGGAAGGGATCGTAGGTGGGCCTAAGTCGGAATTTGACCGGGTGAACGTAAACCTTAACGCCACCCGTGAATTAATGACTAATCTCAGGCTCACCACAAATTTTAACTATATCAATGTGAACAGAGCCACCCTGCCGGAAAATACACTGGGATCCGTATTGTTCAATGCCTTGAATATCGCTCCTACTGATCCGGTATTTGATGAAAACGGCGAGTTTACACAGGCGGAAAATCTGGGGATCGAGATCATTAACCCGCTCGCCCAGATGGAGAATACCTTTAATGACACTGAAAACAACCGTCTTTCAGGGCTCATAGGCCTGAACTATGAGATCATGGAAGGGCTGACGGTGGAGTCCAGCTTCAATTTCAACTATGCCGATGTATTCTTTAAGAGCTTCAGCCCACGGATCTCCTTCGGGGTAGATAAGGTTTTCAATAACGAGATAAGCCGGGTGACGGAACGCCGGGAAAACTTTGTTTCCTACAACGTAGATAACCTCATCAACTACAGCAGGACCTTTGGCGATTCACACAATTTTAAATTCACCATTGGCAATTCGATATTCAAAAATCTGGGCAATTCACTTTCCGCTACCGGACTGAACATCCCCAACAACTCGGTGGATTTTGCCGATATCAGCGAGGCTGACGAGTTCGATCCCAATAATGCCGTCACTTCATTTGAATTCGATACCCGCCAGCTGTCCTACTTTGGCCGGGTGGAATATAACTATCAGAGCCGGTATCTGTTCTCAGCGCTGTTAAGAAGGGACGGTACAAGCTTTTTTGCGCCTGGTAACCAGATCGGATATTTTTATTCCCTCTCAGGAGGCTGGGTGTTCTCCGATGAATCTTTTTTCCCTGACTCCGACATCTTCAATTTTGGAAAGCTCAGGGTAAGCTATGGAGAGATCGGAAATGACCGTGTAGAGGCCTTTGGATATATTTCGTTACTGAACGGAGAGGCCGAGGCCGTTTTTGATGGTGACGATATTGTGCAGGGGGCAGCCATAGGGCGGTTGCCCAACCCTGAACTCCAGTGGGAGAGAACAGAACACTTCAATGTAGGTGTAGACCTTGGTTTTCTGGAAGACCGCATTTCCGTGGTGGCCGATTACTACAGAAAGACCACAAATGACCTCCTGATCCCCCAGGCTCCTGCTTCAGGTCTGACCGGTGTAGGCGGTCCGGGTGGCATAGGGCCGAGCATCAATGCCGGCACGGTGAGGAATGAAGGTTTCGAGATCTCTGTGACCTACAGCGATGAAATAGCCCGTGATCTCAGGCTTACGGCCAATGTGAACTACTCCTATAACCACAACGAAACATTGAGTGTAAACCGGGAAGACATAGCGCTTTTTCTGGGGGGATTTGGCGTAGGTGGGGTCAACGACATATCCAGATTTCAGCGCGGCCTGCCCGTAGGAGCCTACTGGGGGCTGAAAACCGATGGAATATTTCAAACCGCTGAAGAAGTGGCTGCAAGTGCACAGTCTGAAACGGCCCAACCCGGAGACCTGCGTTTTGTGGATATCAGCGGTGACGGAGAGATCACTGCCGAAGACAGGACCTTTATCGGCAGTCCGGTTCCGGAGAGCATCTTTGGTTTTAGCCTTGGACTTAATTACAGGAACTTTGACATTTCCACACTTTGGGAAGGCCAGGCCGGGCACAGTCTCATTCGGAACTATGAAAGGAACCTTCCCTTGGTGAACCGGCGGGATGATGCGATCAACCGCTGGACAGGCCCCGGCACGAGTAATTCTTTTCCCAGACTGACCATGGGAGCTACGGACAATAACCTGTTTTCAGACTTTTTTGTAGAGGACGGGGATTACCTCAGGATCCGTAATGTGCAGATAGGCTATACCCTGCCTTCGGAAATTGCCAAAAAAATAAAGGCGGGTAAGATCCGGTTCTATGCTACAGTAAATAATGTTTTCACTTTTACCGATTATGAAGGGTATGACCCTTCCGCGAACAGGGGCTTTGAGGACGATGGCTTCGGCACTGCTCTTAACGCTACGAATGATCAGGGTTTTTATCCGCTGCCCAGAACGTACATGCTTGGTTTTAATCTCACATTCTAATACGAATTAAAATGAAAATTATCAAAAGAATACTACTGAGCATTCCTGCGATGCTGATTGCCATGGGCTGTGAAGATGAGTTTCTTGATGCACCCCCGGCTTTTCAGATCAACTCTGAAAACTTCTTCAACACGGAGGAGGATTATGACCGCGCACTGGTGGCCACGTATGATCTGCTGGCGCCGGTAGGCTATCTGATGACCATTATGGGTGAAATAGCCTCGGACAATGCGTTGGCAGGTGGCGAGAGTGCCAATGATGTGCTAGCGTGGCAGGAGATCAACCGGATGGACCATTCACCAGACAGTGACCAGCTTCAGAATTTATGGAGATGGATCTACGCCGGCATCAACCGGGCGAATTACATCTTCGAATTCAGGGACAAAACAGACTTTGAGGGGCGTAGAGAGGTGCTGGCAGAAACATCCTTTTTACGTGCATTCTATTACTTTCAACTGGTCAAGTGGTTCGGTGATGTACCTATGCCTCTTGACCGCAGGGTTTTGTTTGGCGAATCTTCTTCCTTCCCCAGGGTGCCTGCAACGGAGGTTTATGCACAAATTGAAGCAGACCTGACCTTTGCTGCGGAGAATTTGCCGGCAGTACAGACACAACTGGGCCGTGCGACGCAGGGAGCTGCTCTTGCATTGCTGGGTAAGGTCCACCTGTATCAGGAGGAGTATGCACAGGCAGCCACTGCGCTGCAAACGGTGATCAACTCCGGCCAGTATGATCTTTTTGGAGACTACGGTTTACTGTTTCTGAATGAAAATGAGAATAGCATTGAATCGATCTTTGAGATCCAGTACACCAATGCGCAAGGTGCGGGCTTTGATTGTATCGAGTGCAGTGAAGGAAATGTGATGGTAGGGTTTAACGGTATCAGAGGTTATGAGGGACCCGTTTATCGCAGTGGCTTCAGCTTCAATATACCTGTGCAGGAGCTGGTGGATGCCTTTGAGACTGGCGATCTGCGCCTGAGGGCAACTATCCTGGATATCGAACAGTGGGCCAGTGAGCAGCCTAATCCGGATGCAGTCAGCTTCGTTGAAGGCTTTGACCATACCGGGTATTACCAGAATAAATATCTGCCGCGCCAGGGAGAAGCATTTCAGGATCCTAACCTCACCAACCTGACCAATATCCGGCATCTCCGGTTTTCAGATGTTTTGCTAATGGCCGCAGAAGCCCTTAACCGCGGACAGATCGATGATGCACAGGCGCTGACCTATTTGAACAGTGTACGGGACAGAGCCGGACTGACTGAGCTTGGTGTTTCAGGAAGCGCACTTACCGATGCTATCTACCAGGAAAGAAGGGTAGAGCTGGCCGGCGAGGGCCACCGCTTTTTTGATCTGGTACGGACCGGACGTGCTGCTGATGAGATCGACGGTTTTGTCACTGGCAAACATGAGGTTTTTCCTATTCCATTGATCGAAATAGAGCTGGCAGGCAATGTCTGGGAGCAAAACGCAGGTTATAACTGATTAAAAGATGAAGAAAATGCAAGCATATAAACTACTTAGTCTTCTCACCGTGCCATTCCTGATCTTTTGCTGGAGTTGCACGACCGACGATGACTTTACAGCAGTGAATCTGCCCACGGAGGCGGGCGATATCCAGCTGAACTTCAGGGTATCCGATGATGATAGCGGAGATGTTACGGTGGTGGCTACTGGGGCCGGATTTCAACTGTTCAGTTTCTTTTTTGGCGATGTGGAAGATGAAGAGCCTACTGTTATTTTGCCTGGGAGGGATGTTACCCATACCTATCCGGAAGGCACATTTACCATGAAGGTGATCGGCCAGAGCGCGGGAGGTAGCACACAGGAAATGACCCAGGAGATCGTGGTGTCCTTTACGCCACCTGCTAATCTTGTGACCAACATTGCCATTGATAACCGGGATGTGACCGTTACCCCTGAAGCAGATAATGCGGCCGTTTTCGAGATATTCTTTGGTGACGTTGACAATGAAGAGCCCACGGTGGTCATGCCCGGCAGCTCAGCGGATCATACATACGCGGAAGATGGTCAGTACGTGATCCGAACAGTGGCCAGAAGCGCCTCGGTGAACACACTGGAAAGAAAGGACACCATTCAGGTGGAACTACTTACCGAACCCGAAACGGCAGCCCCCACACCCACTCAGGCTGACGCATCGGTCATTTCCATGTTCAGTGATGCCTACACGGATGTTGCTGTGGACACATGGCGTACCGTATGGTCTGACGCTGATTTTGAAGACGTGGTGCTGGCCGGTAGTGCAGTAAAAAAATACAGCAATCTCAACTTCGTAGGTATAGAAACCACCAGCACACCCATTGATGCTTCAGCCATGACACACTTCAGCCTGGACGTCTGGACGGCCAACATTACAGAATTCAGAATTAAGCTGGTGGATTTTGGAGCAGATGGTGTCTTTGGTGGAGGCGATGATGTAGAGCATGAAATAAGTATCACAGATCCGGTGCAGACAAGCTGGGTGAGCCTGGATATTCCTCTAAGTGATTTTACAGGACTCACCACGCGGTCCAGCATACAGCAGTTGATCTTTTCCGGTGATCCGTCCGGATCGGGTGTTGTATTTATAGACAACATCTATTTCTATGCCGAAGGGCCACAAACCACGGCTCCCGTACCTACTCAGAATCCTGATGTGGTGGTCTCCATGTTCAGCAATGCGTACACTGACGTAACCGTGGATACCTGGCTCACGGTCTGGTCTGTTTCCGATTTCGAAGATGTGGTGGTGGCCGGTGATGATGTGAAGAAATATGATAACCTGAATTTTGCAGGGATAGAAACTATATCATCTCCTATTGATGCATCGGATATGACCCATTTCAGCGTGGACATCTGGTCGGCCAGCAGCACCACCTTCAGAATTAAACTGGTGGATTTTGGAGCGGATGCCGTATTTGGCGGAGGCGATGATGTAGAGCATGAAATATCAGTGGAAAACAACAACCCGGCCACATGGGTGAGTCTTGACATTCCGCTGAGTGATTTCACCGGTCTGGTCACGAGGGCCAGTATCCAGCAGCTGATCTTTTCCAGTGATCCTGCCGGGGCCAGTACGCTGTTCATCGACAATATCTATTTCTATTCCGATCAGCCTCTTACTCAGGCCCCTGTACCTTCACAGGCGCCGGCGTCCGTTATTTCCATGTTCAGTGAAGCATATACCGATGTGACCGTGGATACCTGGCGTACGGTCTGGTCCGAATCCGATTTTGAAGATGTGACCGTGGCAGGTGGCGCAGTGAAAAAATATTCCAACCTCAACTTTGTGGGGATAGAAACTACCTCAGCGCCCATTGACGCTTCTGCCATGACCCATTTTAGCCTCGATTTCTGGACACCCAACAGCACGGAGCTCCGGGTCAAGCTGGTAGATTTTGGGGCAGATGGCATCTTTGGCGGCGGTGATGATGTAGAGCATGAAATTGCCATAACCGCTCCTGCTCAGGGGGAATGGGTGAGTCTGGATATCCCGTTGAGCGATTTTACCGGCCTGGTTACGAGAGCCAGCATTCAGCAACTGATCTTTTCCAGTGACCCATCGGGAACCAGTACCGTGTTTGTGGATAACATTTATTTTTACTCAAATTGATGACAAGGATGATGAAATACATAGGCTATACATTCACCTTTTTTGCAGTATCCGTATTTTTCTGGGGCTGCGAGAGTGATGACCTGCCGGAACTTACCGGTATAGAAATTCCGACCGATGTTACGTTGGACATGGTCTTTGAGACGAACAGCAGCGGAGACACCACCGGTCTGGTGACCTTTACACCGGGTGCACAGGGTGTATTGAACTACCATCTGTTTTTCGGTGACTCGGAAGATGAGCGTCCTACCGTAGTGCAGCCAGGTTCCACTGCCGAACATCCCTACCGCTCTTCCGGCAGTTACTTTGTAAGGTTGGTGGCTTTTGGTCCGGGTGGGGTTTCTTCCTCAATCACCAGAGAAATAACACTGAACATTGTGTCCGTGATCGATCCGGCCATCCTGCAACAACTGACAGGAGGAGAAACCAACAGCACGAAAAGGTGGGTCTGGAACAAGGAAGTGGGCGGGATAAGCGGTCATTTTGGTGTAGGCAGCCCGGATACGGATTTCCCTGGATTCTTTACGGCGCCAGCCAATGGGCTGGGTGATCCTGATTGTGTATATGATGATGTACTCATCTTCGGTGTGGAAGACGGATCGCCATTTTACCAGCTGGAAACTATGGGCGACTCGTTTCTGAACTGGGGGAGTGTTAAAGCGCTTTTTCCGGAAGCAACGCCTGAGAGAAACAATGACGAGTGCCGGGAATCAGATACTCTGCTGAAATTGCGGATTCCATTCAATGTCAGTGGAGATCAGGAGGAGGGGTTGACGTTGACGCTGGATCCGTTATCGCCCTTGTCCTATTTTATAAATGCCGGAGAATGGCAGATCACGGAGCTTTCCGATGATATATTACGGGTAAGAGGGATCCAGGAGAACAGTGAAGGAGAAACACTGGCATGGTACTTTGCATTCGTTCCCGAAGGTAGTACGGGAGGCCCGGGAGATGGGCGGGCTGACTTCAATACACTTGTGTTTGCAGAAGAGTTCGATGTGGATGGCGCACCGGATCCTTCGATCTGGAACTTCCAGACTGGTGACGGATGTCCCAGCCTCTGTGGTTGGGGGAATGGCGAAGCTCAATACTATACGGACCGTCCTGAAAACGTGGTCATTGAAAGCGGTATGCTGAAGATCACCGCCCTGGCAGAATCTTTTGGAGGGAGACAGTATACGTCAGCAAGGCTGAATACGCAGGACAAGTTTGAATTCACCTATGGTCGCGTCGATGTTCGGGCCAGAGTACCTGAAACAGGCGGTACATGGCCTGCCGCGTGGATGCTGGGAGCGGATATTGACACAAATCCGTGGCCTGCCGCAGGAGAAATTGATATACTCGAACACGTGGGCAACCAAGCCAATACTGTTTTCGGAACGGTACATACCCCTTCAGGGTTTGGTGGCAATGCCAACGGCGGTGATACCCCTTTACCTGACGCTACCACAGAATTCCATGTTTATTCCATTGACTGGACAGAGACCAGTATCTCATTTTTCGTGGATGATCAGAAATTCTATACGTACAGTCCTGCGGAACGCAATGCCGATACCTATCCCTTTAACAAGGATTTCTTTCTACTTGTCAATATGGCCATAGGAGGTACATTTGGTGGCAATATTGATCCGGGGCTGACCGAAGAAGTTTTTGAAATAGACTACATAAGGGTGTATCAATAGTATTTCCTTTCGTACTTAACTCCAAAATCCGGCAGGGAGCCGGGTTTTGGATTTTTTTAACCATTAACCGAAATATAGCTGTGATGATTGCTGTGAAAAGACGGATACTTATACTCACATTTTCTCTGTTGTCTGTTATCTGTAATGCTCAATCTGCCTACAACCAACTGGTATGGGCAGATGAATTTAACTACTCCGGCCTGCCGGATGAACAAAAGTGGAGCTATGACAAGGGTGACGGGTGTCCTGACCTGTGTGGCTGGGGCAACAATGAGCTGCAGTATTATACGGTCGGACGTTCAGGGAATGCGCGCGTGGAAGACGGCGCATTGATCATTGAAACCCATAAGGAATCATGTAACGGTCGTGAGTATACTTCCGCCAGACTGGTGACCAGAGGTAAGGGGGACTGGAAATACGGAAGAATAGAGATAAGGGCAAAGATGCCATACGGGTTGGGTACCTGGCCCGCTATCTGGATGCTGCCTGCCATGAAACCGGAAGACTACTCATGGCCTTTGGAAGGTGAGATCGATATTGTGGAACATGTAGGGTATAACCAGGGTACGGTATACGGCGCCATTCATACTCTGGCCTACAATGGAATGAAAGGCACCCAAAAGGTAGACAGTATCAGAATAGACGATGCCCACGAAGCCTTTCATACCTACCGGATCGATTGGTCGCCGGAGAAAATGGAATGGTTCGTGGATAATGTAAAGTACCAAACTATTGTGAAGGACGGAGATGACAAGGCCAAATGGCCCTTTGACAAGCCTTTCTATCTTATTATGAATATAGCGGTTGGTGGTAACTGGGGAGGAAAATATGGCGTTGCAGAGGATATCTGGCCGCAGCGGCTGGTGGTGGATTATGTTCGTGTATACCAGTAAGATCTCTGAACCGAAAAGCAACAGAGAGATCGCATTACTTCAAAAGCTTTAAAAATACCGATCTGTCCGGATCAAGAAGCAAAAACCGGCTTTCCTTTAACAATTGTGCTTTCTGCACCAGGTCCAGCGAAAGCGGGAGTTGGGCTACACCTATGATCCTCCGGATGATCTCAATGCCAACAAAGTTGAAGAATATTTCAGGATCAAGGGTTGACTCGCACCTGTATTGCTCAAGAGCGATCCTTACATTTCCCTGATCTTCACCGGCCATGATCAGGTGAGCAGTGAATATGGCAAGGTCAAACTCCCCCGGACCAAAAAAGCAAAATTCCGGATCAATGATCCTTATCCCTGAACTGGTTTTTAGCCAACTGCCGGGGTAAAAATCGCCATGGAGCAGATGATCCCCGTCACGGAGGTATAACTTTCCGAGTTTCTCAGCCTTTTCTCTCAATGCACTGTCCCCATGATAGGTTTTTGCCACTTCGTCAAGTCCTTCATTAATAGCGTCGAGGTTTAAACCATTATCCGGCATCAGGGGAAAGATGAAGATATGCTCATGATTTAACTGTCTCATTTCCTTGTTGGTAATATACCCGTCCGTGCTCTCACGGGTGAAGGTAAGGTGAAGGCGGGTGAGAAACCCGATGAGCATGGTGATCTCTTCCTTTTGTAAGGTGGCTGCAGTGTTGTACAAAAATGAGTAATCTGCTGACTCTCCTACGTCTTCCAAAACCAGAATGTTGGAATGTGGATCTTTAAAGATCAGGTCCGGAAGGGCTTTACGGATCGTACTGTCACTGCTGACCAGCTCATAAAACTGACCTTCAATCGAAGCCCGGTTTTCGGGAGCATCGATCTGAGGGTATTTTTCCACCCACGGACGGGATTGCTTGATAATGAATGACCTTTTGCCGGTACCGGCCCGTGCCACACAATTCATATTCCCCTCACCCGGTTTTTCCAGGAGAGTCACCTGTTCTTCCCCGTCAAGAAGACCTTTGTGAATAAGGTATTCCCTCAGGGCTCTTGGTTGATCGAGATCAAGAAAGAACCTGCCCGGGTCCTGTTTGAGATGCTTTTCTATTCGCCTGGCCATACCCCGAAGATACAGTAATCCCGTGCCTCTCTGGTGTAAAATTTTGTCGTTTACACTACAGAGAGGCGATATATTTTTTATGTCTGAGGCGGATCATATGCAATTTCCCAATTGCCTATGTACCTTTCTTTTCCTCGATCGGAGATTCTACACTCCCAGCATAGGGAGGTGCTTGACCTTGTGATATGTCAATGCCAGTGAAACACAGTGCTTTAATTCCTGCACGGGGATTTCGTCTGTAACATCAAACACGATGGCCCGGTTGCCTTCGTAGACGAATCTGTCCCCATAGACCATCCTGAAGGTATCCACAAGGCCCGAGGTGCAGGTGAAATACATTGCATATTGATCCGGCGATGGCTTTTTCCAGTTTATTCTTACTGTGCTTCCGTGCTTTGTAACAAAGCTGGGCTCTCCCCATTTCAGTGTTTCCTCCAGTGTCTCTAAACCTTCCGTTTCTGAAGCAGTATCAATAATAAGCTGACGCAGGTATTTTAATTTTTGCTGAATGACGGTTGGGCAGCTATTGAATATTTCTTCAACCTTTGGATTTTTAACGAGTTCCATTTCCAATGTTTTAAAAAGTGATGGATCAGGGTAGGGTACAAGTTAATGATTTGCCCGAGTTATCTGCTTTATTTTGTTCTCGTGGCAGGTATTAAATTAACTTTTTTTATTAGGACAACAAGTATGTTTTGGAGGGTTTCGTGACCACGGAAGAGTTGAATGTTTAACTTGTTGCATAAAAAACCTTGTATAATGGTGGAGTCTGATGCAAGTAATCGATAGATCAACTGCTATCGACTCACTTTATTTTTTCTTTTCTTAAAATACTCCAGTATCTCTTTTGGAGACTTCCCCTCGGTATCCTGCGCGATTCTTTCACGGGACTTTCGAACGGTTTTAACACAGTCAAAATCTTTTTCACTCGTCGTTTTCATAATCAAATATTTCTCGTGGGTTTCGTATTTCTATGGTTTGATAGCCATTTTTCAAATTAATAGCATTATAACCATGTATTCTTTGAATGTTTACAATGTGCTTAAAGTTCCAACTTACCAAAATATCAGCCTTCAAAATAGTGGCAATCGCAATATGATAACAATCTGCCCGACTCGATTTCCCGACTACTTTTTCTTCCAGGTATTTTTCAGCTAAGAGAACGGCTTCTTCTGAAAGTTCAACTCTCAACAGGTTCTTTTCGGGAATGCTTTTGACGAATTCTTTAACTTTTTCGGGAGCATCTCTTAGCTCATCTTCAGCAACATCAGAGTATAGAAGCTTTATCTCAGATTCAATTGCTTTATTAAAAAACAATTCGGTCCAAAGCTCAAATTCTGAATCAAATTTTCCACCAAATACCGATGTATCCACATAGATCGTTTTCATCGCTTGAAAATACGAATAAGGCTTGATTATTGAGGCTTTGGGATTCAAACATTTGTGTTGAGAGAGTCGAAAAGCCTATGCGAGCCCTTGCCTGTTAGCATCACACTCCATACCACGCCCTATGCCCTATGCTCCATGCCCCTACGCCCTGCGTTCCTCACTACCATCGGCATGTTTTGCAAAACGTCCACTCGATCTGTCATGGACGTGATCATCCGAGGGCCAGGGCCACCCTCCGAATCCTGTTCTTTGGTAGTCAAGAAAAGCCTCCTGTATTTCCTGCTGGGTGTTCATAACGAACGGACCGTGCTGCGCTACCGGTTCGTTGATGGGTTTTCCCTGGAGCAAAAGCAGATGCGCTGTATCTGCTCCGTTTTTGATCGTGGCAGTCCTGTCTGGCTTCAATGTAGCACCATGTTGGATCTCCAGAGAAGCATGATCAATGGATATTTTGTCCCCTTCATAGAAATAAAGCGACCGGTGAATGTCTGCACCTGCAGTTGGGAGCTGCCATTCCGCTTCGGGCTCCATACTGATCACCCAGATAGCCACCTCATTGGCAGGGTCTGCTGCCCATGAGTCAGGCGTTGGAGCCGGTGCTGTTGTGCCTTCAATTTCTCCGGCGATCACCTTGACAAGGGTCTTTCTCTCCTCAGCATCGGTATGTTCATGTACTGGAATAGTGTCGTTCCAGAGCATTCTGAAATGAGGTTCCACAAATTTGTGTCTGGCGGGCAGGTTCAGCCATATCTGAAAGAGCACCAGTGGATTCCCCTTGTCCTGGTGAAGCAGGGGAAACATTTCCGAGTGTAATACTCCCTTGCCAGCAGTCATCCACTGTACGTCGCCTTCACCGAACCGCCCTGCCGCACCCATGGAATCCGTATGGTCTACCCAGCCTTGCTGAACAATGGTGACCGTTTCAAACCCCCGGTGCGGATGCTGGGGAAAGCCTGGAACCCTGTGGCCGTGATACATCCTCCAGCCATCCTTTAAGGTAAAGTCCTGACCGATGTTCCTGCCCTCAAGTGAGGTAGCAGGGCCCATTTCTTCATTCCCTTCAGGGTAGTCGTCAGCATGGTACACACAAAAAAGGAAGGGATCCTGTGTGGTCCACGGAAAGCCCAAAGGTTGGATGCTTTTGATAACGGAGTCACTCATTTTATGGATTGTTTTTCAGTTATAACGTGAGTTTCTAAAATATGTGAGAATCAAACAGAAAGAAAACATCTTTGTGCTTTAGTGCTCTTGGTGGCAAAGCTTTTCAGGCCACTAAGGGCACTAAAGCACGAAGGTTCACTAAGTGTGATAGATAATCAGGGAGAAAGATCCCGGTTAGCGGAGTTTTTAGTGGTCTGTTCCGCAATGACCGGATTGTTTCTGCTCACTCCTTCATTATGACCATTCACACCCTGTATTATTGGTCTCATTCGTTTCTGTAAAACACCGTAAGCCTTACACTGGTTTTTTTTCTGATTAACTAATTATTAAACCAACGCAATCATGAAACAAACAATCCGCAAAATTAGTGTTTTACAGCCTAAAAAGCTGTTTGTCTTCCTGCTGGCATTGATGGTCACGGTCAGTTGTAACGAAGAAGAACCCATGGCAGAAGCCGAACAGGTAGTAGCCGCAGATGACATCATTACCACACTGGAAAGCTGGGACCAGGAGGTCAGCGATGTTGAGCCGGCTGAAAAGGGAAGTACAGAGGGCAGAAGACGTTTTTTCAGGATCCCTACCTTTTTCACCCTTGTAAAAGCATTGATCAAGACCGATCTGTTGGGTACTGTGATCAGAAATGAGCTGACTGTTTTTGCACCAACGGACAGGGCATTTGCCAGGTTAGGCATTTATCCGTGGAACGTGGGCAGTGTCCCCAATCTTGAGGAGATCCTTCTGTATCATGTTTTAGGAGGCGAAGTACGGGCAAGAGACCTTGAAAATGGCTTTACACCCACATTGAACGGCGCTTCCGTAGAGGTGGAGGTACATGGAGGCATCAGGATCAATGACTCCGATGTGATCCTCGCTGATATCCATGCACTGAATGGTATCATTCATGTGATCAACAGGGTGCTTATTCCGCCTACGGACAACCTGGTAGAAACGGCCATATCCTTTAATCCCGATGAGTTCAATTCACTGGTAGGGGCTGTAGTACAGGCAGGGCTGGCAGAAACACTTGCCAATGATGGTCCATTTACTGTTTTTGCTCCTACTGATGAGGCTTTCGCCAATCTCGGGATAGATCCTGCTTCACTTACGGTCGAGCAATTACAAAGTGTACTGCTTTATCATGTAGTCCCCGGGCGTGTTTTTTCAGATGATCTGTTTAACGGAGCTGTCGGTACACTTAATGGAGACATCATCATTGATGCAGATAATCTGACCATTGATGATCTGGGCAGCGACGTAGATGCCAATCTGATCCCGGGTCTACTGAATGTACAGGCTACAAATGGTGTGATCCACGTGATCGATAAGGTACTGATCCCGGCAGATCTGCTGTAGATCGGTTATAGTAAATGGGATGAAGCTATCTGACCAGAGTGAATGATTGCGTAGCAGGGTTGTGGTCGGATAGCTTCTTTTACTATGAGATAAGTTATTAAGTCACTGGGTTATTAGTTGCTGAGGTGTTATGTAGATCTAATAACTCAATAACTAATAACTTAATAACCCAACAACCAATAACCCAATAACTCAATTCCGACCTGACAGAGTCAGCGGTTCGGCATTGAATCCTGCTTTCTGAACTGTTTTTTGAATATCTGTTGCCTTCTGATCCTGGGTTTCCACGGTAAGTATCCTGTTCTCACTTTCCAGGTCCACATGCCATTTACTGATCCCCTTGTTCTCCTCAAGAAACGGGGTCACTGTGGAAAGACATCCGGTGCAGTTGATGTTGGTCTTGAATTTTAGTGTATTCATTTTTTGTGAGTTGGTAGATTGACGATCGTTGTCCAAAAGTTTGAAAGTCTTCAGTCGTAGACTATTGGCCACCACGGAAACGGAGCTGAAGGCCATGGCTGCCCCTGCGATCATGGGGTCCAGCAGAAAACCATTGATTGGATACAGTACTCCAGCGGCTATGGGGATGCCAATGATATTGTAAATAAACGCCCAGAAGAGGTTTTGCCGGATACCCCTGACCGTTCTTCCCGACAACCTGAGCGCTTTGGGAATGGCCTGAAGATCAGAAGTGATCAGGGTTATTTTGGCTACGTCCATGGCAATATCCGATCCCTTTCCCATGGCGATACTTACATCTGCCTGAGCCAGTGCATGGGAATCATTAATGCCATCTCCCACCATGGCAACGACTTTTCCTTCAGATTGCAGTTTTTTTACAAAATCGGCTTTGTCCGAGGGGAGTACTCCGGCCCTGTAGTGTTTCAGACCGACCTGATCTGCCACCGCGGCGGCTGTAGTCCTGTTGTCACCTGTGAGCATGTATACTTCTATCCCGCTGTTTTGTAGGGTAGTGATAGCTTGCTGCGAAGTCGGCTTGATCCTGTCAGCGATGGCCAATATTCCCTCAACTCCATCAGTTTTGGCAAAAAAGATGATCGTTTTAGCCTCTTCTTCAAGTTCCTGTGCTTTTTTCTCCAGTGCTTCGTTACTGGTAATGTTATTTTTCTCCAGTAGTTTTCGATTACCCAAAAACCAGATTACACCATTGGTATCCCTCGCCTGAACACCCATTCCGGTAATGCTCATGAATTCTGTCACCCTGCCGGGCGCTGTTCCTTCCTCGATCAGTTGTCGTACCACGGCTTCGGCCAGTGGATGTTCGGATTGCCGCTCTATGGCCAGTAAAATGGGTTTTAAATGCCGGGCATTGTTTTGATCCTCCCAGTACACATCTGTTACCGTGGGCTTCCCTTCAGTAATGGTACCGGTTTTGTCCAACACCACAGCATTTACTTTGTGGCCGAGCTCAAGGCTTTCAGCGTCTTTGATCAGAATATTGTTTTCAGCGCCTTTACCCACCCCGACCATGATGGCCGTAGGGGTGGCCAGTCCCAAAGCACAGGGGCACGCTATCACCAACACGGCAATAGAGGTTAGCAATGCCTGAGTAAAGGCATTGTCTCCGCCAACGGATAGCCAGGTGATAAATGTAATGATGGAGATCCCTACCACGATAGGGACGAAAATACCGGCAATCCTGTCCACCAGTTTTTGTACGGGAGCCTTACTACCCTGAGCTTCCTGCACCATTTGGATGATCTGAGCCAGTAGTGTCTCTCCTCCCACCTTTTGGGCGGTAAACCGGAAACTTCCCTTTTGATTAAGGGTGCCGGCAAACACTTTTTCACCCTTCTTTTTTTCCACGGGTACAGGTTCGCCGGTGATCATACTCTCGTCAACATAGGAACCTCCTTCACTTACTTCGCCATCCACAGGGATTTTTTCACCCGGTCGTACCATGATGGTATACCCTACCTGCACCGAGGCAATAGGCATTTCTACTTCCTTGCCTTCCTGGATCACCTTTAATGTTTTAGGTTGAAGGCCCATAAGCTTTTTAATAGCGGAAGTAGTGTTGGATCTGGCCCTTTCTTCCAGCAGCTTGCCCAGGGTAATGAACGTAATGATCACGGTGGCGGCCTCATAATAAACATGTGGATGAATGCTCCTGCTGAGCCAAAACTCCGGATATAAGGTATTAAAGACACTGTAGGTAAAAGCTATGCCTGTGCTGAGTGCAACCAGCGTATCCATATTGGCTCTGCCATGCCGGGCTTGTTTCCACGCGTTGACAAAGAAACTGCGTCCGAACCAAAAAAGCACGGGAGCAGCAAAGATCATAGAGATCCACTGTCCGGGCTTCCAGTCCATAAAGAACATACCCAGTACAAATACCGGGAGCGTAAGGAGTGCCGACCATAGGGCACGTTTTCGGATTTCCTGGTAGTGTTTTTGTTGAAGGTCCTGCTGTACTTCTTTGGGGTCTTTCACATTGGTGATCAGATCATATCCCACCGTACGCAAGGCATTTTGAAGGGCTGTGGGTGTGACGGACTGATCATATTCCACCCATACTGAATTGTCAGCAAAGTTTACGCTGGCCTTCACCACACCTTCAGTATGATTGAGAATGGATTCCACACTGGAGGCGCATCCTGCACAGGTCATTCCCGTTACCGGAAAGGATTTCCTGGTCACTGAACTGTCTTTGGTTTTGGGTACAATGATATCTGTGGCTTCCATCATTTGTGTTTTAATGGTACGTTACAAATATCGCCATGGCGGCAACTAATGGCATTACATAATTCCGGGAAAGAGTTACATGATTTTGTTCAGAGAGCATCCAGGGGTCGATGTCCTGGCTTTCTCATCTTTTTGAAGGAAGAAGGGGTCATGCCGGTCTCTTTTTTGAACTGCGCAGAGAGATGTGCCACGCTGCTGTAGTCCATCTGATCTGCAATTTCAGATAAGGTGAGTTCGTCATAAAACAGCAGCTCCTTCACCCGCTCTATTTTTTGTTTTACTATGAACCGCTCAATGGTTAACCCTTCTACAGAGGAGAAAAGCTTGCTGAGTGAAGAGTACTCGTGGTTCAGCTTTTGGGCTATCAGCGTGGAGAAATTGATGTTTAGTGTTTCTTTCCTATGATGGACCTGCTCAATAATAATAGCTTTTATCCTGCTGATCAGCTGAGAGCGGCTGTCCTGTAAAAGTTCAAAGCCTTTCGTAGCCAGCTTTTTTTCCAGTTGCGCTTTTTTTTCTTCATCAACATGGCCGGTCACCGTCACTTCCCCCAGTACTACCGAAACAGTATCTATGTTCAGGTCTTCAAAAATACCCTCAACCGTTTCAATACAGCGGGGACATACCATGTTTTTGATGTGGAATTTTTGCAGCACGGCCATTCTCAGGTACAGGTTACAAAACTTTTTAGCCTTTACCGGAAAGATAACGATGATTTAAAACAAAAGAAGGCATTTTCTGCTGATACTTCTGCTTCTTCGCGGTAAGACTGACAGAAGTGAAGACGTTAATATTAACAACATGTGCGCTCCTGATATTTCACCTTGCTGCAGGGCAGAGGGGGATCAGAGGTATGCTGATCGATGAGGTTGAAAATACCGCACTCGAGTACGTTAGCGTTGCTATCTACTCCCATCAGGACAGTGCACTGGTCACGGGTGCTGTTACACAAGGAAATGGACGATTTGAGATCAATGAAATAAAACCTGGACAGTATTATCTGATCGCTCAGTTTCTTGGCTATGACAACCTGACCGTCAACGATATTGATGTTGCAAGGAATCGGATGGTAGACCTCGGTACCATGGCTATGTCTCCCAATCAGAAGCTGCTGGAAGAAATTGAAGTAACGGGTGAAAGAATGACGGCCATACACAAGGTGGATCGTCAGGTGTATGAAGCAGAGAAATTTCAGTCAGGTATAGGAGGTACAGCTACGGATGTATTACGGAATCTGCCATCGGTGAATGTAAATGCTCTGGGAGAGATCACAGTCCGTGGGTCGTCCGGTTTCGTGGTATTGATCAATGGGAAGCCGCTTCAGGCCGATGCGCAGGCAATCCTGAATCAGATACCCGCCAATGCCATCAGGAATGTGGAGTTGATCACGGCCCCGTCTGCCAAATATGATCCGGAGGGTAAGGCTGGCATGATCAATATCATTACGGATAAGGCTGTTACGGATGGTATGTATGTACAGGTGAATACAAGGGCAGGGGCACCGAGTGTACAGGATTATGACAATGCTGATCCTGCCCGGCGCTATGGTGCGGATCTCACCATCAACTATCACCAGCAAAAATGGGACTTATCCTTCGGCGTAAGCTACCTGCGAAACGATATAACCGGGCGAAGGGAAGGAGATGTCTTTACAGTCATAAATGATACACTGACCCGTTTTCCATCGGATGGTGAAAGGAGCTTCGATGAAGTGAACTACTCAGGAAGGTTTACCCTGGACTTTACGCCCAACTCAAAAAATAATTACAGCCTGGGCTTTTATGCAGGAAAGCGGAGCAAGGACCGCACAGCAGATATTCTGTATTTTGACAATCATGCCATATTTGAAGGAGAAAGGCTTTATACACTTCAGTATTTTAACGAGAATCTCAGGATCCGCAGAGGAGATTTTGTGCTGGGGAGCTTTGATTACAGTCATTTTTTCGAGAGTGGGGCAAAAATATCAACTTCTTTCCTGTATGAGTATACGATGCTCGGCGGGCCTACCACCAACAGGAATCTCGGATTCCCCAACACTGAACTGATCTACCAGGATGAGTACAACACCAATGATAACCCGCTGCACGGTATACGCATGCAGATGGACTATCAGTCAAGGCCTTTCAAATTCGGCACTGTCGAAGCCGGGTACCAGTACAGGAACCTGGATCATACCGGTGATTTTGTATATCAAAGAAGGAACAATGAAACTGGCATTTTTGAACTGGTGCCGGAATTTTCGAGCAATGTTGATTTAATGAGGCAGATACACTCCTTTTACGGGTTGCTGACCGGTACCGTTGGGAAGTTGAGCTATGGAGCCGGTTTACGGGTGGAGATCATGGATCGTGAGCTGGACCTGGCAGACAGAGGAGGTACACTGGATACTACATACTTGTATGACTTTATAGAGCCTTATCCCACTGTCAATATTCAATATCAGGTCAATGAAGAGCTCAGTCTGAAGGCCGCCTACAGCCGCCGTGTGGAGCGAACCACTACCTTTAAGATGAACCCCTTTCCCGAGCGTGAGCATTCGGAAACTCTCGAGCAGGGAGACCCCGAGCTTTTGCCGGAGTTTATCGATCTGGTAGAACTTGGGATTGTAAAGGACTTTGGTGACAATTCATTCTTTGCAACGGCCTGGTTCAGAAATATTGAGAACCTGGTAAACCGGGTGAATACAGTCTATAACGACACGATCCTGAACCGTATCTACTCCAATGTAGGACGCGGCCGGTCTATGGGACTGGAAATAGGAGGCGAGCTTAGACCATTTCCGTGGTGGCAGATCTTTGCCGGAGGCAACCTCTATCATTTTGAGATCAGCGGCACCTTTGATGATCGTCCGGTAAATACATCCAACTGGATCTATTCCATCAATGCCAATACAACCTTTGACCTTTCACCTTCCTTCAGCTTACAGTGGACACTGAACTATCTCTCTGACCGTAATACCGCTCAGGGTGAGGACTCCCGCTTCTTTTCCCCAAACCTTACGTTGCGCAAAACTTTCCTCAATGATCAACTGGCAGCCACTTTACAATGGCTGAATATGGATATGGGGCTTCTTGATACCAATGAACAACGTATCACTACAGCCCGGGAAGGAGAGTTTTTCACCACAACCAATTATGTTTATGAGGTGGACATGGTTTTGCTGAATCTGAGCTATACGATCAACAGGTCAAAAAATAAAACAAAGTTCATTAAGAGTGAATTTGGAGAAAAGGAATTCTGAGGTTTGCAAAGGCTATCGATTGTCCTGGATGCCCAGCATGGATGCCATAGCTACTTCGTTAACATTGCTGAGATTGGACAGTGAAAGGAGGCAATGGATCATTGTACACATATCATCCAGGGGAATGGCATGATCCATGGGTTTTCCCGCCTGTTGCAGATCCTTCAGTACTTCCGGTGTGGCCACATCGCCCGGATGAATTACGGTGATGCCGATACGGTTCTTTTTAAATACATCGCTTTTTCTTAGTGCATTTACTACTCCGTTAAGCCCGAACTTGGAGGCCGTATTCGCTACCTCTTTTGAAGGGTAATCCCTTACCAGGGCTCCCATAAGTACGATCCTGGCGTTATCGGATCTTCGAAGGTTCGGGAGTAGTGCCTGTATCAATCTGATGGGCCCCAGCAGGTTAACGTCCAACACCTTCCTCAATTCTTCGTCGGGAGACGCCTCAAAGTTATACGCTTCTGTAAAGGCATATTTTTCCCAGGTACCGCCCAGATAAAGGAGAGCGTCAACAGAGGCATTATTTAGTTGCTCTTTGATTTTTTGAATGTCCTGAAACTGTGAGACATCCGTACGGATCCATCTTCCGTAAGCAGAGGGTGAACGGGATATGGTAACCAGCTCTGTAACTTTAGGTTCAAGATACTGTGCCACCGCCTTCCCAATACCGCTACTTGCTCCCATAATAACGACCCGGTTCTTTTTCAGACTTTTTACGGGTTCCATTTTACTTCTTTTAATAGGACTATGAGATAACTTCTACTTTGTTTTGTCTGCATCAAAGCTCTTTGCGAATGAATACACCTATATTGGTTTCGTTTTTGAAAGAATCGCCCACCTGAGAGAGGTTGGCTCCCAGCCCGAATTGAAATACAGACCGGTACCCCAGCCCCACACGCAATTGCTGGTAGCTGAAGACATGCCCATTGTTATCAAAAAGAGGTTCGAAAAAAGCCTGGTTGAATAGCGACCATTTTTCGTTGAGTTTTGGTGTATAGGTGATCATCCCGAAAAGGCTGTAACCTGGTTCTTCCAATGATGGAGTATACCTGACTGACGGGAAAAGGTTCAGGTAGAGATCTTCCTTTATGATCTGAAAAGAAATAGCTGCCTCCGGAATGAACTCATTAGCCGCAAACCTGCCACCACCGGCAATTCCCCATCGCTCAGTCAAATTGTATGTAATTACCTGATAGATCTCGTACGTATTATTCGATCGCTCATCGTAATCCGCCTCAAAAAATGTAAAATTGAACAGGTTGAATTTTTCTTTTTTATCCGGGAATCCATACCACATGAAGTTAAATTCAGTGGCCTTGTCCCCTGCAAAAAGCTGAACAGGGATCTGGGCTTTCAGGCCCGTACTTCCCAATACAAAAACCATTAATAGGATGTATGAACGCATGGTGTCACTGATTTTTGCAAAAATCACTGAATACGTCGGTACATGGACTTTGAATAAGTGGGGAACAACTTTAAAATTGCCGGAATTGCTGTGGTGTCACACCTGTTGACCTCTTAAAGAATGTGAAAAAATAGTCCGGGTTTTCAAAGTTAAGCTCGTAGGCGATCCGTGTTGGCGTGAAGTCCGTTTGTGTCAGGAGGGACTTTGCATGGTTGATCCTGTATCCGTTCAGGATATCCAGCGCTTTTTTGCCAGTAACCTTTTTGACGGTTTCCGAAAGGTGTCTGGCAGAGAGCCCCATTTTGGCGGCAATTTCCTTTACACTAAAGAGGGTAAGAAATTCCTTCTGACATATCGCTTCAAAACGGTGCGCAATTTCTGCCTCGCGACTGTGTGCTGTTGGTTTTTCCATCTGAGGGGTATATCGGGCTTTCCCTTTGTGAAGTAAGATGTTGATGTAGGACTTAATGATCTCACGGCTTTCATTTCCGTATTCCCGGTATTCATGATGGATCTTTTGGAAAATATCCGTCACCTCCTGAAGGGATGCATTATCCAGATACAATACCGGGGATTGGGTATGCCGGAAGAAGTGAAAATCGTTGAAAAGATGATGGTTGTTGAAAGAGGTATGTATGAAATCGTGGCTGAAAAACAGGGTGAATCCGTTCACCTCCTCCCTGAAGTTTGGATGTATTTGTATGGATTGTAACCTTCCCGGGCTGATGAAGGAAACCCGGTTGCCTTCCAACGGAAAGCTGAAGGTATCTACATCAAAACAGCAGCCCTTGTTGATCTCCAGCGTTATTTCAAAAAAATGTTGACGATATCCAAGGGCTGAGATTTCGGCATCAGCATTCAAATCATTGAAGTCGTAGATCATGAAATCCGGCAGCTTTTGGTCAAGGTTCAGCCTGGCTGAATGGAGGTAGTCCTTTATTTCAATATAGTCACGGACCTTGTTCATGTCATGTGGTTTAGTTGGAAAACAATCTTCTGTTTTAAAAGTTGTCCAACCAAACCAGCCCGATCATCCTCTGTTTGCAACGAGGATGCCCGAGCATGGCGTTTGTAACGCCAGTTCGTAGAGTATCTATTGGTTGAAAATCGATAAGGAACTACCTGATGCAGCTTCAGACCACAACAATATCAACCAGCCCCTTCTGTCCACCGTAATCTCTTGCACTGCTGTACAGATAATGATCGGGAAATTCCACAAGACCTGCCCTTACCGGGTTTTCATGAATATAATCGACCTTTTCCATCAGGCCGATGGCATTATTGTCCAGATCCAGCGCATGATTATTATCTTTCCATAACTTGTAGAATGTTGCTCTGCCTGTTCGTCTGGCTTCAAATGAGAATTTGTCCAGCAGCCAGTCCTTGCGGCTTTCGTGGATATGTGCTATTTCTTCCACAATTTTATTGGAGGTGAATTTCTTGAAATCACGAAGAAAATCGGACATTCTGTGAGGTGGTCGGACTCTGCCTGCTAAATGAACATGATTGCTCATGATCACCCATGCGTATAGTTCAAGCCCTTTACTTTTGATACAGTAATTCAATGAATCTACGATAATGTCCCGGTATTCAATACGGCTAAAAATGTCTATCCAATGGATGATGGTTAAGGTGAGAAAGTAGCAGGCGTGTTGATCCTTGATAAAGTATTGATCTCCGGACATTCGGGGGGTGATTTTGATTTGAAATATAAGAATATGATCCTTGCGTTACAAACGCAGATCTCGCTCATCCTCGTTGCAAACGGAGGATGAGTTTAAGATGAAATGGTTTAACCATTTCATCTTAAACCGTCTCTTTAATCATCCTTGTTTTTAACAAGGATGCATGAGGACGGCGTTTGTAACGCCCGTTTATTATATTCTGATCGTATTCAAGGCTTTTTTGGATGGCCAAATATGGTTATCTTCATAGGGTGCTATGTATTCCTTCCGGCTTATATTACCCGTAGTTTTTACAATGGTGCTCTCCACCGCAACTGCTCAGGTCACCCGGTCTGTAGATACGTTGTATCACTCCGGGGTGGCGGCATGGGACAGGATGGAATATGCGCTGGCTGCGGAGAAACTGAATGAGTTTCTTTATCATCAGCCCGCCTCTGCAGATGCCTATTTTTATCGTGCCTCGGCCCGTCAGGCGTTGGATGAGCTTGAAAATGCGCTGACTGATTACAGCATTGTCATGGAACTTGAGCCCGGACATAGTGATGCGCTTCATGCTCGGGCGGTGCTCAATTACGAACTTAAAAGGTATGATGCGGCCCGAAAAGACTTTATCCGTTTAAAGTCAATGCCACGGGGAGAGACCAACACTATCCTTTTTATGCGTTCCAGGTACGGGGGTGGTGTTAGTGAGGTGGGTACAGTTCAAAGTGACAATGTAGCCGATATTTATCAGTACCTGGGGATGATAGAAAAAGAACAGCAGCAATATCATCGTGCGCTGGCTTATCTTGATTCGGCCTTGTATATACGCTCCCAAAAACCGGAATATTATGTGAACCGGGGACTGATCTATCAGGCTATGAATAATCTGAAACAGGCCAGGGAAGACTACCTGAGGGCATTGTCCATATATCCGGGGTATGCCCTCGCCGAATACAATTTAGCGGTTCTCATGCAGATGACCGGTGAGGACGTGGAGGCCGACAGTTACTTCACCCGTACCATTGAGGATAACCCTGACTCACCCTATCCTTACCGTCAAAGAGCATACAACAGTCTTCAGAAAGGGAATTTTGAAGAGGCTTTGGCAGACCTTGACCATGCGCTTCGTATTGACGACTCTGATGCGGAAACATGGCTGAATCACGGCCTGGCACTTTCCAAACTAAAACGCTGGAGCGAGGCGGTTCACAGCTACACGAAGGCTATTGAACTCAAGCCAGACCTGGAAAAGGCCTACCTTAACCGGGGTAATACCCTGTACCGGCTGGAACTGTACCAGGAAGCGCTGGACGACTACAAAGTGGCCCTGCTGTTCAGGCCGGATTACGGAATCGCTTTTTATCACCGGGGACTGGTTTATCACCAGCTGGGAGACGATGAAAGTGCCTGCGCTGATCTTGAAAAGGCTATTCAGCAACGGGTGAAGCCAGCGTTAAAAGCCAGGGCGAAGATCTGCTCCAATGGAATGTAGATCAACCCCCGGCTGTAAACGTATTGCTCACCTTGCACCCTTGCTCTTCCGTCACCTGCCTTTTTTAAAGAGTCCTCCTTTAATGTTTTCCAGGCGTAAATGGGATCGTAGAACATCTGCCTTTACATCGCTGATCGTGATTTGTGCATTGAGCAGGGCATTTTGAGCATCCCGCAGGTCCAGTGAAGTGGCCTGGCCGTTGTAATAGCGCTCTTCGGTTCGTGAGAAATTCTCTCTGAACGTATCCAGATTTTGCTCTTCACGCTGTAGTTGATTCTGGAGAATCGCCAGATTATTCTGCTCTTTTATGGCCTGTGCAATCAGTTGATCACGTGTTTGCTCACGTCGTAGTGTGCTGGCATCTACATTGATCCTCGCATTTTGGATGCTATTCCTTGTCCTGTTCCCATTGAAAAGATTATAGCGGAGTGAAAGTCCTATGGTGTATCCGATGTTCTCCAGTTCGGCTACCTGCTGTACATCATTTTCCTGGTGGAGATAACCATAGTTGGCAAATGCATTTAAGGAAGGGTAAAGCCCCGACTGGTTCAGCCTTAACTCGTTTTCAGCCACCTCAATGCCAGCCTGTCCCAGCTTTAACTCAGGATTGTTGGCGATAACCTGCTCCTTTAACTCTTCCAACGTCAGGAGGGCAGGAGACTGGTATGTCACCGACACCCTGTATTTTGTTTCCGGCTCAAGGCCTATCAAAAAGTTCAGGTCCCTTTTCAGATTGTTTTTGGCCAGAAGAACGTTATCGAGTGCCGTCTGGTCCTGATTCAGATCTGTTTTTGCTCTGAGAATAGCTAGTCCGGAAACTTTCCCGAATTGGAACTGATCTTCCACTCGGGCCAGCCTTTCACGGCCTATGACGAGATTTTCGCTGAGTAGTTCTTCCCGTGCCTGTAGTTTTGCGATCTCGAGAAAGAGTTCGGAGACACTAAGGATCGTAGTGTTGATCAGCACCTCCTGCTGATACCGGCTGATGTTCTGCTGGTCGTGCAGCAGACGATACTGGTGCCTGGCGCTGAAACCTCCCATAAGCTGGTAATCTGCCTGTATTACAACGGAATGAGTAGTAGTAGCTGCAGCACCATCTTCCAGATTAATGAATGCCGGATTATCCGTAAAGGTACGGATCCCGACTTCGGTGTTGTTGTTGCTGTGCTCACTGTTCGCGATCAGGTTGATCGTGGGTAGCATATTGGCATTCCCTTTAAACACATTGTTGGTAGCAGTTTCGACAGCCTTTCGCTGGAGTTGTATGGCCTGGTTATTGGTCAGTGCCAGGTCTACCACCTGTTCAAGCGTCAGAACATCCGATGGTTGCTGACCCGATGCCCAACCCCGGAGCATTAAAAAGAATAATGCAGACAATAGTATTTTCTTTATTATGTGTTTCATAATAGCTGAAGTTGAAAACCTTGGTTTTAAAATGAAGACCTAAATAATGAGGGTAAGCTGTAGTATTATACCATTTCGTTTCTAAGCTCTTTCAATACCACGTCCAGCTCTTCCGGCTGTACCTGTGCATTACGTTTTATAAACCTGTGGTAATACACTTTTACCCGGTTGATGATCAACAGCACGGATGGAAGGAATGCCAGCGTGAGGACTGTACCGAAAATCAGTCCGTAGGCAATGGCGATGGCTGTTGGTTTGATAAATTGTGAGCTGACAGAATTATTTAGGAGCAGAGGCAATAATCCGAATACCGTAGTAATAGTGGTCAGTACAATTGGTCTGAACCTGGAAATTGCGGCCTTTCGCAGGCTGTCCACTACTGTCATGCCGGCCTTTATATTGTCATTGTAGGTGGAGATCAGTACCAGCCCATTATTGATGAGAATACCCCACAGGGCAATCATTCCCAATATAGAGAAGATATTAACGGGCAGGTTATGGAAAAATGTACCCCATGCTACTCCCACATAGGCGAAAGGCAACATAGCCAGGATGGCCAGCGCCTTACCGAAGGACCGGTAGTTGATCAGCAGAACGGTTATCATCAGGATAAAAATGATAATGCTCGGCCCCTGACTGGAATTTTGTGTTTTGGAGGACAGCCTTGCTTCACCTTCAAGCGTGTACCGGATGTTGGGAAACTGCTGTGCGATCTTTTGTAGAACGGTGGCCTCAGTCTCAGCCAGCACAGCAGGAACGGATACCAAAAGATTTTCAATATCTGCCTCTACGCGGATCTCACGAATGCCGTTTTGGTGGTTGATCTCCGTAACGTTGGTTTTGTTCTGAAAGGAAGCCAGCTCATTGATAGGGTAGGAGGCACCATCAGGGGTGATCAACCTTACCTGCTCCAGGTCAGAGATGGACTTCCGGTCTTCCTTGTCATACCGGATCCAGATCTTTACCTCCTCATCTCCCCGCTGGAGGCTCTGGGCTTCCAGCCCGAAGAATCCCTTCCGGATCTGTTCAAAGACCTCAGCTTCGGAAAGCCCCAGAAACTTGGCCTTTGGGGTCAGCTCCATTTCCAGTTCGGGCATCCCAAGTTTATCCGTATCTGTGATGTCCTTTAAGTCTGTACGGTTGGAAAGGTAATGACGGAGCTGGTCCTTTGCCTGCCTTAACTCATTCATGTCCCTGCCTATGAGTGCTATGGAAACAGGTTTGCCAAAAATAGCGATACTACCATAGGCCAGATTGGTGGCTTCGGGGATAGGTCCTGCCTTTTCCCGGATCATACTTGCAATATCAAACGATTTTATCCCCCGGTTGTCCCCTTCCATCATGTAAATATTAAGTTTGCCTTCATTACTGGCTGGTCCTATTACCCGTTCCACATAGTTGATCACATCTTCACCATCGGACCGCTGACTGCTGTAGAATTCATTGACTTCCCAAACGGCTTTTTCTATGTCCATCAGCTTCTCATTGACAATGGATTCATCAGTACCCAGGGGTAATTCGAGGCTGGCGCTTATCACATCCTGATCGATGTTTGGAAAGAAAGTACCTTTGATGATACCGCTACTGCCCGCAACGACCGTCATTACCATGATCACAATGACGCCGATGATAGGCAACACCGGCCTTTTAATGGAAAAATCAATGACTTTTACATAGATATTGTCTCTGAACCATGACAGTGACTGGTTGGTTTTTTGGGTCAATCTCCATGGCTTGTCTTCCCTGCGAAGTGCTTTTGATCGTGCGATATGAACCGGCAGAAAAAAGAGACTTTCCAGTAAGGCAACAAAGAGCGTGGCACATACTACAAAAGAGATATGGGAGAAATAATCGCCCAGTTGCCCATCCAGAAAGAAAAACAGGGAAAAAGCAAGTGCTGTTGTGACGAGTGAAGAGATGATGGCAGGAACCACTTCAAGGGTACCATCAATGGTGGCTTGCAGTGCATTCTTGCCTTTTTTGAACTGTTGGTAGATATTTTCGGCCACTACAACTCCATCATCCACCAGAATGCCCAGTACTACAATAGTTCCGAACAGGGATACCTGGTTGATCGTGAGGTCATAAAAGTTGGATAAAATAAACATGCCCAGTAAAGCCACAGGGATCTTGAATGCCACCCAGAACGCAATACGGGGGTGAAGGAAAAGCCCCAGCACGATCATAACCAGCAGCACTCCCTGCCATGCGTTATTCTTCAGTCGCCCAATGGTCTCGTTCAGTGACAGGGTTTTATCTTCAATGACCACTGCCTTGATCTCCTCATGATCACTGTTAAAGTTTTCTGCATATTCTTCAACATAACCGGCGTTTTCAAGTATGTCTTCCTTGTCTCTGCTGAATATCTTCAGAATGACTGCCGGCTGGCCGTTCACGAAGGTCCTTTCAGGTTTGTCAGCAAAAATATCCCTTACCTCAGCCACATCTTTCAGGCGGATCACCTTACCGTCCGGTGTGGCCTTTACTACTGTATTCAGCAACCCTTTGGCGTAGTACTCGCGACTGTCGAGTCGTATGAGGATCCGCTGTTCGCCGGTTTCCACTTCACCACCGGAAGCTTTGATATTGGTGGTTTGAATGGCCCGGCTGACCTCGTCGAAAGTCAGAGAGTACGCGCGTAGATCATTTTCCCTCAAACGTACTTCTATCTCTTCTTCAGGAAAGCCATTGATAAAGACCTGAGATAGGTTAGGGGAGGAGATAAGGTCGTCTTTGATGTATTTTGCATGATCCTTCAATGTACCCAGGCTTACATTGCCCACCAATGCCAGCGTCATGGTATAGTTCAGGATCTCTTCTTTTAGTATGACCGGAGAATCCATACCCCGTGGAAAGGTGGTGATCCTGTCCACCGCATTGTTTACATCCTGTAAAACTTCATTGGGGTTAGCATCCTCGAGCAGTTCAATGCGTATGTCAGCAAAACTCTCGGAGGACTTGGAAGTGACCCTGTCAATGCCCTTCAACCCCTCAAGGTTATCTTCGATCTTATTGACTACTTCCTCTTCCACTTCCTGTGGAGAAGCACCCCGGTATACCACACTTACTGTGATAAAATTGACCGGTTCAGGAGGTAGGAAATTGGAGCGCATGGATGAAATGGTCAGCAATCCGACGATAATGATCAGACCGATAAATATGTCTACCGTTCTGGGTTTCTGTGCAAGGAATCTGATGATCTTTTCCATTTTCTCAAAGCGTTACTTTTTTGCCCTTTACAGGGATTTGAAATTCATTGGTTATGAGCTGGTCGCCATCGGCCAGTCCCCTGATAATGATGGAATCCTTCAGGTATTCTACCGGTTTGATGGGTTTCCCCATAATGGTATTGTCCTTTAGCAGCAACACCTTTTCATCACGTGACAGCACTGCTGAGGGGATCACAAACACATCGTCGTATGTTTTCGTAGCAAATTCACCCTCCAGGTACATCCCTGCCTTTATGCCTTTGCCGGAGATCTGAAAAAAGACTGGTATGTTCTGTGTTTTAGGGTCGACGATATTATTGATGCGGATCACCTTCCCCATCCATGTATCAGTAAGTTCGTTACTGGTAAATTCGATCTTGTCCCCAATCTGAAGCTGGGAGGCGATCTCCAGGCTCACGCCTGCTTCCAGTTCGTAGTTTTCATTATTGATCACTGTGCCAAGTAGCTGACCCGGTGAAACCAGGCCGCCGATGTCCACATGGGTTTTGGTAACCATCCCATTATACGGGGCAATGACACGATATTTTTTCAGTCGCTCCTCCTGTGCCTTGATGGAGTAGAAGGTGTTGTAAACCTAGTTGGCCGTGACCAGGTACTTTTCTGCATCCGACTTCGTTTCGGGTAGTGGTTGCAGCGGCTGACCGATCTCGTAGCGCTTTATGTAGTTCAACCAGTTCCCGTAATTTTCAGGGTAATCCGCCTTGAGGTCGGGCATCATGCCGGTGAGATTATTCAAAAACGCACTTTTTTGCGACTCCAGTTGCAAACTGAAC
>LYSV01000044.1:0-5309 GCA_001657315.1 Flammeovirgaceae bacterium BBD 1991-12 | reverse complement strand
TATACAGTTGTGTTTCATTTCGGGGTACTACTCTACCGCTGACAGGAAGCCTGAGCGACTTTGTCCTGTTTTTAACCGCCATCAGGTTCAGATCATTTTTGCGGATCACATATTCTGAAGCAGTACGCATCACCTCCTGCTCAGTTACCGGTGTGTCCGGCTGTTTTTTGTCCTCTGAACAGGAGACCAGTGCAATACTCATTGATACCACCCATGCCGTAGGAGCGATAGATCTTTTTCTCGTTGTTTTCATCGTAATTTAAGGTTCAATTCAAATTTGACTGATAGTCATTTTTAGATAATAAAATGGAGTTATAAATACTTTCCTGCTCTGATTTCCGGGTCATGGGAGATTGTTGTATGCTATACAGGTTGATCCTATTGCGCCTGCCGTCGAGTGAAACAGCTTTTACGGGTATACTGTAATAGCCTGACGGGGTTGGTCCCATGGCCTCGAAGATCTTTTCGCTTACCAGAAGGTCCGTACCATAGGAATGACACAGACTCAATATGCGGGAAGTAGCATTGACTGCGTCGCCATGGTAGGCCATATGCATGGAGGATTGGCCAATTTCGGTTCGTATTACCAGTCCGCCGTGTATGCCACATTTGAATTGTGGAACACAGCCATATTCTTTCCGGAAATAGGGGGCCTGCTCCCTGATTTGTTTTTTAAAATTCACAAAAAGATTTATGGCCTGATCGACCCCTGTTTTTTTATTAAGCTTCCAACTCAGGACCGCTTCATCTCCCACATACTGGTATACTTCCAGGTCCATGGTACTTTTCAGCAACTGATCCAGTAATCTGAAGCACTCCCGTATCAGACGACTGTATTGTTCGGGCCCCAGGTTTTCCGCTATGGCAGTGGAATGATTAAGGTCAATGAAGACAAATCCTCGTTTTTCCTGTACAGGCCCTGAAGATGAATCCATCAGATGATGGAAAAGCTTTGAAAATGAGCCGACTCTCCTCCATAGGTTTAAAAAGGCCAGAACTACAAGGCCAAGGGTGAAATAATAAACAAGCAATGAAAGGAAATTATACGAACTGATATAGGAGATCGACATGTTGACCGCATCTGTAAAGGGATATTGCAGATACAGATAAATGGATAGTAGAACGCCGTATAGTAATGCAAACAGCATCATGCTGCCCGCCCAGACGAAAAGGAATTTAGTCTGGCTTTTACGCATACCGTAGGCGCCTGGTGGTAGAATAACTGATCTACTCAACCACGATAGTAACATACTGGTCATCAAAGAACTGCTGTTGGCAACCAATATATGAACGGGAAAGGTCAGCAGGTCGAAAGACCAGTTCATGGTATCTCCGGAAGACCCCAAATACCACGTAGCAAAATAGATATTGAGCCCAACGGCAAAAGGGACCATCCCAAAGGCTATATAATACAGCTTTTTCATAAATTGACCATTAGTCATTTTTAAACCAAACAATCAGGCTACAATTCCACGGGTGATCATGTCACTGAAGGTGTGTATTACTTCCTCCACATCCAGTTCGTGATGATTTTTCAGCAGTTTTTTTCTCGACTCTACAAACTGGACCACTCCAATACAACTTGCCCAGATGACGTAATTAATACTGTTGGGATCCATGGATGTTTTAATCTCTCCTTTTTTCTGTCCCGTGGTAATGATTTCCGATACAAAATTTTGGATAGAGTAACTTAATTTACGATAGGCCCTGGTGTTGATATCAAATTCAGGCCGCTCGATAAAGGAGACCAGCTTGTAGTAATCCGGGTAGTTAAGGTAATAATTGTAATTGGTGATACAGAGAGCACGTAGTTTGTCCACACCATTTTCATAGGGAGCTGTACCCTTTTTGAATTCTTCGTGCAACAGCGTCAATGCCTTTACACTGAGGTCTGATAATACTTCGTCCTTGCTCTTATAGTAATTATATACAGTGCCCTTGGCAATGCCCGCTTTTTCTATAACAAGATCGATGGTAAAGCGTTCAATGCCCACTTCAATAAGTACAAGGTCAGCCGCTGCCAGTATTTGATTCCTTCTGGTTTCCGGGGATACATGCTTACCGCCTTTGCTCATGGATTGCAATATACACATGGGATACAATATAGTCATAGTGTTTATAAATTGACTACCAGTCATTTTTGTTAACATGCTAGTCAGGAGTTTGTTCAGCTATGTTGTAATTTTTTTAAATCAAAAGGTTAAAAGGTGTATAACGATGCGTGAGGGCAGAAAAAATATTCAACTGAGTAGTGTTTTAGATATTATCCTGCAAATCCAGTATCCCACGCCACTTGTCAAGTTCTGAAAGATATGCCGGCTGGCTGGCAAGGTTCTCTTTTTCAAATGTATTATTACTCATGTCGTACAGTTCTTCTGCGAGTATTTCACCTGTGTCACGGTCTTTCCAACGGGTATAACGCCACTCAGCACTGCGGACGGAGTAGCCCATAGCTCTCTTTCCTTGTCTTTTCCGGGGATACTGGGAAAAAACATAGTCCTTATGTGAAAGTTCTGCGCTTTCAATGACGGAGGCAAAGCTCTTGCCAGAAGCAGGAGCAGGGACCGGCAGGTCGGCCAGCTCTGCAAGGGTAGGAAGCAGGTCAATGAACTCCACCAATGCATTTGTTGGTTTTCCGGGATCCTTTTGATCCGGCGCTTTTACGATCAGCGGTGCCCGGGTACCCCAGTCGAAGTTGGTCTGCTTTGTCCATATATTCTGCTCGCCAAGATGATAACCATGGTCACCGATAAGGACAATGACGGTATTGTCATAAAGGTTGATTTCCCTGAGATGATCGATCAATGCGCCAACAAGGAAATCTATGTAGCTCACAGAGGCGCGGTAGGCCCTGCGAAGTGTCCTCTGCTTTTCATCAGGAATGCCACCCTCCGTTATATCCCGGTATCCTTCCAACTCTTTATGGCCGGGAAATGCCCATTCTGGAGCATCTGCGGGAGCTTGTCGACTTTCATTTTCCAGTGTATCGATAGGGTAGAGTTCAAAAAAACGGGCCGGAGCCACATAGGGAGTGTGAGGACGGCTAAATCCTACCGCCAGAAAAAAAGGCTCTCCGGTCTGTGCAAGAGTGTCCAGGGTCTGCATGGCATATTTACAGTTTTTTCCATCGGCAAAATAGAAAGGATCAACATCGGGTGCCTCCCATGAAATGGAGTGGAACTCTACGCCTTTTTCACGAATCTGCCGGATAGGCAGCCCGGTAGCTGAATCCAGTTGCAGCCAGCGCCTTTGGAGTTTACCTTCTTTTTCAAGGACGGCACGTGCGGAATCTGCCTCTGCCTGTACTTCAGGTCCGTATTTGGGACGGCTGAATTTCACTTTCGGAACACTCCATGCAAAGGGGTCGTCCATGCCGCCGTGAAAAATTTTACCGATGGATTGTGTACGATACCCGTTTTCCCTGAAATGCTGGGGAATAGTAGTAGCCTCCGGCACTCTTGCCCTGAAATGATCCCGGTTACTGTGCACCTGTATCTCATCAGGCCGCAGACCGGTCAGAAACGACATCCTTGAGGGATTGCAAATGGATTGCTGTACATGTGCCTGACGGAACAGGCGGCCTTCCGAAGCCAGCCTGTCTATGTTTGGGGTGTGCATGTGGGGATAGCCATAGGCACCCAATTCAGTGCGGAGGTCATCGGAAATAATGAATAGTACATTCATCTTACCTGTACTCCCGTTGACTTTGGCCTCTTTGGTGGTTGTCTTTGTACAGGAGGTGAGGATCACAAAGAAGAGACAGATCAAGTTCAAATTCTTCATAATGATATTCTGACAGGATTCTGTTATAGCTATTCTAAGACGAAATATATAACAGTGGACCTGACACTTTTAAAGGATCCCTGTGAGTAAGGGAAAAATAGAGTCGGAGGGATTGCTGTTCTGTAAGAATGGATGGTCCGGAGATCTGATTCGGGATCATATGGTTTGACCTGTGGAAAGGGTATCAATCCGATCCTGTCTGGACCGGATTGATACATTGATCTGGCCAACTACTTTTTAGTTCTCATTGGGATGATCCGGATTGGGTGGTCTTACGTCGAAAATGAGCACCCCGAACCCTGGTAAATTGGTATAGAATTGCGCATACTTTCCCGTGAATCGTCCATCCAACGAGGGATTGTAGGTGTAATACTGACCATATTGTGAGTATAGGAGACCGTCTGTTGTAGTAATACTATAGGTAAACTGGAATACATCACTGCCACTTCCATCCATATCGTAGTCTGCAATGGTTTCATTGAAAAAACCATACGCTTCGGCTGCTGTGAAGGAAATAGGGGTAGGGAAGGTGGTAAACGTTCCAACCGTCACTATATCCGTGCCATTACTGATAAATAATTCAATGGACTCGGCGGTATTCACGTCAAATCCATCATAGCCAAGATCGAATGCTATGGAAGTATTGGACAGATCATCGGCGTTGAACCAGTATCTGCCGGCCTCAATGTCTGCGGTAGCTACTATGCCCACTTCGAAGTCGGGCATTTTGATAGAGTCATCCTCAGTGCATGCGTTAAAGGTCAGGAGGACCAGGAAGATGTAAAATGTATGATTAACTTGTTTCATAGTAATTCTTTTTTAGTCGATATCCCAAAATACAGGCTCAAAAGCGTTTGGTGTGTAGTCTGCCAGTTTCGGATTGGTTTCAAGCTCCGAAACGGGGATGATAAACCGCAGTGGGTAGGGAGGGTTTCCCATAACCGGTGCGGTTTCCGCATAATCGGGAAAACCTGTGCGGCGATAGTTGTTGTAGGCCTCCATGCCGTTGCCAAAGAGAGCAAGCTGATATTCCGTCATAATGATGTTCAGCCTTTCATCATCGTTGGCAGCACTGTTGTAAACAGCCTCTACATCGCTGATATAGGCGTCAATCATGGCTTGTGTCATTTCGTAGTCGCTGCCAGACACTGAAGGGTCCTCTATTGCTCCGAAAGCC
Source organism: Flammeovirgaceae bacterium BBD 1991-12 (assembly GCA_001657315.1). Taxonomy (GTDB): domain Bacteria; phylum Bacteroidota; class Bacteroidia; order Cytophagales; family Cyclobacteriaceae; genus Fulvivirga. The sequence goes on along the minus strand of LYSV01000044.1, from coordinate 349 downwards.
CGGGTCTTATCCATGGATAGTTGCATGCCTTGTTTAAGGAGAGTGAGCGGGTCGCCGGCTACACCGGTGGTCAGGGCCATTTCAGCGTGCAGGAATTTAACCATGAAGGCGGTAAGCATAGGAAAGATACCTTTTCCGGACCCATCTGCCGCAGTAACTGTTTTTGGATTGTTCCGGTCGACCAATCCAGCCACCGGATAGACCCCAAAGGTGGCGATCAGAGCTCCTTCGTTGGAAAAAGCCGAAGGGTCGCCGGCATCACGTCCGAGGTATCCGTTGTCAAGCAGGCCTATGGGACAGCCGCCTCCCTGACAGGTGGCTACGGCACCCCCTGCATCATCTGGCACCT
>LYSV01000043.1 GCA_001657315.1 Flammeovirgaceae bacterium BBD 1991-12 | reverse complement strand
AGGGAGGTATACAAGGCCACTGGCAAAATGATGGAAAAGTACGATGTGGTTAATACTTCACTGCTGGCAGGCGGGGGTGAATATCCCCTTCAGGATGGTTTTGGCTGGACCAATGGCGTAGCCCTCGCCTTCCTGAAGATCCTTGAAGAAAAGGCCCTTGTAGAGGAGATGATGGAAAACTGATCATGGCCTTCAGTGACTTTTATTCATGCAATCGTTTACATGCCCACACTACCTCCAAATGCCTCCTCATTGCTATGAAAACCACCGCATTCTTAGTATTATTAAAGGATGGTTAACACCTCTGACATACCCGATCTATGCGTGAAGCTTACTACCATCTGACCGCTATCAATTAACCTAATCTATATGGAGAGCATTGGACTGAATACCATTGACTTTATTATCATCATTGTATACCTCGTCGGCATTGTCTGGTATGGTATTTCCAAGGGAAAGCAGCAAAGCTCGGAGGATTACTTCCTCGCCGGGCGCGATATGACCTGGCCCATCGTAGGCATATCACTGTTTGCCGCCAACATTGGTAGCAACACCCTGATCGGACTTACATCAGATGCTTTTCAGACCAATGTTGCCGTCTACAACTACGAATGGATGGCTGCCGTGGTATTGGTATTCTTTGCCATTTTCTTTCTACCCTTCTACCTGCGCTCCAAGGTATATACCATGCCTGAGTTCATGGAAAGACGGTACGATTCAAGGTCAAGGTATTTGTTTTCAGGGATTACCATTATAGGCAATGTCATTATCGACACGGCTTCAGGGCTTTATGCAGGTAATCTTATCCTGAAGATCATCTTCCCGGAAGTGGAATCATGGATCATTATATCCTTTCTGGCGATGGCCGCCGCGGCTTATACCATTCCTGGCGGGCTTTCATCAGTCGTTCATACCGAAGTGATACAGGCTATGCTTTTATTACTGGGATCCATGCTGTTGACTTATTTCTGCTTTCAGGAAGTTGGCGGCTGGGGTGGCATGATCGAGGGGCTGAATGCCATGCGTGAAGGAGGGGACCTGGCCAAGACCCCGGATGAGATCATGAGCCTCGTGCGGCCGGCAGATGACGAACGACTGCCATGGACAGGCCTTGTGTTGGGTGTGCCTTTGCTGGGTTTTTACTTCTGGGCCAATAATCAGTTTATGGTACAAAGAGTACTTTCGGCGAAAAACCTGGACCACGGGCGCTGGGGAGCCTTGTTTGCAGGATTGCTGAAGCTGCCCGTGCTGTTTTTTATGGTGCTGCCTGGCGTTGTTGCCATTGTACTGTTCGCAGATCTCGATATTTCATTCATCAATTACAGTTTTGAGAAAAATGGCGAGACGGTGCTGTGTACCAACCTGAACGACTGTCCCAACATGACCTATCCGGTGCTTATCTACAAATTGTTACCTACCGGTATTCTGGGGCTGGTCATAGCAGGATTGCTGGCGGCCATGTCTTCCAGTATATCAGCAACACTTAACTCTGCCTCTACGCTCATCACCATGGATTTTGTTTCCAAGATCAATCCCGGCATGAGTAGTAAAAGTCTGGTACGTGCCGGTCAGATCGCTACTGTTATACTGGTCATACTGGCAGCGGCGTGGGCGCCCCTTATCGAATCTTTTGCTTCCCTTTGGGAATATTTGCAGGTAGTACTTGGTTACATATCACCTCCCATTGTAGGTGCGTTTCTTGTAGGGTTGTTCTACAGGAGGGCCAATGCCAACGGCGCCTTTTATAGCTTTCTGATAGGCTATGCGCTGGTGATCATTTTTGTATATTTTAAATATATCATGGACCCGGCGCCGGAATGGACCAATATTCATTTCCTGCTGCAGGTACCCATCCTCATGGTACTATGTGTCCTTATCAACTTGGTGATCAGTAACCTTACGTCTGCTCCTGCACCTGAAAAAATCGAAGGGCTGATCTGGACAAAATCGATTTACATTGCAGAAACAAAGGAGTTACAGGGTTTGCCCTGGTACAAAAACTACAGAACACTTTCGGTGCTGTTGTTAATACTGACAGCAATGATCGTTATCTGGTACTGGTAAGGTGAGTCGTATGAATACGGCTGTTGTTGGAGTGTAGTAATAGAAGCCGATCATGAATGTAGAGATAAAAAAACTGTCGGATAAGGACATTAAAGACTTTTCAGAACTCATAGTAGTATTTGAGAATGTTTTTGAGTGGGAGAATTTATCACTCCCTGATCAGATACATCTGCAAAAGGTAATCAGTAGCCCGCATTTCATCGCTTTTGTGGCCAAAACTGAAGATCAACTGATTGGGGGACTCACGGCTCACATTCTGGATAGATACGATACGGAAAAACCGTCTGTTTATATCTATGACCTTGCCGTATTGACCGAATATCAGCGACAAGGGATCGGTAGAAAATTAATAGCCGCTCTAAATGAATATTGTGATAAACGTGGGTTTCATGAAGTGTTTGTACAGGCAGAAACAGACGATTTTCAGGCAGTTGGTTTTTACAGGACCACACCCATAAGTCAGGAATTGCAGGCAACACATTTTACATATTCGCTTCACAAAGCGAAACAATGAACTATTGAAACGGTATATGGCAACCGGCATATTGGATGGTTTACTGGGTTTAGAGCTTTTTACCACATTGGCAGATCAATGATCTGGCTTTTAAGGATGAAGAAACCAACAACGAATCGAAACGATTTGGCAGCATAAACCGTCCCATGGGTTCTGCTGCTCCTTTTGCCGCATGCTAAATGTTAGTGGTTTTATGTTTTATATAACCGGGAGGTACATCGATGAGTAGATATATTATTGCTTTAGACCAGGGGACAACGAGTTCCCGGGCCGTTTTGTTTGACGAAAATGGCGAACTGCTGGCCGTAGAACAGCAGGAATTTACTCAGCTATTCCCGAAACCAGGATGGGTAGAGCATGATCCGGAGGAAATATGGTCGTCACAGGAGACCGTATTGCTGGATCTGATCAAAAACAACGGCATTTCTGTTAATGAGATCGTCGCTCTTGGTATCACCAATCAGCGGGAAACGACGATAGTGTGGGACCGCAGGACAGGTAAGCCTGTTCACAATGCGATCGTGTGGCAGGACAGACGCACCAGTGGCATTTGTGATCACCTGAAAAAAGCAGGTTACGAAAAACATGTGCGTGAAGCCACCGGACTGGTCATCGACGCCTATTTTTCCGGAACGAAGGTGAAGTGGATACTGGATCAGGCAGATCCTTCCCGGGAAAAGGCAAAAAAGGGTGATCTGGCTTTCGGTACTGTCGATACATGGCTGGTGTACAAACTCACCCGGGGACAGAAGCATGTCACAGACGTTACCAATGCTTCCCGCACCATGTTGTTCGATATCACTAAACTGGAGTGGGACAGGGAGATGCTGGAGGTACTGGACATACCGGCGGAAATGTTGCCGGATGTCAGTCCGTCAGTAAGCCATTTTGGGGATTGGCAGATCGACGGAGTGAGCATACCCGTGTACGGTATAGCCGGTGACCAGCAGGCGGCGCTTTTCGGCCAGACCTGCTTCGAAGAAGGAACTGCTAAAAATACCTATGGTACGGGCTGTTTTATGCTGATGAATACCGGGGAGACCATGCAACTCTCTGATAACGGACTTCTCACCACCATAGCCTACGGGTTGGATAATAAGGTCCACTATGCCCTTGAAGGCAGCATTTTTGTAGCCGGAGCGGCTGTGCAATGGCTCCGTGACGGCCTGAAGATCATCTCTGAAGCTTCAGAGACCGAGGGGATGGCCGAAGAGGTACGCGATTCAAATGATGTGTTTGTGGTGCCTGCATTTGCCGGTCTGGGCGCTCCATACTGGGATATGTATGCCCGCGGTGCCGTTTTTGGCCTCACCCGGGATACGGATCAGCGCCATATTGCCAAGGCCACGCTTGACTCGCTGGCCTATCAGACAAAAGATATTCTGGAAGCCATGCAGAAGGATGCAGGGGTACAGCTCCTGTCCCTGAAGGTAGATGGGGGCGCGGTAGCCAACAATTACCTGATGCAGTTTCAGGCGGATATTTTGGGAGTACCCGTTCTCAGGCCTGAGATCATCGAATCTACGGCACAGGGAGCGGCGTACCTGGCGGGAATTGGAGCCGGCGTCTGGAAAGTGGATGACCTGAAGAAGGTACAGAAAATAGACCGCAAATTCGAACCGGTATTGCCGGAAACAGATAGAAAGAAATTGTATAAAAAGTGGGGCACAGCTATTCAGAGAACGCTGAAATGGTTGGAAAACTAGAGGAGCTATGAATAAGTTATCTGCGTTGGAGCGTCCGGAGCTGCTGAAAGTATTAAAGAAAACAGAATATGACCTGCTCGTCATAGGAGGGGGCATCACCGGGGCTGGGATAGCCCTGGATGCTGCTTCACGTGGCCTGAAGACTGCACTTGTAGAGAAGAGTGACTTTGCCTCGGGCACCAGCAGCCGCTCCACCAAGCTGATCCATGGTGGACTAAGATACCTCAAGCAATTTGAAATAGCGCTGGTCAGGGAAGTAGGACGGGAAAGAGCCATTGTGCACAGGAATGCCCCCCACCTGGTACCTTCAGAAAAGATGTTGCTTCCGCTGGTCAAGGGAGGTACGTTTGGCAAGTTCGCCACTTCCATAGGCCTTATGGTGTACGATGTACTGGCAGGGGTGGAAAGTGCCGATCAGCGCAAGATGCTCACCAGCGAAGAGGCGCTGGAAAAGGAGCCCTTGCTGAATCCTGAAACGCTGGAAGGGGCGGGGATCTATGCAGAGTACAGAACCGATGATGCCCGCCTCACCATTGAGGTGATCAAAACAGCAGGTGAGTTTGAAGCTGACAGTATTAATTATGTAATGGCGTCTGACTTTTTGTACAGGGACGATCATATTTATGGAGTAAGGGCACATGATATGCTCTCGGGAGAGGAATTTGAGATCAGATCAAAATATACTGTAAGTGCAGCAGGCCCGTGGGTAGATGAGTTGAGAGAAAGGGATCGTTCCCTGTCAGGCAAGCATCTTCACCTGACCAAAGGGGTACACATCGTAGTGCCTAGGGAGAGGTTCCCGCTTAGGCAGGCGATCTACTTCGATGTGCCCGACGGCAGAATGATCTTTGCCATTCCCAGAGGTAAGATCACCTACATCGGCACTACAGATACCGATTACACCGGAGACAAGGACCATATACTTACCAATAAGGAAGATGTGGCCTACCTGCTGGAAGCCTGCAATGCTGCTTTTTCCACACTGGGTCTCACCGAAAAAGATGTAGTGTCAAGCTGGGCAGGCGTAAGGCCATTGATCCATGAAGAGGGTAAGTCGGCTTCCGAGATCTCGCGAAAGGACGAAATTTTCGAATCGAAGACGGGACTACTGTCTATTGCCGGAGGAAAGCTGACCGGCTTTAGAAAAATGGCACAGCGTATTGTGGATCTCGTGGTGAAAAAATACAACAGGGAGCACGGTGACCGTAAGCTGAAGGGGTGTGTTACGGATCAGATCCCGTTGACGGGTGGTATATTTTCCAAAGCCAAAGAGGTTAAAAAGTATAGGTCGGTGCTGGCACAACGCCTTAACACCCTTGGCTTTGATGATTATATGGCATTTTACCTGGTCAGTAACTATGGCAGGCAGGCAGATACCATTATGGAATATTATGACCAAATGAACGATGAGGACGCTGACCTGAGGCTGATCAAGGCTGAATGCCGATTTTGTGTTGAGCAGGAGCTGGTATTCAACCTGAGGGATTTTTTCATTCGCAGAACAGGACGGCTGTATTTTGATATTGACAGCGTCAGGCAGTTTGGCGAGGCAATAGGTGATTACATGATGGAGATCTTTGGATGGAACAAAAGGTATCTGGTGGAAGAATTGGGGAGTCTGGACAAGGAAATACTGGAGGTTTCCAGCTTCAATTGATTACATGTACGATCCGAGAGCGCATATTCTTTTAAAAAGGATCCTTTCCGACCTGCCTGATAAAACCGGTGATGATGATTTCCGGCTTAGACTGTCTGCCGGTTTTCATGGCATATATAATCGATTCGAAACCCTCTATGGACAGCGGCCTGATCTCGAACAATACCTGGAAGACCTGGTGAAGATACTGTATCAAAAGTATACTGAAAGGTCCCGGGAGCTTAAACAAAGGGACAGGCAAAGAGAAAAAGAACATGACTGGTTCCTGTCACACAGGATCACCGGAATGATGCTTTATGTAGACCGCTTTAGTGATGACCTGAAAGGCTTTATTCCCAAAATAAAGTACCTGAAAGAGATCGGTATCAACCTTGTACACATGATGCCCCTCCTTGAAGGTCCACCGGAAAAAAATGACGGTGGTTATGCCGTAAGTAATTACAGGAAAACAGATCCGCGGTATGGTACCCATGATGACTTTCTCCAGGTCATTGCTGAGCTTCACAAAAATGGAATGTATCTGATGACCGATCTGGTGATCAATCATACTTCCGATGAACATCCCTGGGCACTGAAGGCAAAGCAGGGTGATCTGGTTCATCAGGAGTACTATCACACGTTTAAAGACCGTACCGTGCCGGATCTGTTCGAACGATCGCTGCCGGAGATCTTTCCCGAGAGCTGTCCTGGTAATTTTACCTTCAGCGAGGAGATGGACCAGTGGGTGATGACGGTATTTCATGATTACCAGTGGGACCTTAACTATACAAATCCCCGGGTATTACTGGAGATGATCGATATTCTGCTCCATCAGGCCAACTGGGGCATCGATATCTTCCGGCTGGATGCCGTAGCCTTCGTATGGAAACAGCTCGGTACTCAAAGTCAGAACCTGCCCCATGCTCACCTGATCCTGCAGTTGTACAAACTGAGTGCACAGATTGTGGCCCCAGGTGTTGCCCTTCTGGCCGAGGCAATAGTGGCACCCGGGGAGATTGTCCGTTACTTTGGTACATCCTCCGTATGGAGTAACGAATGTGATATGGCTTATAATGCCACCCTGATGGCGCTGCTGTGGGATGCTATGGCCACTCACAATGCCAGAGTGCTCAATGCCGGTATCAGATCCATGCCCTCAAAACCCAAAGGAACTACCTGGATCAATTACATACGATGTCATGATGATATTGGCCTGGGGTATTCCGATGAGAACATCCTAGCGGCAGGTTATTCACCACAAGAACATCGCCGCTTCATCGTTAACTTTCTCACAGGCAGGTTTAAGGGTTCTTTTGCGCAGGGACTTACATTTATGTTCAATCCAAAGAACGGCGACGCACGCATTTCAGGATCACTGGCGTCCCTGGCCGGACTGGAGTCGGCAGTGGAAGACGGCGACAGGAAACAGATAGAACTCGCCACCCGGCGTATTATCCTGCTACATGCAATTATGCTGTCCTATGGAGGTATTCCCATGTTGTACTACGGTGATGAACTGGCTACACTAAACGATTATACATTTTTTGAAGATGCGGACAGAGTGGATGACAACCGGTGGGTGCACAGGCCATTGATCGATTGGAAAAAAACGGAAGACAGAAAGAAGAAGGGTTTGCCGGAATACATTGTTTTCAATGCCATAAGGAAAATGATCAGAGTGAGGTGTGCTTCGGAGGAATGGGCAGACTATAACAACACAAAGGTCATTGATGCCAACAACGAATACCTCTTTTCCTTTATACGACGTGGAAAACAGGCCTCTACAATGGTCATTGCCAACTTCAAGGACGAAGCTCAAAGCATAGATGCCCGCTGGGTCGCCAGCTATAATTTTGATGTACACAGGCTCAGGGATAAGTATACTAAAAGTAATATAATATTTTATGAAGGCACATTTGAACTGGAACCTTACCGGTTCCTTTGGCTTACTGAGGCAGCGAATTAATGACAGATTTTCTATAGAGTAAAGTGGCCGGGTGAGGTTTGGTTTGTATTCAGGGTTTGTGAAATTCTTAAATCAATGACAGTATGGTAAAAAAGTGGTGGAAGGAAGGCGTGGTATATCAGATCTACCCACGCAGTTTTAAGGATAGTAATAACGACGGTATAGGTGATCTGCAGGGGATCATAGAGAAGCTGGATTATATAAGATCACTGGGCGCGGACATCATCTGGATCTGTCCTGTCTACAAATCGCCGAATGATGACAATGGTTATGATGTCAGCGATTATCGCAACATCATGGATGAGTTTGGTACCATGGCTGATTTTGATAACCTGCTCAAAAGCATACATGACAGGGGTATGCGCCTGTTGATGGACCTCGTGGCCAATCACTCTTCCGATGAGCACCGCTGGTTTCAGGAAGCCCGGAAATCCAGAAATAGTCCTTATCGTGATTATTACTTTTGGAAAACGGGTGTCAATGGCCGGCCTCCTACCAACTGGCCGTCCTTTTTTGGTGGTGGCACGTGGGAGTACAACGAAGCCACGGAAGATTACTATCTGCATCTCTTCACCAAAAAACAACCCGACCTTAACTGGGAAAACCCAAAAGTCAGGCGGGAGATCTATGATATCATAAAGTTCTGGTTTGACAAGGGCGTGGACGGCTTCCGGATGGATGTGATCTCACTGATCTCCAAACGGCTGGAATTCAGCGATGTGAACATGGATAATTACGGAGAGATCATTGAAAAACAATACGCCAATGGCCCACGGATCCATGAATATCTGAATGAGATGAATCGCGAAGTGCTAAGTCAGTACGATATTATGACGGTGGGGGAAGGTCCAGGTATTCATCTGGAAAATGCCATGGACTATGTAGATGAAAACCGTCATGAGCTTAATATGATCTTTCATTTTGATCATATGTTCATTGACAATGGTCCGGGTGGGAAGTTCGATCCCGTGCCCTACAAGCTGACCTGTTTCAAGAAGATATTCTCCGACTGGGACCAGCAGTTGAAAGACGGAGGGTGGAACAGTATTTTTCTGGGTAACCATGACTTCTCCAGAATGTTATCACGGTTTGGTAATGACGGGCAGTACCGGGTGGAGTCCGCGAAGCTCCTTGCTACCTTACTTCTTTCACTGCGGGGGACCCCTTATATCTACCAGGGAGATGAGCTGGGGATGACGAATGTTGCCTTTGAGGGTATAAAGGATTATCGCGATGTCGAGACTCTGGAAAGCTGGAAAGCGGCAGAAAGCTCAGGGCATGACATGGGGCACTTTCTTACTGTTATTCACGCACAAAGCCGTGATAACGCAAGAACACCGATGCAATGGACTGGTGATGTCCATGGTGGATTTTCCGCTGTGGAACCATGGATCAGGTCTAATCCGAACTATGCTGAGATCAACGTAGCTTCTCAGGAAGCCGATCCGGGTTCAGTATTGCATTACTACAGGAAAATGGTGAGCTACCGAAAAGCAAACCCGACCCTAGTGTATGGGGATTATCAATGCCTGATGGAAGATGATCCGAATTTGTACATTTACGAGCGTTGGGATGACGATCACCGGTTTTTAATAGCGCTGAATATGAGTGAGCAACACCTTCTTGTTGATCTACTGACTCAGGTTCATGGTGAGCTGGAAGTGGGAAATTATAATGAAAGGAATACTCCGGGTGAACTGAGACCCTGGGAAGCGAAAGTATTCAGGATAGTATGACGGAAGCCCGTTCTCTTTCCGGGTCTTGGCAAAAGAAATATTACAAGCTAGTAGCCATCTGACCCATGAGGTCTTTTTATATCTTTCAATGCTGTTGCTTGTATTTTGAGAGATCCTGGGAAAAACTGTTTTAAACTGAACTGAAAATGGCACATCAAACTATATGGGGTATTGACCTTGGCGGTACCAAAATTGAAGGTGTAGTATTAAAGTCAAGGGACGATCACGAAATACTCGTCAGGGAGCGGATCCCTACGGAAGGGAAGAAGGGATATGATCATATCCTGAACCAGATAAAGATATTGGTTGATCAGATCGCGGCAAAAGTTGGACATCATCCGGAAATACTTGGGATTGGCACACCCGGTGCTCTTGACCCTCATACCCAGCTACAGAAGAATAGCAATTCCACCGCTCTTAATGGCAAGCCCTTTAGGAAAGATCTGGAGGAAAAACTGGGCATACCCGTGAAAATGGCAAATGATGCCAATTGTTTTGCCCTTGCTGAGTTCAGAATGGGAGCTGTACGGGAGGTTAATCCTCAGGCTGAGGTGGTGTTTGGGGTCATTATGGGCACTGGTGTCGGTGGGGGTGTAGTGATCAACGGAAGAGTGATCAACGGCGGTCAGGGAATAGGTGGAGAATGGGGACATAATTTTCTGGATAGCTCCGGCGGTCCGTGCTACTGTGGTAAGGAGGGATGCGTAGAGACCGTCATTGCCGGTCCTGCCTTGCAGCGATATTACACGGAATTGTCAGGTCAGCAGAAAACATTGAAAGAGATCGTGGCCCTGGAGGCTGACGGTGATGTCTTTGCAGTACAAACCATAGACCGGCTGGTACACTTTTTCGGGCTGGCGATCTCCGTGGTGATCAATATCCTGGATCCCGAAGTGATCGTACTGGGTGGCGGTGTAAGCAATCTCGATGTGCTCTATACCCGAGGTGTTGAAGAGGCATCTAAACATGTTTTCAACTCACGGTTCGATACCCGTATTGTGCGCCCTAAACTGGGTGACAGTGCAGGGGTATTTGGTGCGGCTTTCCTTGTAGGAGGGGCCTGACGGTTCAAAACTATCTGACCCCTCCCGCAAAAGTTATCCCCAAACGGTTACTTTTTTCATAGATGCCTGATTAACAGAAGCTTGTTTAATCAATAACCTTTAATTTTTTAAACTATGAGAAAAGTTTCCTTACCTGTTATTTACATTTTTGCAGTTCTGGCTATAACCTCCTGTGGTGACGATGATCCGGGAGTTGATCCGAACATAGAAATAGCGAATGCACAGAACCTTACTGAGGAGCGATCTATTCCTGTTTCAGAGCTTTCTCAGGGTGTTTCTATCTCTGGAGGCACTAAACAATCCGGTTCGGCCCCGGCTCCTACAGGTACCCTTGACTTTCAGATAGGTTCGAACAGCCAGGAGGCATTTCAGGGAACAGGTTTTGATATCACTTTTTCATCAAATGACGATATAGCGGGAGCATACATTCAGTTGCTGGATGTAGATGGAACAAAGGTAGAAGGTTATTTTGATGTACCCGCTGATAAGTTTTCCACAAATGGCAGACGTGGACCCGGTACTAAATCTTCCTCCGTAGGCAGAAGAACCGCTGAAGGTGATCTTTTGATCAATGTGGACTTTGACCAGGTGATCGAGCCCGGCCAGTTTTGCTATGAAATTTGTATTTATGATGCCATTGGCAATATCAGTGTTGTAGAACAGGTTTGTGTAGAGGTGGAAGCCTGGGGCGGCAATGCATCTATCGTAGGAGAATGGATATTTGACAGGTCAGCACCTGACGACGAAGACAATGATCTAACCACCGTAGAATGTCAGGGAGGGCAGCTTCTTCAGGATGTGCTTTATTCAAAAGTACTTAGGGACGACTGGATATTTGTGCTGAATGCCGATGGGTCCTACTACGAAGAATATTTTGTAGAAGAAGAGATTTTGGACGAACAACAGTCCTCCGCCACCTGTACGGCTGTCTATGCTGAAGCGACTGTCACTGAAGATGACACATATCTTGGTTTCTGGGCTTTTAATGAAACAGATGAAACATTGACTGTGGTAGACTTTGAACATCAGGATCGGTTAGACCCTAACAACAATGAGGTCTATGATGATGGACAGTTGTACTTTGAAGGCGTTAAGGCTGAAGTGATCAATGGTGAGCTTGTATTGACCGAGGTTGATATAGAAGACGGTGTGGAAGTAGAATACAAAGTCTTCTTCAAAAGAAAATAAGGCATTTATTGGCTTTGATACTGCTTATAAAAGCTGTCCATACCGGGCAGCTTTTTTTGTGTCTGCCTCGTAGTACAATCGAACCCTTACTAAGCTTCTGAAGCTTAGTAAGGATGAAGTCAGGAAAGGTAAGGTTATTGAATCTCCTGTAATAGCTTCATTACCAGAGAAATACTCTTTCTTATTCGTAATTTCATTGTAAATGACCGGTTTATTTCTGATCTTTTACATAACGAACTGATCATTTAAAAAACGGAATGAAAAACAGGAAAATAACGCTGAATGAACATGAGATCCCTGAAAAATGGTACAATATCATAGCCGACATGCCTAATAAACCTTTGCCACCCCTCCATCCGGGAACGAAGGAACCAATAGGGCCTGAAGCCCTCGCGCCTTTATTTCCCGGTGCGCTTATTGAGCAGGAGGTAACATCGGAGAAATGGGTGGAGATCCCGGATGAGGTGCGTGATATCTATTCATTATGGAGGCCTACACCGCTGTACAGGGCCTATGGTCTGGAAAAAGCGCTGGATACGCCGGCAAAGATCTACTACAAATACGAAGGTACCAGTCCTGCCGGTTCTCATAAACCCAATACAGCGGTGGCGCAGGCGTACTACAACAAACAGGAGGGGATCAACCGCATCACCACAGAAACCGGCGCAGGACAGTGGGGCAGTGCCCTGAGCTTTGCCTGCAACCTGTTTGACATAGAATGTGAAGTATACATGGTCAGGCTATCCTACGATCATAAGCCCTATCGCAAGGTAATGATGAATACGTGGGGAGCAAAGGTGTTCCCGTCCCCATCAGAAGCTACCGAAGCCGGCCGGAAAATTCTGGCCGAAGATCCGGACACGACAGGTTCCCTGGGCATTGCAATTTCAGAAGCGGTGGAAAGGGCGGCCACCAATGAGGATACAAAATATGCATTGGGCAGCGTGCTCAATCATGTAAAGCTGCATCAAACTATCATCGGTCAGGAGGCAGTACAGCAAATGGAGAAAGCCGGTGACCTGCCGGATATCGTGATAGCTCCGTTTGGTGGTGGCTCAAACTTTGCCGGGCTGGCATTTCCTTTTCTAAGGTTTAACCTGGAGGAAGGTAAAAGTATCCGGTGTATTGCCAGTGAGCCGGCGTCTTGCCCTAAGCTTACGAGGGGGGTGTTTAAATATGATTTTGGTGATACTGTAGGGATGACACCGCTATTGCCTATGTATACCCTCGGTCATAATTTCATACCGGCCCCCATTCATGCCGGTGGCTTGAGATATCACGGAGCCGGCGTGATCGTTAGCCAGCTCCTTCGGGATAAACTGATAGAGGCTGTCGCTCATGATAATGTAGAAGTGTTTGAGGCGGGGGTCACATTTGCCCGGGCCGAAGGGATCATACCAGCGCCGGAAGCTACGCATGGCATCGCCACGGCCATCCATGAAGCCAATAAGTGCAGGGAGGAAGGGGTTCCAAGAACCATTCTGTTCAACCTGTGTGGTCATGGGAATTTTGATATGAAAGCCTATGAAGATTACTTTGACGGAAAGATTGTCAAGCATGAGCTGAGTGAGGAAGAGATCAGTAAATTGATCACTGAGCTGGACACTCCGGATGTATAGCGCATCTGTTGTCTAATCCTGTTTTGATAGGAAATCGAAAAAAAACCTGATGATCAGTCGGCAGTCAGCAAAGGCGTCATTGCCAACTGCCCATATGGCAAGGTTTGCAGTAAACTACAAACGGAAAATACCATTTTCCCATAACTAACCAGGATTCACCCTTTCGTATTCATGGATCTGATCAAAGAAGAGCTGGATATCACCGTTGGAATCCGTATCAAATGCGGGCGTGTATTTTGCTCCCCATATGATCTCTGCACACTTATAGCTGTAGCGTGAATGGACCGTCTGGGCGAAGGTATCGTCATACCCTTTTATTCTGATGAGAAGTTCAGCGTCCATGTCTTCCATGTCTTTTTGGGTTTTTTGATAAAACGGGCTCTTTTCATCAATGGGATGAACAATGGTCCATGTGAGAGGAAAAAACAGGATATATTCCCGCTCCAGATGGAGCCGGATGAACTCACGTTTCCATGATCTTTGTGTTTTATCCACCATGACAAGCAGCACGGTAGCCTCCATTTCCATAAGCATGCTATTGCGCATATTGGCGATCCTGAACTGCAGGCTGGAAAGGCCGTTCCGGTAGGGGGCCATGAGCGCCTTTTCACTGTACATTAGCCTTGCAGAAGGTTTTGAAAAGCGGCCGTACAATATCCCGGTGACAATGGCGAAACACATCCAGCCCAGAATACTTTCCACAGTGGCTACAATATTGGCAAGATGTCCCATAGGGTGATAGATCCCGTAGCCGACCGTAGTAAACGTCTGAAAGCTGAAATAGCAGGCATAGAGGAACTGATCCAGCAGGTTTCTGCTCTCTGTTTCACCCAACTGTTCAATGCCGATAAGCATATAGAGTAAGGCAAATACTGCGTTCACAAAAGCCAAAAAAGCAAAGGTTACGAGGAAAAAGCGTGCCCATGTCATTTTTATAAGTGACTGATAGGCATTTCGGGTGCTTGGACTGAGGCCTGTTTTTTTCACATTGAATGAGCCATCCTTGTTGATCACCCGTTTTGAATGGGAGCTGTATTCCGTGCCCGTCCCCGGGTCGCGCATTGTCCTTTGTTTTGCCATAATTAAGCATGCAATTTAGCAAAATGACTGTCCTTTACCGGAATCAAAGTGTACGAAAAGGAACAATTTCTCTTTTTACCCGTAAACATCACTAGCTCAAAGGTTTATTTTGATCATATTCTATGTTCAGGTACGCTTTTTGATTTTGAACAGTCAGAACTTAATAACAACAAACTCAAAAACTCAAAATCATGAATCATCTGAACCTTTATCGCGTCTACGATGACAAGTTGGACTTGTTATACGAGACCTCAGTAAAACCAGACCAGAAGGAAAGGGACATCAAACTCAAGAGATTATTGACCAAAAGTCAGCTATTCCTGAACCTGGATAATCTGCAGTGCTACCGGATAATCCCCGATCTCAAGTAGTCATTGTAGAGCCTGGCAGTATATTGCCCACTCATTGGTGGGCCCCCATGTCAGCCGATGAGTGGGCTTTGCTATGGCAGCTATCTATGGCAATAGTTCTATCTGCCATATCTGTGATCAGTAGATGCTGTTCAGCAGCTATAACTTTTGTATGGCCTGCAAGATAATATCACTGGCTGTTCTGATCTCGTTATGGGTAATGGTAAGGGGTGGGGCGATCCTGAAACTGTTGGGGCATGAAAGGAACCAGAAACAGATGACCCCGTAATGAAGGCATTCCTTCACTATGTGGTATACTTCCTCTTCCGTTTCAAACTCAAAGGCAAACATAAGGCCGATACGACGGATATCTTTTATTCTGGGATGATGGATCAGTTTTTCGAACATCTTGCCCTTTTCCTCTACCTGGGCAAGAAGATCTTCCTCTTCCAGTACTTCCAGTGTTGCCAGGGCAGCGGCACAGCAAACAGGGTTTCCTCCAAAGGTGGTAATGTGCCCAAGCATAGGATCATGAGTGAGGCTGTGCATGATCTCATACGATGAAATGAAGGCGCCTGCAGGCAGACCGCCTCCCAATGCTTTGGCGGATGTAAGGATGTCCGGTATGACATTAAAATGCTCAAAGGCGAATAACCTGCCTGTACGACCTATACCGGTTTGTATTTCATCAAAAATAAGCAGTGCACCCTGCTCATCACATCTTTTTCGTAGCGCCTGAAGGTACTCATTGGAGGGGATCCTGACCCCGGCATCTCCCTGAACAGGTTCCAGAATCACACAGGCTGTACGTGTGGTGATAAGGTCAAGGTGTTCCATTGCATTGAAGTCGATGAACCGGACATCCGGTAGCAGAGGCCTGAAAGCGCTTTTTTTCGCCTCGTTGCCCGATACGCTCAATGAGCCATGCGTGCTGCCATGGTAGGCGCCACGGCAGGCAATGATCTCTGTGCGCCCCGTGTATCGTTTGGCGAGCTTCAGCGCACCTTCGTTAGCCTCCGTGCCGCTGTTGGTAAAATAGCAACAGTTCAGCTTTTCAGGGAGCAGGCTGGTCAGTTTTTTAGCCAGCAGGTTAGGAGTTGACTGTACGTATTCTCCATAGACCATTACATGAAGGTGTTTGTCCAGTTGGTCTTTTATAGCTGCGGTCACCTTTGGGTGCCTGTGACCTATGTTGCTGACTGCAATACCGGAGATCAGGTCCATGTATTTTTTGCCTTCCGGACTATACAGGTAGACCCCTTCAGCTCTTTCAATGTCCAGCAGGAGGGGAGATCCGGTAGTTTGAGCAAGGTGCTTTAGAAAAATATCATGACTGAAATTCATCCGGCAAAATTAGCCGTAACGGAACGGATGAAAAACAACTGAGTAATTAATTATGGCATGTGAGGATGCTATTGTAAACACTTAAAATATGCTCCGGAGAGATCGGATGTTACCGTACAATAGTGACAGTCATTTTTTTGGTGCCATTCACCACGATCAGGTAGATTCCCATGGGCAATATCTCACCTGACTCGCTCTTTCCGTCCCAGTAGGCAGGTATGGCAATTTCTTTTCGTATGATGCCATTGCGGTCATATACCTGTGCCCTTCCGCTTTCTTCAATAAAGAGAGACTCTGTAGCACCGTCATTGTTAGGGGTGAGTACTGCTGTTTCACAGCGCAACCGGTTCAGAAATTCGACATTGGACAATTCCGTCGTACAACCCAACGAATCAGATAATGTGAGGTGATAGCTGCCTTCGGGGAGACCGTCAAACATACCGTCCGATGATGTAAAGATCTTACCTTCAATATTTTGCGCTGAAAAGTCAAAAGGTGTAATGCCTCCCGTTATGGCCTCTGCGTCTATGAGCAGACGCCCTTCTGTAGCACAGGGAGCAAATTCCGTTTGCGGGTTAACAGTGCCGGGAACAAGGGGAGGGCTCACCACTACTCTTATGGATTCAACCGATTGACATTGGTTCAGAGCAGTGACCTGAACACTGTAATTCCCGCTTTGTCCTACGGCTATTTCAGCTGATTTTTCTCCCGTAGACCAGAGATAAGTGTTACCCGGTGTTTCTGCCATACCGATCACTACCGAATCACAGCCTGAAAGCGTAGCAGGCAGGTCAATTACCGGCGCATCACTAATGGTGACCCCGAACTCATTGGACACCAGACATGTGTTTGACATGTAAGTGACTGTGTATACTCCCGGCTCACTTTGAGAGGGGTCAATGGCACCGGTATTTACATCAATTTGAAGACCATTGGAAGATGAAAAGGCAAGTTGGTCCGGAGTGGATGAAAGTATGGGGATAAGTGTCTGGCCGTTGGAGCACAACTGAGCGGTAGAGTAGGTGATACTGGAAGATCTGCCGGAAAGGTTCGATATTCCACTGATCCCGTTGGATTCGAATGTTTCAGCACTGGTATAGAGACCACCGGTGAGGTATTCCGCTTCAAATTCCTGTATCACACACTGACTGTTCCTGCGCCATATCCTGAATTGGAATGTTTCGCCGGGAAGGAATCCGTCGGTAATACCATCATCCCCATAGGCAGTTATGAAAGTATCGCTTTCCCTCCATTGCGTAAATCCGGCATTTTGCAACTGATCCTGATCATTCAGAAAGAAAACCCCTATGTAATCACCGGAATCCAGCGGCGACTGATCGATAGTGGGAACATTTTCAGCCGCAATGAAGATCGTATGTGACAGGGAAGAAGGGGTAAAAGTCCAGGGAGCCTCCTGAGCACGGACCATGCCGGCGCTCAGAAAGACAATGAATAGTAAAACAACCTTAATTCTGATATTCATACCCTGGATCTTACTTTATAAAATTAAGCAGATTTTAATCAGCAATAACAATTCTCTTTCGGACCGACCAAGGGTCATTTTCTCCGGACACATTGATTTCCAGCATGTACACGCCCCTTTCCATTGAGGAAACGTCGATGTTCATGATTTCCAGTGTAGCAGCTATATCCTGCTGCCAGATGATCTTCCCGGTAAGGTCTGTTATATGCATTGTACCCTTTTCGTTGTTGGTAAAAGGAAGACGCACATACAATTTCTCATGTACAGGATTCGGATATGCTGCAAACCGGATATCTTCTGAAAAAGTATCGTTTTTCAAACTTTTCAGATCAGATACGATCATCAGGCTTCCGGGCAGATAGCCTCCCTCTTTAGTGTATGAAGTTTGCAGCTTATCGGTTTCATCGGTTGCTGCGTGCCATACCTCTATTTCAAGCAGGTCACCATGCTTAACGTTTTCAACCGCCCATGCCGTCAGGGCCATTGATCCGCCGGAGAAGATGCCGGCCCCCATCACTTCTCCTGATGGTGTTTTTATTGCCAGTTCATCTCCGGATTTTATGCCTTTAAGCTTCTCCAGAACATCCGCGGGTATAACCACTATAGCGTTGTCAATATCTTTTTGGTCGATGTCGGTGTAGTAGCGGAAATCACGATCATGTGTTCTTGCCATAGTATTGAACAGTCGGCCACTTGTGCCTGACAGATTCCGGAACGTATATGTGGAAGGCTCGTTCATTTTTATTTTATAAGCCAACCCGGGTTCCATATTTCCTATCTGATCGATCGGAGGGTCAATGATGTGTGAGGGAATATAATTGTCTGCCACAAAGCGCTGCTCACTGACATCATACCTGATCCTTTGCAGATAATCATACCTGCCTTCGAGGGAGGTCATTACCTCACTTACCGGAGCTGACTGTTCATGCCAGTAGGGCAGGAAATAAGGATAAGTATTTAAGGGTATGTTGATGGCGGATCCTTCCGGCACAGCCTCACCACAGACCCTGAGTGTGTCAGGCGATATGACAAACACCTGATACCCTTGCCGGTGATCCCATTGACCGGTGGTAATACCATTTTGAGGGGCGTATACAATACTTCCCAGATCGTCTTTTACCAATACCTGACCAATATTGGCGAAAACGTTACTCATACTCGTTTCCTCAGGTATAATGTAACTGGAGATGAGGTTCCACCCCGGGTGAAGAGGAATGGACTGTTCTGTACACGGAGTCATTACGGTAATGGAGCTGACCTGGCTCATGCCGTTGGGCGTGAACAGACCACTGGCATCGAAGGGTGGCTGGTTTACAAAAGCGATCTCATCTGCCAGATATTCCATACCGGTATTACCTTTCCATATTTTTAATTTGAGGGGCTCGCTGATGGCATAGCCGTTTTTTGGAGTGTCACTTGACTGCCATGGGCTCAGTGCAAGATTTTCACCAGTCCAAAGTGCAAAATCACTACAAATCAGCTCTCCATTCTCTCCTTCAAAGAAGAACCCAACATAGTCTCCGTTTTCCAGAGGCTGTCCCTGGATATCTGCGGCTACGTCGGATGGAATGATCACCAGATGATTTCCAGGGCCTCCGGTCACCGCTTCCCATGGGGTGTTGTTTTTGCCAATAAGGTTGGTGATGATAGACCAGTTCCCGCCACTTCCTGTTGGGCTGACCGGTATAGGATGGAAAAGACCATCATCATACACCAAAATATCTGTCTCTTCCAGGAATCCATCAAAAGTGGATCTGATCAAGGTTTCGGCCTCGTTTCCAGGAGGTGCATATTCCGCGGTAACGTCAAATTCCTTTTGTGTCACCGGATCCCAGAGCTTAAAGAGGAGGGGTTCCCCTTCAGTAAAGCCTGTTTTGAGTTCCGGTCCGTGGATATCACCGGGTAGAACGAACCATAGTAATTCATTTTCCAGCCATACACCGGCTGATTGTGTTTGCAGCATGCCCTGTTCATCACGATAGAAAATACCTATGAAGTCACCGCGTTCCACCGCACCGGCCATCAGATCTTCCGTTTTGGGGAATAAGGCCATATGGTCTCCGGCTACAGCGTTGCTTTTTATGTTTTCAGGCCACCATGCCGGTTTATTGTCAATAGCTATGAATTGAGTGACGAACCTGAGTGTATCCCCCGGGAAAAGAGGGTTGGTTACCAGAGCAGAATACCCGGCAATGTCTTCACGCTCAAAATTCCCAACCCTGAAAGTATCTGAGTTGCCTGACTGAACAAGAACTTCGTCTTTATACCAGTGGAAGACACTTTGAGGATGTATGTCCTTCAGGGTTTCGTTACGGAAATGGATGGTGCTGCCGGCAGGGTATCCGGCCACCGGTGGCTTATGTGCATAAATAATGCTCAGGGGAGCGAAATTTTCCTCTGATGCGAAACTGAAAAGATCATTTTCTATCACCAGAGACGACAGACTAAGATCTTGCAGGGCTCGGATGTGGGTAAATGAGAGATTGGCCCCGGTAGCATGAAAGGTCTGAAGGGATGCAAGTCCTGAAAGGTCCGGTACCCGTTGTATTGCCGATTCACTTGTGAAGATCTGAAGTTGCGAGAAGTGTTGAAGACCATCCAGACCCTTGATTTCGGTAGAACCAATGTTAAGCTTCGTGATCCCGCCAGCCCTTGTTATGTCCAGTTGATTTCCGTTTACGATCAACCCGGTGAAATTGGAGCCAAGCCAGTTGGCAAAAACAGTGTCCTTCAATGTGTAATAGGAATGTGGCTTGCCTGTCCAGTTGACTATCACTGAAAAGGAATAGTTAAATCGCGAAGGTGGTGGGTTGTGAGAGATGACCGTTGACGGGTGAAAGCGTCCGTCATTAATAAAGCTGTAGTTGTTGTTACTTGCCCTTAGGTTCGTTGTCAGGTGGTTGTAATTATCGGAGGCCTGCAAAATGGATTCTTCTTCTCCCGCAGGAGCATATTCCGCCTGTACGGGATAATCCGCTCCCCGCACCGGATCCCACAGTCTGAAATGGAGCGGTTCATTCTCCTCGAAACCGGTTTTTGGGTCCATAGCATCCAGGTCACCGGGAAGAATGGAACCTGTGCCTATCAAATCATCACCGGTCCAGATGCTTACAGAACGTGTTTGCCTTTTCCCCAGTTCGTCCTCATAGAAAATACCTATGAAGTCCCCGGGTTCGATGGCCCCTTCTTCAAGATAGGATGATTCAGGAAAGAGCATAAACTGGTCATTTCTGATGCCACTGCCGTAAACCAGTTGGGACGGCCACCATACTGGCAGATTATTAATAGCTATCATACGTTGATAAAATTTCAGCGTATCACCGGGAAACAGCGGATTGGTGACTCTGGCATGGTATACATTTACATCCTGCCTGTTGAAATCTGTTATGGCAAGGGTGGTTGACGTTTCACCCGGGATCATCTCCTGGCCTTTATACCATTGAAAGACACTTTGCGGATGCATATCCTGAAGGGAGCTATTCGAAAGTTCAACCGTACCGCCCAGGTCAACCAGATCTCCTAAGTCTACCTGCTGCGAAGCTCCTGATACATTGAATGTAAAATGGGTATTCGTTACATGGACAGAATCCACCTGAAGCGTATTCAGTTGTTCCAAATAGGTAAAGGAAAGATTGGCGTTTGTTAACACAAAGGTCCTCAATTTGGTAAGGCCAGAGAGGTCGGGCACTTTTTGTGTTACGGACCGGCAGGTGAAAACCTCGAGCTGCGAAAAATATTGCAACCCATCGAGGTCCTTTATTTGTTCTATATGATGGAAATCCGTGTTAAGTTCGGTGATCTGCTCAGCTCTGGTAACATCCAATTGGTTGCCATTTACGATCAGTCCGCTGAAATTAGTGTCGAGCCAGTTTACAAAAGCAGTATCGCGAACAGGATAATATAGTACCGGCTTACCAGTCAATTGCGTGATATAACTGGTAGTAAAGCCATTCTCATACCAGTAAACATGGGGTCCGGTCTGCGGGCCCTGCTCTCCTTCATACTGACCGGTAGAGGGGTAAAAGAAACCGTCATGGTGTACAGTCATATTCAACTGTACCTGTTCCGGGATCAGAAACTGATCATATACTTCATCTCTGGTGGCATAGACGGGTTGTATGTCATATTCAACAGAATGCTCCGGGTCCCATAATTTGTAATGGATCTTTTCCCCTTGTTCAAAACCTGTTTTTGGGGCTATACCGTCCGGATCCCCCTCTAATGTAAAGATCCCATGCATGTAACTTCCTGTCCAGATGCCTGTGGCTCCTGGTTGTAAGATGCCGGATCCGTCCTCATAGAACAGCCCCAGTATATCTCCTTTTTCAATACCGGAAAAATTACCGAACTCAAAGGAAATGAAGTGGTCATCCACGACGGGAGAACTCATTCTCATGTCCTCGATCCACCAGGTGGGCAGGTTATCGATGGCCACGTGATGACGCAGAAAATAGAGTGTGTCTCCTTCAAACAGAGGATTAGAGACACGCGCTGAATATGTGGCCACATCACTTCGGTCAAAATTGGTCAACACCAGCGAATCGGCCTTATCAGATTGTATCAGTTCTCCGTTTTTATACCAGTGAAATATACTTTGATCATGTATATCCCTGAGGCTGGCGTTCTTAATTACTACTTCCGAAACGGTCGGATACATGGTGATGTTGATATCGAAAGGTTCGGGAAAGGGCTTCTGGGATGTGAATTTGAAATTCGTATTGTTTATTGTAAGCGTAGTCAATGCAAGACCTTCCAACGCCAGTCTTTGATTGAACGAGAGGTTGGCATTGGTAGCTATGAATGATTCCAGAAATTGCAGACCGGAAAGGTTCGGGACGTTCTGAAGGTGTGCATTACTTACAAAA
This sequence comes from Flammeovirgaceae bacterium BBD 1991-12, assembly GCA_001657315.1. Classification (GTDB taxonomy): domain Bacteria; phylum Bacteroidota; class Bacteroidia; order Cytophagales; family Cyclobacteriaceae; genus Fulvivirga. The sequence continues at coordinate 47,138 of LYSV01000043.1, read as the reverse complement.
TTTTGCAGATTGATAAAGTGTTGTAAACCGTCCAGGTTGGTGATCCTTTGAAATAAGTATCCTTCAGGACCATTGGTTACACCATCCCATTCTATTCTCATTTCGGTGATTTCAGATGCACGCGTCAGGTCCAGCTGATCATCATTTACGATAAGATCTGCAAAATTACTATCCAGCCATTGGGCAAAGGCTGTATCGGGTATAGTGTAAAAACTGAGAGCAGGTCGGTCGGTCAATCCTCCGGCGGTGTGATGCCTTGAATATTCGTTTCCGAACAATGCTCCGGCTGTGCTGTTACAAATGAACAGCGGCGTGACCGAAGCTTGCAGTGAATTGCAACAGACCACTGTCAATATCAAAAAAATGGTGAAAAAATGTCTCATTTCAAGTAAAAATCTTTTTGTTCCTATACCTACACTACACAGGTACAGGCGGAAAGTAACCAGCCATATCATGAATACATCAAAAATCATTTAGTCCAATGTGGGCCTCGTACAATTTAAACTGGTCGAATACCTCCGTTCCGAAGGGTACGGTGTAGGAAAATTGTATCCGAAGATTTGTTTTGGCAAAACGAATGTTCTTCATTCCAAAACCAAACGTCAGGTTCCTTTGATGGAACCAAAGGGTCTGAAAGGAAAAAATATCGTCCAGCATGGCTTCCAGGCTGAAGGTGTATTCCCGATAGTCATCCCTTAGCCAGCGCACCCAGAGCGCCGGGGTCAGAACAAACATCCTGCTCATTTGAAAGTTGTAGTCTGAAGTCAGGTTTACATGCCGGTTCAAACGCACAGGCTGTTCAATCGGCACCAGCGTAGGCCGGTTGGTCTGGTTAAAGGCAAAGCCTATATGACCGCGGTCATCACGTACCTTAAGCCCTACCGAGATCACCGGAGCCATATCCGATCCGCCAGGGCTGGCCACGGTATTTTGTACCATGTAATTGACCAGTCCTATGTGGGCTCCGCTGCCTATCCTCACTTTTCCGGCCACTGGTATTTCGATGGCATACATCAGACTGAGCCAACTTCGGGAAATGAGCTCACCCTCCCAATCGCCCATTACTGTGATCCCCAGGCGTTGGTTGGGGCGACCGTCAGGGAAAATAGTCAGGGCGCCGTTCAGATAGAATGAATATACACTTTCAAACCCTCCTGCAGTCAGTTGTGTGCCCATAGCCAGTGACCGTGGGTTTTTCATATTGACAAGGGCAGGATTTAATACGGGATAATGGGTGGGAAAGAGTGCAAAACGTACGGGCAACAATTCAATGGACTGTGCCCATACTACTGAGAAACCGGAAAGATGAAAAATGAGAACGAGGAAGACAGGGGGTTGTTTTCTCATTAATATCAGGCTTCGGTTTCTTTTGTGTTTTGGTTTTTTTCGCTGCTAATATGTTATTTTTTTAATTACAGCCAGCAACTCATAATTTTTTTTTATTAGCGGTTACTTTTAAGGGTTGATATTGTAGCGGTAATAAACGGACCATATTGAAAAGGAGAGATACAAAGATCCTGGAATACATCCGTGCCGGAAAAGATGACAAAGCCATAGCGCTGCTATATAAAAATGAGTTTGAAAAAATAGCTTCTATGGTCAGGAGCAGAGGAGGGAATGAAGAGGATGCAAGGGACATTTTTCAGGACACGGTACTGATCTTTTACAAACAATTGAAATTAGGCAGGTATGATGACCGCTATGAGACAGGAGCTTTCATATTTACGGTAGCCCGGAATCTGTGGATCAATAAATTAAAGAAGGACAGCAGACTGATGGGGCTGGAAGAAGTCTCCGAAAAGCTGACAGATGAAGAAGAGGTTTTGCAACAGGTATTGACGTCGGAGAGGGAGAGTAAGGTGAAGTTTCTGTTCCGGCAGTTGGGAGAAACATGCAGAGAGCTACTGGTGCTGGCCTATTACCACAAACTTTCCATGGCGGAGATAGCCCGAAGAATGGGGTTTAAGTCAGAAGATGTGGCCAAGTCGAAAAAATACAAGTGCAAGAAGCATCTGATAGAAAAAGTTAAGGATCATGAGGGGTTTAGAAATGAATTGACCTTATAGATGATGAATGAGGATATAGAAAAGATAGAGGCTTATCTGAATGGTGAATTGAGTGAAGGTGAGCGCCGTATTTTTGAGGCAGCCATGACCTCGGATCCAGCGCTCAGGCAGGAGGTGGCGGCCCACAGGGTGGTGCAGGAGGCGATAGTAGACCATGAATTGCTGACTGTAAAAAAAGAGATAAGAAATGTGATGGATGGGGCAGGGCATTCTCATTTTGGAAGAAACGGGAGAGTGGCTCTGGGGCTGGGAGGAATACTGGTGGCAGGGCTATTGACATGGTGGATCACGTCACCTGACAATGTGATGGTTTCTGAGCTGAACGAAGTGCCGGTAGCTGTTGACAGTATGGTGGTCACTGATGCCAGGGTTCCGGTGGTTCCTGAGCCTTCTGATCGTAATGCTGTACTTCCGACGGAAAAAACACGTCTGGAAACTCATACAGTGCCAGAGAAAACAGAGGAGCCGGTCAATCATGAGAAGAACGCAGATGCTGCAACGGATTTGGTACAGGCCGGACCTTTGCAGGTTTTGCCGCAGCCTGTCCGTAAAAAGACCTCTGACCTGAACGTAACAATGCCCCTTAATTCGTCACCCAAAATAAAGCCGGTACAGCCTTCAGGAACTGAAGCCGGCAGTTGTTTTACAGGCATGACAAACGATCCGTTGCTGGTGACTGATGAGTGCCGGACTGGCTTTGTACGGATAGCAGAAGACTGGATACGGCGCGCAAAGGACAATAAATGGGTCATCATGCTGCTACCTGACTCCGTTACAATGAAAGAAAGTCTACAGACCAATTTGAAACCGGGAGCCTACAGACTGATGATCTCCGATGGAAGGGGCTGCCAGTTTACCAGAACTTTTATAATTCCGGTAACGAATGCCCGGATGAGCAGAAAGTGTTTTCACCGGGCAGAGGTGAAAAGTGGACCTTTAATACCCCTGAGCATACTGCCGGAAGAATTGATATCGTGAACAGAAACGGGAGTTTGATGAAAAGACTGTATTTTGATGCAGGCGGAAGTACGTTCTGGGACGGCTACCTGGATGCAGGAAGCCTTGCACCTACCGGAGCCTACTTTTATGTAGTGACTGAAAAAAATGGGCAGGAAATAGATCGTGGTACGCTAACTCTGATCCATTAATTGTTATAAATTATTGGTTTCCTGACCTGACAAGTGAGGGGTCATGTGTTAATTCAGCATAGCGAAATGTACGCCTCAGTCAGAATACGGTGAAGTCCACCCTCCGGTTCTTTTCACGTCCTTCCTGCGTGTCGTTATCATGGGTAGAGATCTCTTCCCCATAGCCTACTACGGAAATTCTTTCATCGGGTACTCCCATGTCGTGCATAAGCTGCCTGATCTTTTCCACGCGTTTAATAGACAACTGAACATTGTAGTCATCCTGTCCACGGCTGTCCGTATGACCTTCTATCAGAATGATCCTGCCCTGAAGAGCATATTCAACGGCAACCAGAAAGGGTTCCATATCCACTACTGAAAATTCATCCTCATCAAAAACGAAATACAGAGGCTCCAGCTTGATAGGCTCTCCGTCCTTGTGGTTTTTTAGTTCTTCGCTGACCCTCTTTCTTATTTCTTCATGCTCACTTGAGGTGGGGGAAGGAAGGTTGTTCTTCGCCAGCACCTCGTCTTCAATTTTATGGCGTTCATCCAGGGTTTGCTCCTCAAAGGGTTTGTCATGAAAATCCTTTGTCTGTGTTTTGGCAACCGGCTGTGGTTTCGGCTCAGGTCTTGGTGTAGGTCTGTCATTGGGATCATACTCCGCCAGAGGCAGACTTTCAGGCTTCCTGCCTCTAATGACCACCTTGGCATTTCTGCTTCGATATTTTTTCTTTAATAGTCGCGAGCATTGCACATCGGGTTTCAGAGTACCTTTGAATCTCCGTTTGTAAAACCGGCGGTTATTTTTCTGGAACTTATGCTCAGAACGCTGTGCATGGCCCCGGTGAGGTGCCATTAAAAATACACATCCCAAAGCGGTCAACAACAAAAATAATCTGGCACTACGCATAGCAAAAAATAGCCTACAGATAAAGACGTAAGTTCTGATAATTTGAATTATATATCAAATTAAACTTTTCAATATACTAATTTTACACTTAATCTAAAATCAAATTATGTCATTAAGCAGGCCAAGAGAGCAACGAGTAATAGCCGGAGTTTGCGCAGGGATAGCCAGGAACTACGGATGGGATCCGGGTAAAGTAAGACTTATCTATCTTATTGTATCTATTTTCAGCGCGGCCTTTCCGGGTACGCTGGTCTATATTATACTCTGGTTTCTGATGCCTTCAGATTAACCAAATAAAAAGTAGTCTGTCCGAAGCTATGCCGGAAGGTACCGCCTGACCTTATAATTGATCACCGGGATCATCATTATAAAGGGCCAGAAATTCTGTGATCTCATTGCGCACATCCGAAGTATTCTTACCATCGAAGGGTGCCGTAGCGATGGACTTGAACAACTCGCTTACTACCATGGCACTGAATCCCAGTTTTTTAGCGTAGATCGTAGCTACCTCCAGTTCGATATCTTCCACAATATTATCCAGATAGATCATGTGTACCAGGTGATAAATGGCCTCAAGTTTATCCAGTTTTGTATCAGGAGATTTAAACTCCAGCTCATCGAAGTTATCCTCGATATGATGAAGATCTTCCTGTGACAGGTGTAGTTGAGCACTCCACTTCATCAGACAACCGACATACTTACTTTCAACGCTCTTTTTCTTTAAAAATAACGCCAGGATGTTAAAAAAGCTTTCCTTTACAGACTCCAGTTCTTCTGCACTCAGCTCGGAATTGATTGACATAAACAGATTGATGTATTTCAAGACCTAATTTAACGTTGCTTTGTCACTTTGACAAAAAATGCTTCAAAATTGGTGCATGCTTTGCCTGTAATTCCTGGGGTTGCTCAAAAAATCGGGCCAGGCTGTATCAGTTACAAAGTGTCTCCTGAAGCGACAGGGCCGGTATATAGTTAAGTTCGACGGCTTTTTTCAGGTCAAAACAGGCCCTTTGGTCGTTGTCGGTATGTGACCGGCAAACCGCACGCAGGTAGTAGGGTTCGCCGTAATCAGGGCGGATAGAGACAGCCCAGTTAAAATCATGGATGGCTTCCCTGTATTTCTTTAGAGAGATATTGAGCTTGCCCCGTTTGTAGAACATCTGATAATACTCTTCTGAGAAGTTTTCAAGGGGCACGATCAGCTCAAAGGCCTCGCCATAGCTGTGATTCTGCAATTCCTTGAACTTGTATCTTGCTTCCGTATAGTAGTCCCATGCCTTTTCTTCCATTCCCAGTTTTTCAAGATATATATCGCCTATTCTCATAATAAGCTCTATGTTACCTTCGTCACGCATTAGTACATAATCGTAGGCATGTGCAGCCTTTTTGTATTCTCCAATTTCATAGTAGGATCTGGCAAGCATTTCCCATGTAGAGATGCGCATGGGTTTCTGAAAATCACGCAGCACCTCCAGATCATTGATAGCTTCCCTGAAATTATGGCGTCGGAATTTGTCAGAGGCCAGGGCGCTGAGTCCCGTGATCATACTCTCCTTGGCTTCATAAAACATGTGCTCTATGGGCTGTTGACGGATCAGCTGCGTGATGAGTTGAATGGCCTTGCGGTATTTACCCTCTTCGAACAGCTTGTGGGCACCAGCGACAGCCAGTGTATTCTGTGCCTGGATACGCAGCTCCTCCTGTTCTTCCAGATAGTTGTTAAGCCGGAATAACCCCGTGATCACCAAACTGATCACAAACACAGCCACGAGTGTGATGGCCTGATTCCTGAAATACTGCCGGTCAACCCTGTAGGGAGTAGCGGTTTTATATTTAGGGGCTGTTTTCCAGGTGTATTTTCCATACCTGTCGTAGACAGACTTTTCCGGACTCGATTTATAGGCTCTGGAATAGCCATGTGGTGGCGGTGTATGTACTTTCCTCTGTTCGTTGTAGTTGATCAGCAGGTCATAGCTGGCCTTTTTGTAGGGGTCGGACAGGATCTGATACGCCTCATTGATCTTTTTGAAATGTTCTTCCGCAGCCGGATCATCCGGATTCTTATCCGGGTGATGGCGCAGGGCAAGTTTTTTGTAGGCTGACTTGATCTCAGGTAGCTGCGCGCTACGCGCTATGCCCAATATCTGATAATAATCAAGCATACTTCTAATTTACAAAAAATAGTGGATTACTTCCGGGGCACTGAACGTGATTTCCGGTAGAATTTGTAATAGAAATACCCTGTCACCACCAGTACAATCAATGAAATGAACTGGGAGTGGGAGACATAATCATCAATTACAAATCCTCGGCTTATATCACCACGGAATACCTCTATAACTGATCGACCAATGGCATAAAGCATGAGGTAGGTAAGGAAAAGCTGGCCATCGAAGCGCTGATATCTTTTGAAAACAAGTAGTAATATCAGAATGAAGAAGATCATACCGGCGCTGTACAGTTGTGTAGGGTGCAGCGGCATACCCAAAGGTTTTGCCAGGCATACCGGATCTGTGAAAGTTACTGCCAACGGACCATGCCATTCTATACCGTGGCAGCAGCCCGCCATAAAACATCCTACACGACCGAACATGTGTACAAGGCAGGTTGTGACGGCCATAATGTCCAGCATAGGCATGGTAGGTAGCTTGTTCTTTTTAAAAAAAAACAGCATGGCCGGAATGCAGAAAAGCAAAGAGCCGTAGAAGACGAACCCTCTGCCGGAGATCAGGGCTTTGAAATTGTTGGCATATCGTTCAGGGTCTTCAAAGTAAAGAAATATCTTCCCCCCCACTATAGCGGCCAACAGAAGCAGCAGGAAAAGTGAATTTACCTTATCAAATGGCAGATTAAATTTCCTTTTCGTCTGGTAGGCTACATAGGTGACGCCACTGACTGCTCCCAGCACGATAAAAAAACCATAGGAATATACGGTGAGATGGTCTCCCAATACTCCTTCAAGAAAGTCCGGGACCGGTATTTTGAAAAGTATGGGATGCATGGGTCTTTTAGCACATTGTTACCGGAAAATAACGCATTAGCTTTAATAATTGCAAACAGATGCTGATACGGGTTTTTTCTAAAAGTAAGAAGCCAGCGTGTCAGGAAAGATAGTATCCCACCACCACGATCACGATCAGCACGATCAGTAGCAGCCAGAACATCATGCCCAGCGAAAAAAGTACTCTCCTGCGTTCGTTGGTATATTCATGAACGAGCCTTTTTTGTTGTATTAGTGAAAGGTTGGTTGGGATTTTAGGAGAATCATCGGAAGAGGGTGAAAAAGCTGCCAGAAGGAGTATGAACAAAAGAGCGCCTATGAACAAGACCAACCACTTGACACCATACCATTCCGGGCCTATAGGCTTTATCCATAAGCTGGCAGCAAGCACGAACAGAAACAACAGCAGGGTCTTGATCCAGAAATTTTCCCATGGTCCTTTCACTTTGAATACATAATAGGAGACCACTGAAACGATGAATGTGAAAATGAAGATCAGAAAAATATTTATCAGCCAGTTCATCGTATTGTTTGATCAGCTCTGCTATTCGCAGTACCATGTTGCTGATAAAAATGATCAACTCTATTGTAAAAAGACATGATATCGGTCAACAGAGAGCGTTGACTTTGATCAGCAGGAACAGATCATTAAAGGGGTAATTGCAGCGTAAGTTTTGCATGATGACGTGGCCTTATTGCCGCGTTGATCAACATCATGTGCACCGTTGACAGCCCTCATCCTGGATCCGGCTGCAAAGAGCGAACTTCGCCGGAGTTCTCCTTACAATCATCAGAACAAGGAGGAATTGGATATTTTGATTATTTTTCCCTCCTGAAAACCGGAGCGCCTGGCAAAGGCAGGCTATAAGCGCTCCGGTTATTCTCAGCATAATACTTCAGCATATGACAAATCGCGATTCGTATACACGTTCGGATAACCTTATACACTTTACAGGTACCTATACCGACATGTACCAGCTCACCATGGCACAGGTTTACTTTTTGAAAGGACAGAATGAAGATAGCGCTGTGTTCGATTATTTCTTTCGTAAGCTACCTTTTGATGGTGGATACGCGATTTTTGCTGGTCTGGAGGACCTGCTGGGGGTGCTGGAAAGCCTTCGATTTGATCAAAGGGATCTGGAATTTCTGAAGGAAAAGGGTTTTGATGCCCGGTTTCTTCGCTATTTGAAAGATTTTCGGTTCAGGGGATCGATCTACAGCTCCCAGGAGGGTGACATGGTCTTTCCAACGAGGCCGGTGCTAAGGGTGGAGGCGTCGCTTATTGAAGCCCAGATCATAGAGACTTTATTGCTGAATATCCTGAACTTCCAAACACTTATTGCCACCAAAGCCAGCAGGATGAAACTGGCAACGGGAGATCGAAAGCTGATCGACTTTGGCCTGCGTCGTGCCCAGGGTGCAGGAGGGTACTATGCGAGCCGTGCGGCGGTGATCGGTGGGGTTGAAGCTACCAGCAATGTTAGAGTAGGGCGCGACTTTGGTATTCCTGTTTCCGGTACCATGGCCCATTCGTTCATCCAGAGCTATGATGACGAATTGAGTGCGTTCCGTGATTTTGCGGAAAGCCGGCCTGACGATTGTGTATTGCTGGTAGATACCTACAACACACTGGAGAGCGGCATCCCCAATGCGATCCGGATCGGTAAGGAAATGGAAGCCCGGGACCAGCGGCTGAAAGGCATTCGACTGGACAGTGGCGACCTTGCCTACCTATCCAAAAAGGCCCGTAATATGCTGGACCGTGCCGGACTGGATTACGTCAAAATAGCAGTTTCCAATCAACTGGATGAAAACCTGATCAAAAGTCTTTTGCAGCAGGATGCCCCTATCGACCTGTTTGGAGTAGGGACCAAGCTGGTGATCGGACATCCGGACGCGGCACTGGACGGCGTATACAAGCTGGCATTCATTCATGGAAAGCCCAGAATAAAGCTGTCGGAGTCTATTACCAAGGTTACGCTACCACACCGGAAGCAGGTTTTTCGCTTGTTCAATGATGAAGGGAATTTTATGGGCGCCGATGCAGTGGCTTTGGCGGAGGAATCTGCGATAAATACAATGCATCATCCCTTTGATCCTTTGAAATCGCTGGTTGTTGGGGAGTGCCGGAGTGAGCCATTGCTACATAAAGTTATGGAAAACGGCGAGCGGGTTTCAGAACCGTGTACGCTGAATGACATTTCAAGCTATAGCAGGGGGCGGCTGAAAAAACTGCCACAGGAATATAAAAGATTCGAAAATCCCCATATCTATAAAGTAGGATTAAGCGATCGACTGAAGGAAGAACGAGACAAACTTATCGAACAATATAAAAAAGGCACAAAATGAAAACGCTGATCATCATAGACGCACAAAATGACTTCATGCCTGGAGGAGCGTTGGCGGTCCCTGATGGAGACCTGATCGTTCCTCTGATCAACAAGGTAGTGCATGAATTTGATCTGGTAGTTGCCACCCAGGACTGGCACCCCCAGGATCACCTGAGCTTTGCTTCTAATCATGAAGGTAAAAAGTCATTCGAAAAGACCATGCTCAACGGGATTGACCAGACCCTGTGGCCTGACCATTGCGTTCAGGGGTCGAAGGGCGCTGAATTCCATGAGAGCCTTGATTTTCGTTCTGTGGAGGCGATCTTCCGAAAAGGAATGGACCGAACAGTAGACAGCTACAGCGGTTTCTTTGATAATGGCCGTCGTAAAAGTACCGGCCTTGCCGGCTACCTTCGTGAGAAGCAGGTAACTGAATTGTTTTTATGCGGCCTTGCCGGTGATTTTTGTGTAGCCTACACCGCCCGGGATGCACTGAAAGAAGGATTTTCCGTTACATTGATCGAAGATGCCATCCGTTCCCTCGGTGGTGATAGCTTTCAACGAATAAAGGAAGAACTGCTGATCTCAGGAGCCAGGACCGTGCATCACAGTGAAGTTCTGAGTTGAAAGTTCAACGTTCAAAGTTCAATCCCGAACTTAGAACTTAGAACATTGAACGGCGAACTGTAAACACCTATTAAACTTCTCAAATACCTTCCATATCTGTCCCTTTTGAGACTTCTTTGCAGCCATGTTCAGCAAGGGGGTCATTTACATGGTAGTGTCTACCTTTCTTTTTGCCATGATGAATGTCCTGGTAAAGACGGTCTCCAATATTCCCGCTGTAGAGATCGTGTTTTTCCGGTCAGTGGTTTCACTGGTCATCAGTGTGGGGATGCTGCAAATGAATAGGGTGTCCCTGTTCGGTAAAAAAAAGAATCGTCTCCTGCTCATCCTGCGGGGCAGCTGTGGGGCGGTGGCGCTTGTAATGTATTTTTTCCTGCTACAGGTGATTCCACTGGCTACGGCTGTTGTGCTTCAGTTTTTGGCACCGGTATTCACTACCATTCTGGGTATATTCATTGTTAAGGAAAAAGTGAACCCGGTACAGTGGTTGTTTTTCATGCTTGCTTTTCTTGGGGTCTTCATCGTATATGGTTTTGATACACGGATAACACCATGGTATCTTCTCTTGGGCGTAATGGCTTCTATGTTTGCCGGACTGGCCTATAATTTTATCCGTAAGATCAGAATGAGTGAACATCCGCTGGTGATCGTACTTTATTTTCCATTGGTAACAGGACCTTTAACAGGTGCATGGTCAGCGCTGAATTGGGTTCAGCCGCAGGGAATGGAGTGGTTGTACCTTTTGCTTATCGGAGTGCTTACCCAGTTTGCCCAATATTTCATGACGCGGTCCTACCAGACGGAAGAGCTTTCCAAGGTATCCAGTATAAACTACACCGGCATTATTTACGCTCTGAGTTTTGGTTGGATATTTTTTGACGAACAGTTTAACTTTATGACCTATCTGGGTATGGCGCTGGTGATCGTAGGGGTGATCATGAATGTTTGGTACAAGAATTTGAGAGAGTTAAAAAAAGACTAATTTTGAAGGCATTAAACAATCATTGGAATGGCAGGACACAGTAAGTGGGCAAACATTAAGCACAGAAAAGGAGCACAGGATGCCAAAAGAGGCAAGATATTTACCAAACTTATCAAGGAAATTTCAGTAGCAGCCCGTGAAGGCGGCCCCGACGCGGATGGAAATCCCAGGCTGAGACTGGCCATACAAAATGCCAAGGGGCAGAACCTTCCCAAGGAGAATATAGAACGGGCCATTAAAAAGGCGACAGACTCCGATGCGGTGGACTACACCGAGGTGACCTATGAAGGCTATGGGCCCAATGGTGTGGCTATATTTCTGGAGTGTGCCACTGATAACCTTAACCGTACCGTGTCCAATGTGCGGTCCCTGTTCACCAAACATGGAGGCAGTCTGGGAGTGAACGGGTCAGTGGATTACATGTTTGAGCGAAAGGGGATCTTCCTGATCAAAAAGACAGACAATATCAGTGAAGATGATCTTACTCTGGAGCTGATTGACGGAGGAGCTGAGGATGTGGAGTTTTCAGAAGAGTATGTGGAGGTGACCAGCGCCATGGATGACTTTGGTAATATGCAATCCAAACTGGAGGAGCAGGGACTGGAGGCAGAATCTGCCGAGTTACAAAGGATCCCAACCACAACAGTAGCGCTGAACGATGATGATTTTGCCAAACTGATGAAGCTCATCGATGCCTTTGAGGACGATGATGATGTCCAGAAGGTGTACCACAATATTGAGGCCAGTGATGAGCAACTGGCTACTCTTTAACCTTTCTGACAAAGTAACTGCTGTATTTGCCGGGCATGCCTTTAGGGGTAAGGAAAAAAAGTGTGTCCCGGGCATAACCCAGTGTTATGCTTTGTTTGCCTGACGTGTCGGGGTTGCCTGCTGATATCAGTGTGATTTTCTGTTGTTCGTCAGCCTGCCATGTACCCTCAAATTCAATGGTTTTAGCCTTGTAATGGAAAGAGTGATCCGGATTGATCACCAGATCTGCTTCTTGCCGTCCATCACCGGTAAGGTACCAATGTCCTGAGTATGGTTTCATGGATGTGGATGAAAGATGGTTTTTCCACGTGATCTGAAGATGCTGCTGGCTGTACTTACTGGTGCCGGTCCAGTGCATCCATCCATCGGTAACAAAGACCTCCCATTCGCTGGCGCGTTCCTGGGCAAGCGTCTTTCCATTCAGGGCTTTTACGGCAGGGGAATAAAGCTGAAGCTTTTTGCCTCTGAGCTTCCACTTTCCTGATGCATCTTCATCACTTTCCATGGACCGGTAGGTGCCATCAGCATTGAATGTGATCGAGGTAAGGCCGAAGCTCTTGAAGGAGGACAGCGACCTTCCGCTGGATTTAATGTCGATTATTTGCCAGTTCCCTAACATCTGATGCTTCCTGATCTTTTGCTGGCATCCGGTAAGTATGAAAGGGATTATGCAAAACAAGTACACCGCCTTCATTTTTTGGGTTTTAAAGACTTTCGGAGCGTACATACTGTACATAATCCCCGTTAAACGGAAAAGACACAAAAAAAGACCACCCTGCAAGAGTGGCCTTTAGTATATCCTTTACTCTCTTGTTAAGAGATTTTCTTGATAAGGTCTGCAACCCTCGCAGAGTATCCTGCTTCATTGTCGTACCATGATACTACTTTAACAAGGTTTCCATTAACGGAAGTGATCTGCGCATCGAAAATGGAAGAATGAGGGTCACCGATGATATCGGATGACACGATAGGATCTTCCGTATACTTCAGGATCCCTTTCATAGGGCCGTCAGCCGCTGCTTTCATTGCTGCATTGATCTCGTTTGCAGTTACCTCCTTGCTCAGGATACAGGTAAGATCCGTCAACGAGCCGGTAGGAGTGGGTACGCGAACGGCATTACCGTCCAGTTTTCCTTTAAGATCCGGCAGTACGAGACCTACAGCCTTTGCGGCACCCGTAGTGGTAGGAACAATGTTAAGCGCTGCGGCTCTTGCCCTGCGCAGATCCTTGTGAGGGGCATCCTGCAGCCTTTGATCGGCAGTATAGGCATGTATAGTGGTGATGTATCCTTTTTCCAGACCAAAGTTATCATGCAGTACCTTGGCTACCGGTGCGAGGCAGTTGGTGGTACAGGATGCATTGGACATAATGGTTTCATTACCGGTAAGCGTATCCTCGTTTACACCCAGTACTACGGTAGGGATATCCCCCTTGGCAGGAGCGGAGATCACTACTTTTTTGGCACCTGCCTGCAGGTGCTTGCCAGCACCCTCCTGGTCGACAAACCTACCTGTGGATTCCAGTACGATATCCACGCCATTTGCTGCCCATGGCAACTGAGCAGGATCACTTTCTGCCGTGGCCAGTATTTTTTTGCCATTCACCACCAGGTGTTCGTCTGTGGCTTCTACAGTTCCATTGAATCTTCCGTGGATGGAATCATATTTCAACAGGTGTGCCAGCGTGGCGTTATCCGTCAGGTCATTGATCGCTACTACTTCTACATTATCTTTCTCCAATAAGGATTTAAAGGCCAGTCGGCCTATTCTCCCAAAACCGTTAATTGCAACTTTAGTCATTGAGATTAGTTTAAAAGGTTACTGTTTCATTACGGCGCCAAAATTACAATACGCCTATACCAAAACCAATTAAAAAAATGGCTAAAAGTCGACAATTTTGTTGTTTTTCAGCGTTTTGCGTTTGCATCTCAGGTCGCTGGATGGCAGTGGTGGAATAACAATCGTTTGCGGTTGAAAAAAAGCAGAGCAGAAAAAAAATTAAAAAATTTCAGGTCATCTTTTGCAAAGATCATACAGCCTGATATATTTGCACCACTTTAAAAAACGGCCCGTTCGTCTAGGGGTTAGGACGCCAGGTTTTCATCCTGGTAACAGGGGTTCGATTCCCCTACGGGCTACTTTTAGAGGCTATCTCAGAAGGGATAGCCTCTTTTTTTTGACTGAATATTATTTTTGATTTGATGTCGTTTAATTGTTGACCTGGCCGCAAGATCAAATTAATGTCTAAAAGCCAACGCTCCACTATTTGCACTAAAATCCTGTACCGTGATATCCGTGTGTCAAATATTTGTGATGTTTTAGCTGGGGTTCGATTACCCTACGGGCTATACGCTGGGGTTCGATTACCCTACGGGCTATACTAAGATGATAACAATTGACTTGATCACCTGATTGTTATAATAAACAACCGGTTATTTTATGAACCTCCATAAAAAGTCTGATGTCTGTTCTAAGAGGCTATCAAAAAACAAAAGCGTAAACATTGCTTTGCAACATTTACGCTTTTTGTCGAGGGGGCACCACTTTCGCCATTCATGTTTACGGGGCGGAAAATGAGATGCTGGATGCTCTGACCGGGCTGGTGTGCCAGGTCAGACTTCTCGATAGTAAGAGTTTTATAGGTTTATGTCTCAGTCGTCAAATACATTAATATGTGACGCAGTGACTCTTCCAATGTCTTCCAGCTGATTCTCGCCAAGATCTTCGGCAGGCTGCAGTTCTCCTTCCCTGATCTCAGCATTCAGTTCTACATTGATAGCTTCCTTAAACTCTTCAATGGTGAAAAGCCTGAAGTCGATGCCTAGTCTTTCGCCTATCCTTTTGGCATCACTGTCACTGATTTGTTCTAACGCTTTCATTTGGTCTGTTTTTAAATACCACTTATTAGGTTATTATTTAAGGTGCAAGAGAACATGGATCATTTTGCCGGACCCGCTACTTGTTGGTGCGTATTCTGGTCAGCAAAATGAGAACAACAGAATTTGTCACGCATGACAAGATCTCCTGTTATTCTATGCCATTCCTCTTCTTCCGGGGACAAAATACCTTGTTGAAAAAATAATAGGAAATGACTTATGTTATGTGAGGGAATGACCTTTGAAAGGTATAGACAAGGAGCATTAGGTCAGCTCCTGCACGCTTCTCCAATGGCTGGAATATACATGATTCCGGCTCTTACCACCCGGCGGGTTTGCCATTTGGCAACTCATACCTCAAAGTAAGGATCACCGGACACATAAAATGACCATCACGGACCTGTCATTGAACAGTTTTGACCGGTCCCTTCTTTACCTACGTGAGGATCTGGAGTTCATGGGTGAGGACAAACCGGTCAGGAGATGATCTACCCTGAAAGCTTTTTCCAGAAGATCACCTTATCTTCTCCATCCTGGTAAAAATCCCGGATGGTAGCTTCCCTGTGGTAGCCGAGGTCATCATAGAATTTTCTTGTCAGCTCAAATTCCGGTAGTGCGGAGGTTTCCACGATCAGCACTCTCTGCTTCTTTTTTTCAAGGAGGCGTTCTACATAACTCATCATTTCAGAACCAATGCCCTTGCCCTGAAAATCCTTGTGTACCGCTATGAGGTACAGGTTGAAGGTCCCTTCGGTCATTCGTTCGGGTGCACAATACGCTACGGCCACCGGGATGCCGTTGTCCAACCGTGTCAGCCAGATATCTGTAGAATCCTTGTTGTTAAGGTAGTCCTCCAACATTCCGTGCAACAATTCCGAAGGAAACAGCTCGTTCGAGTCAATTACACGCTTTAAGGCGTTGGTATCTTTCTCAATAACTTCTCTGATGGTGGTATCCATGTGTGTCGCGGATTTGTGAGACTCAACAAAGCTCCGGTTTCAGATCGTACTATCCTTGTAAGGTTCTGCTATTGTATACCTTTGACGGGCTGATGCCCAGCATTTCCCTGAATGCTCTACTCATATGCGCCTGATCATAAAAACCACATCGTATGGAGGCGGAAAAAAGACTCTCACGATCTTTCAGCACCGTATGGATGGTACTTCTTAACCGGCACCAGACAAGATACTTTTTTAATGAGATCCCTAATTGCTCTTTGAACAAATGGGATAATCTGCTTTCAGACAGGTGCACCTCGTGCTGTAAGGTACTGATCATGGAGTTGTATTCAATACACTCATTTTTAAAAAGCTTCAAACATCGGTTGATCCGCTCGTCATATGCCAGAGCCGGATTGCTCTCCTGCAGATTTTGATGCATTTGATGGAATAATTCCAGCTTGTTTTCAGCGCTTTTCTCCACGAATATCCCGTCAAAAATCCGAATCCCATTTTGGGCCAATAGACTTCTGAACACTGAGTTGCTACGCTCCACCATATACAATTTTACCAGAGAATCTGTGACAGTCACCCTATGATGAACATTAGCCTCGATCATCGCCAATTGCACATGGCTATATTCAGTGAATGGCGTTTGTACCGAAAACACGCCGTCCGTGGCCATAATTATCTCAATAGCCGGATGGGAATGCATCTCAGTGTTGAAATTTCCATGCTCAAAACTATATGCACCCTTCTCAATGTCGAACTCTGTCACTTTCATGGGTTGTGCGGTTTTTACCCACTTATGGTACGTAAATGTAACGCCGGATGATATACCCTGTTCAAAGCACGTTGTCACACCACCTGTTTCCCATCGTCCAATACTTGTGAACGATTCAATAACTTAAAAAGAAACAAACATGAAAGTACTACATATAGATTGTAGCCTGAGAACCAAAGGGTCATTTTCAAGAGAGCTTTCAGCATCATTTATGAGACAACTGGAAAGTAAAACGGTGGTGACCATCGACAGGCTGGATCTGGCTGCAGACACTCCGGGCCATATTACACAGCAATATACTGAGGCTATGTACATCTCACCTGAGCTATACACCGGGGAAATTAAAAGGGAACTGGCCATGTCCGATGATCTGGTTGACAGATTGATCGCCTCGGAGTTGTACGTTATTGGGATACCCATGTACAACTTCTCCATACCGTCTGTTTTCAAGGCCTTCATTGATAATATCGTAAGACCGGGCAGGACCTTTCTGGCGGATGAAAACGGATTTAAGGGTTTGCTGGTTGGAAAGATGGCAGTGATCATCAACAGCAGGGGAGGAGATTACCGGGATGAAACAACTGTAAAGTTGGATTTTGTGGAGCCTTACCTGAGAATGATATTTGGATTTATAGGAGTTACGAACGTGAAATTCATAACTATACAGCCCACCCTTTTTTACGGAGAAGAAGCAAAACAACATGCCCTTTTGCATGCAAACAATGAAATATTGCAAACTGTAGAGCATTTGACCGTTGAAAACTAAATCACCCTAATGAAAAGAGTGTAATGAAAAAACCGGAAGCTAAAGAGATTGATTTTGACCTTGTGAAAAAGTCGTTGGCAGGAGATAAGGTGGCTTTGAATGCCTTGATCGAAAGGCATTATGCGATCACTTTCAACATAAGCCTTAAAATGCTTTACAGTCATAAAGATGCTGAGGATGTCAATCAGGAGATCTGGATCAAGGTACTGACACAGCTGAAAACCTTTGAATTCAGAAGTGCCTTTCGTACATGGCTGCTTCGTATTGCCATCAACCATGTACTGGATATGAAGAAAAAGAGTGTTGAAATCGCCATTTCCAAGGGTTTTGACGGATATGGTAATCATCTTGCCACGATCCGGAATCAGGAGCTGAACCAGGAGGAACGAACGATCCTGAAAGAGGCCGTTGCAGAAGCAAAGGTAAGCTGTATGTCCGGTATGCTCATGTGCCTCGACAGAGAGCAAAGGCTCCTTTACATTCTGGGAGATATTTTCAGAATAGATCATCATGTGGGAGGCGAATTATTCAGTATCAGCACGGCCAACTATCGCAAAAAGCTTTCCAGAGCGCGGAGGGAACTATTCAGTTTTATGGATGGCCAATGCAGCCTGGTCAACAGAAATAACCCCTGTACATGTGAAAAGAAGACAAAAGGATTCATAAAGCTGGGCTATGTAGACCCGGAAAATCTGAAATTCAATAAGGCCTACACCAAAAGTATCCATGACCGGCTTTTGGAAAAAGAGGATGCGCTGGAAGCGGCAAGAGAAGATCTTCATACCCGGTTGTTCCGTGATCATCCGTTTGAAGAAAAACCAAATGATATCCTTGAGCAGGTACTTAATGATCATAAACTCAGGGTAATATTAAAATTGAACTGATCTCAAAAAAACAAGTCAATGAAAGCAGCAAAGGAAATGGTGATGGAAGTTACCACCTTTACGTTAAAGGAAACAATTGATGAAACAGCATTTCTTAAGTCGGTGGAGGAGATGCAAAACTCATTTCTCTCAGGACAGAAAGGTTTCTTGGGAAGATCACTGGCCTGCGCGGAGGATGGCGTATGGAAAGATGTGATCCTTTGGCAGGACAGGGGTGACATGGAGGAAGCAGTTGCTAAAGCAAGGCAGAACGAGGCTGCCGGACCCTTCATGGCCTCCATTGATCCTGCCTCAGTCGAAATGGAGGTGCTGATCTTAAAAGCCCGATACGGATGAATCCTGAAGATTGGCAAAAGTGGATCGGGGACCAATTTCCGGATATCGTTGTGAAGAACGCATACCGCGAGTTGAGCTTTTTCTACAACCCGGGCCGGCTACTGCCCAATGGCGTATATTTCTCCACCATTAAAGAGTCCGATGGCCCGAATGATGCATTCTCCTACCTTGACCGTGAGGGGATATTCCGCATCAGCATGGGTATTGGAAAGAAAAAGTATGAAGAGATATTCGGCAGGGTGCCCAAAAGGGCCGTGAAGGGACAAAGTACGCTGGCCGGGATCTGGGATTTCGAACAACCTGACGTGCTTACTCCCCATCCGGTATATGCGTGGATGGGCTGGGTGTGTATATTGAACCCAACTACACTTAATCAGGCTATGGTAAAAACACTCATCACTGATAGTTATGACATGGCTGTACGGAAATACGAAGGGCGGATGAGGAGATCCGGAACTTGACTATCTCTTATAACGGGAAGACAGGAGTACTGTCCTGGGAAGGGGAAACTACAGGAGGCGCTGGTCGACGAAGACCGCCCGTACATTGTCAGTTTTGCCTGATCATTTTATGTTGGCAACTGCATTTTGCCTGATCTTTTTTCTGCAACGTAAGCCCCTGTGGCTGTCATGGCAACAATAGCCACTACCCAATAAACAAAGTCTGGAATGGGTACGGGATCACCCTTGGCATACGAGTGTAGACCAGCGAGGTAATAGTTTACACCAAAGGAGGTCATAATGATGGAAGAAAAAGCCCATACACTTGCGAAGTTAAAGGTATATATACTCCTTAGGCGTGGGACCAGACGCAAATGGAGCACTGCAGCGTAAACAATAATGGAGATGAGCGCCCATGTTTCCTTGGGATCCCACCCCCAATAACGTCCCCAGGATTCATTGGCCCATACACCTCCAAGGAAAGTGCCGATGGCCAGCAGGAACACACCAACTGTCATGGACATCTCATTGAGCCAGGTCAGTTCCTGGATAGAGATCATGACCCGGTCGCTTCGGTTAAAAGCTTTGGCGATCATAAGCCACAAAGCGGTAAAGCCCAGTAAGGCAGATAACGCCAGCGGAGCATAACTACTAACAATAACGGCCACATGGATCTTTAACCAATACGATTTTAACACAGGTACCAGATTCGTGATCTCAGGGTTCAGCCAGTCCAGAAAAGCCACAAACAACAGCGTGCCGCAAAACAGGGAGGCCAAAGGCAGGATAAAACCTGATTTTCCTGCAAACAGGAAACTGAAAAAAAGTAGCGACCATGCCACAAAAATGGTCATTTCATAGCCATTACTCCATGGTGGATGCCCCCCGGCGTACCATCTCAATAAAAGATTTGCGGTAAGCAATACAAAACCCACTGCAACCACGACTGCCCCTGTCTTTTGTGTGATCATCAACCATTTTCTCTGACCCATAAAGACCTGTAGAAGTGCTACTATGAGTAAAAGCGCACCTGCAATCCAGAAAAACGGGAAAAGCCACGTGAACAGGTTCAGGCGATTATAAAACAACTCTGCCTTCACCCGGCGCGGACCCGGACTCACCGCTTTGCCCAGGACCGATTGAAAGGTTTGTATGTAGGCCAGGTTCTCGTTTGCCTCGCTCCAGTCCTGCTGAAGCCGGGCTTGTTGTATGCTGTTGAAATACCTGGGTACAATACCGCGCACAAAAAGCGAATCCTCGGCTGTAAATCCGGCCTGGTGAAACTGATAGCTGTACCACGTGTTGTTGGCATCGTGTGGCTGAGGGAATATCTTCAGGTAACTTCCGGTCAGAGCTTGGTAAAGGATGTTGAAACGCTCGTCAACCTTGAGTATTTCCTGGTCAAAGCTGGTACGTTCTGCGGGCTTTTTCCTGTTGGCCACATCGACCCACGCACTTAACTTATAGTTGCCTGCTTCATCAAGAAAATCCTGAAAGGCAAGGTGGGAAGCTGGTGTTTTTTCCAATCTTGCAAAAATAGGATGTCCTTTTTCTTGGTCTACCTTCACCAGCGGGATGAATTGCCAGGCGTTGGGATCTGTGTGTATCGAAAGAAAAACCTGATTGCAATCCATTTTTAGAGCAGACTGGCCCTCAGCGAACCTGAACGTGACCTTCCGCATTACTTTTCTGAGAAACTCCGAAGCCAGTGTATTGATTGGCTTGATCCTGCCATCCAGGTCCTGAACCAGTAACCTCCCAAACGCCGCCGCATGGTCAGGATCTATATATTGATTCGGGATCAAATCGGTCAGGTTTACTTTTTGGCTGGAAACCAATACTTTTTCAGCCTCCCCGGGGTCCGGCGTTGCATGGGACCTTGCCGGCATGACCATCAGTACCCCCAAAACCACGCAGGTAGCTGCATGCCGTACCCGCAGTTGTTTGAGCTGCCGATTAAGCTGATGAAATCTCGACCCCTTACCAAACAGGGCCAATAACATACCTGCACCCATCATAAAGTATCCGAGATACGTAATGCGTGTTCCCCACCAGTCACGGTTGACGGAGAGGACCGTACCCCGCTCGTCAAGGTCATACGAGGCCTGGAAAAAACGATAACCCCCATGATCCAACACATTGTTCATGAAGATGCGATAGGGAAAGGTTTCCTCACCATCCACCACCGTGAGTTCACTGGCATAGGAAGACGGGCTGGTAGATCCCGGATAACGTTCCAGCTGGAAATCGTTTAAATGCAGGCTAAAGGGTAATGGAATGGGCCTGGGTCCATAACTCAGTAGCATGGTATTCCCACTGATGTCTACCGGTTGTGGAGCGCTCAGCAGCCCGTCGAATGCTTTGAGGACCACGGTATCCTGTTGTCCCTCACATTGTACGGCCACTTTCAGCACGTTTGGCAGCACCTTGGCTGCTTCTTTATCTTTTGTTGCCTGATAGTCAGCTGCTTTTCCTTCATGGACAGTGCTGATAACGAAAGATACGCTACCGGCCTGATAAAGGGTTCTTGTTTTCAATTCCATCAGGCTATCCGCACTAACGCCGCCCACCTGCTGGTCAGCCATGGTCATGTATTGCAACGGTTGAGGAGAGTGAAGCAAATACCTGCCTTTTTCAGTAATGATATTGATGGCTCCGTCTTTCCAATGATCAAAAGTGAGGGTGAGTGAATCTCTGGTCAGTTGTTTCCCTCTTGGAAGAAAATGATCCTCCCTGCCGTTTTCATTGGCCGTAGCTATCTCCAACAAGGCATCTTCCCCTTTACCCGGGACGATCACTTCTTCGGCACCGGGAATATAGGAGACGGACCGGAGCCATAAAGGCTGTTCACGGGTACCGATGTTCTTTTCAAAACGCGGGGGCGTAAGAACGGAAAGGTCAAGCGGTTTTTCGAAATACCTGTCCTGTCCTTTGGATCGAAATCTGGCCTGCAAATAATGTTGCTGAGATATCAGAATATTGGATTGCTGCCCCTCTCTGATCCGAACCAACCCTTCGAGACTTGTGTATCTTGTGATCAGGGCTCCTGACAGGATCAAGATAAAAGCAATGTGGAAGATCAGTACAGGCCATTTTTCTTTGCGAAATAGCCGGTAGCGGAAAATATTGCCCACAAAGTTCAGCCCCAGTCCCGTCATCAGCACTTCAAACCACCAGGCATTGTAGATCAGGGTCCGGGCAGCAGGAGTACCAAAATCATTCTCTACAAATGTGGCGTAGCCCATGGCTATGGCAAAGCCCAGCAACAATACCAGCGTGAGCTTGTTGGAGAATAAAAGCCTGAATACCGGATGGGTCAGTACACTCTTTCCCTGGAGCAGGGACTTTTCCTTTTTTACCACCCGTGCTGTCATTGGTTAAGCGAGACCTCTTCCACTGGCCATGACGCCTCACGCTTTTTGGCCTCTTCCAGCCATCCGGGGATAATATTCTCTTTGAATTCCTCCTTTTCCTTCTCGAGCTTAGCCATGTCCAGCCCAACAAAAGCCTGTGCTTTTTCCTTGGTATTGATATCAGGGTAGGGGACCGGCCTGTTCCAGCCCAGCTCTGCCAGCAGACGGGCCAGTGTAAGTCTTGCTTCCTGTGCTGTATTGATTCCCGTAGCCACCACACGGTTGGATTCTACCGGAGAATGGAAGGAACTTCCATGGGAGGCGGCCACGTAATCCCATCGCCACTGAGCATGACGAATACCTTGTAAGACGGGTTCCATTTGTGCTTCCGAGGCCCCCAGCTCCCAGGCTTTACCTGCTTCGACATGTGCGCGTACCAACAGCTCTTCCAATGTGGTCAGGTTGCTTTTAAATTTTTGCTGACGCTCATAAACATCGTTCACAAGGTCTTCAGTTTCCTCCCGATGGCACACCTGGCAGGAGTTGACTACATTGTTCAAAGGTGACTGGATATGGTGGTCTGTAAATTTCTGCCCTCCTTCTGTTCTGTAGGGCATATGGCAGTCTGCGCAGGAAACTCCTCGTTTGGCATGAACTCCGGTCATATACACTTCATAATCAGGATGTTGTGCCTTGA
The DNA here is from genome assembly GCA_001657315.1 of Flammeovirgaceae bacterium BBD 1991-12. Classification (GTDB taxonomy): domain Bacteria; phylum Bacteroidota; class Bacteroidia; order Cytophagales; family Cyclobacteriaceae; genus Fulvivirga. The sequence continues at coordinate 24,244 of LYSV01000043.1, read as the reverse complement.
GCATGGGTGTTTTACTGATAGGATGGGTCCAATCGGCAAACGTCATGTCGTCGTAATATTTTTCCATATTTTCTGCCGAATGACCATTTTTCCATGGAAAGACCAGGTAGGCAGCACCTTCTTTGCCTGGCAGGTTTTTATTGAAATAATATTCCACATGGCATTGTGCGCATACCAGTGAGCGCATTTCCTGGTGTGTGGCCTGGTTTACGTCCTTACCCATGGCCTCCAGCCCCTCGATCAATGCCGGTCTTGATATCCGCAGGCTCATGGTTTTGGCATCATGGCAGTCTGCACATCCTATGGGATTCACAACTTCGGGTCCCTTGTCAGCCCATTTTCCCTTGTAGAATTCAGCGATACCTATCTCATTCATCAGGCGAGGTACATCGGGGCTTTTACAGGTCCAGCAGGTGCTGGGCATCGGGCCCGTACCCGGACCGGTCGGACCGCCCGTACGCAGACTATTGCGGGTGTCTTCTATGGCATAGTAATGTCCTCTTCCCTGATTATAATCCTTTGAAAAGCCATACCCGGCAAATAATACCACCAATCGTGGATTCTCTTCCAGTATGTCCCGTAAATTAGCGCCTCCCTGATAACTCACGAATGAAGTATCCGCGGTACGGAGATAGGACTGGTACTGACGGGGAAAATTTTCGCCCCATACCTGGTTTCTTGGTTCACCGTCAGGGACCTTCACCTGAGGCTGATAGGCAAAACGGGACTCGGCCTTGCGATCCATGATGCTTGAAGCCAGCATTCCCAATAGAAAAACCACGATGATGGTGGAGAAAAACAGGAGCCAGTTGCGGGTTTTGTTGCTAAGTGCCATATGTATTTAGGGTTGTGAATTATCTTTTATTGCTTTTTCCAGCCATTCCGGTACAAAAACCTGTTGCTGCTGCCGGACGGGTAGCGGTTCAATTTGAAATCCTGTTGCGGACAAACTACGTACCCGGCCATGGGGAGTTTCACGATGGCACTCCCAACAGGTGCGGTCCGTACGGCTGCCCAGATGGCTATCTACCCACCCGGCCATTTTTGCGTCAGTGACCTGTGAAAAGTGGCAACGTATACAGTTGTTCTGGACGGCCTGTATGCTGGCAGGCTTCATTTTGATGACCTGGGGTTCCAGTCCCAAAGTGAACATGGCGGCATGATAAAGCCCGTCCTTGGCTTTGAAATAATATTTATTGGCGGTATTGTCCTGGGGCACATGACAGTCATTGCAGGTGGCCACTTCCCGATGGGAACTGTGATCCCATGTGATGTACTGAGGGGTCATTACATGGCAGTTGATACAGGCACGGGGATCTTCGCCAAGGTAGGAAGCGGCGTTGGAAAGTCGTAGAATGAAAAGCCCGAGCCCCAGGATCGCTCCACAAAGAATGATCACAGGCACCTGCCACTTTCGGGGAGGGATCAGTTTTTTAAGCCAAGGCATATTCCTGGATAGTTAGCATTACATCAGTTATTAAAATTGCCGCTTAAAGGCAGCCGGGGCAAAATTCACCATAAACCACGCCCAATTATTTAGTGTGGCATGATCTCCCGGTGTAGCTTTAATAGCCTCCATGGAGGAGCCCGCAAACATCTGCGAGTATCCGAGATTAACGGTGAAGCCCTTTGAAGGTCGCCATGCCAGTACAAAATCAACCTCCGTACCTAGGTACTTTTCTATCTCCCGATCACTATCCGCCGGGTCGACCAGATCTACCGGACTGGAGAAATAGTGCAGGTGACCGATCAGGTTAGTCTTTTTACCCAGCTTCCAGTTGGTTTTTATAAACACATCATTAAGCCCGGAACTGGTAGATGCCTGGCCATGAAAGTTCCCTACATAAAAATAATCCATAAATCCGTAAAACTTATGATTTGTCCCATACAAAGGAGCAAAAGACTTGTCCTTCGTATCTGAGACGGAGGTACCTGAAAGGTGGTCCATCCCAATGGTCAATGGTGTGAGGCTGGTTTTCCATGTAAAATAAGCAGAGGCTAAAAACGCGGACACATCATTATCAGCTGCGTTTTTCCCTCCCTGGTAATAGAATTCTCCCCCGACTGAGATATCTCCGGCGCTGTGATTGGCAATGGCCGCGTAAGTCTGGCGGAAAGCCACGGTGGTATCCTCAGCTGTGGTTACCTGCCGGCCATCGTTCTGGAATAGCAGAGAAAGATCCGTATCGGAAAACTTCTTTTGGAACCATGCGAACTGCATGGCCTTGTAGTTGTTTACCCCTGTGTAAACCGTATTGGCCAATCGGGTGGGTTCTGGCGGACCGGAGGTTTGATTAAAGGCGCTCCCTGCATGTAGCTTCCATTGGGCGGAATCATCTTCGTATATAAAAAGAGCGAGGTCATGACTTCTTCCCTGTGCGGCCCAGTCGAGATCTCCCAGAAAACGTGCGTTGTTATAGTCCAGTGGCATGCGACCCAGGCGTACCGAAAGTTTTGGAGTAAAAAAGTACTCTCCCCAGGCTTCGTATACATTGAATAAGCTCGGATCGGATTTGTGGATCTGATTTACTGCCCCCCAAACTCTTATGTCCTGTACATTCATTTTCACCTGGAATTTGTCCGTCCGGAAGCCGGCAAAGATCCTGGAGCGCTGCTCAATGAAAAAGGCCGCATCACGATCCTTTTCTGTGAGTGTTTTAAAACCATTGCGGAATTCTCCACGGGGTCTTATCTGCGCTCCTAAGGTTAATTCCTGGGCGAGACCCTGAACTGCCACTACCAGGACAAGGAAAAATGTGAAGAAAATTGATCGTGAATTAAACATATACCAGTGGATTAAAGTACTTTTTTACGTTTGAGATCCATTACGATCATGTATATGGTGCTTATGATCGCAAAGAGGAAGAGGGGCTGGGCAATAAAGATGAATGCGGCCATCAGGTAGGGGGTGGGGAAAATGATGTAAAGGATACAAATGATACTGCCAGCAAGAACAAAGATTATTTCTGTTAAAAATGTTTTCATGGCGATGGTGTTGTCGGGGAGGATGGAGCAATGTTTAAAAGGTAAGCCTTGAGCTGCTCATTTGCGGGCTTATCGGTCATCAGCTTTTCGTAATCGTCACTTCCGGGGGTGCGTTGTAATCGTGTGGGATGAGCCCGGCCATGACAGTTCAGACAGCTTACCTCATTGGTGGAAAAGTTGGTAAGGAGTGGTTGATGCACGTCTACCGCTTCAAAGCTTTCCGTGCCGGAATGGCAGGAGTTGCAATTGGCATTGTTAAATGCATCGCGGGCGGCTATGGGCTCATCGTAGGTGGAGGTGATGTATCGCATAAGGTGCCGATACCCATCCATTTTAGCCTTAAAAGTGCCATTGAGACCATAGTCGGTATGGCAGCTGTAACATTCATTGTCAGCGATCCAGTTGTTCTTAAAATGCCTGGCGGCAAGGGTCATGCTCTCAGGGTCCAGCATATCATTCACCATGGGTTTCATAACATGGCAGCTGGAGCAGGACTCAACGGTTTTGCTGTGGTCAAAAATGTAGAAATTACCCAGCAGCCCCAACAGGACAGGACAGATGATCAGGGCAACAAATGCTGCTCTTTTTACATTTGGTTGTAATGTCTTGCCCTTTTTGAAAAGCCAGAACAACAGAATGAATTGCGCCAGGAACAGGATTATTCCCAGCAATTGGACCAGTTCGACTTTGGATGCGATCATAAGGGCTCCAGTTTTATTTCTTCAGGGTTTAGTTTTCTCACCTTCACGGCAGTTACCTTGTATTCCGGCTCTTTTGAAACAGGATCATAGTGATCTGCCACTACTTTGTTGATGAGGAATTTGGTGTCATAGAAAGCCGCAAAGATGACCCCCACTGTTTCATTTTCGGAAAATTCCACTTTCCCCTTCAATGCACCGAATTTGCTGGACACCTCTATAGGGTCTCCGTCTTTCAGCCCCAGTCTCCAGCCGTCATAAGGGTTCATTATCAGCCTGCCGGGCCCGGATCCTTCCGTCAGTTCAGGTATTTTATCTGTCATGGTTCCGGTGTGCCATTGTTCAACGACCCGCCCTGTAGTCAGGTAGAGTGGGAACTGCCCGTCTTTTTGTTCCTCAGAAGGAATATAAGGCCGTAAAAAAACCACCGCCCGGTTATCAGGTTTGCCGTAAAACTGCATACCACTGTCAGATGAGACGAAAGGGTCTCCCGTGGTATATCGCCGGGAGGTACCGGGATGATCCTCCTCAGGACATGGCCAGAGCAGCCCGCGTTCCTTTTTCAGCCTTTCCCGGGTCATGCCTTTGAAATTGTACACACTATGGGCTGACACCTTTCGGTATTCATCCCATACCGCTTCTGCCGTCTTCGCCGGGATCAGCTCCCCATGTCCCAGTCTTTCTGCCAGCTCCACCACGATCTCCAGGTCACTTCGCGCCTCACCGGGAGGATCCAATGCTTTCTCAATAAGCTGGTAGCGGCGTTCGCTTTGTCCGTAAACCCCTTCCTTCTCTATCCATAGAGCAGCGGGCAGGAGTACATCGGCCAGTTTAGCCGTTTCCGTATCTTCAAATACTTCTGCTACTACCAAAAAGCACTTTTTCATTGCTTCAATGGCTGCTCCCAGGTTGGGCAGGGATTGCGCGGGATTAGTGCACATGATCAGCGCAGCCTTTACTTTCTCCTCGCCCATGGCACGGAAAAGGTTCACGGCGTCATAGCCTGGCTTAGGGTTGATCCGCTCCTTAGGCACGTTCCATATCTCTTCCATTTCCTCACGGTGCCGGGCATTGGCCACCAGTCTGCCATTGGGCAGGAGATGAGCGAGGGAGCCCGTATCCCGGACTCCGCCACATGCATTGCTCTGACCGGTAAGGGAGAACGGGGTGGCACCCGGCCGGCATATATTTCCTGTAAGTAAGTGCAGACTGTTGAGGCAGTTGTTGAGAAATACCCCCTGCGTGCGTTGGTTAATACCCATTGTCCACATAGACATGGTGGCACCTGAAGTAGCAAAGTCGTATGCCACTTCTTTAATATCGCGTGGGGTGATGCCCAGCTGGGCAGCTACTTTTTCAGGGGTATAATCCTGGAGAAAGCGTTTATACTCTTCGTAGGTGACCTGTTCCTTTCCGTTGGAAAAATTGATGTGCTCAGCGATCATCCTGTGATCCACAAGGTTATGATTCACCATCTCACAGGCCATGGCATTGAGCAGCAGAAGGTCGGACCCCGGTACTACCGGAAGGAATTTATCCGCTCGTTGGGCCGTAGGGGTCTTCCTGGGATCAACAACGATGATCTTTACATTGGGATCCGCCTTTTTACGGATCATGATCCTCTCCCAAAGGGGAGGGTGGCATTCGTACATGTTGGCCCCTATGAGGAAAAAGAGGTTGGCATGATCTATATCTTCATAGCAGCCCGGCGGCTCGTCCTTGCCAAAGGTTTGCGTATACCCTACTGCGGCGCTGGCCATGCAAAGCCGTGGGTTTCCATCTACATTGTTCGTCCCTATCCCTGCCTTGAAAAGCTTATTGGCGGTATAGGATTCTTCAATATACAGCTGGCCCGATCCGTAATAGGCCACACTGTCAGGGCCATTTTGGGCAATGGAGGTGCTGAATTTTTCGGCGACCAGACTCATGGCTTCTTCCCATGTGGCGTCAACGAATTCTCCATCGCGTTTGATCTTTGGCCGGGTCAACCGGTTAGGGGTCTTGTTCAACTGAGCCAGGGTGGCGCCCTTTATACAGATCACTCCTTTGTTATGGGCTTCCTGATCGCCACGGATACGCACTACCTCATTATTGCGCATCCCGAGCATAACACCACAACCTGCACCGCAATACCGGCAAACTGATTTGCGCCAATCTGTGGCAGGGTCTTTACCGGCCACGATCTCCGTCACCGCCCAGCCACCAAAGCCCAGGCTAAGGACTGCAGTAGCGCCGCCGGAAAGTTTAATGAAATGTCGTCGATTGATGGGAGGGGTATTATCCTTGGGTTGTTGAACTTTATCGCTCATAGAAAGCAAAATTGTTGGACAAATATACTTTGCCACGGTATAATCGTAATCGTTTTTTCGCAGTCTAAAACATGATAAATGTCAGTGTTTCTTTGTGAAAAAGGATGTAAGGGCGGGCTTTTGCAGTTGCTTGAAAGTGTGGGGTTGGAAGTCGGAAGCTGGAAGCTGGAAGTTAGAAGCTGGAAGTTAGAAGCTGGAAGTTAGAAGCTGGAAGTTAGAAGCTGGAAGTTAGAAGCTGGAAGTTAGAAGCTGGAAGTTGGAAGCTGGAAGTTAGAAGCTGGAAGCTGGAAGTTAGAAAGTTGGAGGTTGAATAGTAGAGTTATCGGGTCACTAAAGCATGCTGTTGCTATGTTTTGATTGATCAGGGATTGCCTGAAGGACATCCCAATGCTCCACTATTTTTCCAAAGTCATCAAACCTGAATATATCGATCCCGGCATATTCCTGATCTCCCGGCCAGATCTGATGGCAGTGCAGAACGACAAGGTTACCTTCGGCAATTACTCTTTTAAACCTCACCCTTTTGTCTGGATATTCCTGTTGCATTCTCAGGAAGTAGCTCACAAATCCTTCCTTGCCATCCTCAACATGTGGATTATGCTGGATATATTCTTCCCCGGCATATTCTTCTATGGCCTCCTGTGGTTTATTTTGATTGAACATCAGGTCATAGAAAGCTACGGCACTTCTCTTGTTCTTTTCCAGCATTCTGTTCATTGCACTTTGTTTTACAGGGTTAACGATTTTGGATATCCGTAAATTCATCTTTTTAAAAGTAAATTTCCGACGCTATCCCGTCTGGTAGGCTTATTTCCGGATCCACCTCCAAAGTACAGATATCAGGATAAATAAAGCAGAAACCTTTGCCATTTCTTCTGTAATGGCTCGTGGCTGCGTACCCATTGAAAATATGAGTGAATCCGGTTTTTTGATCCCAACAATTGAGGGTATTGCCAATTTCCAGTGTACATAGCCAAAGCCAATGGATAGGCTCAGTCTGAAAACAAATGGTTGAAGTCATTTATGGGAGTTGCATTTTACACATGTACTCCTATTTAATTCATATATTTCAATTTGGAAAAAAAGGACTTTATACGTTTCAGACGGGGTGAAAATAGCGGTTTGAAAAAACTGTTTGATGAGTACTTTGAGCCTCTGACCCGATATGCCTACCATATCATCCACGATAAGCAGGCAGCAAAGGACGTTGCGCAGGAATGTGTCATAAAACTTTGGAAGAAGAGGGAATTAATTGAATATGACCACTTTGTTTCCTATCTCTTTGTAGCGGCCAAACACACCGCATACAACTATGTGCGGGACAATCAGAAGTGGATTGACATTACCGAAGCCCCTGAGTCCTTCTGTTTCAATGTGTCTCCGGATGATCAGGAGGATATTATCAGGTCCGTTCTGGAAGCCGCGATCAACACGCTACCCTCCAGGTGCAGGGAGATCTTTTTACTAAGCAAGACGAGTGGGCTGAGTTATCATGAGATCGCTGAGCATACCGGCCTTTCCGTCAAAACGGTGGAGCGCCAAATGGGGATCGCTCTAAAGAAGCTGCGGCAGCATATGCTTCCGCTGAAAGAGATGATCTTCACTTAAAAAAACATGGGATCATTGAGGGGATCGGATCTGGCTTGTGTACAGGCATTAAAAGAGATGAAAGGATTACATTATTTACTGGGTTTTACTTTTGCTCTTTCCGTATCCTCATGCCAGGATGAAGATATCATGGGAGCAGTTGTAGCCACAAAAAATGCAACCGAAATCAGTAACTCTTCCCCGGTGTTGAATGGAGAGCTACTGGAAATCGGAACCTTTCCGGTCACCAATCCGGGGTTTCAGCTTTCTGCTGATTCTTCAACGGTTGTCAGTGATGTTTTACCAGTCAAATCGGCATCGGAGATCGAACCGGGACAGATCGGCATATTCAGTCTGGAAGCTACAGACCTAAAGCCTGGTACGCAATACTTTTTCAGAGCTGTTGCGGAAACAGGGGAGCTTCCTTCCTTCGGGGAGATACTATCTTTTAAAATTATCGGGTAAATGAATTGGAAGAAGTTTGCCCGGCAACTGATCAACAATCCCATGGAAGCATCGAAACCTGTGGATGATCAGACACACGGAGAGTTTTTCAAAACCCTGACTGAGAGTGAGATCTTGATAACTGATGAAGACAAAGACCTCGCATGGGAGGAAGTTCGGGACGCTACCGGTACATCTCGTAGGGCACACAGGTTAAATATGATCTGGAAAGTAGCCGCATGTATCGTTGTTTTAGCCGGCGTAGGGTATTGGTTGCTGCCAAAAGGTAACACTATCAAAACACAAATAGCGCAGACCTCCACCATCTCGCTGAAGGATGGTACTAAAGTTTTCCTTAATCAATCAAGTGCCTTATCATTTCAGGATGATTTCAACGAAGAGACCAGGGAGGTACGCCTGAAGGGAGAGGCCTTTTTTCAGGTGGCCAGAGATGCACGTAAACCATTCATTATTGACCTGGGTGATGTTCAGGTTACTGTTTTGGGAACTTCTTTTAATGTTTACACAAGCCCTTCCGGTTCTGCTATTGAGGTGATCGTGGAAAGCGGCAAAGTGGCGCTTCAGTCGGGAAGTAAATCAATTATACTACAGTCCGGTGAGGCGGGCTTCTATCATAAAAAGAACGACGCGCTTGAAAAGCCGGATGCCAACAGGAATCACCTCGCCTGGCGTACTCATCGTTTCGAGTTTGCGTCTGCCCCGTTTTCTGAAATAAGTATGACTATCGAAAGAGTATTTAAGGTGGATGTCATACTGGAAAATACAACACTGGAGAATTGCAGGATCACCTCTTCTTTTGAATTTGAAAGCCTGTCCGATGTGCTGGAGATCCTTCAACTGACCGTGGGGTTTGAGTATATCCGATCAGGGAACACGATAAAGATACTGGGGGATGGATGTTAAAAAGGTACTTTTATTCACTCTTATGCTTGTATCACTTTGCAGGCTATCCTTTTCACAGGAGAGCATGGAACTGATCAAACTGACACCCGGGACATCTACAGTGGATCAGATCATGAAGGAGGCAAGCCGACAACTGGATGTTGAATTCTCTTTTCTTGACAATGCTTTTGATCCGGATGAGGAAGTAAAAACAACGAAGGAAAGGTACTCACTGGATGAGCTGCTGGATCTTGCTTTTAGCCAAAAAGGAATTAAATGGATCAGAAAAGGTAGCCTGATCATCCTCTCCAGACCGAAAACCGGATCAAAAAAGGTTATCATAAACGGGTTTTTAAAAGACGAACAGACCAAAGAGACCCTCATCGGCGGTCACATCGTGGATGTCGGTAGCAGCACAGGAGTGACTTCCAATGTTTACGGATACTTCAGTATTGGTGTGGAAGGCTTTCCACAAAAAGTTTCCTTTTCCCATGTAGGCTACGAGCCGGCTACCTTCGAATTCCAGGCCCGTTCAGACACCACAGTGACGGTGCTGCTTTTTGCCAATACCCAACAATTGGAGGAGGTAGTGGTCAGCAGCGATATCCCTGCTCATGAAACCACACAGATCAGTTCAGTATCCCTCAAAAGCGCAACCATAAAATCTATTCCCACGCTGCTTGGAGAGGCGGATATTCTGAAAACCATTCAGTTACTCCCGGGTGTGCAGGCCGGAACGGAGGGCTCTTCGGGTATTTATGTAAGAGGCGGAGGGGCAGATCAGAACCTGGTGTTGCTTGACGGTGTACCGGTATATAATGTCAATCATTTATTCGGCTTTTTCTCAGTCTTCAATGCAGACGCGATCCAGAATGTGGATTTGATCAAAGGTGGTTTCCCCGCACGGTATGGGGGGCGGCTTTCGTCGGTCATTGATATCAGTATGAAGGAAGGGAATGCCAGCTCTTTTCAGGGAGAAGGGGCCGTTGGCACTGTGGCTGCCAAACTTACATTGGAAGGACCCATTGGAAAATCAGGAAAAACCTCCTTTCTCGTATCCGGCAGGCGTACCTATCTCGATGCGTTTGTAGTGCCTCTTGCCAGAATAACCGACAGCAACCGGATATTGTCATACAACTTCTGGGATCTCAATGCCAAGGTCAATCATGTATTAACCGGGAAGGATCGTCTTTTTTTCAGCGTTTACTCCGGACGGGATCGCCTGCAGGATGAATTTTCCAATACCCTCATATCTGTCGCCAGAACAGAGGACATTAACGAACTTACCGGGATAAACTGGGGAAACATCACGGCAGCGGCCAGATGGAACCATATTTATTCACCAAAGCTGTTTGGAAATACTACGGCTACTTTTAGCCGCTACCGGTTCAATTTTATTACTGAAATTGACAATGATTTTACTACAAATGGTGTGACCGAAAATGTTTTTGAACAAAACGATTATTTTTCGGAGATCAGAGACTTTGCCCTCAGGTCAGATCTCGATTACACGCCTTCCAATAATCATCGCATTCGATTCGGAGCCTCAATTGTGGAGCATACGTTTGAACCAGGGGTCTCAAGGTTCAGGTCGCAGGTAGGTACCGATACAACTTTTGGAGCCGGTAAGATCTCTACGTTGGAGTTTTCAGCCTATCTGGAAAATGAGATGTTGCTTTCCAAAAGGTTAAGCGCGAATGTGGGGCTGTACTTTGCAGGCAATCATACCCAAAACACGTTTTACAGTTCCCTGCAACCTCGGCTGGCGATCAATTATACGATGACCCCAAAGCTATCGGTCAAATTTGCCTATGACCGTATGACGCAGTTTATTCATTTGCTGGTCAACTCGGGTGTGGGACTGCCCACCGACCTGTGGGTACCGACAACCGATGAGGTGCGTCCGGGAAGTGCGGACCAATTATCAATAGGGGTGGCTGGTGGGTTCTCTGGAAATATTGAAGTGACTGTGGAAGGGTACTACAAATGGATGAGTGACCTGATCGGGTATCAGGACGGAGCGGGGTTTTTAAATGTGGATGAGAATTTTCAGAACATCATCGAGTCCGGTGAAGGAACAAGTTATGGCATTGAATTTCTTCTCTGTAAAAAACAGGGTAAGACCACCGGCTGGCTGGGCTATACTTGGTCCAGGAGCTTTCGGCATTTTGAGAACCTGAACGATGGGAAACGGTTTCCCTACAGGTTTGATCGTCCGCATGATGTTAACCTGACCTTGCGTTATCAGTACAGGCCGAACGTCACGTTGGCTATGGTATGGGGGTATGGTACCGGTTATCCCATCACACTACCCAACGCCACATTTCCCTATACCTCCGGTCATATCACGGGAAGGAACGAAATAGAGTTTGCCGAAAACTTCCCGGGCCGGAATACTTCAAGGATCAAAGACTTTCATCGACTCGATCTGAGTGTAAGTTTTAGTAAAGAGAAAAAATGGGGGGAAAGAAAATGGATCGTTGGATTGTACAATGCCTACTCCCGCCTGAATCCGTTTTTTGTAGACTTTAACAATGACACCAGGGAGTTCAGGCAAACGAGCTTATTTCCGGCTCTCCCCTTTATGAGTTATCAATTTCAGTTCTGACCAACGATGAGAAAAATACACCTGTACACCATTATTCTGTTCCTTACTGCGTCCTGTGAAACCACCTTTGACCCGGACATAGCAGATGAACCACGGATAGTGGTAAATGCATTCTTCGGACAAGCTTTTCCGGCATCCGTCCAACTGTATCAGACAAATTTTATTACCAAAAACCCAGAATTAATTCCGGTAAACAATGCAGAAGTGATCATTACCGATGTAATAACACAGGAGCAATACATTCTGGATGGATCTTCCGGGGGGCACTATCATTCGGATTTTACAAATTTCAGGATCGGTACAGCATATGAACTACAGGTGAATGCTCCCGGCCTGCCCTCTGTCAGTGGATCCGATGTTATCCCCGGGGCGGTCAGGGTGTCATCATTTACCGTCGAAAACGAACTGACAACGGTCAATATTGACGAGCAGGGATTTAAGGCAACAGTCTCGTTCGAAGATGATGCTTTTACGGAGAACTATTATGTCATAGAGACTATCCTGGCGAGTCCCGGATCCGCTGATATTTTTAGTGGAACACCTGGTCTGATATTCATCGAAGATCCAAACATTAATGCCGGAGGCAACAACGATATACAGGTTGGAGATGTCAGTCTGATAGATGCGGAACCTTCATTGTTCTTTAACGATTTGCAATTCAACGGAGAACGGGCCATCCTTAATTTTTTCCTGGCTCCCCGCAATTCAGGTGATCAGGAAAACAGGGACATTTACGTTGTTGTTAAATCTGTTTCGCGGAACTACTACGATTTTTTGAGGACCACCCGTTCACAGCAGGATATTATGGATGAAGATGCATTTGTTGAACCTGTTCAGATCCACGGCAATATTGAAAACGGCCATGGGATCTTTGCAGGATTTGGTTTTGATATACTGCAGGCTCAAAGAATTAATTGATCATCATCTTTTTACGGACCCTTGTCAGAAGTTTATAAGGGCTAAGGAGTGGTTGGGTTTTTCAAATATCCGGTATTACACTACCCTTTAACCGTTGGACCTCAAACCTGAGCGAGAGGTTGAATGGTATGTTTTTGGTTATATTTGATTTTATCGAAGGCATAGGGCACTGGTTTATTCCTGGTGATATTCTTATCTCTTGTTGTTTCGATGAAACTGACCGCTCAATCAGCCTTAAATGCTCTTTGGAAAATGATCCAACAAAAATTACAGCAATGAAAAGATACTGTAACATCCTTCTGTTCATAGGTCTCTTTGCATGCCAAAGTCCTGAAACAAAGGACAATTCGGAAAAATGGAAATCGGAAATCATAGCGACCGAGAAAGCCTTCTACGACATGGCTCAAAAGGAAGGACTTGTTAAGGCATTTCAATATTACGCTGCCGAAGAGGGGGTCATTAAACGAAATAGAAAAATCATTAAGGGCAAGACTGCAATCTCCGAGTGGTATCAAAATGACGTACGACCAAATGAATCGCTTACCTGGGCACCAACGTTTGTCGATGTCAGCCAATCCGGTGATCTGGCCTATACCTATGGTGACTTTACTTTCACTTATCTGGATTCGCTTGGCAATGAAAAGGTCAACAAAGGGATCTTTCATACAGTCTGGAAAAGGCAAAAGGATGGTTCCTGGAGATTTGTGTGGGATTAATTTGATCTGAGCACTTACTACTGCCAACCGGTTCATCCCTTTCATAGGAAAGATTGTAAAGCAAAATTGTCCCCATCTCACCAGGTCAGTCGTCACCAGGGGGAACTTCAAATCTTAAACAATGAAAGTATTGAAAATTAACTCCAGTGCGGCAAAAAAAACATCTATTAGCCGGAGCGAAGTAGATGCCGTTATTTCCAAACTATTGACCAGATATCCAAATGCAGAAATCATCGAAAGAGACGTGGCGTACAGTAATTTGCCATTTCCGGATGATAAACTGGTAGAAGCCATTTTTCAATCCGGAGAATTGAATGAAGAACAACAAAAAGCTGCCAAGCTATCGGATATCCTTGTAGATGAATTTATGGGAAGTGATATTTTGGTGATAGGTGCGCCTATGTATAATTTTGGGATCCCTGCCAGTCTGAAAGCGTATTTTGACCTGATCGCCAGAGCAGGCAGGACATTTCAATATAACGAACATGGCTATCCTGTCGGATTGGTTGAAGACAAAAAGACCATTGTCATTATTACTACCGGAGGTGTGCCTCTGGGAAGTCCAATGGATTTTTCGAAAAACTATATTGCCACTTTTTTGGGCTTCCTGGGTATCAGAGATATCGAGTATTTAGAACTGGACGAGAACCGATTCAAATATGAAGAAAAAAGAAAGGCAGCCAGTGAAAAACTGGACTCAATCCTCAACTAAAACAACTACAAAATGAAAGAATTTGCACTGATTTTCAGAATAAAAGACATTTCAGACTTCAAACCCTCGCCTGAGCAAATGCAGGAAAGAATGAACTGGTTGGGAAGTATAGCAGCCCGGAACAAGCTGGCCGATAAGGGGAATACACTTTTGCCATCACCGGAAAGTGCCAAAACCGTAAAGCCTGATAATGTTGTTACGGATGGTCCCTATACCGAGATCAAGGAATTTATAGCGGGTTATATAGTGGTAAAAGTTGAAACCATGGAAGAAGCGGTAGAAATTGCCAAAGCCAACCCCATTTTCAAAGTTGGTGGAAATATCGAAGTGCGTGAAGTACTAAAACGGGATTGATGGTAAAAGGTGAAAAATCACATGAAGAGCTTTTACCACATCTTTTCCGACAGGAATATGCTAAAATGACGGCCGTTTTGTGTCGTCATTTTGGTTTGAAACACATTGAGATTGCTGAAGATATTGCCAGTGACACATTTTTGAAAGCTTCCGAATACTGGGCGATTCACGGAATGCCTGAAAATCCGACAGCATGGCTTTATGTAGTGGCGAAAAACAAGATAAAAGACTATTTCAAACATATCAATGTTTTTGAAACGCAGATAAAAAGAGCCGTAAGTCAAAATGAAATTCAGGCAGAACAGGATTTTGAGTTTTGTGATCAACACATTGCGGATAGTCAGCTGGCCATGATCTTTGCGGTTTGTAATCCGGCCAATTCTACTGAAAACCAAATATGTGTGGCACTCCAGATCCTTTGTGGTTTTAGCATAGAAGAGATTGCCAATGCCTTTCTGTCAAAAAGGGAAACTATTAAAAAACGACTGCAACGAGCCAGAACCAATCTTCGCAATGATAGTTTTCAACTCAAAACATTAAAGGAAACAGAGATCAGGTCAAGGTTGGATACGGTTTTGAAAACGCTGTACTTATTGTTCAATGAGGGTTACTTTTCCAAAACAAACCATCAGCTGATCAGAAAAGAGCTCTGCTCGGAAGCGGTCAGGCTGGCGTTGGTCCTGACTGAAAACCCATTGACTGATACACCACAGACAAATGCTCTACTGGCCTTAATGTGTTTCCAAAGTTCACGGCTTGAAGCAAGAACGAACAATAAGGGTGAAACCATCCTTTTTGAGGAGCAAGACAAAACCCTATGGGACCAATCGCTGATTGAAAAAGGGAATTACTATTTCGTGAATGCCTGTAATGGAAACGAAATATCAAAGTACCATTTGGAAGCAGGTATTGCCTGGTGGCATACCACATCAAAGGACGAAAACAAATGGGAGCATATTTTACAATTGTATAACCAACTCATCCTTATTGAATATTCACCTGTAACAGCGTTGAACAGGACCTTTGCTTTTGCAAAAGTACATGGTCATGGAAAAGCCATTGTTGAAACTGAGAAGTTAGATCTGACCGAGAACAATTGTTATCATGAATTATTGGGTTATTTATATGCCGATACTGATCCTGACAGGGCAATTAGCCATTACAAAACAGCCATGGAACTGACAAAATCAAAAACTGAAAAACAAACGCTGACAAAAGAAATAGAGCGACTGGAGGAAAGGAAAGCAGCGGATAATAAACATTAAAATGAGTATGTGAATGACTTGAGCCGGTAAAACCTATAATCTCGGCTCCTATTGACATTTTACCTCCATCCTCGGTATGTTAGTTGAGAATCGCAAACGGACAGGTTGGTATTTTGTTGCCTGAACCGCTGTTCAATTTTAATAGTCCACAGAAGTTTCCTGCATTTAGCCTATTCGTATGTAAACGTTCTGGGAGTCGAAGTTCCTATATTTCCACTCGAATCTATAGCAGTGAATATTACAGTGTAAACATCTTGATTTTCCGAGGTGTAGCTTTCGGATATAATATATTCCTTTCCATTATTTGATGCGTTATTAATGGTTTTCTCAAAAACAACATCCCCATTACTGTTTGTAACAGTAACTATCATAGTATTTATTTTCACATCATCAATTCCTTTGGCTTTTAGAGTTACGGGTTCACCTTCCGGCCAGGCTCCTCCCCATTCAGCAACAAACGTCTGGTCTAACTCAGGACTTATAATTGAGATTGTTGGAGCTGTTTCATCCATGTTTTCGTCATCATCGGATGTGCAATTCGTAAATGTTAATCCAATGATTAACAGAGGACTTAGGATCGTTTTGAGGGTATGCATTTTTCTATATTTTAAATTTCGGGTAATATGTTGATTTCCTGTGGTGTAGGATCAATTTTGGATTTTGAATGTAAATTACGGAGAATATACAATTTTACATATACTATTTGAAAAAAAGTCAAAAACTTTCCCTGGGTCGGGCAGAAAGTGTGAAAGTCAATCACTACCACTAAACCCTCATGTGATATAGACAGTATCCTGAGATGTTTCTCCAAACCCCGAAATCAAATTACCTGATCACGGTATTCCCATCTAAGCAAAACGACGGAGAAGCGTATACAACCAGCCATGCATTTTCATTGAAATTCCCTCTATGCAGTCACAATAAAATAATTTGGGCCCATCAATTTGCTCATGAATTATTCCATTTCTGGAACGTCAGAATGATCAATGGGCCTGAAAGAAGTAAGAGACAGTGGTTTTCCGAGGGATTCACAGAATATTTCGCCGATCCCGCCCTGGTCAGGTCCGGGATCAAATTGCTCCCGCACGCTGGGAGCTGTTGCTTAACAGAGGAGAGGTTTCACAGTTAAAGCCGATCAGGTGTGTTTGATTTTTATAATTTTGTAATGTGAATTCAATTGAAAGCATCGAGGAGTTTTACAGGCACAAGCTTAATTGGGTGCCAGACAGTATCCGTAAGGAGATCGGGCACTTCAATGTATTCAGGTTAGAACCATTTGTCGGCGCAAATGCCAAACCGGTGCCCTATAGTCGAAGAGACTACTTTAAAATAAGTCTCATCAAAGGGAATGGTAAGGTCCACTATGCTGACAAGGCAGTAGAAATAAAGGAAAGGGCTTTATTGTTTGCCAATCCTCAGGTTCCTTACAATTGGGAAGAAATTGATAAAATACAGTCCGGATACTTCTGTGTTTTCACAGATTCCTTTTTTCATCGTTTTGGCAACCTGGATGATTACACACTTTTCCAGCCTGATGGCAAAGCCATCTTTGAGTTATCAGAAAAGCAGGCGGATGAGGTAAGCATGATCTTTGAGCGGATGTTCGAGGAAATTAATTCTGAATACATTCACAAATACGATGTTCTGCGGACCCTTGTATTTGAATTGATCCATAAGGCCATGAAGCTTCATCCGTCTGCGAAACCCGGGAAAAAAGAACCCAATGCATCCCGTAGGATCACTGCCATTTTCCTGGAGCTTCTGGAAAGACAATTTCCAATAGATGATACCGGTCAACGATTACATCTTCGCTCGCCTTCAGCTTTTGCCGATCAGCTGGCCATTCATGTGAATCATTTAAACAGGGCTTTAAAAAAGACTACGGAGAAGCCGACATCGGAAATTATTCAGGACCGTGTCCTGCAGGAAGCACGGATCTTACTGAAACACAGCTCCTGGAATATCTCAGAGATCTCATATGCTCTTGGCTTCAACGAGGTAACTCACTTTAACAAATTTTTTAAACAACATCAGAAAGTCACACCTTCCGCATTTAGGAATGCCAGCCTGACCGGCCGTCCATAGCCGTCAGTTTGAGGGCTTCCCAGCGCTACCCCTAACCCCTAAAGGGGCAATCCATCACGCGTTTGGTTTCCCCTTTAGGGGTTAGGGGTGAGCAATGGACATAAAATCGCTTAGCCTGACGGCTATGGCCGGTAGGTTTGATTTTGATAAGTTGTGATTTGGATAATATAATTAGGGGAGAGGTATCAAACCCATCTTTGTACCATAATCAAAAACAAAAAGACTATGAGTACAAAGAAAGTATGGTTTGTAACCGGGGCTTCCAGAGGTCTGGGCTTTACCCTGGTAAAAAAACTCCTGTCAGAGGGTTATCATGTTGCAGCTACTTCTCGTTCGGCTGGATCTCTGATCAAAACAATAGGTAATGTTTCGGACACATTTCTCCCAGTGGAAATGGATGTAACCGATGATAACAATGTAAGTGAAGTGATGGCGAAAACAGTTGATCATTTTGGAAGAATTGACATGGTGGTCAACAATGCAGGTTTTGGTCAAACCGGAACATTGGAAGAATTGAGCGATGAAGAGGTCAAAAACAGTTTCAATGTGAATGTTTTTGGCTCCCTCAATGTAATTCGTCATGCAACACCCTTTTTACGCCAGCAAAGATCCGGTCACATTTTCAATATATCTTCCATCGGAGGTTATATTGGTAGTTTTCCCGGATTTGGTGTTTACTGTTCAACAAAATTTGCGGTAGCAGGATTTACCGAAGCTTTGGCAGAAGAGATGAAAGGATTTGATGTTCATATCACCCTGGTCTACCCCGGGTATTTTAGAACCGGTTTCCTTTCAAAAGGCTCGGTGAAAACACCTGCTAATCCCATTGCAGCCTATGAGTCCGCCCGCGAAACGGAACAGGCTCATTTGAATCAAATTGATGGCAACCAACCCAATGATCCGGAAAAAGCGGCGGAAGTGCTTATCAATGTAAGTGAGCAAAAGGCGCCTCCCGTACATCTGTTCCTGGGTAAGGACGCATACCATTATGCCGGAGTAAAGATCGAAAGAATTCAGGCTGAAATGGACGACAACAAACAGTTGGGGACCTCAACAGAGATCATTAGTGAATCAATGGAGTAATTGAGCTTCCGTCAAAACGAAAAACGATCAACAACAGTCCCATCAAGACCAGAGATCTTATGCCTCTGGTCTTGTCTTTACCCTACTTATTTTGCTAAAGATCATGATGTCTTCCTGTGCAGGCAAAATCAAAAGACACAAAAAGAAACAGTTAAACTAAATAAGTCGATCATTATCCCTGTACTTCTCCTCCATATCCCCTTCGATCTCTTCCAGGTATTCGGCTCTGATGAAATGCCGGAGGAGTTTTAAAGGCCAGTAGGGTAGTGCGCTATGTCGGGTGCTTTTTTTCAAATTACGCCTGGCTCGTTCCGAATCTGGGCATGGCATCCCACAGTTGCGCCCTTACATCCCTCATTTCCTGGAGTACCTGACGGGCATATGGTGTAGCACTGTAGATACGCTTCCGCTTACCGCCCCTTTTTTTTGTAGCTTCGCCAAACTCAGAGGTTAAAAAACCCTTCTCCACCATTCTCTTAAGCGCTGTCTGGATGGCCCCGACACTCAATCGCTCCTTCAGCCTTTCTTCAAGATTGCGTTGTATTTCCACACCATATGCATCATCCTGAAGCACGATCACAGTCATTAACACAAGCTCCTGAAATTCTCCAAGTCTGTTCTTTTTCATAGGATATAACTACTAATTGAAGTAAATATAGTAAATATTATTATATCCCTAATTGAAGTTTTAATTAAAACTCCAGTTAAGCGCCTGGAATATGAAATGGTTTGTGACTGTTTGCATGGCGTACTTTCCAGGTGCGCCAAAGTATCCTTACGGATCCAAACGACATTCATTCAGGGCCATTGTTGACGGTAGTGTTTTGTTGTCAATTGAAAGATTGCCTGAATTCTGAGGGCGTCAGGCCGGTTTTTGACTTAAATAATTTGCTGAATGACTGTGAATACTCAAAACCCAACCCGTAAGCGATCTCGCTAATTGATAATTCGCTGATTGATAGTTTTTCTTTTGCTTTTTCGATCAGTTTATCGTGGATCTGTTGCTGGGTGCTTTTTCCGGTTAAAACTTTAAGTAAACCGCTTAAATAGTTGGGCGATACATTTAATGAATCAGAGATATCCAGGACTGATGGTAAGCCATTGCTAATTAGGTTTTCGTCATTGAAATAATCAGTCAGTAATTTTTCCAACCGGACTAAAATCTGATGATTCTCCTTTTCCCGTGTTATAAATTGCCGATGATAAAACCTGTCAGCATAATTCAGTAATAATTCAATCTGGGAAATAATAACGGGTTTGCTGAATTTGTCGATATTGGAATGGCATTCTCCCTCAATGCTTTGCAAAATACCAACAATTGTTTCTTCCTCCTTTTCTGACAGATAAAGTGCTTCATTCACGGAGTATCCAAAATACTCATATTGTTTGATTTTCTTCACTAAGGAAGTATTCCAGAAAAAGTCGGGATGGATAAGTAGCAACCAGCCCGAATGTGTCAGATTATTTTTTGCCTGAATGGAATAGACCTGGTTAGGCGCGATAAAAAACAGCTTACCTTCATCAAAATCATATTCCTGCTGTCCGTAGTGCAACGCACAGTTAACATTTTTTTTCAATGCAACCGAATAAAAATCCTGAATGATGTGATCAGGTTCATCATCCCTAAGTTTGGTAATCTCTTCAATACGGAAGACACTGATCAGCGGGTGTGCTGGTCCGGGTAATCCTCTAAGCTTATGGTACTGACTGACTGTTTTTATTCTATAGGGTTGCATACTTCTCTTTATTTTGCATTAAAGACTGCTGCAAACTCTTTAGCAAAATCTTTCATTTTCACCTGGCCAAATGTTTCAGGTTTGTGCAGTTTGTAATCTTCGTATAATAATCCACTATGGATTGCAGCATACATTTCTACCATTCCCCTGGCTATTTCTGGCTGCATTCCGGCACTTTCCAAGCTTTGCAGCAATTGGTCGTCCGGGATCATTACCCATTTCAGTTCAGGCTTCCCGATCGCTGAACCTAAAATACCTGCCACTTCTTTGTAGGTCAATTCGTCGCTTGCTACGTACCGCACTTTTCGTCCCGATGATGGAGCGCTGATTTCTTCTGCGACGCAAGCCGCGATATCCTTAGGTGATACCCACACGTTCAGGTCACTTTCTTCCAGGTTGCCTGCCATTATCCCCTGGCTCTTGATCAGGTCTATAAAACCAAATAAGTTATAGTAAAATTCCGTAGGCCTTATATGAGTAATTGCCACTTCCTCTGGTAGATTGTTAAGGATATTTTCCACATGATATGTACCCGATAAAATCCCATTGCCTTTATCCAGGTGCGCACCAATACTGCTCAGGTTTACAATACGTTGAATTTCCGCTCGCCTGATGGCTTCCGCATAATTATTTGCAAGTTCCTGGTAATACCCGGGCAAGTCAAGGTCATGATCGAAATAATTCGCAGGAGGAACCATTGTGTAGACAGCCTCAGCGCCTTTAAAGCAGGAAGCTAAAAAGTTGACGTCTTGTAATGTGCCAATAGCAGGAATGGCTCCTGATCCTTCGATTTCCCTACTTCTTGCGGGATTACTGCTAATGATCGTAACCGTGTGTTCTTTTTCAATTAACTTTTGTGTCAATGGTTTCCCGATGTGTCCCAGTGAACCTGTAAGCGTAATTTTCATTTTTTCCAATTTTTAATTTCCAAACTGCTTTACAAAATTCAGTAGGAGCAAAGAGCCTTATGTGTCCGAATATATTTTAGTTGTGTTCAAATGTCAGGCTTTTACATAATTTCATCCGCAAAGTATCTTTCCATGCCATTCAATATTTTAACGTTGGTTGGAAAAGTTTAGGAGTATACATTGATCAATAAACCAGGTCATTACAACGTTTCATTGTTCTAAGGTGTCTTTTGACCAGATAAACCTTAGTGTCCTATGAATACAATATTGAACTCTACACGATTTTGTTTTGCAGCCATATCATTTTCATTGTTGATATCATGCAGCAATAATGACTATGTCCAACCGGATCCTGAAATTCGTCCGTTAACCAGTAATGAACAGGAAATAGTTCATGCCTCCAATGAATTTGCCATGAATATGCTATCCGGGATCAATGCGGCCTATGAAGATCAGAATGTCTTTATTTCCCCTTTTAGTATCAGCACGGCATTATCCATGACGTTGAACGGTGCAAATGGTGAGACCAAAGAAGCCATCAAAGAAGTCATTGGTCTTAAAAACCTGAGTGATGAAACGATCAATCAGACGTATAAAGATCTGGTGGCCTATATCTATGGGTTGGACAGGGGAGTAACACTTAATGTCGCCAATTCCACCTGGTATAAACAGGAGTTGACCATCCTTTCATCTTTTGAGGATCTTCTGAGAGAATTCTATAGCGCAGAAGTAAAAGAAGCGAATTTTACGGACCCGGCTACGCTGGATTTGATCAACAATTGGATAGAGCATGAAACCAATGGGAAAATTAAGGACATGCTGGATGTTATTCCACCAAATGCAGTAATGTACCTGATCAACGCCATATATTTTAAAGCTAACTGGTCCGTTCAGTTTGATCCTGATAAAACTGAAAACAGGAATTTTACCTTAACCGATGGTAATGTGAAGCAAGTACCCACCATGTATGCAGATGCAGTCACCTACCGGAGCAGCTATGATAATGAAAATAAGCTTCGGCTAATCGATATTCCCTATGGCAACGGGGCCTACGGATTTACTATTATCATGCCGGATGATCCCTCCCTTATTGATCAGGTTGTAAACGAATTTACTATTGCTGACATGGAAAAAATGCTTCAGGATACTCGCGAAAGTACATTGGAAGTGTACCTGCCTAAATTTAAAATTGAATTTAAGGAGCTACTCAACGATTACCTGGCTGCTATGGGTATGGGAGTAGCTTTCACAGGGCAGGCAGATCTGTCAAGGTTATTTGAGGAAGATTTGAATCTGGCCATTAGCAGGGTGATCCACCAGTCATTTCTGGAAGTGAATGAATCAGGAAGTGAGGCCGCCGCCGCCACCGTAGTAGAGATAGTTGAGACCTCTCTTCCTCCTGTATTGCGGGTGGACCGACCCTTTCTATTCTTCATCAGAGAACGAAACAGCAACACCATCTTGTTTTCAGGTAAATTGATCGACCCGGAAATTGAATGATCTTACCCTCCCACATGTAAACATTGACCTCTTATGCTAATGTGAAGTCCATAATTTCAGACATTTACGAGGCAATGAAAAAGGGACATTTCGTCAAAATTTTGACGAAATGTCCCTTTATGTCGGGATGACTGGACTAAATCGAACTTTTTAATGGAGGTGGATTTGAACAGACTGGAAAAGTATTTTGATTTATTCAATTGATGAGATCTCTCTGCATATTGTTTAGACCTAATAACTCGTTTATTCATTCTTTGGTTGACAATCAAATCTTTAAGTTCAAAAAATGGAGCTGAATTCTTTTCCCATTCTTTTGAGCTATTAATTCGACAATTAATAGCCTTTTTCTGATCAGTCCATTTAAAACTAAAATCTTGAGGTTTATCGGGATTTTTCCATCTGGTTGTTACAAAATTAAGGTTATCCAGATAATACCCAAGGACGAGTAATTGTATGCCTCCCTAAACAAACTACCTGATTATCCAATTAATAAAACCAGCGATTTGTTGCCCTGCAATATATCTTTCGAAAACAAAACACAGTGGTGCAGTTTACCAGACGGATTCCCGAGTTACTCCGATTTCCATAATAAAAACAAAAGGAGCGCCATGATTAGAAATCCTTTTGTTTCAACCCGGTATTATGAAGCTTAAAATTAATTGCTTACCTTTTTACAATGTTGAATAGCTGTCGCTTGTCATAAGAAAAGCATTGAATCTGATAAATACCAGGTGACAGATCAGAAAAATCAATTTCAGTTTGTTCTTTAAACGTATCTTGTTTTATAGAAATTAGCTGTCCTGCCGAATTATAAATTTCAACCTTTGTTATTTCTTCATTTGATTCAATGATTAATTTATTGTTTACCGGGTTAGGATAATATTCAAATCTATCAATACTAACTTCTGAGTTACCTAATGGTCCAATTAAAACAAAATCCAGTGGCCCTACCCATGGACTATCATCATCTCCGGAATTCGGACCGCAAACAGCTTTAAGATATATCTCATAATTGGTATCTACGGATAACCCTGCTAAAATATGTGGATTAGTGGAGGTTAAAACCCTGATACCTTGACCTTGTACAAATCCTGCTACTCCATATTCCAATTCCCATTGTGGTTCACTTCCATTACTTATCCATGATAGATTAGCCGAATTAGGCGCTATTTCGTCAATAACAAAATCAGAAGGCGCCGGGCATGAAACCGGTGTGGTGAAATCCAGTGGCCCAACCCATGGACTATCATTATCTCCGGAATTTGTACCGCAAACAGCTTTAAGATAGACCCTATAATCTGTACCTGCAGACAACCCTGCTAATGAGTGCGGATTGGTGGAAGTTAAAACCCTGGTACCCTGACCTTGTGTAAATCCTGCTACCCCATATTCCAATTCCCATTGTGTTTCACCTCCATTACTGCTCCATGATA
>LYSV01000042.1 GCA_001657315.1 Flammeovirgaceae bacterium BBD 1991-12 | reverse complement strand
ACCCGAGAAGATGCTCAGGTGTTGTGGGTTTGCCTTGAAATAGCCATACCTGGAACTTTACTGACCTTTAGATGATCCCTTATGAGCCTTTTCTCGTGGAGTTCAGAACACATGACCATACAGGCCCCAAGCGCGCTGGCCCTCTGGAGTGAGGTGATGTAAATATTTCGGGTATCAAAATGAGTGGCGAGCAAGGTCAGAAATATTTCGTTTTTTATAAAACCTCCGCTGACATATATGGAAGAAATGTCTGCTTCCTCCAATACACGCTCAATGGATAACGCCTGGGAAGCGGAGAGTTTCAGATTTAATGCATGGTAGGCCAGCTCGTAAGAATCATATTTTGTTGGGTCCATGTCGCCACCCAGCGGGCTGAGGCTGGTGTCGCTACCTGCGAGGTGCTGTTTAAGATCACCATCAAAGCCCAGTTGGGTCAACAGGTGGTGGTCAGGAACGATTCCCCGGTGATACTTCCGGGATCTGTGAAAGTGCGTACATAGTATTTGGTTTTGCCGGTCATGTTCATTTCCCAGAAAAAGACGGTTGGCCTTCACAGGATCCCCTTTATAATTCATGAAATACAGGGTGTCATTATCCAATTCATCCTGTGTGAGTGGCCGCCCGGAACAAAAGGGGTTCAACGCAATGTTCCACGTACCTGTGGACAGCAGTACAAAGGGATCATCAGTATACAGCTGATACGGAACCAATGCGGCAGAGCTATCGTGCAGCCCGGTTCCACAGTCTGTCTCCCTGTCATGTATCTTTGCGGTGATCATTTCGGTACCTGCCTGTATGGACGGTAGTCTGCCTGTGAGACCTTCCTTACTGACCCACGCATGATACTGATTTCTGTCAAAATCCCACATGGCGGTATGGCAGCCGAGGCTTGTCTTTTCAGCAACTGCTTTTCGTGTGAACAGATAGCTCAGGTAGTTTGGAAAATGCAGGGTCTGATCAATTTTATTAAAAACATCGGGTCGGGTCTTTTTTAACCAGTAGAGCTGTAAACCGGAATTGAGCATGCCAAGGGCAGGGGAGGCAGTGATCCTTTCAAAATCACTTTTTGGACCATATTTTGAATAAAACTCTTTTTCTACCTCCTTCGGCATAGGTTTTAAATAATTATAGAGAGAGGTCAGAGGTTCGCCGTTCCGGTTCAGATGAACCATACTTGCGCCATAGGTGCTGAAGTTCAGTTTTGTAATGTTAAACTCAGCGGAGGCTGCTTTAAGTGATGCATATATCCAGCTCACAATGGCATTCAGATCATCACAGGGAAAACCATCCTCATCTGTTGTCTCCGGAAAGGCCTGCGTTTCTTCTGAAATTACCCGATACTGGTGATCGAACAGGAGAAACTTTTTATGTGTTTTCCCAATGTCAAATATGGCATACACTCCGGCAGACATAGCTACAGACCCGTGCTTATGGTATTACTGCCCCGCTCCCGAATGAGTGTTTTACGCATTTGTAGTGCACGATAAACCGCGAGCGGCTCAAGGGCTACCTCCTTTCTCGAACGTGCTTCCTTCAGCAGGGGCCTTACATCCGTTCTGAAGGCCTCCTGCAACACCTCCTGGGCAATGGTTACATCACTTTCAGACCGGGCAGAAGCCAGTTTTTCGCGATCTATCAGCAGAGCCTGAGCGTAAGCGATCAGGATAGCTTCTGTGGATTGCAGCAGATCTTCCAGTGGATCTTTGAGGTTGTGACTGGCGTCAATCATCCAGGCCGGCGCTGGATTGTTGGAAGTGTTGTTTTCCATGCCATCCACCAGCTCATTGAAAATGAGAAATAGCTGATAGGGTTTCAGGCTACCCACGGTCAGGTCGTCATCGCCGTATTTGGAATCATTGAAGTGGAAGCCTCCCAGCCTGCCTTCCATCAACAGAGTGGCCACGATTTGTTCTATATTGGTATTGGGCAGGTGATGTCCAAGATCTACCAGGCAAGAGGCCTTTTCCCCAAGCTTACTGGCCAGGAGGTGTGACGTACCCCAGTCCGGGATGACCATGGAATAGAAATTGGGCTCATAGGGTTTGTATTCTATGAATATGCTCCAATCCCGGGGCAGGTAGGCATAGATCTCCTGCAGGGATGCCAGGGTGTTGCTCAATGCAGTTTTGAAGTGATGCTGCCCCGGAAATCCCGATCCATCAGCAAGCCATACCGTCAGCGAGCGGGAACCAAGTTGCTTGCCGTAGTCTATCACTGTCTTATTATGTGCGACAGCCTGATCGCGTACGTCTTTCCTTACATGACAGAGGGAACCGAACTTATAGGAATGTTCCTGCTCCGGTTGATCCTGAAACGTATTGGAATTAACAGCATCAAAGGCAATACCCAACGAAGAAGCCAACTCACTGGTAGTCTGAACATCTTCAGGAATATCCCATGGAATATGCAGGCTGATCCTTCCGCTGGAACCATTCAAGGCATGCAACAGCCCGATATCCTCTATTTTCTCCTTGAGACTCCGTGGCTCCCCGCCTCCGGGAAACCGCCCAAACCGTGTTCCCCCCGTGCCCAATGCCCAGCTTGGTATTGCTACCTGAAAGGTCATCAGACTGTTCAGCAGCCGGTCGGTATCTATTCCACGTTTGTCCAGGTGCCGATTGAGGAAATCAAAAGAAGCCCTGTGCCCGTCAATGTCCTTTTTGTTAATGTCAGCTATCTGGTCCTTGTCTATCTTCAATGTAGTTATTGAGTGTATTAAGTTATTGGTTATTAAGGAGTAATGGTCAGCTTCCTGTATATTAAATTTAACTATGATATATTAGCCATCCGGCACCTTGCTCATCTTGGAAAGGCCGCTGTAATCCCACCATCCACATTAATAATATTTCCCGTACTTTTTGAGAGCAGACCACCGACGAAAGCGAAAGCGGCATTGGCTATATCCTCTATTTCTATTATCTCATTGAGGAGCGTCCGTTTTGCGTAATGCTGTGGGAGTTCCTCTGGCGTGATGCCATAGGCTTTGGCACGGCCCTCAGCCCATTCGCCCTCCCAGATCTTGCTGCCGCTGATCACGGCATCTGGATTTACTACATTCACTCTGATCCTGCGGGGTCCGAATTCAGCAGCCATCAGGCGCGACATGTGTATCTGTGCTCCCTTGGCTGTGCCATAGCCCACGTTGTTCGGGCCGGATACCAGTCCGTTCTTACTCGCGATATTGATGATGTCACCTCCCAACTCCTGAGCGTCCATGATCTCCACCCCCTGTTTGCTAACGTTGAACTGGCCTGTGACGATCACGTCCTGAAGCACCTGCCAGTCCTGCCGGCTGGTTTCCTTCACGGGTTTGGAGATGGCAAGCCCTGCGCAGTTGACGACAATATCCAAACCGCCAAAGTCGAGACAGGCCAGTGAGCAGGCCTGCGCTATCTGCTCCTGATGAGTTACATCCATGGCTGCATAGCTCATTTTGTCTTTACTGTATCCGGCAGCTACGGACGCCAGTGCCTGCTCATCGATGTCTGTGAGCATGACACAGGCGCCTTCCTGAATAAATTTATCAGCAATAGCCGCGCCTATCCCTCCTGAACCTCCGGTGATGAGGGCTATTCTGCGGGACAAGGCTTTTTCTGCGGGCATCCGCTGTAGCTTAGCCTCTTCCAGCAGCCAGTATTCAATATCAAAAGCTTCCTGCAGGGGCAACGATACATATTCCGACACAGCTTCCGCACCCTTCATCACATTAATGGCATTGATGTAGAACTCGGCAGCGACCCTGGCGGTTTGTTTGTCCTTTGAGAAGGAGAACATGCCTACCCCCGGCCATAGTATGATCACAGGATTGGGATCCCGCATCGCCGGACTGTTGGCATGTTTGTGATTTTCGTAGTATTGAGCGTAATACTCGCGGTAGGACCGGAATTCAGGGGATAGCTTCTCTTTGATCGTATTATAGTCGATGGGCTCGTCAGCTGGTATGGGTAGCACGAGTGGTCGTATCTTGGTTCGGAGGAAATGATCCGGACAGCTCGTACCCAGGGGTGCAAGTCGGGCAAGGTCCTCACTGTTGATAAACTCCAATACACGTTCGTCGTCAGTAAAGTGGCCGACCATGGTTTTTTCACTCGAACACAACCCTCTTAGCACAGGGGCTAGCTTTGCCGCTTGTTCTTTTCTTTTCTCTTCGTTCAGAGACCTTATTGTTTGTCCTCCGAACACCGGCCTTTTCTTACCATAGTTCTTTTCCAGCCACGACGCTGCCTTGTCGATCTTATCCAGGCTGTTCAGATAGCATTCATACGCCGTATCGCCCCAGGTGAACAGCCCATGTCCCCCCAGTATTATGCCTTCTATTCCAGGATTTTCCTCCATGCACTTTTCAAGCTTTAGCGCGAGATCAAAACCCGGACGCTGCCAGGGGATCCAGGCTACCTTGCCCTGATAAAGTTCCTGTGTGATCTGCTCGCCTTCTCTGGATGCGGCAATGGCTATGACGGAGTCCGGATGGAGGTGGTCAATGTGTTGTTGAGGGAGAAAGGCGTGCAGCGGTGTATCGATGGAAGGTGCCTTTGAATTCAGATCGAAAATGCAATGATTGAAAAGCTCCACCATTTCATCTTCATATTCCAACCCCCGGTATATTTTCTTCAGATGATGCAGCCGGTCGAGATAAAGTCCGGCCAGGCCACTCCGTGTGAGCGTGCCTATATCACCACCGGATCCCTTGACCCACATTACCTGTGTTTTTTCCTGGTTAACAGGGTCAGTCTCTACGGTCTTGCAGCTCGTGTTGCCCCCGCCGTAGTTGGTGATACGCAGGTCACTGCCCAGCAAGTTTGACCGGTACAGAAGCAGCCCTATTTCATCGCCGTTGAGTTCAGCTTCTTTTTTCTTATCCCAAAGGTCTTTTACATGGTTAAAAGACTTCTCAAGTGTACTCATTTTATACAATTTTGAACTTAACCAAAAGTATCTACCCCGTATGCCAGGTCTATCCTGTACTATGCTGTGGACCCGTAAAATTTAATATAGCACCAATAAATGGAAATTTCTTTTTTTGATTAAAAATCTCATTACTTTAGCGCGAAAAAGGTAAACGGGTATGAAGGCAGGAACAGCAAATATCCTGAGGGGACTGGAGATCAACAGTGAGTCCAGGACTCCCAAGTACAAGCAGGTTATCAACTTCATTATCAATCAGATAGAGAAAGGAAAGTTGGTTGAGGGAGACAGGATACCCTCTATCAATGAAACCAGCGAGGAGTTTTATTTGTCGAGGGATACTGTAGAAAAAGCCTATAGTTTTCTCAAAGACAGGAATATCATTGTCAGCGTCAAGGGCAAGGGTTATTTTGTTTCCAATGCCGACCTTGTCTCCAAGGTGAACGTATGTCTTATCTTCAATAAGCTCAGTGCGTACAAAAAGATCATTTTCAATGCTATCATCCGTACGCTTGACACCAACGCTTCGGTAGACCTGTATGTACATCATTGCGATAATGAACTATTCAAGAGTATTCTCAGGAAAAAGATCGGCCAGTACAATTACTATGCGATCATGCCACATTTCCAGAAAATGGATGATGAGATGCTGAAGATGATCCGGTCCATACCAGATGATCAGCTCATCATCATGGACAGGAAAGCCCCCGGACTGGAAGGTGATTATGGTAGTGTGTATCAGAATTTCAAAAGTGACATTTACAATGCACTGGAGGCTGGTCTGGACTCATTGAAAAAATATAAGAAGTTGGTGCTGGTCTTCCCCATTGATGATATGTATCCTTATCCAAGGGAGATTGAACAGGGATTCCGCACCTTCTGTGTAGCGCATAAATTTGAATTTGACATCATTGATGAATTCTCACCTGACCGGGAGATAGAACAGAAAGGAGAAGCTTTTATCGTCATTGAAGATACGGATCTGGTGAATCTTGTGAAAAGGGTCCGGTCGAACCGCTGGACCATTGGGAAGGATGTAGGTATCGTATCCTACAATGACACCCCATTGAAGGAGGTGCTGGCAGAAGGGATCACCGTCATCTCTACCGATTTTGAAAAAATGGGAGAGCAGGCTGCCCGAATGATCATGGATCAGGATTTCAGACAGGTGGAGAACCCTTTCTCACTGATCAAACGGAAGTCTCTTTAGCCGATGAAAAGCATGGTGCAAAGCGCATAGAGCATGGAGGGGAGAGCCGGGATTTACGACAAGCTTTGGGATGAGTCTTACAGCCGGTTGAAAACTGGTTCCGTAGAAACAGATCATTATATTGATTCCCCAGAAGACAAGCGGTATGGCATTACACTACTGACCAGGCCCGATGTAATGGTCAGACAGAAAATCAGCATTTTTCTTGAAAAGCTCTGTGACATTGAGCCCCGACAGTACTATTACCCGAACAGTGACCTGCACATGACCGTATTATCGGTGATCTCCTGTTTTGATGGATTTCATTTGAGACAGGTCGATCCGACGGCCTATCAGAAAGTCATTCAGCGTTCACTGGAGAATATTGGTTCTTTTGAAATTCACTTTTGTGGAGTGACTGCTTCGCCTTCGGCAGTGCTTATCCAGGGATTTCCAACCGATAGCACCCTTGAGGTTTTGAGAGAGGTCCTGAGGGACTCTTTTCGAAGCTCGGAACTGATGGCTACCATCGATTCAAGGTACCGCATCCAAACAGCGCATATGACTGTGGTCCGCTTCCGGGATGAGCTATTGAATCCCGATGCTTTTCTCAACCTGCTTCAGGAATACAGGCATTATGATTTTGGTAAGATGAAAGTTGATCGGCTGGAACTGGTGTTCAATGACTGGTATCAAAGGAGATCAACCACCCGGCGGTTGGCTGAATTCAGGATCGGGGTCTGAATTTGGAAGTCCGGATGCAGTCAACAACGCTTCTGAACTATCCGTGTGTCAAAACCCGTTAGGCTCTCTGTCATATGTTATGGTAGAACTATTAAATGGTTCATTTTGCTTACTTTATGGTTTAACCTTACATTTGAATTAACCTATTGTAAGAATGAAGTCCATTACTATTCATAATCTTGACGACAGAACGGCTGAACTGATCCGCCAGGAAGCAGACAGGAAGGGCTAAGCCTCAACAAAACGATTAAATTTCTTTTGAAAAAGGCTCTTGGGATCAAAGTGACTTCCGCCAATGATAAAAGGGCTGAATTTGCAGATCTTTTTGGGGTGTGGACCATTGAAGACGAGAAACAGTTCAGGACACACATCAACGATCTTGATAAAATCGATCCGAAAGTTTGAGAGCTGGGATTTATAAGTAGTGCAATCTGTTGCTTTCTTTGTCTTAAATCTTCAATTTTTCCTACCTGATCCGTTTTCAAGACCTCGTTAACCTCCATTCTGTGTGCTTTTCATTCTGACGATGAAAGACCGTTCCTCCTGCCATGGCCTGGACAGTTCTCCAGGCAAATTTACCTATAGCCAAATACGTATTAGTACGGATTTAATCTGACTTTTCTCTTTTTGATCTTTGTCTTTCCCGACAGGTAATTCACCCTGATTTTCCAACGCCAACTGTTCTGCAAACAATGTAGCCCGGCACACTACAGGATAGTGGTCTGACCTTTTTCCTCTAGGTTCATTGGACGGAATATGTAAAACATATAGTTGGATGCTAAAACACAAGTATGTAGAAAACGCTACTGAACGGGCCATCAACAGGGTGGACCTTGATGACGAAAAGTTGTGGGAAAGCCTTGTGGAAGGCAGTGAAATCGCATTTGACGAGATCTATAACCGATACTTTGACAGACTATATGTTTATTGCCGGCATCTGACAGTCGATTCCGACCTGATAAAGGATACCCTTCAGGAGTTGTTCATTGAGCTTTGGAAGTACCGCTCCCGGCTTGCCAATGTGAAGTATGTCAAGGCCTATTTGTACAAATCCATTCGCCGAAAGCTACTCAAACAGCTCAAAAAGGTACGGGCTACCGACCAGAAGGAAGTAATGAATGAGTCCATGTACATCACATATTCCCGTGAATGGTCACTTATAAAGGAACAGTCCCATCAACGGCAGAAAGACCTTTTGGCCAAAGCCTTTGAAGATCTGTCCGCCAGACAGAAAGAGGCAGTAGTTTTAAAATACTATGGTGGACTGTCCTATCAGGAAATAGCGTCGGTAATGTCTCTTCAAAAGATAAAATCAGCCAGAACGCTTTTGTACAGAGCTATAGATGTGCTAAAAACAAGCCTTGGCAAAAAGCATGTCTATTCTAACCCGGTGGCTACAGCCACTGCCCTTACCTCAATGCTTGCCTTGCCGGGGTTTTGCTTCTGAACACTATTCGGTTCACATCAGGTATTATTTCATGTATTCCATGTCTGAACACGCGGCTATCAGTGATGTACGATGTTTCGGGCGAAATCACAGGACATCGCATCATCAAAGCAATATTCCGGCAGGAATCCATTACCATCTTCAATCCCTTTTTATAAAGTAGGTTCATTACCTATTTAAAAAAATCAAAAAAAGTTGAGGGCATTTAAATACTACGCTTCCACTATAGCAGTAGAAAGACGCTGATCACAGTGTATCAATTGGTCACAGTGGTCTTGAGTAAGGGAGATGCTGGATCATCTCCGGAAAAATACCCTCACGAAAAACAGGAAAGTAATGAGTAAGCATTATCGGTTTTTCACGGCACACGATTTCGCACTGGATGACTATTTCATCCAGTGGGTACAGTCACCAACAACAGAATCGAACACCTTCTGGCAGGATTGGATAGAAAAGCATCCTGAGAAAAAAGAGGTGATAGAAGAAGCCCGCCAATTGGTCAGAGCCCTGGACTTCAACTCACTCAGGCCCTCACCAAAGGAATTTCGGGATGTCAAGACAAGAATTGATGCGGAAATAGGCTCAGGTACGGAGACTTCCAAAAATTCAGCAGGGATGTGGAAAAAATGGATGAGTGTGGCGGCTATGATCATCCTTATGATGGCTACGTTCCTGCTTTATAAGGAGTGGTCCACTCCTCATATGGTCACTTATACCACTGGTTTTGGTGAGACCAGATCAGTAGTCCTGCCGGACCATTCCGTTGTTACCCTCAATGCGAATTCTTCATTGGAACATAGCAGCAACTGGGACAATACACCAATCCGGGAAGTCTGGCTGCGCGGAGAAGGTTTTTTTGATGTAAAGAAAGCCAAACATCGTGTCCGTGACGATTCTATGGCTTTCAAGAGATTTCTCGTACACTCTGGTGCTGTCAATATAGAGGTCCTGGGTACCAGCTTTAATGTAAGTAACCGCAGGGAAATTCCTGAAGTAGTACTGGCTACCGGAACGATCTCCCTACAGATCCCGAATGAAAGGGATACCGCTAAAATGATCATGCAGCCAGGAGATCTGATCCGGTACACCTCATCAAACAGTGAGCTGGTCAGAAAAAAAGTAGACCCGGCCCGGTTTACCTCCTGGAAAGATCACAGGCTTTATTTTGAAGAGACCACCCTCACCGAGGTGGCGGAGATCATTGAAGAGAACTATGGCCTGAAGGTGATTTTTGAAAGCCGCAAAATGCGGAATATAAGACTAACCGGTACAGTCTCAACAGAAAGCCTGGACACTTTTCTGGCCGTGATTTCCGAGTCCATTGACAAGACGATAGAGACCAAAGACGGACATATCATCATAAAGAATTAACGAGTTAACCATAAAAAGCATAAGGAATATGATAAAAGTTTTACCACAGCATTTTACAATCCTTTGGATGGCAGTATTTCTACTGCTTTCCATAGATGCGGGTTCGCAGGTCGTTTCCAATGCGGTCGACGTACTGGAAACACAGCATAGGCCGGTATCGCGGTATCTTTCACTTAAGAAAGCACTGAACGATATCGAGCGCAGGTTCGACGTCAACATCATTTTTCAAAGCAAGATAGCAAAGGACAAGACGGTAAAGGCAGAGTTTATTGAAGGGCAGGGTATAGATGCAACACTCGAAAAGCTGTTAAGTCCTCACGGGCTTGCCTATACGCGTGTAGGTGAGAAGGAATATATAGTGAAACCTTTAGCCGTTCCTTCAGATGAGCTCAGCAAAATTCCCCGTAAACAGTTAACTCTGGAAGGCGGATCAGTTAACCGCGGCAGGCTTGTATTACCAGTTGAAAGTGCGGAAAAATTTTTTACTGCAGGTCGTAAACGTTTGCAGGAAAGGATCATTACCGGAAAGGTACTTGATGAGAACGGAGAGCCACAGCCCGGGGCCAATGTACTGGTCAAAGACACGTCCATAGGCACGGTCTCGGATGTTGACGGGAATTACACACTGTCTATCCCGGATGATGCGACCGTTCTTGTTTTCTCGTTTATTGGTTATACTACGGAGGAGATTGAGATCAGCGGTCAGTCCATCATTAACACGACTCTTTATCCCGATATAACCACACTTACTGAGGTAGTGGTGATCGGCTATGGAGAGGAGCAAAAAAAGGATCTGGTAGGGGCAGTATCGCAGATAGAATCCCGCCAAATAGAAGAGCTGCCCATTACAACATTCGAACAGGCACTTTCCGGTCAGATCTCCGGCTTGCAAATACGGCAGACAGGTTTACCCGGCGGCGGGCCTGAGGTTCTGATCAGAGGGATAGGCTCCATCGGCACCAGTAATGCTCCTCTTTTTGTTGTTGACGGGTTTCCTTTGGGAAATGCCGATAACAAGTCAGACAATTTTGTGCTGGGTTCCATTTCACCGGATGAGATCGAGTCCATCAGTGTATTGAAAGACGCTACGTCAAAAGCCATATATGGCTCCCGTGCAGCAGGTGGTGTGATCATCATTAAAACCAAACAAGGTAAAAAGGGGAGGCCGAAGATTGCTTTCAATAGTTACGTGGGTATTCAGGAAATACCCGATTACGAAAAGCCGGATGTTTTAAATGCCACTGAGCTGGCACAATTTCAGCAGGAGAGGATCATTGATAACATCCGTGTGCTGGAAGGGAGAGAGCCCACGGAAGAAGATATACCTGAACAATTCCGGAATCCCGAAAAATACGGCGAGGGTACTAACTGGTTTGACGAAATTACACGTACCGCAGCACAGCAGAACTACAATATCAGCATCACAGGTGGTAATGATAACGTTCAGTACGCTGTCACGGCCAGTTATCTGGATCAGGAGGGCACACTCATCAATACCGACTTTAAGCGGTATAATTTCAGGGCAAACGTTAATGTAAAGATCAATGATAAAATACGGTACGGAATAAGTATAGCTCCCTCGCATGCGATCAGGAATATTTCCGGCGCAATCTCAGGGACCGGGCAGTTTAGTGTTTACAGTGCTCTGGCTTCCAGCTACTGGGCAGACCCTTCCGCCACTGTTAAAAACCCGGATGGCACTCTTGCCAACACCACCCTGGGTGAGCTGCTTCCCTTTTATACCGCCTCCCCTGTGGCGCAGTTGACGCAGACCTTTGGTAAAGCCCGGACAAATCAGGTACTGCTGAGTAATTTCCTGCAGGTTGAATTCATACCCGGCCTAACGGCCAAAAGTACGCTGAATGTATTCTATACTGACCGAAGGACCAGATCTTTCAGGCCTTCATTTCTGCCGGGCCAGAATCTTACACCTAATGTGAACGGCAGTGGAGTGGCTACAGCAGGAATAACTGACTTGGCCAACTTTAACTTTATCAATGAGAATACACTGACTTATGAAAGAACGATCCGGGAAGATCACAGTATTACCGGGCTCGTAGGGGTGACATTTGAAGACAGGCAGTCTGAAAGCACTACAGTTTCATCACGCAATATACTGGATGAGAGCCTGATCATTCCTGCTTCAGGAAATACTGCACAGGACAATGTAGCCAATTTTACAGGAGGAGGAGGGTTCGAAGGCAATGCTCTGCTTTCATTTATTTCCAGACTGAATTATTCCTTCAGAGACAAGTACTATTTCACCGTAGCCTATCGCAGAGACGGGTCTTCCAGATTTGGTGAGGATGTTAGATTTGCCAACTTCCCGGCAGCCTCAGCGGCATGGCGTATCTCCTCTGAAGGGTTTTTCCAGAATTCTGGCCTGTACAACGTGATCAGTGAACTGAAGCTTGAAGTAGGCTATGGACTGACCGGTAACAATGGGATAGGCAATTTCCAGGCACAGGGAAGAGTGGATCGCGCCGATTATGTCATTGGGGGTGAGCAGGTTCTGGGCAATTTTGTTTCTTCCGTACCGGCTTCTGAAACCACCTGGGAGGTATCCGAGCAGTTGGACATTGGCCTGGATGTAGGCCTTTTTACCAATAAGTTCAATATTGGGATCGACCTCTACCGAACGGAGTCAAGAGATTTTCTGACCAGCCTGCCGCTACCAAGGACTACCGGCTTTGCCTCCATCCTCGACAATTCCGGAACCATCATCAACAAGGGCATAGAGGTAGAGATCGGTACTACTGACCTCGTGAGATCAGGAAAGTTCACCTATGACGTGAACATGAACTTTACACGGAACATTAACGAGGTAGTGGAAATTGACAACACCTTATTCCGGGGCGCTGCCGGTAACGGTACTCAATTTACCATCACTCAGGAAGGTGAGCCGGTAGGACAGTTCTACGGACTTGTAGTGACCGGACTATTTACCGAGGAAGAGATCAATGATCCTGACGTACCGAAATACGCCGGCGCACAGGTAGGTTCCATCAAATATCTGGACGTTGATGGCGATGGCCGGCTGGAACAGTTTGAGGATTATGATGTCATCGGTGACCCGCTGCCGGACCTGCTGTTTGGCATGACCCATAACTTCCGGTATGACAACTTCGATCTGAGAATAGTCATGTCAGGAGCGTTGGGACAGCAGATCTTTGAGCTGAGACGGGAAGTGATGAGTAATTTTGATGGTGTTTTCAATTTACATTCCGAAGTAAAGGACCGGTACCGGCCTGGAGATGACCCCACAACAAAACGGATCCCCACCACGGTAGGACAGACCAATCGCTGGCGTATACCCAGCTCCAGCAGTGTCTTTGATGCCAGCTACCTGTTTGTGAGGAACATAACACTGGGCTATAATCTGCCCAGGGGCCAGTTCGGCAATTTCCTGACATCCGCCAGGATCTATGCCAGTGTCCAGAACCCGGTAGTGTTCAGCGAATATGACCGGGGTAACCCGGAAATAGGCCGTGTAGGTGATAATGCGCTGGTAAGAAATGTGAACAACGGACAGTATCCCATATCCCGGGTGTATACACTTGGTTTTAATGTAACTTTTTAATCTAAGAGCCATGAAAAAAATAAGTATAACACTACTCATACTCGGTATAGGCATTGTTGGTTGTGAGGACTTTCTGGAGGTGACCCCGGAAACATTCATTACACCCACTGATTTCTACAACAGTGAAGATGATATTGACCGTTCAGTAGCGGCTATTTACAATAGGAACAGATCTCTGTTCAACAGTCTGATGTGGCAGTTTGGCGAGATGAGGTCAGACAACACTTCGTTTTTCTTTAATCCGGGAGATCGTGGAGGTTTCAACACTGAAGCGATAGACCTGTTTTTGATGGACCCAAGTAATGGCCGGGTTTCTGAATTCTGGAATGCTCTGTATAGCGGTATTTCCAGATGTAATTATGTCCTGCTTCAGATAGACGGTATCGATTTTGTCAGCAATGAAACGAAAGAGATAAGAAGGGCGGAGGCCTTGTTTTTCCGCTCGTGGTTCTATTTTATTCTCGTCCAGCTGTGGGGTGATGTACCTCTGTCCAATGCTATCATCACTACGGCCGATGAGGGTTATACAAGCACCTTTACCGAAAAGATATCCGGCTCCGTGATCTATGACAGTATTCATTCCGATATGGAAAAGGCCATTGATATCTTACCTCAGTGGGGGCCTTCCGATGTAGGCAGGGCCTCCAAAGGAGCCGCACTGATGTTGAGGGCGAAAATGTACATGGCGGAACAGAACTTTGCGGCGGCCATACCTCTTTTGGAAGAGGTTACTACACTGGGCTATGAACTGCTTGATGACTATGAAGCGATATTCAATCCTGACAACAAAAATCACCGGGAATCAGTCTTTGAGATCCAGTACTCTTTTGAGCTGAACCAGTCCTCCAACTTCCTTTCCAGTTTTGTTCCCTGGAACAGTGGCACGGATATTCTCGGGTTGGGACAGAATGCCAACTCCCGGGCCGGGCTTAACCAGCCGACCACCGACATCATGTCGCTGTACCGGGAAGGTGACGTGCGAAAAGACGTAAGCATTGCCAACTATGTAGTACTCAACAACGAGGCGGATGATAGTGACAATGACACCATACCTTATCTGGGCAAATATGCCTATGAGTTTGAAGATATTGGTGCCCAGGATGTCAACTGGCCTATGTTCCGTTATGCAGACGCTCTGCTCATGTTGGCAGAGTCCTACAACGAGGTAAATCCTCTGGATCAGAATGCCATAGGAATTGTCAACGTGATCCGGCTTAGAGCAGGCATCCCCCCTTTATCCGATGTAAGTACTGACCCCGATCTTGTGGTTTCCACACAGGATGAATTGCGTGAAGCCATCTACAGGGAAAGGCGACTGGAACTGGCCTTCGAGAACCACAGATGGTTCGACCTGCTCAGAACCGGCAGGGTTGCACAGGTGATGACAGCACATGGTATCCGGCAGAAGGACGAAAAGGAAACGGTTCTGGAAGAGGCCTACCTGGATATACGAACGGTCCTTCCTGTTCCCTCAAGTCAGGTCATTCAGTTTGGAACAGAACAGTCCGATCCCTGGAAATAATTGTAAGGCAAGAAAAGAAGAATTATGCTCACTAGAATTTTACTATATCTACTGCTCACCTGTTTTTCAATGTCACAAATGCAGGCACAGGTGATCGCTTCAGAGAATTTCGATAGTTATCCTGCAGGAAATACCATAGGTGGAGGAATGGGGGGTACCGGCTGGGCTGCCGGCTGGGAGATCATCGTTGGTGATGATAAGATGATCGTGGCCGATTCCATCAAAAATTACAGAACAGGAATTGCCACAGGTACCGCTCTGGATGTTGACTACCTTACGGCTGGTGATGATGTCAGAATGGACAGACAACTGGCTACTCCTGTCACTGATGACGGGAATACCTACTGGCTGGCCTTTGACGCCTTTTATGAGGGGCCTGGGGGAGGGAATGCCAGTGTAGTGGCGTTTGCCAATACAGCGGCTACAGCTCCTACGGGACCAGGCGGTCAGCTGATCATCTTTGGCAAGGTGGCACAAGGCGATGGTATGAGTTTTGGTGTAGGGCTTAATAGCGGAAACAACCGCTCAGCGGGACTGAAGGCCGAGGGTACACACTGGGTAGTGGCTAAGGTTGAATTTTCGGGTGATGGTAGTGATGACACTGTTTATTTATTCATCAATCCTGATCCTGCCAGCGAGCCGGCAAACACCATGGCCGATGCATCCTTCACAACCAATGCCCTGAATAGTGGGTTTGATGGGATATTTATAAAAAATGAAGGCTCCGCCGGGATCAGGACGGTCTATGACAACCTGATACTGGGGAATAATTATGCAGATGTTGTCCCTACAGGTACCAATACCGTACCGAAATACAGGCCTGTAGCTGAAAAATTCGATTATGCTGCCAGTACCAATCTGGAGGGACAGGGAACGGCCACAGATGGCTGGGGCGGAGCATGGGAATTCGTTACCAGCCCCGGACCCCTGAATGTAGTAAACGACAGTATCTCGAGTGATGCCATAGTGCGAAGTACATCTCCAAACGCTTTTCTGATGACCCTGTCAGGAGAAACGCGTATTAAACGCGATCTGGCCGAGACTTATGAAGACAACGGGCTTACCTATTGGTTCAGCTTTTTTGCTGACATCAGCGGTGCTTCCAACGGGAACGTTATGAACGTTGGTTTGGTGAATAATGACACGGAAACAATGGGGGCCGGTGGCGCAGCCGGGCAATTCGTATTGTTTGGTAAAATGTTTGATAACGAAGATATCGGCCTTGGAAAACCGTGCTGTACCTTCAATACGGTCCCGGGACTGGCTAATCAGGCCAACTGGTATGTGGCCAGAATAGAAACCAACGGCACAGCAGATAAGGATACGGTAAGGCTTTTCCTGAATCCGGATCCGAATGTGGAGCCGCAGGTAGGAGAGGAAATACTGAAGTTTGATGCAGATAAACTCAATGGTGGCTGGAAAGCCATAGGTATGAAAGCGTCAGGAAGTCCCACCACGCTGGAAGCGCTTGTTGATGATATCTACCTGGGATTGTCCTACCTTGAGGTGGTTCCAGATGATCTTGCCGTTTTACCCACCGCACCTACTCCGGCTTTTGACAAATTTTCCTATTCATCGGGCACAGTGCTTGATCCGGGTAATCCGTTAGGTGCTGCGGAAAACGGCTGGGCTGGCCCCTGGACGAGTGTAGCGGGCACAGCGACCATCGAAACTGACAGTATTGAAAATTTCTACAATGTGCGCTCTACCACCGGCAATGCCATGGAACTGGATCACATTGTAGCCAACACCGGAAATATCCGGCTATCGAGAGAATTTGAAACACCCTATCTGGACAATGGACGTACCTATTGGATGGGGTTTTGGTACAAGGCAGTACTGGGCACTCAGGGCGAGGTGTTCCAGGTGATGCTGGGCGATGTGAATCAGCTTGCAGCCACGGGTGCCGGAGGGCAGCTTGTCAGGGCCGGAATCAACTTTGACAGTCGTAATCTGAGGCTTTTCACTGCTGCGCAGACCGTGGATGCCGGTGTTCCCGGGGACACCACCCATTGGGTAGTATTGAAAGTGGAAACCACCGGAAACGCTGAAGCCGACACCATCAGGGTATTTGTTGACCCTGTACCGGGTATGGAACCTGCTGACGATCAGGCTGCTACCAAAATGGGGACTACAGCCCTGAATGATGGTTTTAACGGGATCATTATCAAAAATGAAGGCCCTACCAATACGCTGTGGGCTGTACTGGACAATCTGTACGTCGGTAATAGTTTTGATGAAGTGACCCCGGATGATCTGGTGTTCGCGAATCTTCCGCCAAAGCCGGCATTTGACCGGTTCGATTATACAGCTGGTGAGGTGGTCAATGAAACCACTTCGCTGGGTGGCAAGCAGGACGGCTGGAATGGCCCCTGGAAGAGTACCATTGGTACGGCTTCAGTAGTGAACGACAGCATTCAGAATTTCTACAATATCAGATCTACCGGCGGTAATGCGCTGGAGCTTGATCACATCAATACTGCTGACGATGTAAGGTTGGTGCGGGGACTGGAAACAGCCTATCTGGATAACGGTCGTACCTATTGGCTTGGATTTTGGTACAAGGCCGATCTGGCCTCAACCGGAGAGGTGTTTCAGGTGATATTGGGTGATTCTGCCACCTTTGGGGCCAGCGGCCCGGCAGGTCAGCCCATAAGGGCAGGTATTAACTTCGACAGCAAAAACTTCAAGGTGTTCACCGGTCCTCAAACGATCGATGCAGGTGTGGAAGGTGATACTACCCGTTGGGCTGTCATGAAAATTGAGATGAGCGGAGATGACGCTGCCGATACCATAAGGATCTTTATGGACCCTGATCCATTAACGGAGCCTGCCAACGAAATGGCGCTTGCCAAAATGGGCACTACTGTACTCAATGACGGATGGAATAGTATTATTATGAAAGTATCCGGGCCTGCATCCACGTTGAGAGCAGTGGTGGACAACCTGTATATCGGGAACAGCTACAATGACATTGTCCCGGATGATCTTACTGATCTTGTTCCTCTGAACCTGCCGGAGGTGGCTCATGAACCCTTCAGCTACACCTTTGATAGTCAGCTTGAAGGTCAGGGGACCTCAGGAGAAGGCTGGGGTGGATCATGGTCCAGAACCTCAGGTGACCTTGCGGTAATCAATGAAGGAAGTATCGAGACTGAATTTGCCGTGTTTGAAGGTAACAGGGCTTCCATAGCATATACCAGTGAAGAGGTAAGGTATGACCGGCCTTTCAAGGCACGCTTTGAAGATCAGGGCCAAACCCTCTGGATGAGCTGGCTCATGGATTTTGAGCAATTGGAGAAAATAAGTACAGAGGGCCAGCTGGTCTTGATGGACGGTACCGAAGAGGTGATCGGCTTTGGGCGTACCAGCGGATTTAACCGGATCGGGTTCACGTGGGACCCTGAGGTGTTTGAATTCATATCCGATACCCCGTCAGAAGGCAGGCACTGGATCGTGGTCAGGTTGGATATGTCAGGTGATGATGAGGCAGAGTCCATTTATATGTGGGTAGATCCTATTCCTGAATTTCAACCGGTCCTGAACCAGGCATCTGTATTTACCACGCCAGACTCTGAAAAAAGACTGACCATCAATGACGGTTTTACCGGAATACGTATAAAGGCTGTAGGCAGTGCGCCTTTCGCCATGTCCGTTGACGAGTTCAGAATTGGGTTTACCTATGCAGACATCTCAAAAATAGAGGAAGAGGTTCCGGAGAATACTATCGCAAGGGACCAGTTCAAATATGGTGTAGGTGATCCCTTGGCCGGACAGGGACCTGAAGGTTCACAGTGGAAAGGGCCATGGAGGACTGGTTTTGATGGTGGCGGAGAATCCCTGATTCAGGAGGGGAGCCTGAGCAATGGCTCGAGCCTTCAGACAGACGGCAACCATGTACTGCTGAATCATAATACGGCTACCAAAGTAAGGCCGGAACGTGACCTGGCTACTTTTGTAGAGGATGACGGATCGGATTACTGGCTGAGTTTTTTTGCAGATTTTTCATCCGACGGCCAAAGTAACGTTACTTTCCTGTTTTTGACTAACTATCGCGATTTTTCGGGCAACAACGCCCAGAGGATCGGCCTTGGGAAGAACTTTGGCGTGGATCAGATCGGTATTTTTAACAGGTCAGGGGACGGGGCCAACTCTACCGTGCCAATGTCCGGAGGTACCAAATGGCTACTCAGTAAGCTGGAATTTACCGGGGATGAAGAGCCCGATACGGTTTACCTGTGGATTGATCATAACCCGGAAGTTGAGCCTGACAAGGGTGATGCAGATATTGTATTGCTGACCACTGCACTCAATCAGGGTTTCCAGGGCTTCATGATAAAGAATGAAAGTGCAAATCCGGTAGTGGAGACACTCCTTGCCATTGATGAGATAAGATTCGGTACGACCTATGAGTCAGTAGCGCCCACCGGTGATGGTGGTGAAGTGACGGGTATTGAGGATTTGCCGGGCAATACATTTAAACTCCACAATTATCCGAATCCATTTGATCACACGACTACCATTTCCTACACGTTGGATAAACCGGGGGCAACCAGACTGGCCGTACTCGATATGACGGGCCGGGTAGTTTTAAACCTTGATCATGAATATGCCCTGCCGGGCTCATATACAGTCACGTGGGATGGTGAGGACGGAAAAGGGAACCGTTTAAAGAACGGCGTTTATCTGTACCGGCTAAGTCAGGGTGGAGCGAGTGTAACCAAACGGCTGGTTCTGCTGAAATAAATGGATAGGTCGGGAATGTATTGTTCTCTTGTGGCAAGGTCAACAGGCTGGCATCATTGTAATAGAGATCTGTTGAAGTTGCCGTTTGAACATATCAACACACTTTTACAAATGACCTGGTAATGACAAAAGGGTTGAGGTATCTGATATACAGTTTTATTCTTTTTAGCCTGTTGGGTCATGGCTGTGGCCATGATGATGACTCCGGTAAAACGAACCATTTGGACCAACCGGTGGATGATGGGAGCCCTGATGACGATCCGGGTCCTCCCAATATCATCTTTCTCCTTACCGACGATCAGCGTTTTGATGCACTGGGTTTTGCGGGTAATCCCGTCATACAAACTCCGAATATGGACAAACTGGCCGAAAACGGTGTTTACTTTGCCAATGCCTTTGTGACCACTTCCATTTGCGCCATGAGCCGGGCCAGCATCTTCACGGGACAATATGCCCGCAGGCACGATATCTGGGATTTTGGAGAAAGCCTTTCACCTGAGCAGTATGACAATACCTATCCGGCTCTGTTAAAAAAGGCCGGATATACTACCGGGTTTATCGGTAAGTTTGGTGTAGGTAACATACAGCAGGGAACTATCAACCAGTATTTCGACTACTGGGGTGGTTTTAATGGCCAGGGCACTTACCGGGCCAGTTATGACGGGGAGCCGGTCCATCTCACAGAGAAGATGGGTAACCAGGCACTGGAGTTTCTGGATCAGCAAAAGGATGCAGACCGTCCCTTCCTGCTATCGATGAGCTTTAAGGCACCGCATGTGGAA
This sequence comes from Flammeovirgaceae bacterium BBD 1991-12, assembly GCA_001657315.1. GTDB lineage: Bacteria > Bacteroidota > Bacteroidia > Cytophagales > Cyclobacteriaceae > Fulvivirga. Next base: position 24,494 of record LYSV01000042.1, on the reverse strand, counting down.
GGTGATCCGGGATATTTCCTGCCCGATGAAGCCTATACCCACCTGTATCAGGCTACCCGAATTGAACCACCCACGGCTGCGTCGGATGAATATTTTGATTATTTTCCGGAGAGTTTTATTAAAAACCAAAATGGTGCGCTGAACGTTGCACGCAAGCGCTGGAATGACCGGTTTTCAACACCGGAAAAGTATCAGGAAAATGTAAAAAAGTATTATCAGCTGATCCATGGAGTAGATGTGGTCATAGGCCGGATACTTGAAAAACTGGAATCACTGAACTTTACTGATAACACTGTGATCGTGTTTACCAGTGACAACGGTTTTTACCTCGGGGAATATGGATTTGCAGGAAAATGGTACGGCAGTGAGCCTTCTGTCAGAGTACCTATGATCCTGTTCGATCCCAGGCCAGGCGCGGTAAAGGAACTGACTGTTGATCAAATGGCACTGAACATTGATGTGGCGCCCACCTTACTGTCTCTGGCAGGAGTGGAAGTGCCGGAAGTCATGCAGGGAGAGGATCTGACCCGGCTGATAACCGGAAAGGCAACTGACTGGCGAACGGAATTCCTTTATGAACATCTGTGGCCCTCTTCCAATGCTTACTACATTCCCAGCACGGAAGGAGTTGTCACGCAGGAGTATAAATACATGAAGTATTTTCTCAACAGGAATTTTGATGAGGTGATGTTTGAGGAACTGTACCACCGTGGGAGTGACCGGGAGGAGACGGAAAACCACATCGATGATCCCAAATATGCATCACAGCTCAACGAACTAAAGCAAAAGCTGGCCGTGATGAGGGAAGAAGTAAGATAGTAACCAGATCGCTGACTATGAAAAACACCATTGTACAATTTCTGCTGCTGACTGTTTTGGCGATAGGCCTGCTGGCATGTTCCCATGGCAATGAAGAAGCTTCACAGGTTAAACCCAACGTCATCCTTATTATAGCAGATGATATGGGATGGTACGATCTGGGCAGCTACGGCAGTGATTTTATTGAAACTCCCAATCTTGACGCTTTGGCTGAAGGAGGAGTACGGTTTACCAATGCCTACGCTCCCGCTTCATTGTGTAGTCCTTCACGGGCCAGCATACTCACCGGGCTGCACCCGGTGGAGGTGAACATTACGGAGCATATACATGGTCCTTTCCGTCCCTCACCCGCTATTCCCCTGATCACACCGGATATTGACCAGGCGCTTCGATCAGAGTTCTATACCGTTGGGGAAATGATGAAAAGGGAAGGTTATCACACAGACTATATCGGCAAATGGCACCTGGGAGGAGGTTCTGCCGGGCCCAAAACCCAGGGGTTTGACTTTGCCTATGCTGCCAACTACCACGGGCTACCCAACTCGTTCTTTTATCCTTTTTTTAATCATGCCATGGAGGATATTAAGTCTGATTCGGAAGAGGGGGACTATCTTACCGACAAGTTGACCGATCGTGCTATTGCCCGTATCGCTCAGAAGGACACCTTTTTTATGATGCTTTCCTTTTATTCTCCTCATGTGCCCATCGAGGGTCCTGCGGACCTGGTGGACAAGTACGTGGCTAAACGCGGTGGGGAAACAGGCCTGCCAGACCCTCATTATGCCGCCATGGTAGAATCCATTGACAGGAACATAGGCCGTTTGGTCAGTGAGCTGAAAGTACAGGATAAATTTGACAATACCCTTATTGTGTTTACCTCCGATAATGGAGGACTATCTGTCAGGGAAGTCCCTGCCTTTGCCAAGCATACTCCACCTACGGACAATGGCCCTCTGGCAAAAGGAAAGGGCTATCTGTATGAGGGAGGGATCAGGGTCCCGATGATCGTTCACTGGCCGCAAAAACTGATAAGCCAGGTGATAGATTATCCGGTAGTTGGGACTGACCTTTATGCTACTTTCAGTGATATTCTGGGTAAGTCAGACAGAACCTCGGGTGGAAGAAGTCTGCTGCACGCCATTGATGGCTCTGCCGGAGAACGTGCTATTGTGTGGCATGTGCCTCACTACTCACCACAACGGGGCAAACCGGCCTCTGCCATAAGAAAGGGAAAATATAAATTACTTTTTTTCTATGAAGATGAGCGGGTGGAGCTGTATGATCTTGAAAATGATCCTTCAGAGACCTATGATCTCAGCGGATCACAACCGATAGTGACAGATCAATTGCTGAAAGAGCTTAATGCCTGGAAGTCAAGATACAATGCACAGGAACCGGTACCCAACCCCGATTATGAAGGAGATTGACAAAAAGAGCAGGCAACTCTCCGAAAGATTCAATGCTCTGCTGCTCCTTACTTTCGTTTTACCGGCTTTCAACCTGTACTGCCAGCAAACAATAACCGTCAATAACATCAAGCCAAGGCTGGACGATCAGGGTGAGATCATAGATGCACATGACGGCAGAGTTATTCAGTTTGAAGGCAAATTCTACTGGTACGGTACCCGGTATGGGAATACAAACGGATTCACAACGGCGAACCGTTATGTATGCTACAGCTCTGCAGACCTGATGAATTGGCAAAAGGAAGGGGCACTGCTCCCTCATCAGCCGGAAGGTGTTTATTACAGACCCCATGTGATCTACAATAAAAAAACACGAAAATATGTGCTTTGGTACAACTGGTATCCCACCCTTTGGAAGGGTCAGTTTGCCGTGGCCACCAGTGACAACCCAGAGGGACCTTTTGTGATCCTGAATGACAATGTGCCCATGGCCAACAGCCATCTCGGGCTAGGGGACCTGGGCCTGTTTGTTGATGACGATGGAACAGCCTACGTCAGCTACAATACCATTCATGATCATCAGGTATCTGTAGAAAAACTGGATGAGAACTATACCTCTTCGACACTTCAAAACGGTGGCATGATCTCCAAACATATGGAGGCAGGTTCTATGTTCAAAAGGAACAACAAGTATTACCTGCTAACGGACTATACCTGTTGTTTTTGCAATTATGGCTCCGGTGCCCGGGTATACATGGCCGATAATCCACTCAAAGACTACCGGTATACAGGCAACATTAACCGCTATCCGGGGAAGCCGGAAGCCGCTTTGACAGATGGCCTCGAAACTGGCAATGTTTATGGAGAACTGCAGCGACTGGAAAATCAATGGCAGGGGATCCGGATAGAGTTCTCTGAAAAGGAAGATGTAAACAGACTTGAAATATCATTGTTCACAGGCAACCGGCCGGAAAACTGCGGGGACGTGAACAATCCACGCGTACATCCGCCCATCGTTACCCCCGAATTTGAATTAATGACCTGGAATGAGGGGCAGTGGAAGTCCCCAAAAGTTCTCAATCTGTTGGTAGAGAAAAAGGCATTAGGGGAAGTCATAATTATTAAAACGGAACCCATTCGTACCAGTAAGGTGACCATACAGCCCAAAACACGCGATCATGACAGGCTTTTCGTTTATGAAGTTAGCCTGCAAAATGAAAATGAAGTAATCAGTAGAGCCAGAGCCTATGTTGTCGGCCCTTCTGTACCAGAAAGGCCAATCATCCCGGCGCAACAAACCTATGTTATGGAACTGAAAACTCCTGAGGGTCCCGAGTTCATTTGGATGGGAGATCTGTGGGGCTCGGCCTCTGACAATATTAAAGGACATGATTACCAGTACTGGAGTGCACCGCTAAGGTTTAATGAACAAGGGTGGATCGAGCCTTTGAAATGGGTGGACCAATGGGAGCTGGAAATCATAAAATAAAATGCTCATTTTCCGTTAAAATGGCAGGAAAATGATCATAGCAAACCTACTCCCCATGAAAGCCAGATTTTATTTGCTTGTTTTTACTTCGTTTTTATTGAATAGTAGTTGCAATAAACAGGAAACAGCCCGCCATACCACTGTGACCGTAAGACTGCACGATGGGAAAGGCATGATGGTTAGGATCAATGCATACGACCTGTTAAACATGCAACCTTACAATATAGCCGAAACGGTTGTGGATTCGACCGGTACAGCACAGATGATGCTGGAATTGGATTCTGCCATTTTCTGCTCGATGAATATCGATGGCGATGCTATACCATTATATCTTACTCCTGAAACCAAACTTGAGATGTGGCTTGATGATAAAAAACCCAAAAAAGTAAAGAAATTCGAAGGGACGGGCGCTGCACCGAATCAGTATTGGCAGGGTGCCAGGGCAATTATTGACAGCGCCTCATCCGAAAGATATAAAATGTTCTGGACACTGGAGCGTACTGCTTTTGAAAGGTGGCTTGAAAAGCTTGGATCCGACCTTAATGCATACCATAATACTTTTATTGACAGTCTGAACATTTCACAAGATCTTGCTCAATTGCTGCAGAACCGGTATCGGTTGCAACTGACATTCAAAAGACAGAATTATGTATTGGTCAACCGGGATGCTCTTAAAAAAGACAAAAGTCTGGAGGTCCCTGATCTTTACCTTGATCCTGCAGTAGGCATTCCATGGGATGACGATATGTTGAAAAAGGGACTGTTGGAATATGCTATGGTTCTGAATGCATATCTGATGAATGTACAATCTGGTCTAATGGAGGAAAACAAAGCGGAAAAAGCATTATCTGAAGATGTGTTCGGTCAAAGAACGGCTGATCATATAAGGAAGGAAGACTATCCACCCGGGGTTAAAGAGTACCTGTTTGCCAACAATATTTACCGTATGTTGGGTCATGTGGGGATTACTTCGGACCTGGATACACTGTATGGTTCATTTAAAGAAGAATACGGTTCCTCCGCTTATCTTGGATCACTCGGAAAAGTATATGAGAAGTGGTTGACCCTCAAACCTGGCAGGCCTGCGCCCGAAATCTCGGGAATTACAGTTGCAGGGGATACGGTGTCTACACACAGGCTTAAGGGTAAGGTGATCTATGTGGATGTATGGGCTACCTGGTGTAAACCCTGCATTGCAGAGTTTCCGGGAGCTAAACTATTGCATGAGCTCTACGGCGATGAGGAACGTGTGGTTTTTCTCAATGTTTCTGTTGATCAGGATGCGTCAAAATGGAGAACATTTCTGGAAAGTAATAAGTACATATCGGGCCGGCATGTTCTGGCCACTATGAAGGACGGCCGGATACCTTTTTGGGAAGCCTACAGGGTATGGGGCATTCCCCGGTATATCCTTCTTGATCACAGAGGGAATATTGTAGATGCTGTGGCACCCGGACCTTCTTCCAATGAGATCAGACAGCTCATTGATGAAACCCTCAAAGATGCCGGCACCTGATACTTTCAGTTCTGAAAACCTTACTAAGCCTTTGAGACTTAGTAAGGTTACGGCCCTCTATGGAGCAACCAAACCGGATACTGCAGTACACATACAGGATCTGCTATTCTTACCTTTATTGATGAAAGTCCTGAGTTTGAGAGCGCTTTATATCAAGTATCAACTTATGAAATGGTTTTTATTCTCCTTTCTCATATTATGTACTGCAGCCTGTGGTAAAAGTAAAAATGAGGACCAGCCTAAAACATCTTATGCCTTAACAGAGGCAGATTGGCAGGGCCACTGGATCACCACGGCTGACGATCATCCTAAAAAGAATGCCTGGCTGGCTTTTCGCAGCTCTGTAGAGCTGGAGGACGATCTTTCGCTGGCTTCATTTCGCATAGCAGTGGATTCCAAATACTGGTTATGGATCAACGGCCGGCTGGTGGTGATGGAAGGTGGCCTGAAACGTGGACCTGCTCCCAAAGATACCTACTACGATGAGGTCCCGGTCCGTGATCTGTTGAAGAAAGGAGAAAACAGCATAGCAGTGCTGGTCTGGTATTTTGGCAAGGAAGGCATGACCCATAAATCCAGTGGTAAAGCAGGTATGATCGCTGAGCTCCACCACGATAAAGAGATGCTATTGATGTCGGATGGATCATGGAAGGCCATGCCTCACCCTTCTTTTATCGCTGAAAGTTCCGATCCGCAACCGAACTGGCGGCTTCCGGAATCCAACATAGTATTTGATGCACGCAGGGATATCACCGACTGGACATCCCCTGGCTTTGACGATAGTAAATGGCCGGCTGCCAAAGTGATAGGGCAGGGCACTGCTGCACCATGGGGTGAGCTGGTGGAAAGACCTGTTCCCTTCTGGAAGGATTTTGGTTTAAAGTCCTATGCCCAGGCTCCGGACCTTCCCTTTGTCAGTAACGGTGATACGGTCAGATGCCGACTGCCCTACAATGCACAGGTAACCCCCTTCCTTAGTGTGGAAGCGGAAGAAGGTAAAAGAATTGTTATGTTGACAGATCACTACAAAGGGGGATCCGAATACAACATGCGCGCTGAATATATCACAAAGAACGGGGAGCAGCATTATGAATCCCCAGGCTGGATCAACGGGCACACGATGTACTATATTATTCCCGACGGCGTGAGGGTACTGGACCTGAAGTACCGTGAGACAGGCTATGATACTGAATTCGCCGGAAATTTTGAATGCGATAATCCTTTTTACAATCTGTTATGGAAGAAGGCGCGCCGCACCCTGTACATTACCATGCGTGATAACTATATGGACTGCCCGGACAGGGAGCGTGCTCAGTGGTGGGGGGATGTGGTGTTGGAAAGCGGAGAGGCCTTTTATGCACTCGATCGCCAGGCAGATGCTCTCATGAGAAAAGGCATGTTGGAGCTAATGAATTGGCAACGACAAGATGGTACCATTTTCTCACCGATACCTGCCGGCAACTGGAATAAGGAGCTGCCCGGGCAGATGCTGGCCAGTGTAGGCTATTATGGCTTCTGGAATTACTATCTGCATACCGGTGACCTGGAAACCATAAGACAGGTTTATGGACCTGTAAAACGATACCTTGACGTCTGGGGGCTGAAGGAGGACGGAACAGTAAAGGTCCGGCAGGGAGGATGGACCTGGGGAGACTGGGGTGAAAACAGGGACGTGCCTCTGCTGATGAATACCCAGTACTACCTGGCGCTGAAAAGCCTTGCCAATATGGCAGAAGCACTGGACAGGCCGGAAGAAGCCGGTCAGGTGAGAAGCAGGATGGAGGCTTTCAGGGTTGCATTCAATGAAGTGTTCTGGACCGACGATCATTACCGCTCTCCTAATTATAAAGGTGCAACGGATGACAGGTCACAGGGGCTGGCAGTGGTAGCTGGCCTGGTGGGTGAAGATAAATACAAAGCCATTTATAACGTCCTGAACAAGGAGAGACATGCCAGCCCGTATATGGAAAAGTATATATTGGAGGCCCTGTTCCAAATGGGATATGAAGATTTTGCATTACGGCGCATGAAAGAGCGCTTTGATAAAATGGTCACACATCCCACCATTACCACGCTCTGGGAAGGCTGGGGCATAGGAGCGGAGGGTTTCGGCGGAGGTACTACCAATCATGCATGGAGTGGTGGTGGACTAACGCTGCTTTCTCAGTATGTGGCAGGGGTGTCCCCGGTCTCACCGGGATATACAACCTTCCGGGTGAGGCCGCAACCAGGAGCTCTGAAATATGTCAAGGCTTCCATACCCAGTATTAAGGGTATCATTCAGGTTGAAATAAAAAATGAAGAGATATACACCCTGGAAGTGCAGGTACCTGAAGAGGCCACGGCCTACGTACATATCCCAGCCATTTATCAGGCTGTAACTGTTAACAACAAACATATGGACCACAGGGAAGAAGAGGGGTTCAGGATATTTGAAATGACTCCGGGTAGGTATATTTTTGAAGCGCAGTGAGCCGTACAGGCAGAAGATATACTATAATGTCTCTGAGATCAGTTACCTGCATTTTCCTTTTTCTGGCCGTTGGTTTTTCGGCATGTGAAGCACCTGACAATACATTTAAGGTTCAAAGGATCACCTGTGAATATCTGCAAAATCCACTCGGTATAGACAAGCCCGATCCGATCCTGAGCTGGCAGCTGGTATCGGATAAAAATGGCCAGCGTCAAACGACCTGCCGGATACTGGTAGCGTCCTCTACTGAACGTTTGCAGAACGATCAGGGCGACCTCTGGGACACAGGAAAGATCACCTCAGGTCAAAACCTGAATATAAAATACCAGGGTCAGCCACTGGAATCCACCCGAAAATACTATTGGAAAGTAAAAGTATGGGATGCAACCGGTTCTGAGAGTGCCTGGAGTGAACCGGCTTTTTGGCGGATGGGTATTTTACAGGAAGAGGAGTGGCATGCCAAATGGATCTCTCATAAATATGCCGAAGTAAGCGAAAAAAGAGAACCATTTAGTCAGTATGATGACTCACGCACCTTCTATGCCAGCGACTCGATGGCAGTCTATACGAGACGGGAGTTTACTACTGCTGACCGGATCGTGGAAGCAACGGCGTACATCTCCGGATTAGGATATTACGAGCTTTACCTCAACGGCCGGAAGGTGGGGAACAGAATCATGGATCCTGTCTTTACCGACTATCAAAAACGAGTGAAGTATGCCGCCTATGATGTCACGGAATACCTCAACACCGGGGAAAATGCCGTGGGTGTGATTTTAGGCAATGGTTTTTACAATCTGGCGGAAAGAGATCTGTTCCAGATGGAAAAAGCCAACTGGAAAACACCCAAAAAACTACTGCTAAAACTGATGCTTACCTATGAAGGGGGAGAAACGGAGGAGATCCTGACCGATGCAGACTGGAAATGGTCGTTTGGTCCACTTGTGTACAACAGCATCCGGGGCGGGGAAACCATTGATGCCCGTATCAACATAGATGGCTGGAAGGCGCCTCAGTTTAACGATGAACAATGGCGGCAAGTGATGGAAGTGCCCGCTCCGGTAGGTAAGATGTCGTTTCAGTACATGCCACCGATGCGCGAAGTGAAGTCATTTGCACCCATAGCCTCATGGAGCCCCCGGAACGGGGTTCATGTATTTGATTTTGGAGAGAACCTGACGGGATACGCTGATGTCCTGATGAAGGGAAGGGCCGGTCAAAGGGTGACTATTGGTTTTAATGAGGTGCTCAACACCGATAGTACCCTGAATGTCAGACATAGTGCCGGCCATACCTGGGGACGCTTTCAGCAAGGGGAGATGATACTCAGCGGTGCGGAAGAAGACCGTTTTGAGCCACGGTTTACCTATCATGGTTTCCGTTATATACAGATCTCAGGGGTAAGTGACAAGACATCCATCGGGAAGATCACTGCTCATGCCGTAAATACGGATCTTAAAACCACCGGAAGTTTTGAATGCTCCAATGAACGGCTTAATCAGCTTCAGGCCGCCACGGTGAGAACCTTGCTGAACGCGGTTCACAGCATGCCGGGTGAGGAGGCAACACGCGAAAAGATGGGCTGGACATTTGATGCAGGCATGGTCACCATGGAGTCATATCTCTATAATTTTGATGCAGTCACCACTTATAAAAAGTATTTGCAGGACCTCATTGATGCACAGGAGCCCAATGGTCATGTTCCCTCCATCGTCCCCACGAATGGATGGGGTTTTCTTGAAAAGACCAAGGACGGGCGGGACACTACCATCAGGTTTGATGATCCATGGTGGGGAGGTACCATTGTATATGTGACCGATGAACTGTTCCGGGCTACAGGTGATACTTCCATTCTGCAGAAGGCTTACAGGCCTGTAAAGGCCTACACTGACTTTGTGGCGTCTACAGCGCAGGATCACCTTGTCCATTGGTCGCTGGGCGACTGGCTGGACCTGAAGCATGGCGCCAACGGCTGGGGACCCGGGCTCACGCCGATCGTTCAAACCAGCACGGCTGCCAGTTATTATTTTCATGATCGTGTATCAAAATTTGCTGGTATACTTGGCAATGCTGAAGATGAGATAACCTATGGCACCCGGGCTGATGACATTCGAAGTGTGTTCAACAGAACTTTTCTGGATGATGAAGGCTGGTACAGTCAAAACAGCCAGACGGCGCAGGCCTTGCCTTTATTCCTGGGCATGGTCCCTGAAGAAAGGAAGGAGCAGGTGCTCGAAAATCTCATACAAGCTGTTGAAGACAATGATCATCATACCAGTGTGGGATTTATCGGGGTGAAACCGCTGTTGAAATATCTTTCTGAAAACGGGCATCTGAATAAAGTGTATCGAATGGTAACACAGGAGCGAAGCCCCGGATGGCTACATTTTGTGAAGGATGAAAAAAGCACATTGGGAGAGAATCTGAACGCCGAAGGATACGGCACCGGTCATCACCCGTTTGCTACAGTTATTGGATTCTGGCTGTACGAATACCCTGGAGGGATAACAATAGACGAAACCAGCACTGCAAATATCATTCTTCGCCCGGGCATTACATCCGATCTGGAATGGGTTAACGCCTCGTGTCATTCCCTGAATGGAAGGATCGTAAGCAACTGGAAAAGACAGGGAACTGTCGTGGAATACTATGTTGAGATCCCTGTCAACAATAACGCCCGGTTATTCCTTCCAACCGGTGATACCCGGGTCACTTCAGAAGGTAGGGAACTTCGACGTGTGGATGGAAGTTTTCCCCTATCCTCCGGCCGTCACAGGCTGAAGATCGAGCTTTGATACTACCATCCGTTATGATCATGATAATTCCTGATACTGCTGGCGGAATTTCTTAGGGGACATTTGCATATATTTATTGAACTGTCGATGAAAGAAAGTGAGGTTGTTGAAACCTGTTCTATAGCCAATTTCTGATACTGATAGATCCGTTTGGATCAGCATTTTACTGGCGAGGTTGATTTTAAATTCGTTTACATGGGCTGTAAATGGCTTGCCAAAGGTCTTTTTAAAGAATCGGCAAAATGCTTCTTTACTCATGGCTAGCTGTGCGGCAATAGCCGTAAGTGAGATGTCATTATGAATATTATCCTTCAGGTAATTATTGATCATGCTCACGCGATCGCTGGCTTTATCGGATAGGGTGCCATTGAACCCTAATCCCGCCAGATATTGTTGTTTTGGCGATTTTGCTAACCTGTTCAGAATAAACAAGAGCGTCAAGAGTCGTTCAAACGGATATTCCATTGTGAGCCTTAAAAAATAAGGCTCCAATTCAAGGGCAGTTTCCAAATCAAAACTGATACCTCTTTCCGATCGATTCAGTAGATCTCTGATCTCAGCAAACTCTGGCTTGTTGTACCAGTTACTCAGAAGGGATTCTTCCCAGTGCACCACTATGCACCTCACATCCTTATTGCTTTCAACAGTTTTCCAGCAATGAGGAAGGTTTGTACCTACCAATACCAGATCACCCCGGTCAAAAGGGACCATGGAATCGCCTACATAACGAATACCAGTGCTCTGTAGCATGAATGTCAGTTCAAAGTGTGGATGGTAGTGCCATGCAACATCGAATTCAGGGCATTCAATTCTTTTTACCTGAAATGATGAATCAAGAGAAGGAAGACCGGTTCGGAACTCAGGTTTCATACATTGAATTGACAGAATTTTAAGCGTTAATAACAAATTAAGTCAATATTGTGCATAAAAGGGGCATGATCATGGACAAAAACGGTGCAGCCAATGGTTAGTTTTGTTGATCGTGTGCCATGAACTGAAAATAAAAAGTGTAAAACTTTATAAGGCCTCCTCAAAATTGGCAAAACCAATTTCAGATGCGACCCATACGCTTTCGGAGATATCATTTATTGTGTTTAGAATTCAATTGGAAAATGGGATTTTAGGAGCGTCTTATTTACTGTCATTTCAATATTCACCGAATGCAATAATTGGAGCTTTAAAGGATGTGATTCCGGTGATCAGGGGTTTCAAAGCCAATGAAACCGGGCTGGTATTTCAACAACTGGACGGATTGGCGGAGTATTTTGGTAATCAGGGAGTCCTGCGATGGTCACAGGCCGCTGTGAATATAGCCATGTGGGATGCCTGGGGCAAATATCTCGGGCAGCCGGTTCACAGGATACTGGGAACCCAACAGGAAAAAGTGAGTATTTATGGTAGTGGAGGTTGGATTTCGTATACCATTGATGAACTTATTGAAGAAGTGACCGGCTACGCCAACCGTGGTTTTAAGGCTGTTAAGATCAAGGTTGGATCTCCAAAACCAGGGGCTGACCTGGAAAGATTAAGGCTCGTCCGGGAAGCCGTGGGCGATGAGGTGGACATCATGATGGATGCCAATCAGGGTATGGATCTCCCATCTGCGATCCGACTCTCTCATGGAGCTAAAGATCTCAATATACACTGGTTTGAAGAACCTGTGCATCATCAGGATTTTCAGGCCTATGAAATTCTTAAAAATCAAACGGGTATTTCCCTGGCCATGGGGGAGCGGGAGTATGATACACTTCCTCTTCGGGAACTGGCGACACGTAATGCACTGGACATCTGGCAACCTGATATTCTGCGAATTGGAGGTGTGGAAGCATGGAGGGAAAGTGCTGCTTTGGCTAAAAGCTTTCATCTTCCGGTATTACCTCATTATTATAAGGATTATGATGTACCCCTGCTGTGTACTGTTTCCAATGGCATCGGAGCAGAGTCGTTCGACTGGATCGATCCATTGATTGATAATCCATTGGTTGTGCAGGATGGCTATGCCAAACCTCATGACCTGCCCGGCTGGGGGTTTAACTTTTTGGATGACCAACTAACTGAGATCAAATGAGCAGGGACAATGTTTTTTCACTGGAGGGGAAATTAGCTCTTGTTACAGGCGGCGGTACCGGTATCGGATTGGGCATTGCAAAGGCATTTGTGACAGCCGGAGCCAGGGTAGTGATAACAGGGAGAAGAGAAGAGAAGCTAAAGGAAGCAGTAGCCGGGTTAGGCTCGAAGGCCCGATATGAGGTTAATGATATTACGGATAAAAGTTCGCTTCGCAGCCTGGTAGAAGGTATCGAATCCAATGTTGGAGCCATTGATATCCTGGTCAATAATGCAGGCATTCACCACAAGGCCTTTGCACAGGATACGAGTGATGATGACTTTGAAAGGGTTATTCAAACTAATCTGTTGAGCGTTTTTAGTCTGACAAGAGAATGCGCCAAATATATGCTAAAACGTAAGCGCGGGTCTGTCATCATGATCAGCTCAATGGCCGGACTTTTTGGCATTGACAAAGTAGTGGCTTACAGTGCATCCAAAACCGCTCTTACAGGACTGGTCAATTCTTTGGTTACTGAATATTCAAAGGATAACGTTCGTGTGAATGCCATTGCGCCAGGGTGGATTGAGTCCAACATGTTTCTCAATGCCATCAACAACGACCCCGCCCGAAAACAAAAGATCATCAATAGAATTGCTATGGATCATTTCGGTCGGGCTGAGGATATAGGTAATGCCGCAGTTTTTCTAAGCTCTGATGCTGCCAAATATATCACGGGAGTTGTACTTCCGGTAGATGGAGGGGCTAATGTGAATTTCTGATATGATCCATAAAGTAATCTTTATGTACTCAAATTTTAGTGGACACTAATTGGATGAAAGCAATCCGACTAAATAGTCCGGGTAATTGGGAAGCTATCAACATACCCGACCCGAATGAGCTATCTGATGATCACGCTTTGTTAAAAGTGAACAGGATAGGGGTATGTGGTACGGATTTGCATGCTTTCAGGGGCACACAGCCTTTTTTTAGCTATCCGAGGATCCTGGGTCATGAACTGGCCGTTGAAGTGGTCGCTGTGGGCCGTCTGGTAACCAATGTGAAGGTTGGAGACCGATGCGCCGTTGAGCCTTATTACAATGATATTATTGGACAGGCTGTTCGCCGGGGAAAGACCAACTGCGGTGAACATCTAAAGGTACTGGGTGTGCATGTTGACGGCGGCATGTGCGAATACATTAGCTACCCGGCCGGATTTCTACACTCTTCTTCTGCATTGAACAATGATCAACTCGCCTTGATCGAGCCATTGGCTATTGGTTGTCATGCCGTGGATCGGGCCCGGATCTCAGCGGCTGATATTGTACTTGTTATCGGTGCCGGACCAATCGGTTTGGGCACCATTCAATTTGCCCGGATCACCGGTGCCCGGGTCATGGCCATGGACATTGACGAAGGCAAGCTCCGGAAATGCCGGCAGATCACGGGTATACGGGATACGCTGACCGCTGATGGTGATGTAGTAGAAAAGCTTAAGGAAATGCTCGACGGCGACTTGCCTACCATTATTTTGGACGCAACAGGCAATCCCAAATCGATGATGGGCACATTCAACTATGCAGCAGCAGGAGGGACCATTGTTTTCATTGGGTTATTCATAGGCGACGTGGTTTTTCACGATCCCTTGTTCCATAAAAAAGAACTAACCCTGATGGCCAGCAGAGCAGCAATGAGTACGGACTTTTCCAGGATCATACAACTGGCAGAAGAAGGTAAGATCGACCCTGCAGCATATATCACACATCGTCTGGATTTTAACCAGGTAATAACTGACTTCCAGAAGCTTTATGATCATGGTTCAGAACTTATTAAAGCCGTTATTGATCTGTAACAAAAACCGGAATGAACATCTCTGCAATAGATATTATCATTATTATTCTCTACCTGATCGGAATTGTGATCATCGGGGTATGGGCCGGAGGGGGCCTTAAAAAGCAGACCTCTGAAAAGTATTTCCTGGCCGGCCACTCCCTGGGCTGGGGCCTTGTGGGTGCGTCGCTTTTCGCCTCCAATATTTCTACTATTCACATTGTGGGATTTGCCGAGTCAGGATTCACATCAGGCCTGTCAGATGGTATTTTCGAATGGATGGCACTTCCTTGCCTGGTGTTTCTGGGCATTTTCATTTCCCCATTCTATTTCCGCAAAAGAGTAGCCACTATACCGGAATACTTTGAGAACAGGTTCGATGGAGCTTCACGAACCTTTATGGTCATTTTGGCCATTCTTACAGCCTTGCTGATCCATATAGGAATCAGCCTGTATGCCGGGGCAACGATCATGAAGGAGTTCTTCGGGCTCGATCAGTTATGGGGTGTGTTGATCATCTCCATGCTGACCGCTGTTTACACCATCCTTGGGGGGTTGAGAGCTGTTGCAGTCACCGAAACGGTCCAGTCTGTCATGTTACTGGGTGGATGTATTCTTATTACAATTTCCGGTTTGCAGATGTTGCCGGAAGCTGGTGTAACAGATCTGGCCTCATTCAAGGCCAACATCAAAGAGGGGAGTATCTCTATGTTGAGAACAGATGCGGAGGTGGCCAGAACCGGTGGTATTCCCTGGTATGCAGTGCTCCTGGGGTACCCGGTACTTGGAATTTGGTATTGGTTTACTGACCAGACCATTGTGCAACGGGCCCTTGGCGCTAAATCAGAAAATGACGCCAGAATCGGGCCGATGTTCACGGCGGTACTGAAGCTTGCCCCCGTCTTCTTTATGATCCTTCCGGGGTTGTTTGGATATATTCTGTTTAAAGACCAGATTGAAGCCGCAGGAACAGGACAGACCTATTCCATACTCGTTGGTGAATTATTACCAATGGGATTGATAGGAATGGTGATTGCGTCGTTACTGGCAGCCCTCATGAGTTCAGTGGCAGCGGCGCTCAATAGTTCCTCCACACTGGTCTCTATAGACATTATCCAAAGACTTAATCCTGATACTCCGGACAAAAAACTGGTTTGGATCGGTCGTGTTACAGCTTTCATTGTGATGATCATAGCCATCATATTTTCAATGGTGGCTGGTGCCAAAGGCGGATCGATCATCACCATTGTCAACTCCATAGGTTCCAGTATAGCGCCATCCATTTCAGCAGTTTTTATACTTGGGTACTTCTGGAAAAGAGGCACAAAAGAAGCTGCTAAATTCACCTTCCTGGTAGGATTGATCCTCGGCGTTCTCATGTTCTGGCTTGATTTTGCCGATGAAAATGGTGTAAAGATAATCACGGACAAGTGGGGGATCATATTTATGATGCAAGCCTGGTGGGCGTTCGTTATTTGTTCAGTGGTATTTGTTGTGATAAGCCTGCTTACACCTGAGCCCGACGAAAAACAGCAAAGCTACACTTTCACATCTTCGGACTATTTCTCGAAAGTCAGGAGCTTATTCGATTACCGGATCATTGGTATTGCGGTGATGGTATTGCTTATTGTTTTATGGACGATCATCGAAGTTATTGCGTAATATGAGACGAAAATTACCATACTTTCTTGTTGCATTTATTCTGTTAAGTGCATGTGGTCAACGTCAGCGTAAGAATCAGGAATCAGGTTCCCCGGTTCAGGAAAAAGTTACATACACAGCAGATCAATTCCGCCGGTTTACCTACTTCTTTCAATCGGGATCGTCTGAACTCAAGGCATTTTTTCAGTCCGGAAAATGGAAAGAGGACAGGGAAAAACTTACTTCCGACAAGATCCTTGATCTAAAAGTTTACAACAAAGAACAGGATTACTTTCTGCTGATTGATGCGGACCCCGAATTACACAGCGCTTCTCTCTTTGAGGAGCTGGCAAATGAATCGGTATTCGTAGCACTTATGAGAGCCCTGGAGATCAATAACGTTCAGGTTCCTGCCCATGATGCTGCACTTGAGAGAATTTACAAGCTTGAACAAAAAGTGGAATACGACCCTTCCGATGGGCAACTGAAAACCAGGATCGGGGATTACAAAAGATTTGTATGGACTTTACTGCTGGAAGAAGAAGCTGAATTAATGGCTGAATACAAGCGTGTGCATGGCATTGGGATGGCCTGGCCTGAGATCACCAACAACATGAAAACTATCGGAGTCAAGGATATGGAAATATATCTACATCAGAATCAGGCCATTTTGATCATGGATACCAGGCCGGATTTTGATTTGGAAGAAGCTGGTCCTGAATGGCAGCAACTTCCACGAGAAAAGGAATGGCAGGAGTATGTTGCAAAATTCCAGCGTACCGATCCTGAGAGCTCTATTCAGGAGAAATGGAAGACCATGAAACCCTGTTAATTATGAAAACTTTGCTTTACCTGTCCATAATCGGGTTTTTGGTGTCATGTACACCGGAAAAACCGGAGAGGCAGCCACAGAAATTATATAAGCCAGATTGGGAAAGCCTGATGCAGTACGAAATCCCACAATGGCTGAAGGATGCGAAGTTCGGGATTTTTATTCATTGGGGACCGACCACGGTACCTGCCTATGGTGCTTCGGAATGGTATGGATTCAACATGTGGAATGAGGGTGAACCAGATGCCCTTGGGAATCCGGCCACGGAACCTTCGGATTCCTATGAATACCATGTCAGAAATTTTGGAAAACCTGAAGATTTCGGTTACACCAAATTCATACCCATGTTCAAGGCTGAAGAATTTGATGCCAAAGAATGGGTCGATCTGTTCATAGAAGCCGGCGCCCGGTATGTAGTCCCTGTTGGAGAGCATTGTGATGGCTTTGCCATGTACAACTCCACCATTACCCGATGGAATTCTGTGAATATGGGGCCTAAAAAGGATATTGTTGGCGAAATATTTAAGGAAGCCCGTTCCCGTGGATTAAAAGTAGGTGTTTCTTCTCATTTTGCATATGGTTGGCACTGGTGGACATACAAGGATAAATATGAAACGACGGACCCTGAGTTGAAAGATTTTTACTGGACGAAGCACGAACGTTGGGAGCCTGCTTCCGAAGAATATGTTGATCACTGGTACAATCGTTCAATGGACATGATGACGCAATACAAGCCGGATCTGTTTTGGTTTGACCTTGGTATTTGTGAACCTGAATATCAAGAAGCCCTTAAAAAATTCATTGCCAACTTTTACAACCAGGGACAGGAAATCAATCAGGAAGTGGTATTGAATTACAAAAACATCAAATGGCGTCCTGTCCCGGATGGTGTGGCGGTATTGGATATAGAAAGCGGTAAACTGGACCGCATTAGAAAAGAAGTATGGCAGACGGATATGTCACTGGGTGGATGGCGTTGGGGATATACCAATGATTACCAAATGCGCAAAGCCGGTGCCTATATAAATGATCTGATCGATATAGTGAGCAAAAACGGTTGCCTGTTGCTCAATGTAGCTCCCAACAGGCATGGTGTCATTCCTGATGACCAGCAAGCTATTTTAAAGGAAATTGGTGAATGGCTAAAAGTAAATGGAGAGGCCATTTATTCAACCAGACCCTTCGACGTATTCGGGCAGGGACCGACGAACGCAAAAATGGTCTTGCATGGCAATATGAAGGATAAAGGTTATACTGAAGAGGACATTCGATATACTAGGAAGGACAATACGGTTTATGCGTTTTTGCTCAAATGGCCTGAAAAAAGTGATCACATCAGTCTGTATGCACTGGGCAGCGACTTAAGAATTATTAATGACAGCATTGTTGACGTTTCTATACTGGGAAGTGATTTGGATATCAAGTGGACTCAGACAAAACGGGAATTGGAAATCGAGCTTCCGGATTCCAATCCCGTAAAAAATGCCGTTTGTTTTAAAATTCAGTTAGCGGCTCCACCTTCTGATATCCTTGAAACAAAGTAGTCGAACATGATCGGTATGTTTTGTGGTTTGAGAATTGAAACCTCACAATATGAATGAGTAATAACGACTACTAACTTTCAAAATCCGGGGAGCAGATAAGTTTGAAGATGTTTTAACAAAGAACAGATCACACCAATGACAGTTGGATTAAAACAATAGGAAAGATGCCAGAGAATACTCCATTATCACAACATAAAGACATTCCATTATACAATACAGAAACATGGATGTATGAAGATTTTAAGCCTGGTCAAAAAGACAGATCCATTAGCCGGACAATTTCCGAAGGTGAAGCCATGCTGTTTAATGGGCTGGTACTTGACATGCACCCCTATGTAGCAGACCAGCATTTTGCTGAAAAAGAAGGTCTGTTTGGAAAAAGGCTGGTGGCGGGCGCCATGGTCTTTAGCCTGGGGCTGGGTTTGATGGCCAATAACAATGTCAACACTTTCAGCTACGGATACGATAAGTTACGCTTTATCAAACCGGTTTTTATTGGAGATACGATCTATACTGTACGTACCCACTTGAACAAAACACCTAAATACGATGAAATGGGATTGGTTACGGTTAGTTATGAGGTTTACAAAAAGCCCGGAGAATTGGTTTTATACTGTGAACACCTGCAAACAGTGAAATACCGTGACCCGGAAAATATTAACAGGGAGGCAAAATAATGAAAAGATCGACAGGTTTGTTTTTAATTGGAGTTTTGGTGGCATGTGCCTCTGAAGACAAGAAAAGTTCGCCCCCTGAATTATATGAAGAGAGCTGGGAAAGCCTGAGTCACTACGAAATTCCACAATGGATGAAGGATGCCAGGTTTGGTATTTTTATTCATTGGGGGCCTAATTCCGTGGCTGAACAGTACACGGATTGGTATCCTCGTTGGATGTACCTCGATTCAGGTAATTATGATGTCCAAACAGGCCAAAGGGTTACCGATGAACCGCATCCGGCCGTGGCTTATCACAGACAGAAATTTGGCGACCAGAAGGATTTTGGATACAAGGACCTCATTCCAATGTTCACTATGGAAAATTTTAATGCACAAGAATGGGTCGATCTATTCAGAAAAGCAGGCGCGCAATACATAATACCCGTAGCTGAGCATCACGATGGTTATGCATTGTATGAGTCAGGTATTACGCCTTACAATGCAGTGGAAATGGGTCCGAAGCGAGATGTTTTTAAGGAACTTGTCGATGAAGTAAAGAGGCAGGGATTGATATATGGAGCAAGCTCTCATCTGGCCTTTAACTGGAATTACTACAATCAAAAGGATCATTTTGATACGGGAGACCCTCAGTACGCAGATCTGTATGCTCCGCCTCATAAAATGGGCGAACCTGCCAGTAAAGAGTGGCTGGCCAATACGTGGTGGCCACGGACCAAAGAAATTATCGATAAGTATCAGCCTGATATCCTGTGGTTTGATTTTTATCTGGACAGACCTGAATTCGCACCATATCACCGGAAATTGGCTGCCTATTATTACAATTCCGGACTCAAGAGGGGCAAGGAGTTGGTCCTTCAAACTAAAAATCACAATTATGAATCGTATCCACAGGGCACCCATATGCTGGACCTGGAGCGAAGTAAAATGGATTCCTTACGTAAGGAATATTGGCAAACCGATACTTCCATTGGCAAAAACTCATGGTATTATTCTGAGAATTGGATCCCAAAGTCTGCGGGGGAGCTGGTGGCTGATTTGGTGGACATTGTGAGCAAAAACGGTTGTTTGTTATTGAATACAGGCCCGGGAAAAGACGGAATTATACCTGATGATCAGCAAAAGACACTGTTGGATATTGGAAAATGGTTGGAGATAAACGGTGAGGCCATTTATGGCTCATCGTATTGGGAGGTATACGGAGAAGGACCTACAAAAACCAATACCGGGCATCTTTCGGAAAGTAAGAACAAGAATTTCACGGAAGAGGATATTCGATTCACTACAAAAGGTAACATACTATACGCCACAACGCTGGCTACGCCAACTAAAGATATAGATATCAACTATTTGAACACCTTACATATTAATATTAAGTCGATAGAACTTTTAGGTCACGAAGGCACGATCCAATTCGCTCAGACTGGAGAGAAGTTATCTATAAAGTTTCCTGAAGATGTTGCATTGGAGCATGCATGGGTTTTTAAGATCACCCCACAGGGTAAATTGTAGTATCCGAAATAATTGTAATTGATCTGTCATCGATCTACAACTAACCATTATTCTTCATTCCCTTCCAGATAACCGATCCGCTCTCCCATGAGAAGATGCTTATAGGATTGATCCATACTTTTGGGAGCGTCCAGTACAAATCCGGCTTTCTCCTGAAAGAGCATAATAAAGTCCGAACCTCCGAAAAGAAAGTACCCCAGCATATCTCCCTTTTTCACCTGTATTCCTTCTTTGATATAATCTTCAAAATTCACAGAGCCCACCTGAGCCATGCCAACAGGCAGTAGTGCCACCAGCCCGTATTGCTCCGTCTCAAGGATGACACAGCCTCTGGTTTCAAGGGACTGCCAGCCGATCCGTGAAGGATCGAAGGCATACCGGTTGTTCTTAGCATCCCACTGAATGATAGCCCCTACAGCGCCATGAGCAGGAATGATCCGAACCTCGCGTACTACGCCGTCAAGTGGAAAATGATACCGATGGTAGTCAGTGACATTCAGAAAGGAATGGGTGAAGGTGCCGTTGGCAAATTCCAACCCGAACGCACTGCCTTCTCCGATCAGTTGCTCAATGGAAGTCAAGGTAGCGGACTTAACGGTCACTCCATGCTCTGTAATGATATTGGAATTGCTGTCAATTCTCCAGACTCCCTGTGGCACAGCGTCCGCCGGAGAGACTACGACAGTGGGATCATCCGGAGAGGCTATAGGCCGTTGATCCGGTGAGGCAAGGTGCCTCATAAAGAATTGATTGAAGGTTTTCCAGTGTGACGGATCTTCATACCAGCCCTTTCCCAGCCCGAACCGGTCATCCTGCAGCGCCAATTGATGGTAGCTTTCATTCCATGAATCCTCAGAATCCAGGTGTTTGCCCCATGCCTTGTTAAAGCTTGTCAACCAGGTGCTGTAGGGTTCCACGTATTGCAGGGAGTTATTCAGGTATCCCTTGCCCTCCAGCTCCGGCAGCGGCTGGTTGTTCAGGAAATTGAAGTAGCACAGACTCTGAATGATGTTCTCATAGAGCTTTGGAGAGTTGTTGCTTTTCAGCAGGGTCCACGGCATGGACCTTTCCGCCCATGATACAAAGTCATAGTATTCTTCCAGCGTCTGTACGGGATTGGTTTCCCTGTCAGGATTGATCTGTTTAGCCTGCTTTATGGAAGCTACCAGCAAGGATCTTATTTGGGGATCGTTCTCAACCATCCCGATCAATTCCAGCGTGGCTGATCCGTATTCACCGGTCTTACCGGAGTCCTCACAGGCGTGCAGCAAAAAAAGGACAGATAATAATCCCAAAAAGACCAAAAACGTGATTACCTTTTTCATAGTGTTGATTTCAAGGTTGATGAGGTCGTTTCTGTTTTTCCCGGCAAAAACAGGAGGGAAGTATATCGTCTGAAATGACCTGCCGTCAGATTACCTTACGCTACTACGGTATCGTCAGGTTGCCTGTGTTGCCAACGCCCATGGACCAGGCTGGTTTCAGTGTTGTGATCGTAGTTTTTATCCCTACCCCGGCTTCGGTCTTTGACTGAAGCCTCCAGTTTGATCCGTCATTTCATTGGTAGACAATTGAATCGGTTGATTATCCTGTTGACAAAACTGGTAATAGGTATTGTTGCTATTCGGTTTGCCTGCCGATCTAAAGATCCATATCATCTACTTTCTTCAGCTCTCAGGTCTGTTATCTCTGATTTATTTCGCTTGCCCTCAAGGGGGGAACAGCACTCTTTCGAAGACTGTTTTTCCCAGCAGTTCTTTTGTTTGGTAATGTCATTGTGTTATGTTACTTAGCTTCGGTTGAATAGGCTGGCTAACAGTTTTCTGAAGGAGGGCTGAGCGTGAAGAAAATGTCCAGTGGACATTTTTAGCGAGCAGCCAGGATGCAGGGTAAGGCTGGAACACTCTTTTGCCACTTCTGCCGAGCGAGGAATTACCATGCCGCTGAAGCCTTACCCTTTTAGGGTAAGGCTACTCTACAACAAGTTGATTTCCATTTAGGGGTTCAAGGGCATAGCTACCCCCGCGTTTTGCACATTCAATCAAATATGTTCCATTTTCCAAGGATACTGAAAAGTACAGTTCTACTTTATTCGGCTCTACGGTGACATCGTAATTAGTGCGGCTTACCACGGTTTCTCGGCCATCGGTAACGTCCGTAAATGTAAAATCCAAGAAACTGTTGAAATAATAATGGCTGATATCGAACTTCAGCTCCAGATTGCTACCATCTTTTCCCAGAACCGTAAAATCAAACTTGCCCTCTTCGATGTCTATGGTCCTGCTTTTATTATTTCTGGGAACCAATGGTATACCCGAAGTATTCGGAGCCAGAACATTAAGCTTAAGGGTTTCCCCATTTTGGGTTGTCTCGGGAACATCAAAGGAGTATTCCCTAAAAGAGGCCTCTGGCCAGCTTGACCGTGAAGTCACCGCTTCGTTTCCTATTGAAATCGAATAATCAATGGGACTTGGACCATAAATATTCAAGGTCAGCATACTTCCAGGAGCATAGGAATTGGCATTCCATGCCGTGTTGATTTCGTAAGAACCAGTGTAGATGATCGTATTGGTGCTTTCCACGGGAGCTATTCCATTAGATTCGCCATAGCCAATTATAAGACGAAATTCCTTGTAGTAATCGATGGTTGGACCAACCACAAATTCGATACTGTCCTTAGAAACCTGGACACTCTCCAGTACTAAATAATTCGAATAATTCGAATTGCCTTCATAGAAAAGAACCCCAAAATACTCTTCCCTCAAATCATGGTTCTTGATCGCCACTGCAATAGTATCTCCCCTATAGGTATATCGTTTGTTCATGGCTCCCAAAACTATATTGGGAATGTTAAAGGAGCTTTCCGAACTGATTGCCTGGCCTCCCACCACTATCCGTATCGGGCCACTAAGGTCCCGGATTCCATCTGGAACCACGGCGGAAACGATGTTTCCGTTTATCTCGAAGGATTTGGCTATTTTATAATCAAAACTGACTTCTTGTATGGTACCGGGATCAAGATTGGCGACCGTGATATTTATGGTATCCCCCGATATCCCTTGACTGGGTTCAAAGGATAAGATCTTGGGGGCATTATCCTCATCATCCGGGCTACAGGATAGAAAAATGGCGAAAAAAACCAGGGAGCAGGTATGGAAGATCTTTTTCATGGACATTCAGATAAAGTGGCTCTCTATAAAAAAGTACTAGACATGTATTCACTCTACTAATAATACAAAATTAGCGAAGGAGGGGACGAATGGACTGTGCGAAAAATGTTTAAATCTATGCGAGAAACGTCCAATGAGCAATTCGAGGCTGATTTTCCTCAGATCTTTATTACATTCAATAAGTTCATTCATTTAATCCAATTTCTTGACCGTAACAAAGACATCTTTAAATATCCGCACGACATTCTTAGTTATCTTCTACATAAATTCACGTTTTAAAAAAACCGCGATAATATCATTATGTAACAGCCTTGCTTATCACAAGGATAAATGTTATATAATGTCATTGTGTTATGTTACTTAGCTTCGGTTGAATGGGCTGGCTAACAGTTTTCTGAAGGGAAGGAAAATTATACGAGCAGGAGGGAGGGTTCTGGAACACTCTTTTGACATTTTGGATTGTGGGTTGATTGGCGGGAATGGCAAATGTGTGTGAAAGACTTGGGATGCAGTGTTTCTTAACCCATATACTTCCCTTTTAACCTTGTAGAAGGTGATTTTCTAAGATTCTTAGCTATTTTGAAAGATCTAAAAGCAGTCCTGGCCTTTACCACCCTCAAGCTTTTACCAACTGGTAACGCATTTTCAATTTTTTCATGATTGAGGTCATTTAATGCACCGATCACTATACCATTTATTTTAAAGTTAAACTTCTCTAAATCAAGAAACTCATTACCTTTTTCA
>LYSV01000041.1 GCA_001657315.1 Flammeovirgaceae bacterium BBD 1991-12 | reverse complement strand
CGGATGGTATGCCGCAGAGATGGGAAGGCAGCCCTGGGTGGTATACGGTCTGTTACGAACCTCTGATGCACTCTCAAAATCCGTTACCGCCAATCAGGTACTCTTTTCGCTGATCCTGTTCTTTGTTGTCTACCTGATACTGTTTGCCTTGTTCATTTACCTGCTCAATAAAAAAATAAAAACAGGGCCCTATGATGAAAGTGCGATCGATGACCGCCCCCTGCAAAGTGATATAACTACCGTTGTAACCGGAAATTAGCTTATGGAAACACTGTTTGGTATTGATTATCCTACATGGTGGTTTTTGGTGGTCGGAGGTCTTTTTTCGGGCTACGCCATTCTGGATGGTTTTGACTTTGGGGCAGGCGCATGGCATCTTTTCTTCAAAAAGGAGAAAAACAGGAGAATAGCGCTCAACGCGGTCGGGCCTGTCTGGGATGGTAATGAAGTATGGCTGGTGATAGGTGGCGGTGCCCTGTTTGCAGGGTTTCCGGTGCTCTATGCGTCACTGTTCTCGGCCATGTACATTCCCTTTATGCTTTTTCTCATGTTCATTATTTTCAGAGCGATCTCTATAGAATTCCGCGGTAAGGAACCGATGCGCTGGTGGCGGAGGATGTGGGACATTTCCTACAGCATATCCAGCGGCATGCTTGCCTTTTTGCTCGGCGTGGTGCTGGGAAATGTACTGCAGGGTCTGGCCATAGGGGAAAATTACGAATATACAGGTGCCGGCTTTTTCGAGTTTCTGAGTCCCTACGCCATCATGGTGGGCACCACTACACTGGCGCTTTTCATGTCGCACGGAGCTATTTACCTTTTGATGAAAACGGAAGGACGAATGTTTGCCAAGCTCACCCTGCTGCTGAAAAGGGGGATGATCTTTTTTATGGTGTCATTTGGTATCACTACATTGTACACCCTTTTGTACATCCCTCACCTTTCTGATACGTTTAAAAGCAACCCTGGATATTTTGCTGTACCACTGCTGGTATTTCTAAGCATAGCCAATATACCACGGCTGGCCAGCAAAAAAAGATACAAAAGAGCCTTTTTGTTTTCGTCGCTAACGATAAGCCTGTTGCTCGTCATGGTGGCCATCGAGCTATATCCCACACTGTTGCTGTCCACCATCGATCCGGCATTCAATCTTACTGTCTATAATGCGGCATCTTCTGAAAAATCCCTGTCGATTATGCTGACTATCGCGGCTATAGGGGCTCCGCTGGTGCTGTCTTACACCGTTTTTGTCTACCGGACCTTCAGAGGGAAGGTAAAACTGGATGAAACGAGTTATTGATAAAAAACTATTGGGTATCTTCTACCCTGACTATTCACAAATTACCACCCCTTTCCCCAGGCCCGTAAAAGAAACTACCGGACTTAGGTAAGGAATATCAAGGGCCAGTCCACGGACCACCAGCAGAAGCCCTATCACGACAGCAAAAGCAGGGATTATAAATTTCAAACCTCCCTGCAGCCTGTTTTTAAGCACAGCAGAGCCCCAGCCTATACCCAACATCATTGGGAACGTACCTAACCCAAAACCTACCATCAAAAGTACTGCCTGTCCAAGGTCCATTAACGCCAGTCCACTGGCTACTGCCAGATAGACAAGTCCGCAGGGTAATAGTCCGTTAAGAAGACCTACCAACAGGTAAGTGACGGGATTTTTATTTTGTAACACATTAGTAAGCTGTTTTTTCAAGGGGGAAATAATGTGCCGGTGCCATGGGGTATTCACCAGTTTTGCCTGAAAACGGGGATACAGAGCAAATACGATCACGGACAAACCCATAAGAATGGAAAGTGAACGCTGCCAGCCGAACAGGGATAATCCCTCTCCTACCAGGCCAAATGTAAGACCCAGTAACGCGTAAGCCGTAAGCCGGCCGGAATTATAGAGTACAGGACGTAATCCCCTTCCGTTGTGATGTATAGTCATGGCAACAGGGCCACACATACCCACGCAATGCAGGCTTCCAAAAAAACCGATCACTATTCCACTGAGCAGCACCATTGATTATATCACAGGATCAAAACCTTTTCGGTATAAAACTCCTTTTCATCCACCTGCCAGCTCACTTTCACCCTCCACAGACCTTTTTGAAAATCAGATGCAGCAAACACCTGCCGGCCATCTCTGATCCGGATGCTGTATTTTTTATCCAATGTGGCGTCTGAGGGGCGAAAGAAATATACAGTACCTTCCAGAGCCTCAGCTCCAGGGGCTTTCAGGACGATCTTACCTGCTGACCTGTCATAGACCACCTCGGTTTTAAGCTCGCCCAGTTCTTCATTGTTCCTTATCCTGTCGATCTGATCCTGATAGGCAATCTCCTGAACGTAATAATCCCTGGCCACCAGACTGATATCCTGCCGCATACTGATCACCACCAGGGTAATGATCACTGCTACAAATGCGACAAATGAAAGTGTAATTTTTGTTCCCCAACTCATCATTAATATGTTATATGTTCAATATTCCGGGTTCCATGTTCAACGTTTCAGGTTCAAGGTTCAGGCATTCAACTTTGAACTTTAAACGTTGAACATAGAACTACTTCAACGATACCGGTCCTAAAAACTTAGTCTTGACCGTTTCAACTATCTCTCCGTTTCGATACACGCCGATCTTCAGATTCATGCTGGCGCTCTTTATCCTGTCTTTTGGCATTTTGATAAAGTATACTCCTTCAGCCAGGCCGTTGGAGGGCACTAATACTTCCCCCTCTCCTACTTTTGAGATCTCGGCGCTGGGTTCATTCTCGATCCGCACCTCCAGCGTCATGTCCTCAAACGTTTTGTTCACAAACTGTATATTGTAAAGATTGGTAATGTCGCCCTCTTCCGTTCTTTGATAGAGCTGTCCGGGCACCTTCAGTACAGTGGTCTCAATATCCGAACGGGTGACCAGAGAAAAAGACAGAAAAGAGAGCAGCGCTACCAGCACCACGGAATAAGCTGCCACCCTCGGCGTAAACAGCCGCTGCCTGCCTTCCTTGATGGTATCATGGGAAGCATACCGGATCAGCCCTTTTGGCTTGTTGATCTTTTCCATAACATCGTCACAGGCATCAATACAGGCTGTACAGTTCACACATTCCAGTTGTGTGCCATTACGTATATCAATCCCTGTGGGACAAACATGTACGCACAATTTACAGTCGATACAGTCTCCCTTATCCTGTTGGATCTCATTTTTTCTGAGCTTCCCCCTGGGCTCACCACGGATCCAGTCGTACATAACGGCTATCGATTTCTTATCCAGCAGAACCCCCTGAAGACGACCATAGGGGCAGACAGCCACACACGCCTGCTCGCGGAACCAGGCAAATACCCAGTAGAATATACCCGTAAAGGCCACCAGGCCAATAAAGCCTGAGAGGTGTTCCGTAGGTGGTTGTCTTACGATCTCCTTTACCTGATCGATACCTATAAGATAGGCCATAACAGTGTGGGAGATCAACACGGATATGGAAATGAAAATAAGCTGTTTCAGCAGTTTTTTTCGAATCTTTGCTGCATTCCAGGGACCATTGTTCAGTTTTCGCTGCTGATTGGCATCCCCCTCTATCCAGTATTCTATCTTGCGAAAGACCATTTCCATAAACAGGGTCTGTGGACAGGCCCAGCCACACCACAGCCTGCCGAAGACCACGGTAAACAGTATCACAAATACAAAGAAGGAGATCAGCACCAGCGTCAGAAGGAAAAAATCCTGAGGCCAGAATGCCTGCCCCAGGATCACGAATTTTCGTTCAAAAAAATTGAGCAAAAGGAATGGCCTGCCGTTGATCGACAGGAACGGACCTGCGAACAAAATGGCAAGGAGCACTACTGTTACCCAAATACGCGCATTATGCATGCGGCCCGAAGGCTTTTTGGGGTAGACCCAAATGCGTTTTCCTTCAGCATCAACTGTGGCTATGTTATCCCTGAACTCCTGATCAAACTGATATAGATCTTCCATCGTCTAAAGCTCCTCTCCTTTTTCTCACCCTTCTATAATTTTGCTACAGCCTGTGTACTGTCTGCTTCAACGGTTTCTTCCGGTATGATTTCAGGCACATACAGTTCTCCCTGGGGTTCCTTGGCATTAGGTGGATTTGTACCTTTTAAAGTTATAATATACGAAGCCACATTCTGCATCTGATCCGGTGACAGCAGAGGCTCCCACGAGATCATCCCCTTTTCCGGCACGCCCACTTTGATGGTGCGGAAAATATCCTGAATACTGCCTCCGTGCAGCCAGTAGTCATCGGTCAGGTTAGGGCCTATACCTCCGGCACCTGTATCCTTATGGCACTGGGCGCAGTTGTTGTTATACACTTGCTTACCTTTACTCAGCAGACCCGCATCTTCTACCATGACCACATTGCTCTCGTCAATATTGCTTTCCGGAAGGCTGGCCATTCTTGCTGAGGCAGCCTCCTCAGCTGCTTCCATTTGTGCCATGTATTCCTCCTCCTGAAGCGGCAGCGTATCGAACACATGATAAGCCGCCAGATATACCACTGCAAAGATGATCGTGACGTAAAACAACCATTTCCACCAGGGAGGAAGGTGATTGTCCAGCTCACGGATACCATCATAGTTGTGGTCCAGTACCAGCTCCCTTTCTTCTTCTACAGGCCTGAAGTCATTGATCTTGTCCCAGAACTTCTTCCACAAGCCTTCCTCTTCCACATAAACCTCGCCCCGTTCAGCGGCCAGTTGTTCTGCCTGCTGTCTTACAAAGGTTTTTAGCAGTTGTAAAACCACTACCGAAACGATCAGTACCAACACGGCTATGATGAAAACAAAACCTGTGACAACATAAAAAATGGTGGTATTGTCAACCGCTACAGTCGCATTCTGAGCATGAACCGCAGGGGAGGCAAGAGCCAACAGCAATATCATTAAAACAGTTTGAGCTATCCTTTTCATTGTACAATGCTTTTAGGTCCTTCAATAGTTTTAGATCCATCTTCCATAGGTAGCTGACTCATGGTCCTGATATACTTTTTGTCCACCCGGAGTACCCATACCAATAGGCCAATGAAAAAGATGAAGAATATGGAAAGCGAAATAATGGGCCACACTTCCACATTATGTATTTGTTCGAAATAGTACTTAAACATGTTTTTTATCAGTTAGATGCTGTTTCCTCGGATTTCACTTTTATATCGGTGCCCAGGCGCTGCAGATAGGCAATAAGCGCTACGATCTCAGCCTCTTTCGCCACCTCTATACCATCTTCCTCCTTCAGGCTCTGTGCGATCTCTGCTGCCTGCTCGTCCAGCTCTTCATTGGCCACGTCTTCGTACCCTTCCTCATACGGCACCCCTATTGTCCTGAGCGCAGATATCTTACCGGCAGTCAGCGTCTTATCAATGGCTGACTCATACAGCCACGGATAGGGTGGCATAATGGAGCCTGCAGAAACTACATTTGGCTCCAGCATATGATAGTAGTGCCAGCTGTTGGGGTATTTACCTCCTACCCGGTGCAGATCCGGGCCGGTACGCTTGGAACCCCACAGGAACGGGTGATCGTAAACAAACTCACCGGCTTTGGAGTATTCACCATAGCGTTCAGTTTCTGAACGGAACGGCCGTACCATCTGCGAATGGCAACTGACGCATCCTTCCCGTATATAAATATCACGACCATGCAATTCCAGTGGCGTGTAAGGCTTCACACTACTGATGGTAGGCACATTGGATTCAATAAGGAAAGTAGGTACCATTTCTATGATTCCACCGATTATAATGGCTACAAGGGTAAGTACAGTGAATATAACGGGCTTTCTTTCCAATACACTGTGCCAGCCCGTATCGCCATGCCGTGGAGCTTTTTCCAGCGGCGCTGCTTCTGCCTCTTCATTGGCAATAAAGCTACCCTGACCGGCCGTCTTGATGAGGTTGTAGGTCATCATGAGGGCGCCTATCAAATAGAGCAGGCCTCCCAATGCTCTGAGCACATACATTGGCAATATCTGCACTACAGTCTCCAGAAAGTTTTTATACTCCAAAAAGCCTTCGGCATTAAACTCCTTCCACATCAGGCTCTGGGTAATACCTGCTACATACAGAGGAAGGGCGTATATGATGATGCCCAATGTACCGAGCCAGAAGTGGGAGTTGGCCAGTTTTACAGAATAGAGCCTGGTACCCCACATCTTTGGTATCAGATAGTACAACATACCGAACGTCAGGAAACCGTTCCATCCCAGTCCACCAATATGCACATGGGCTATGATCCAGTCGGTAAAGTGGGCAATGGCATTTACGTTTTTAAGAGAGAGCATGGGCCCTTCAAAGGTGGACATACCGTAGGCGGTCACCGCCACTACCATGAACTTCAGCACCGGCTCTTCACGCACCTTGTCCCACGCGCCTCTGAGGGTCAGCAGGCCGTTAAGCATACCGCCCCAACTGGGAGCTATCAGCATCACGGAGAAAACCACACCCAGTGATTGTGCCCAGTTGGGCAGGGAGGTATAGAGTAAGTGGTGAGGGCCTGCCCAGATGTAGATAAAGATCAGTGACCAGAAGTGTATTATGGATAACTTATAGGAATAAACAGGTCGGTTGGCTGCTTTGGGAAGGTAATAGTACATCAGTCCCAGGTAGGGTGTGGTGAGAAAGAAAGCCACTGCATTGTGTCCGTACCACCATTGCACCAGGGCATCCTGCACACCAGCGTACCAGCTGTAGCTTTTCAAAAACGTCACCGGCATTTCAAAGGAATTGACCACATGAAGTACTGCTACCGTTACGAAAGTGGCGATATAAAACCATATCGCTACGTACATATGCTTTTCCCTTCTTTTAAGGATAGTACCGATCATATTGATACCAAAGACCACCCAGATAAGTGTGATGGCGATATCTATCGGCCATTCCAGCTCGGCATATTCCTTGGAGGTGGTTATCCCCAGCGGAAGGCTGATAGCGGCAGCCAGTATGATCAATTGCCATCCCCAGAAGTTGATCCAGCTTAGTGTATCAGAAAACATCCGGGTTTTCAGGAGGCGCTGCAGGGAGTAATATATTCCTGCGAACATCCCGTTACCAACAAATGCAAATATGATAGCGTTGGTATGAAGTGGACGTATACGCCCGAAAGTGGTATAGGGTAGATCGAAATTAAATACCGGATAAAACAATTGAATGGCCAGTGTTAGCCCTACCAGCATTCCAACCACACCAAAAATTACAGTAGCTACGATAAAGTATTTGACAACTTTGTTATCGTAGCTGAATTTCTCAAGTTCCATAAGTTACCTTCTGTTTTGTTTTTTCAGATAATTGTTAACGAAAGTAGCCAGGGTGCTTTCGGCCGTGCATGATGGAGATTAGTGGCAAAACTGATTTATATCATAACACAGATCGTCATATTTGGCAGGGTTTCAAAATTATACCGCTGTAATCATGATAATAATCCTGGATCACTATGGAGTCCTGGGGGTTGATCGCCTCTTTGGCTGTCCTTATCCTGGTACTTTTTTAACCCCGACCTTCTTCGCCTAAAACAAGGGGTACATGGCCGCGCACGCCCACCTGACGGCCAAAACTTTGAGCAATTTGCGTGTAATCATATATTTGCGGCATGAAAAGAAAAACCTGGGGCAGTGTTCTGCTCGTTTTTGGTCTTGCTTTAACTACAGATGCTGACGCACAATATGTTTGGAACCTACCTACTTACCCTGGCTGGAACGTGGTGGAGGAGGGTGATACCATATCTATGAATATAAGCGTGGTACAGCCGGATACCATTGTATTTGATTACAAAATCAATTACGAAGGGGGGGCTGAAATTACATTTGACTCGCTCGGAAATTTTCTGTGGGTCCCTTCCTACGACCTGGTCACCCGGCTGGAGGAAAAGAAGAATTTCAGCGCTATTATCAGTGCTTCCGCTCCCGGGGGCAGAAAGGCGATCAAGGAACTGCAATTTCAGGTAATACATAAAAACAGACCGCCTCAAATTGAAAATCTGCCGGTTTTTTATGTAAAACAATATACCAACAACGAATACAACCTCAACAAGCCCACACAGGTAAGAGATCCCGATGATGATCCCATCGTTTTTCAACCGGTCATGGAAGATATGCCGGAAGGGGCCACACTTTCCGAATTGGGGATATTGTCATGGAAACCCTCCAGAAATCAGTTCAGGGCTTTAAAGAAATCGCCGTTAAAGATAAAATTCATCGTTCAGGATCAACCGGAAAAGCTGGAGAGCATTGGTGAACTTACAGTTCAATCCACACAGCTTGATCTCCCCCCCAATATCCTGATCGTACCGTCTGATTCGGTCATTTCAGTAAAAGAAGACGAAGTAGTCAATCTTAACCTTTATGTGACTGATCCCAATGGTGATGATAATGTAATGGACGTAGGGTTTGTAAGCAATAACCTGAATGTACCGAAAGATGTGCTCACCAAGTACACCAATACGCAATGGGAATTTAAATGGACCCCGGGGTATGATTTTCTGGAAGAAGAGGGAAAAACCGATACAATAGAAGTCACCTTTTTTGCTGTGGATGAAAGCGGTAAAAAGAAGGATAGCAAAGTACGCATCAGTATTACCGATGCCGAAAACATAGAAAAGAAAGACCTGCGGCTATATCAGAAGTACAGAAATATGCTGGTGGAGACAATGGATCTGGTCGCTCACCTGGATCAAAACCAGAAAACACTGAACCGTCAGCTCAAGAGTGCAAAAAAGGGGAAAAAGCAGCGATCTATTGTTAATGCTTCCTTAGGTGCGATCACAGGTGTATCCCCGGTTTTTATAGAATCGGAGGAGCCGCGCAATTATGTAACAGGAGTGGGTGGCACGGCCGTACTCACCCTTGGAACGCTGGAAGCCACCGAGGTCATTGGCAAATCGAAAGATGATATTCTTGAAAAACTCAAGGTCAATATAGACATCAGGAACCTCCTGCAGGCCGAAGGGGACAGTTTTGCCAGAAAATACGCCTTGAAAACCAAAAGGCGGAACAAAAGCTTTGACAGCGACATAGATAAACTAAAAGCAGAGCTTAACAACAAAAAACTGATCCTGCTGGAACTTCCGGCAGACTGGGAAAATCCACGCAAACCCACGGACAGGAATGTGAGGAAGACATTTCCGGATTTTAATAACGAGGGATATCCGGAGAAATCCAACTAATCTGGGGATGTCATTTACAGCAAGCTATCGATTACAGATCTGTTGCTAACTTTAAATGGCCTTGCTAAACAATGGCTGGTCACTGTTTTGCTTGCGGCGCATCCGCTGGTCAAAGACACTGCATATATTCCTAAGAAATGCCATCCCCAGCCGGGTCACTTTGAAACCCTCTGAAGACCATTCGATCAATCCCTCCTCGGCCATTGTATTCAACTCAGTCTGTACACTCAGGTCCGGTGCATCACTTTTCCAGCTCAGCTCTCCCCTGCATGATATATCGAGGATCTTCCTCCTTATCTCCAGATCGTCTTCGGACAATAAATGGCCTTTTTCCAACGCCAGCTTACCTGTTTCAATTTCTCTCTGGTAATTTTCGACCTTTTTGTTATTTTGTGCATAGGCATATCCAGCATCACTAATGGCCGAGGTTCCGAGACCGATCAACAGGTCTGTGGCCGCCTCAGTATATCCCATAAAATTTCTGTGCATGGTTTTGTTCTGACACGCCTTATACAAACCATCCCCCGGCAGGGCAAAATGATCCATGCCCACATCTACATAGCCCTGGTCCGTTAGCAGCATTTTGCCTAATTCATACAACTCCCTTTTCGTGCTGTCTGACGGCAGATCCTCCTCAGTATAGGCACGTTGCCCGGGGCGTTTCCACGGAACATGGGCATAACTGTAATAGGCTATTCTTTCGGGCCTTAGCGCCAGCACCTTTTCCACAGTATTTCTCACGCTCTCCTGGGATTGAAAGGGCAGGCCATACACCAGATCAAAGTTCACAGAGTCATACCCCAGCCGCCGGGCGTCTTCCGTGGCACGAACCACATTTTCATAGGGCTGCACACGATTAATGGTCTCCTGTACCTTCAGGTCAAGGTCCTGTACCCCATAGCTTACTCTCCTGAAGCCAAGTTCATAGAGTGTTTTCAAATGCCCGTATCCTGTATTGTTTGGATGCCCTTCAAAGGAAAACGTATACCGGGAATGAAGACGGGAAGAAGACAATATGCCTTCGATAAGGTATCTGAGATTCTCCGCACTAAAAAAGGTGGGAGTCCCCCCTCCCAGATGTAACTCACGGATAACCGGCATATCACCGAAGGCACACAAATAAGTGTCCCATTCTTTCAGCAGGCTTTCAATATAAGGCCGTTCTACATGATGGTTTTTGGTGATCCGGGTATTGCAGGCACAGTAAGTGCATAAACTCTCACAATAAGGTAGATGAATATACAAGCTAATGCCCTGATCAGCGTTACTTTCATTGAAAGTCTTTTTTACCTGCTTTAACCAGTCGTCCGATGAAGGAATATTATTTTCCCATAGCGGTACTGTGGGGTAACTTGTATATCTGGGGACAGGTACATTGTATTTACGTATTAAAAGATCAGGAATTTGCATGTTACAAAGATTATGGATATCCGGCCATTGGAAACTGACATTGGTCAGCATATGGCTTGACTGGCATCATCCGTTTAAGTAGCATTATGCATTAGCTTAACATGGGTGGGTCATAGACTGAAGAAAAGGGTGACTCCGGTTTTAACTTTTGAATGCTCCGGGAAGATATTAATAGTTATTGGTTAATCAGTTATTGAGGCTACAGAGCAAATTGGGGATCTTCATGTAACAATAATATTGTGATTTACAACGAGTTAGAAAATAAGATCGGAACAGGAAATCAGGTCAGCTTCCAGCCTCCCCCGGGAGGCTTAATAACGAAACCAATAGAAATTAAATACTGAAGTAGCAAAAACAGGCACAAAAAATCAGAACTTTCACCGGCTTGAAGTATGTTCACAAAGAAAAATGAATACACGCCATTTTATCCTTGTCTTAGCTTTACTTGCTTCCTGTGCCCAGGTAAAAGTAAGGACTTCGTATGACCGGGAGGTCGACTTCTCAAAGTACAGGACGTGGTGCTGGCTAAAAGGCTGTGACCTTGTGTATCAGGGGCCCGGTCACCTGTATGATAGTGCCACCATTGAATCCATCGGAAACAATATAGCAGTGGAGATGTATGAAAAAGGCTTTATTCAATCAGACGATAGTTCTGATCTGATCGTCGACTTTCATATCATCGTGGAAGAGGATTCAGCGGTATTCTCGATGGTGCATGAAGAGGACATCCCCTTCTGGGACCCTTACACGGATGACTACTATCGTTTTTTAAGGGGTACGCTGGTAATCGACATCAGGGACCGC
Organism: Flammeovirgaceae bacterium BBD 1991-12; assembly: GCA_001657315.1. Classification (GTDB taxonomy): domain Bacteria; phylum Bacteroidota; class Bacteroidia; order Cytophagales; family Cyclobacteriaceae; genus Fulvivirga. The sequence continues at coordinate 33,812 of LYSV01000041.1, read as the reverse complement.
ATCTCAGGCCGGATGATCTGGAGGTCACAGGCAGAACGACTGATGTCGCTGAGGCCGGATATCAAAGAATCCGATATCCGTAAAGGTATCAGAAAGGCCCTCAGGGATTTCCCGCCTGAAGAACTTTTCGAAGAGATGCTGCCGGAAATTGAATAACTCTTCCCACCGTCAACTTGTTCACCTGATATATTAACTTTATTTTCGATCATTTACAGGAAGGCAGTAGTTGCAATGCAGTTGTTTCTTAACATCAGTCGGTGGGGTATGGTCTATGCATAATTTAAAAGCGCATTTAAAGGGTTCGATAAGGACAGCATTGGTAGTAGGTACGTTGCTGACCTTTATTAATCATACCACGGCAATTATCAATCTTGATTTCGACTATATGGATCTACTGAATTGGTCCCTTAATTATGTAGTTCCCTTTACGGTAAGTCTTTATTCAAGAATTGCTTCAGAGAGAAGCCTTGCTAAAAAGGCTGAGAAGTACGAACGTCAATCATGATATATGTGAAATACTCAGGTGAAAACCTTCCTTGTCGTTGAGTGGTATCTTTTCGCTGTAGGTCATGTCGCTATCCGGGCCGGATCCACCTGAGTAAAGTACATTGCTGAGCCCGTCACACAGCAGAAATTTATTCTCATTGTCCTCACGCTTTTTGATCTCACCAACCAGAGGTGTACCCTGTAGTGAAAGACAGATAAATCCTCTATAGTCCGACTCGTGATACACAGGCAGATACATACGTATGTGCAACCCACCGGTCTTTGTTGTTTTAGGATTGTCTACGTAGATGGTATCCTTGTCCCAATCGGTCAAAACAGGAGCTTCATGGTCTTCCAAAACGTCATTTAAAGCGATATGGGTAGACTGACCATCAAAGAAAATCCCTGTGATCAATCCGTTCTTGCCAATAAACAGTATTTTTTCATAGGCATTTTTTGTTATCATAAGGTTTTCAATGATCACATTGAAGCGGTCTACCCAGTCTTTTTCACTGGACCCGTCTTTAGGATCCACCCCGCCGTTGGACCGGGCGCTGAGAATGCCTTTAACAGGCGGAGTACATCGCAGAAACAGGAGCTCTCTTCTGGCATTTTCCAACGCAGACTGAATGGTGATGGACATTTCCGCTATTCTTTGCCTGACCTCATTCTTCTTTAATTCAACCAGCACTTTTTTAAGCTCTTCTTCCTTTCTTTTGCTGTCCTCCTGTGTAGCGGCCAGTTCCTCCATGTTCTGCCTCATCTCTTCTTCCTGTGCCTTCATCTCCTCCGCCTGCTGCTGCGACTCAGTCAGGAGCTTCATGGTATTTTCATTTATCCGTTTGGTCGAGATGTTGGTAGCGATGATCTCCGAGGCTTTGTCCAAAAGTTCCAGATGATTTTCTTCAAAACAGGCAAAGGTGCTGATCTCCAGTACGCCCAGCACCTGCTCCTCACTCTTCAATGGCAGTACTACAAGGTACCTTGGCGGCGCATGGCCCAGTCCTGAGGTAATGTTGATATAATCCTCTGGGATCTCCTTAAGGAATATTCTTCTTTTCTCCAGATACACCTGACCCACCAGTCCCTCTCCGGCCTTAACGGTTTTGGTCAAAAACTTCTTCCTTTCATAGGCATAGCAGGATATCAGTTGCAGTGTTTGTTTCCCTGCCACGGCCTCCGAGGTCAAAAAAAGCCCTGCCTGATTCGCATTGAGGTACCTGACGAGGTAAGAAATTATGTGATCACACAATACCTCCAGTTTATCATTATCCGATCTGAGTACATTATGTAGCCCTGCAATGCCCTCATTCACCCATGACCGTTTCAGATCACTTTCTTTAGCCGTTTCGATCCGCTCATTGAGCCGGATCAGTGAAGCCTTCAGCTCTTCTTCAATTTGAAGGTCCCTCAGAACTCCGGTACCTTCTCCCATCACAAGATTTTCCGAGGCCGTAGCTACAAGCCTCGTTTTATTCCTCTCTTCTTCGACCCGGAGCTGTAATTCCAGTACTCGCCGGTCACCCACTTTACCTACATAGCCTGCCATAACTGCCAGAAAAACCGGGATCAGAAAGACAATCCCATACAATAGCACCTGAACTGTACTGGCCGTAGGATTGGCAATGAACAAGAATCTGATGGCCAAAAGTATAAGTGCTATTGACACACCTGTTAATAAGCCCACAATAGAATACTTCACGGATAGCGTTCCCCCTTTATGCATTGACAATCTCAAAACAGGAAAGTTTTGAAATTTAATAAAAAAAATCAAAGAATACCTAAGGGTAAAGAAAGGGGCAGAAGAGCAGGAGCAGGTTACTTTTCCTTCTTTTTGTTCTCAAAAAGCATGCGAATGGATGGCGTGACCGTATCATCGAACTGCCCTGATCTGACCGCCCAAATGAACAAGGCCAGAAATCCGCCTGCTACTACCATACTGATCAATATTAAAACAAATATTACCGACATACCTAAAGTAATTTAAGTCTTCTTGCTGTAAAGTTACCACTCAACGTAGTAAAAAGTACTACTGACACACTGCTTACCGGCATTAAAATAGCAGCTGCCACAGGAGTGAGCATCGCACTTACCGCCAGTGTAATTCCAATGAGATTGTAGGCAAATGAAATTATGAAACTGGCGATTATTATTCTCCTGCCTACACTGGTAAACTTAAGAAACCGCACCAGATCATGGAGACGATCTCCCAGCAGTATGCCATCACAGGCTGGTGAAAAGGATGCAATGTCATCGGTAACAGCTATGCCTACATTGCTTTGTTTTAATGCTCCTGCATCATTCAGGCCGTCCCCCAGCATCATCACTGTCCTGCCCTGCTTTCTGAGCTGCTCCACAAATTTTAATTTGTCATCAGGCTTTTGTCCAAATCTTATCTCCACATCATCTCCAAATATCTTTTGCAAAGCCCCCCTTTCTCTGTCATTATCCCCTGACAGCACAAACAGATCTTTATTTTTTTTAAGCTGCCGCACCAGATCTCCCAGACCATGCCTGTAATAACTGTTGATCCTGAAAAAGCCCCTGACCTTTTCATCCACACTTAAATACACCCGGCCACCGTCATCAGCTTCATCCACATTCAGCCAGCTTGCTGAACCTATCCGCAGGATATGCCCATTGCAGACAGCCTGCAGTCCCTTACCCACCATCTCTTTAAAATCAGTCAATATCACGCTATTTTCAGGGGTATAATGCTGATGGATCTTTTTGCTCAATGGATGGATGGAATTAGCAGTCATTTGGCTGATAGCGGACTCTTCCCATGGCAAGAGTGGCTCACCGCAATACTCAACTTCTCCACCACCGGCTTCGGTTATGGTACCGGTTTTATCAAACACAATGGTATCCACAGATGCCAGATACTCTGCCACGCTGGATTTTTTAAGGTAAAACCGGTTTCTGCCCAGTATGCGTAGTGAGTTTCCATTGGTGAAAGGAGCCGACAATGCCAAGGCACAGGGGCAGGCTACGATCAATACAGCTGTAAATACCTGCCAAGCCTGTGTTCCGTCCTGTATGAACCAATACCCCGCGGCAAGCAAGGCTATAGTGATGACGACCATGGTGAAATGCTTGCTGATCCTGTTGATAAGCAGCTCCCCATATCCTGTATGGTCTGCCTTGAATACCTGGTTATTCCACAACCCGGTCAGGTAGCTGTGTGAGCTTGCCTTTAAGAGCCTTAGCGTGAGTCTTTCGCCCAATTGCCGGCCTCCTGCATAGATCATCTTATTTTGCCCGACTTTCACGGCATCAGCTTCTCCGGTGACAAAACTGTAATCGATCCTTGCCTTGCCCTCTACCAAAACGGCATCTGCGGGGATGATCTCTTCATTTCTGATGATGATGGTATCGTTGGATTTGAGCTCCTGTATGGGAGTAGAGACCGGGCCTTCATCCGTGACCTTAAGTACCGCCAATGGAAAATACGATTTATAGTCTCTTTCAAAGGACAGGTTTTGATAGGTTTTGCTTTGAAACCATTTTCCGATCAGCAGAAAGAACACCAGGCCCGCCAGGGAATCGAAATAACCGGGACCACTATGGTACAGTACCTCATAGGAGCTACGCAGGAACAGCACCAGAATACCCAGCGCAATGGGTACATCGATATTCACAAAACCCCTTCTCAGGCCTTTCCATGCAGAAACAAAGTACCCACTCCCCGAGTAGAGGACCACAGGCAATGCCAGCAAAACATTGATCCAGGAGAAGAACCTGCCAAAGACCTGATCAAGATCATCTTCAAACCCGAGGTACTCCGGAAAGCTCAGCAGCATAATATTGCCAAAACAAAAAGCAGCTATACCTATTTTGATGGAGAGGTGGTCTGTAGCCTGATGTTTTTTTTCTGCGGATTCGGTACTGAATTTTGGTGGATAACCGATGGACGCCAGCAGCTCCGCTACATTTTCCAAAGATATCCTGCGGGGGTCATAGTGAATATCAGCTTCTTTCTTTACAAAGTTCAGGGTCACTTTTATTATCCCCTCTTCCAGCCGGTGCAGATTCTCAAGCAGGTAAACACAGGAACTACAGTGAACGGCTGGCAGGAAAAGCTTAACCTTGTTATGGCTTTCAGACTGGAAATCGAGCAGGCTTTTCTCTATTCCGGGGTTATTCAGATAGTCGTAGACACCGGAGTTCTTCCTGTGGTCCTTTCTCAGTGCATAAACATCCTGCAGGTCCGTTTCCTGAAATAACTCATATACAGCCCTGCAACCCTGACAGCAAAAATCCTTACCATCATATTTTATCAACTCCTCAATGCACAGGTCACCACAGTGAAAGCATTCTACCTGCTTTGATGTCACGGATTCAGTTATCATCCGGCTTATTTCTTAGGTATTTGGTATGTCCAGATAGGTCTTTTGGCATGATTGACCACGTCTTCGGCAAGGCTGCCGGACAGAAGGTGTCCAAGACCCTTTCTGCCATGTGTTCCCATAGCTATCATACTGGCATCTATCTTTTTGGCAAAACTCAGTATGCCCTGATCCTCATATACGTCGTTGTAAATATTAATGGTATAATCCTTCAGCATAAACCTTTTGGCCAGATCCTCCAGCGCCGTTCCGGCTACCTCGTCCCGCTCGAAGTTATTGGGGGTGTTTATCCTTAACAGATGTATTCTGGCATTGAATATATTTTGCAATTGTTTAACATGCATGACCAGCTGCTCCGAGATATCTGTGATATTGGTAGCAAAAACGATATCGGTTATATCTTCAACACGGGTGGGCTGAGCTAGTGTGATCACCGGACAGGTGGCTCTTCTTACTACTTTTTCTGCATTTGACCCTATAAAGAACTCTTTCAGTCCGGACGCGCCCTTGGTACCCATCACGACCAGATTTGCGTCCATTTTGGTGATCTTTTCAGTTATTTCAAAAAAAGGATTACCAACTTCAATGGCATACGACATAGCTCCCTTGAATTTTCCAAGGAACTCTCCCATCCTTTTTTCTGCATTTTCGCGGAGTAGATCAATGAACTCGGGATCATAGGGTGTAGGCACTGCCATTCCCACGGGATCAATCGCCGCGCCAATGGGATACTCCACTACATGTATCACTTCTGTTATTGCACTTCCGGATGAAGTCAGTTCCATAGCAAAAGCCAGTGCATTAGCCGCCTCTTCGGAAAAATCAACAGGAACAAGTACTCTGAACATATCTCTTTCAGTTTATTCCAAAACTATTTTTGATCGGGTTAACCTCTAATGACAGGTATCAAGTGCCCATCTGACATAGGTCATCTTTTTGACCTGTGGCTTGTTCATTATTTTTTGTATTCCTCACATTTCCGGAACCATATTTCTGCAGAATGTTGTGCATTGAAAACAGAAAAACATACAAAGCGTGGTGGCTGAAACGACCCATAATGCCAGTCCTGAACCAGTCATCAAAAAAGTTAGTGATAAAACCTACCAAATGCTGAACAAGTGGACTACTCTTTTACGTTAAATACAATAAAAACATAAAGCAGCAATTATGATCATTGACATCAGAAAAAAATTCAAAAGGATGCGTAAGAGTAGCGCAATTACTACGGAGGAGATAGAAAAGCAAATGCAGAGAGTGGCAGCCTACCTGCAACTTCAGAAGACTGCCAATGAAATTGCTATGCAAAGGAAATAAAGGTGGGTCAACACCCAGGTTTCCATTGTTTAAAAGCCCTTTTACCCCTTAACTACCAGCAACCCGGTAGTTGTATCCTCAGGTCTGCACCGTAAGCTGTTGGGTCTGTCTTATACTCCAATACTGTAATTGTCCGCGTAGTCTTCACGACTTCTGTTTATCACCTCATAGGCTTCGTCCTTGTCGTATATGTCGGTAATCTCAATTTTTTTGACCGGTTGGTCACCGGGCATCTCCTTATACGTTAAAAAATAATGCTTCAACCTGTTGATAAGGGCTTTAGGGCAATCCCCGATAGACCTCCATTGATCAAAAACTTCATCACCCTGCAGGATAGCTACTATTTTATCATCTGCCTCACCGTCATCGATCATTCTAAAGCCACCAATAGGGATAGCGGGGACCAGAATATTGCCGTGGGTTATATTCCTTTCGGTGAGTACGCAAATATCTACCGGGTCCTGATCACCTGTGATATCTGTTCTGCCTGTTTTTAGATTGCAGAATTCGGCAACCTTGTCATGACAGTAGGTGCGGGGGATGAACCCGTAAAGAGCGGGAACGATATTTGAGAATTTCTGGGGCCTGTCCACCTTCAGAAAGCCTGTTTCCTTGTCTATTTCATATTTGACCCCATCGGAGGGTGTCATTTCTATGAAGGCATTTACGACCTTCGGGGTGTCCGCCCCGGAAGATATGCCATGCCATGGATGGGCCATGTATCTGTTTACAGATAATTTTGTCATAATTGGTTATCTTAAAGGTGGTTAGTGATAGTCTTTCCGTAGAAAAACGATTAAACTGACCTCTTATCGAATTTAATTTTGATTCAAATAAACGTGCTAACGCTACTCTGTAAGTTGGCTTAAATTTAGAGTACAAAACTGATAAAAAACACCACCATGAAAATATTAACATTACTTCTTTTTCTTTTCGGGGCCTCGATCGGCATTTATGCGCAGACGCTGGATGATCAATTTAATGAGTTAAGGGACAATGCGGAGACGTACAAGGTTTACAAGGTGATAAAACAATCGGACCTGAACGCCTTTTGGGGGGTGGTCAGGGATTCTGCAAATGCAGTCAGGACAGAGCTGTCCGAGACATACCGTACTATTGAAAAGCAGCAATCGGAAATAACTGCCAGAGACAATACGATCGCAGGTAAGGATGAAGAAATAGCTGAACTGGGATATGACGCCACCCATATTTCCGTGCTGGGCATAGGCATGTTCAAGGAAGCTTATCTGGCTATTAGCTTTACAATACTTGCTCTGCTGGCAGCGGCTCTGGTTTTCCTTTATGGCCGGTTTAAAACCAGCATAGCCACAGCACGCAAGAAGGTGCAGGAGTTTACCAAACTGAATGCTGAATACGAGAATTACAAAAAGGACGCCCTCGAAAAACAAATGAAGCTCCGCAGGGAACTCCAAACACAGATCAATAAGCTGGAAGAGATTAGAAGTTCGTAGGAAGTTCCATATCCAGCCCGGGCAAACTGTGACAGAGGTCTCTATTCATCAATGAGGTAGAATATTCCTTTCAGTTTTCTTTCGCAGGTACTTCATCCCTCCGGATGGCCTGTTCCACTAATAAAAACCTGCGTGAAATAAAAAAGAATCAAAAGTAACTGTATAACACGATCATAAAAAAAGACCGCCCCATAGGGACGGCCTCGCTTGTATAATAAAGATCGTGTTTCCTTAATTAGCCAGATAAGGGATCAGTAACTCATTCTTAGGATTCTTCGAAAGTTTCCTTAACGCTTTCTCCTTTATCTGACGAACTCTTTCTCTGGTAAGTCCCAGGTTTTCGCCAATATCTTCCAGTGACAGGCTGGGGCTCTCACTCAACCCAAAATACTGATTGATCACCGTTCTTTCTCTTTCCGTAAGAGTGGAGAGCAATCGGCTTACTTCCCTTTTCAGCGAATCCTTGTAAACAATATCGTTCACCTGATTGCTGTCTTCATCTTCCATCACATCCAGCAAGGAACTTCCCTCGTCTTCAGAAAAAGGCTTATCAATGGAAACCTGCTTGGTCTGAGACCTTACTGTTGTACGTACTTCATCAACGGACATATCCAGCAATTCGGCCAACTCCTCATCCGTAGGTTCCCGCTCATACTGCTGCTCCAGCACAGAAGACGCCTGATCAATTTTAGACAGGGCTCCGATCTTATTGGAGGGTATCCTTACGATCCTTGAGTGTTCGGCAAGAGCCTGTATAATTGACTGTCTTATCCACCAGACGGCGTATGATATAAATTTAAATCCTCTTTTTTCGTCAAATCGCTTGGCTGCCTTTACCAAACCAAGGTTACCCTCATTGATCAGATCATTTAACGGGATCTTGTTGGAATAGTGATACTGCTTGGCCACAGATACGACAAACCTTAAATTAGCCTTTACAAGCTTTTCGAGCGCTGCATCATCACCTTCTCTGATCCTCTGAGCCAGATCTACCTCTTCCTCCGGCGTTAAAAGCTCATCTTTAGAAATTTCATTGAAATACTTTTCCAGGGTCCTACTGTCCCTGTTAGTGATAGACTGTGTAATCTTAAGTTGTCTCATTCTCCTTTTTTACCTCTATATAATTTTGGTTATTAGCATTCCCAATTCATATTAACAAAATAAACGTCAATTCGTTCCCTTATTATTTTTTTTTGAAATATTTTTGAAATAATTTCATTCTAAAACCTAAAAATTATTACTAAAATTGCGGTTTAGCAGCGATTTTCAGGAAATCTCGCATTATACAAAAAAAAATTGAATGCGGTAAGAATTATTTTATTAATTAAACGGTCAGTTAATCATCAAATTGAGCCAATCACCTGAATATCATGCTTTTCGATACACTTTTGTTGTATTGTTTTTTTTAGCTTCAGCTATCAAAACCGTGCGGGCGCAGGAATCTGCAGAAAAGCTCTTTTTTCGGGGCTATTATCACATCAATACTGACATGGACGGGGCCCTGGACCTGTTGACACAGTGCATCGAAAAGGACTCCACCTATAAGGATGCCTTTTTTCACCGTGGGATCATATTTTTCAAAAAAGCCAATTATCAAAGGGCTATAAGAGATTTTGACAAAGCGTATGCACTGGATCCCGGGCTGGATATCATATGGATGTACAAAGGCTTTGCCTGGCGCAATCAGGGTAATCTTGACAAGGCACTCACCGCTTTCTCCAATTATATCATTGAAAACCCAACAGATACCAGTGCCTATTCCTACATTTTACGGGGAAAAATGAAATACGAGCTGGGAGATTTTGATGGAGCTGTTGAGGACTATGATATGGCTCTCAAGCTCAAACCCCTGGAGGAAAAGTATTATTACTACAGGTTTATTGCCCTCTATGAGGCCCGGCAGTACCTGAAAGCGCTTGAGTCCGTTTCCAACCTGATCAAAAGCAATCCGGATTTCTATGGCTACTACTTCTATAAAGGCAACGTATTCCAGGATCAGGGCCACTATGATTCTGCTATTTATATGTATAATGTAGCCATCATCAAAAATTATCAGAATGCTGACAGCTACTTTTATCGTGCACAGTCCTATAAGGCCAAAGCGGAGCTGGAAAAGGCGTTGGAAGATTACAATACGGCCATAGTGCTGAACAGCGAAGACGGATACTATTATTCAGCCCGTGGAAATTGCAAATATGAAATGGGGAACAAGGAAGGTGCCTGTGAAGATTGGGAAAGTGCGGGTAATCTCGGGTATTATGAAGATTATGACAAGGTCAGGCGTGTTTGTGATTCAAAGTAAATTTCTGAACGAGCTCATCAAAACAGGAACATTCGGCCAGACTATTTTATTCTTACTGTAGAGAAAAACGAAAGATATGCAATCATCAACTCCCGGAGCTTTGTCATTATTAAGAGAAGTGAATCACAACCGGGATCTGTAGCATTAACATTAGAAAGCATGCCTGTCCGGCACACTGCAAAGCGATTTTTCGTATATCATTATTGAGTAGAGGCATTTATGAAATCCACTTGGAGATCAAAATCAATATATATTTGCAAAGTAGCACTGAAAAAGTGTACTGTTAAAACAACTCATTAAACCATAAAGAAATGGATAACAGGAAATTTTTACCTCTTATTATAATAGTAGCCATAGCGCTGATCGTATTGTTTGGATTATCATCCAGTATGTTCTACACCATCAATGCCGGCGAAAGAGCCGTAATCTTCAAAAAATTTAGCGGTGGACTGGACAAGGAAAATGTTATAGGCCAGGGATTCAATTTTAAGGCTCCATGGAATGATCTGCACAGGTACGACGTAAAGGAAAATACAGCAGAAGAAAAAATGGATGTCCTGGACAAGAATGGACTTTCCATAAATGTAGATGTAACCGTAAGGTTCCATCCTATCTACCAACAGATCGGCTACCTGCATGAAAACTTTGGCAAAGGGTATGTGAATAAGCTGGTCATTCCGGAGGTCCGCTCGGCCGTGAGGCAGGTCATGGGACGTTTCACTGCAGAAGAGATCTATTCTACCAAACGGGCGGAAGTCGAAGCAGGTATAAAGAAGGAAACTGAAAATACCCTGGAGCAGAACAATATTCAAATGAAAGCTCTGCTGATAAGGTCGATCAACCTGCCCGAGCAGATCAAACTGGCCATTGAAAACAAGCTGAAGCAGGAGCAGGAAGCCCTGGCCTATCAGTTCAGACTTGAAAAGGAAAAAAGTGAGGCGGAAAGAAAGAGAATTGCAGCCCAGGGAGAAGCTACAGCGAACAATATTGTCAATAACAGTCTGACCGATAAACTCTTAAAAATGCGGGGCATAGAAGCCACTCTGGAGCTTTCAAAATCACCAAACAGTAAAGTTGTGGTGGTAGGAAGCGGAAAAGACGGGATGCCGTTAATTTTAGGGAACAATTAGAAAATACGGTGGTTTTAATTAAAGCAATTTTTGCCTAATTTCACGATCCATTATTCAACAAAATATAAAATTTAAATACTCCATATGTCTGATTCGGCTGAACTCAAGATTGACGGCAAAACCTACAACCTCCCCATAATCGAGGGAACAGAAAATGAAAAAGCGTTTGATATCGGCGGCCTTCGGGGAGAAACAGGTGTCATCACCATTGACCCTGGTTACAAAAACACAGGTTCGACCAAGAGCGCCATTACTTTCCTTGATGGGGAAAAAGGCATATTGAGATACAGAGGGTATTCAATTGAGGAACTGGCTGAAAAATCCAGTTTTCTGGAGGTAGCATATCTGCTCATTTACGGAGAGCTCCCAACAAAGGAAGAGTTCACTCAATTTGAATATGATGTAAGATACCATACTCTTGTTCACGAGGACATAAAGAAAATTCTGGAAGGTTTTCCTTCCAATGCTCACCCCATGGGGGTTTTGTCCTCTCTGGTAACATCGCTTACGGCGTTCTATCCTGAGTCACTGGACCCCAATCGGTCCAGTGAGGCTGTGAATTTGAGCATCATACGGATCCTGGCCAAAATGCCAACCTTTGCTGCATGGGCTTATAAAAATGAGATCGGACATCCGGTAAATTATCCCGATAACAATCTGGATTACTGCTCAAACTTCCTGAAAATGATGTTTGCCCTACCCGCAGCAGGCTATGAGATAGATCCTGTAGTGTCCGGCGCTTTGGATAAGTTGCTTATTCTTCATGCTGACCATGAGCAGAACTGCTCTACCTCTACTGTACGTATTGTGGGCTCATCACAGGCCAGCCTGTATGCCTCACTTTCTGCCGGCATCAATGCGCTTTGGGGGCCACTGCACGGAGGCGCCAACTCAGCTGTTATTAACATGCTGGAAAACATCAGGAAAGATGGCGGTGATACCAGAAAGTGGATGGACAAGGCCAAGGACAAAAACGATCCCTTCCGGCTCATGGGTTTTGGTCATAGGGTATACAAGAACTTTGATCCCAGAGCAAGGATCATCAAAAAGGCAGCAGATGATGTTCTTGAAAAACTGGGCATCAATGATCCTGTACTGGACATAGCCAAAGGGCTGGAACATGTTGCCCTTAACGACGATTACTTTGTGGAAAGAAAATTGTACCCCAATGTGGATTTTTATTCCGGTATCATTTACCGGGCATTGGGAATACCTGTGGATATGTTCACCGTAATGTTTGCACTGGGCAGGCTCCCGGGATGGATCGCTCAGTGGAAGGAAATGAGAGGAAACAATGAACCAATAGGAAGGCCCAGACAAGTGTATGTCGGCGAAAATCTAAGACCTTATGTAGATCTTAATAAAAGATAGGATATATACAGTGCACAGCAGAAAGGGCTGGGTATTTATACCTGGCCCTTTTACTATTACAAAATACAGAAAGTGAAATATGGAACAGGAATTCGAGAAAGCTGTAAAAAAATCAAGGGAGCTTACCAGACGTCCCTCCAATGAAGAACTTCTAAGGCTATACGCCCTTTTCAAGCAAACCACCGAAGGAGACAATGCGGAAGAAAGGCCTGGTGGATTTGACTTCAAGGCAATAGCTAAACACGACGCGTGGTTGGAAATGAAGGGAAAGACAAAGCAGGAAGCCATGGAAGAGTATATCTCACTGGTACGCGGATTACAGGAGAAATATGCCTGACCTTGAACCTGTTCTATCAACCGGAGATCACAAATGGAATATTTCATCTGGACACGGATGAATCAAAACACTGTATCAAAGTCCTGCGCAGGAGAGCCGGCGATGAAATAAATCTGGTTGATGGAAGGGGATGTTTTTACACTGCGCGTATAACCTCAGCGAACCCAAAGCGATGTGAATTTGAGATCACGGCGAAAACAGAAGACACTCCCCGGAACTTCCATGTTCATATTGCCATAGCTCCTACGAAAAACATCGACCGCATTGAATGGTTCGTAGAAAAAGCAACGGAAATAGGTATTGATGAAATATCTCTTATCGTATCGCATAAGTCTGAACGAAAGGTAATAAAATCCGAAAGGCTTGAAAAAAAAGCCATCGCCGCGATGAAGCAGTCCCTGAAGGCCCGGTTACCTAAAATCAACAAACCCACCGGTTTTACAGATTTTATAAGTATCGAAAAAACCAATAATAAATTCATAGCTCAGGTAGATCCGGAAAATCCAGGGCTTCTGGGTAAAACAGCCTCTCCCGGCACCAGATGTTGCGTATTGATAGGTCCGGAGGGTGATTTTACAGATAGTGAGGTCAACGCAGCTATAGAAAACAAGTGGATCAAGGTCAGCCTGGGTAACAGCAGGCTGAGAACAGAAACGGCAGGCCTTGTGGCCTGCCATATTCTGAATTTGATCAACGAGTAATTAGCTTGTTTTAACTTATCTTATCATTATTTTTCTTTTTATTGTGTCCGTGCCTCTCTGAACGATCAGCATATACACACCCTGACTCAATCGAACATCGGATTTAATGTTCTTCACACCGAACAATTTATCAGGTCCCAGTAGCTCACTATAATATTCACGACCGTGGAGGTCCACTAATCTTACCGATACAGGTGCTTCTTCCGTGGTCATAATCTGAATATTAATATTATCCTGTGTGGTGGGGTTAGGGAATGCTTTGACTTCAAACATACCATCACTCTCCAACTGAAGGACCACAATTTCACTCTCGATCTTTGAGTCTCCATCGAAATCAACCTGCCTTAGCCTGTAATAGTTACTACCGAAGAATGGATTCCGGTCAACAAAGGAATAGCTTTGAGCAGTAGTTGTCGTTCCTGAGCCCTTCACAATGCCTATGACTTCGTAGGTCTCACCATCTGCTGAGCGCTGGATCTCGAAGAAATCATTATTGATTTCCGACGCTGTTTCCCACCACAGATTAGCTTCTCCATCTATCATCTCGCCGTCGAACGAAGTAAGAGTAACAGGCAGAGGATTGATCGGATCCGATGAGCCCAGGGTAACAGGACTAAATGAGGTAAACCTGAATCCGGAAGTTATTGAACCGCTACTTGCATTACCTGTTGTACCTCCGTTACCCTCATCCTGCCATAGGGAAGATTCAAAATGCGCCACCCTTAATGTACTTACATCTGTGATTACACTCCGTGCACCATCTTCCCAGAATAATGTTACAAAAGGTTCACCAGATCCCGCAGGTCTGCTTAAATCCCAATACTCCACACTACTTACAGTCGCAAGCGCCGGCTCTCTGGTAGCATCACCGAAATTGGTGTCGAAGTATTCTGCTACAAATGTTGCACTGCTTACCATCCCTGATATCCCCAATCTGGCAAAAACACTACCCTTACCAACCGGGAAAGTAAAATTGTCCTGACCAATCTTAGTCATCGGGCCCGAAATATAACTGGCAGATGTGTTACCCCCAGACAGGGTAGTGTTATTATTCATTGTAAGCATAGTAAATGCAGAAGTTTCCATAATCCCATCTGTAAGGGTGAGGATACCGTTGTTACCCACTTCCACAGGCCCGGTAACAATGATCTGAGGGAAAGCTACTGACGTATTGTTGATTGTCAGGTTATGGAACATTTCACCGCTGGCATTAGACAAAGTCTGTTGATTGGATCCTGAAAATGTAACAGTACTGGTACCAGGGGTAAAAGTACCTGTATTGGTCCAGTTACCTGCCAGTGTAATGGAATTGGCACCTGCTGCCAATGTACTGGTTATTGACAGGTTACCACTTACTGACATGTTCGTCAATAAGGTTTTGGTATCCGATCCGGCAACTGCAACATTGTTAAACGTACTTCCCGAGGTGTTGGTAATGTTCTGGTTGGCCCCGTCAAATGAAACAGACGAACCACCGTTTACAAAAGTACCACCAGCACCCACATTCCAGTTTCCAGCCACATTCATAGTATGAAGAACATTGCTTATTTCCAACGTTCCGTCCACGATAGTGAAGTTACAATCCACATCAATAGCATCTGCTGATTGAAATATTGCTGTACCTGGCGTTGAACTGTTTATTTCAAGGCTGCAGAAAGATGCACCGCCCGTTGTCAAAACTTTCGTTCCACTGGCCGCAGTCAAAATGACTGTCGAGTTGCCACCGTTGTTAAAGGTCCCGGAATTCGACCACGTATCCCCTACCTCTATCGTCGTATTGGATCCTCCTGCTACAGTTAACGTACCGGCATTTGACATGGAACCAGCTATCGTCAATGACCGGTTGGTGTTAATGGTCAGCGTAGCTCCCGTATTGATGGTCACATTGCCGGCGTCAGCGTTGTTGTTTGATATGATGGGATCAAACCCTGTGTTGGGAATAAATACATTGGTAATGGAGCTTGGCACACCATTGCCTCCCAATCCATCATCCCAGTTAAGGGGATTATGCCAATCCTGATCACCACCACTGTTGTCCCAGGTAAGTACCGGGTTTGTAAATGACCATCTGATAAACCCTGTAGTAGCTGAACCATCAGGGTTGTCATCTTCAAAATCCTGCCCGGACAGTAGTCCTGAAGCATCCTCAAAGGTAACGATACCTGTTCCTGACACTCGTCTTACATTCACGGCCGGACCGTTGTTGAATGCCACGTTGCTCACAGTGAAATCAGCAAAATTGTTTAGCAGGTTAATATATCTGCCGCTCGGAGCACCGTTCGAGAAGGTACCATTGGAAAGGTTATTTGTAGCATCGATCAATGAACCGGAAGCCAGCTGTATACCGTTTACGTTCATGAACTCTGCAAGATAATACCGGGCCTCCAATTCACCGCCAGAGCCTACGGTAAAGGAGTATCGGCCCGCAGCGGTCCCTGTAATAGTCGCAATGTTCGCTACATCCGTACCGACTGCACGGAAGACTCCACCTGAGCCAACAGATATAGCTGCATTGGGTCCCATATCCAAAGTTGAGTTGGGTCCCATATCGAAGATCCCTCCAACCGTTAACTCGTCTATGCCCGTGCCATCACCCATATTGAGAGTTAGACCATTCAGGTCAAGTGTACCACTTGCTACCTCCAGATCATCAATTATTGTCAGATCATTGCTTATGACCTGGTAGGTGGTGGATGCACCGGCGCTGATGCGAACATCGTTCATAACCGAGCCTCCTGAATTCAGGGTATTTGTTCCTGCAGTACTTGAATTCAGCACAACAAGTCCTGACCTCGAGAGGAAATTACCACCTGAGTTGACAAAATCACCGCTCACAGTAACTGTCCGGTTACCTGTGGTCACATCAAAGGTGCCTGACAAAATGGTAAAGTCATTGCTGATGTTGGTATTTGCTGAGATCTGTATGGTTCCGGCCGCATTGATCTCAAGATCATAGAAAGGAGATGTTCCGTTACTAATGGTTTTTAGTCCTGATGAATTTGTGAAGGCTACCGTACCTGTACCCGGTGCAAATGTTCCTGAGCCGCCACGTACCCAGTTACCATCGACTTCAAGTCTGTCATTGGCTGAGTTCATCGCTAATATTCCATCAATGGTCAAATCACCGGCAACATCCAGATCCACACCACCATCGGCGGTATTAATGGTTAATACCCCTGAAGTAACGGTGAGATTATTCACCACAGCACCATTGGTATTTATTACAGGAGATGTACCACTTGAAACTATTTCAGCATTATCAATTGCTGTCGGTACCTGGGCCGGTGTCCAGTTATTGGCGGTATACCAGTCAGAGCTCTCACTTCCATCCCAAACCAATGTAACCGGTCCGGTCCAGTCTATCAGGTTGTTGGGGTCGTTGTCAAACGCTTCTCCGGCAAAAGCACCCGAAGCACCAAAGAATTCTATACTTCCGCTGCCCGCGGCACTCTTCGTTACATTGAATGCTCCTGATCCTGGATTAACAAGGAACGCGACATTTTCGATCCTGTTGGCACCCGTCAGATCCTGGGTGTTCTCTATTCTTAACATGGTTTGTCCTCCCTCACCATTCGTAAAAGCACCATCGCTGAAGTTATTGGTCAAATCGATGGTTCCCAAACTGGTCACAAAAATACCGCTGTTATCCATCCATTCGAACAGGTAGTTACTTGCGTGTATTGTACCATCCACATTAAAATCATATCTACCTCCATCTCTTCGCGTAACATTAGCCACACTTCCGGACGAACCTACCACATAGATGGTACCTGTGGGATTAACGGTCAATGCAGTGCCGTTACCCAATGCGAGTGTTCCTCCGCTACCCACACGGTATATGCCTGATATTGACACCACATCCGCTCCGTTACCCAGCGTTACGGAGTTGCCACTTCCATTGAATTCCCCTGCCGTAAGGGTAAAGTTGCCGTTAAGGATCATATCATCCAGCATGGTGTAAACAGCACCGGAATTAATAGTGAGATTTTGAATGGTGGATCCATTCATAGAGATATTGGCTACGCCAACCGGCCTGTTCAGCACAAATGTACCACTGGCACCAAAGTTCCCGGTACTTGAGGCGATCAGGTCTCCACCCACGGTACCGGTAAAGCCGTTGAGCGTAAACGTACCTCCAAATGCTCTCAGGCTTTCATTGATCAAAAGATCATTAGAGGCTGCCTGAACAATACCACTACCATTTACGGTAAGCCGGTAGAAATCATTACTACCTGCCAGGCCTGAACGAATATTCTGGGTACCCGTTCCGTCAAAAATGACCTCGCCGTTTCGGGCTACGAATGAGCCACCATCATTATTGTCCCATTCACCTGCTACATTTATTCTGAAATTTGAAGCACTCACATCCAGTGTTGCTGTATTGATATCCAAATCACCGTTAACATCTATGTTGCCAGCCAATGTTTTGGTAGTGGCATTCACCAGTTCCAGGTTGCCATAGGTTACAGGTGCTATTGTCTGATCAATTAAACCGGAATAATATGAAATACTGGTAGGATCCATATTGTAGACAGCGAAGTTTGAAGGGAAATTATTGGCCCCCAGCACATAGATCCTCTCTCCAGCCTCAAGGGTGAAAGTACCAAGTCCATTAGTGCTATTGATCAGGAAGGTCTCACACCTTAGGGTATTGATAGTGTTTCTAGCTGTAACATCTCCCGTGATATCAACATCTCCCTGAAGTCTCACCTGTGCAACACCGCTCAGATCGAGATTGTTAAAACTGGCGCCATTGATATCCTGCGTTCCGTTTGTCCTGTCGAATACAATGGTACCTGTGCCGGCATAGCTTCCGTCGCCTGTCCAGTCATCACCACTGAAAGTATGGCTTTCACCACCATCATTAAATGTACCACCTGTATTGATCAGTACATCTCCATCCATTTCAATAAGGCTGGAAGCCGCTGCTGCTATGGTTGAGCTGACCGTCAGGTCACCGATGACCGATACGGTGCCGTTCATTGTTTTGGTATCCGTGCCAGAAACGGTCAGATCCCTGAACGATATGTTCGTCACGCTCTGGTTAGCGCCATCAAGGGTCACTACTCCATTGGTCACTGTGGAAAAAGAACCTCCAACGTTGTTGATATCACCAGCTACAGTAATATTGTAATTGTTGGTGCCGGGATCAACAACACCCGAAGAGATGGTTACATTACCATCGATATCCACATCTCCCTGCAGGCTGAATGTAGCCGAACCATTAAATGCGACATTATAAAAAGCCGAGCTGCGTGGAAAGATATTGACTGAGCCTGCAGAAGCGATAAAGTTTACAGTGGAGTTACCATTTGAAAATATACCGTTGGTTCCTGAAGTCCATCCTCCACCTACAGTGATCTGACTATTTGTATTGCCGGCAGCCAGAATACCTATGTCTCCACCTGTGCCTACGATTACATCTGCAATAACCGTAAGATCAAAGCCAGCATCTACCACCAGGGTACCGTTTGAAATCGTCAGACTTTGACAGGTTGCATCAGAATTGCTTATGATGGGATCATTGACTGCGTCCGGTATTTCCACCTTAATGGTATTGTTAGGAACAGTATTGGGTAACCAGTTACCTGATTTGTCCCAATCCTGGTCTACAGCACCTGTCCAGATCACCAGCGTAGCCGGTGGCCAGTTGATCTTGGTACCATCACCGTCATCTTCATATAGTTCATTGCCGAGCAGCCCTCCCACATTATCCACAAAAGTTACCGTGCCGATGGCCAGTGCACTTCGCTGGACGTTAAAATGCACACCAAATATTGGTGAAGTTCCATGATTGAAGGTCACATTGGCAATATCAGGAAGCCCTGTCACATCAGCCTCGATGATCAGGTATCTTTTTGCAGCACCGCCACCAGTATTTATCTCAGACCAGGCACCATCCGACAGGTTATTGGTAGGGTCGATCGTTGCACCAGACTGAATATCCATCCCATCATTGACCAGGTACCTGATGTTGTAAAATCTGGCTGCGATAGTACCGGTAGTAATATCAATATCAATCCTGTTTCCTCCGTTTGAACGGGTTACATTAGCATTATTGCCGACTGTCCCCACAATTCTCAGAGTCCCCTGAACAATGACGCTGGCATCATCATCGGTACAATCCAACTGAAGGGTAGCATTTGCATCAATATCCAGCGTACCTCCGGCTTGAACTGTGATCACCTCGCCTGCCGGGGTTCCTGAATCATTATCTCCCACCGTGAGAAAAAGGCCCTCCAGATCAAGGGTAGCTCCATTACCAATGGTAAGGTCTTCGTCAATCTCAGTGTTTGTCAACAGAGTGTAGGTCCTTGCATTGGTTTGCACCTGATTGAATGTGACATTATAAAAATCGCTGCCATTGGTAAAGATCGTTTTGGCATTCGTATCATTACTTTCAAAGGCTACTGTTCCCAATCTTCTGGTGAATGTCCCGTTATTCTGCCAGTTACCGGTAATCGTTACAGTATGGTTCCCTGTATTGTTTACATCGAGGGTCACCCCTGAAGCAATGGTGAGATCATCCACAGACCAGTCCCCCTGCATGGTTTTCGTACCGTTGTTCGTCAAATTGACGTCCAATGCCGTCAATGCTGGTATGGACTGTCCTCCATTTCTGTCAAAAGTGAGGTTGGCATTCGATGTATTCCATACTCCATCCACTGTGATAGTCTGTGCGGCAATGGTATGGGTCAGGGAGCCAAAATTAACCGTAGCTCCTGTATTGATCGTGAGGATATCACCATTTTGGTCCAGTGAGTTATTGACAATGGTTTTCAATCCTCCATTGGAAAAGACAATATCATCATATGCTCCGGACAATCCCGGGTCAATGGTTTGAGGACCCGTTCCATCGAATGTTATGGTACCAGTATTTGTGGTGTGTGTAAATGTACCGTTCACGGTCCAGTTACCCGCACATTGAAAATCGATATTGGCTGACATTGTCACACCAGCCTCAATCGTGAAGTCACTTTTTACGATCATCAGGTCATCCCCTGAGGTAAAGGGTTTGGAACCACCAATTGCAAATACTACGTTGTCGAAAGTAATAATATCCGGATTAGTATCTCCATTCAGGAACTGAATGGTTTGATCCGTACCATCGAACGTCACCGTATTGGTAGAGGCGGTATATACACGGATGTCAATATTTTCACCGGCCAGATTAATGTCAAATCCACCATCGTTCAGCACCATGTTATTGTTCTCAATCAGAAAATCTCCATCCACATCAAGATCACCATCAGGGGTAGCGCTTCCGGTATAGGACATGTTCAACTCTCCGTAGGTTATAGTCCCCCCATTGGTATAGATAGTTTTGTCATTGTTTGCTCTGAGTATGACACGGCTTGTCTGACTTAAAGAGTACGTTCCGAATCCTGTGGGGAAGGCAGGGCCCGTAGAAGTTGGAATATCCGAATCCAGTCTTGAACCCGCGGTCAGAGTGAATATTCCTCCGGAGCCTGTCATGGTATTGGCATTCATTTCCAATCTCACTCCACTTTGAACCGTTACATCTCCTGTAACTGTCAGATTACCATTCATAACCTTGTCACTGGATCCGGTAAGGATCATATTGTTAAAAGTGGTTATATCAGGGTCAATACCCCAGGCAGCCGTTCCATTATGAATGATCGTACCGCCGTTCCACGCAATCTGACGTCCACCGGTCGGAAAGGCAATATCATCGCCAAGAGTCATGGTGAATCCTGCCATGTCCAGTTCAGTATCCACATCGTTAATGGTCAGGTCATCATTTACCGTGAAATCACCAATGGCTGTTTTGGTTTGCAAATTACCTCCATTGGCATTTCGAATCCTGAGGTCAAAGTAAGTTGTCGGGAATATATCCTGATTGGCGTTTGCACGATACTCTACTACTCCTCCTGAAAGACTGATCGTCTCGAATCCGGTGGGGAAGTTGGTAGGGTTGGGTGAAGCTCCACGGACCTGGAGTGTACCTGCCGATTGCGACAGCGTATTGGGTCCACCTGTTCCGGTAACTGTTATACCATCAGTTAGTGAAACTGTCCCTGAAGTTATATTTATATTAGCACCCACGTTGATACTAACAGAAACAGTTATGGTACCTGTGGATTGAAAGAACACTGTATTGAAAGTAGTTTCCAACCCATTGTTTCCAACATTCTGATTTACACCATCAAAAATAATCCCACCTGCGCCGGACTGGGTAAATCCTGAGTTGCCGACGTCATTTCTCCAGTTTCTCCTTACAAAGTGGAAATTAGTCCCTCCATCCAATACAGAGTTGGTCCGTATCCTTAGATCGCGTTCTACAGTGATCCCTCCGGTCAACTGTTTGGTGGCTGTTCCGCTTCCTGCTGAATTATCAGTTTCAAAATTATAGAATGTTCCGCCATTAATAGTTTGAGTACTTGTTCCTCCCTTGTCAAATCTGATCGTACTTGTTCCGGCATTGAAGGTCCCGCCATTTATAGCCCAGTTTCCACCAATGGTCACTGTCTGCGTGCTGGCGTTCAGTGTACCCGCGTCTATGGAAATGTCATTATCAATATCCGTATCACTTTGAAAGGTATAGATCGCACCGGCTGCATTGAACTGCAGGTCATAAAAAGGATCTGAAGAACCTCCGGTGGTGATCTGATGCGAACCGCTGGTACCTACGAACCTCACCGTGGATGTGCCTTCATTAAAGGTACCCTCATTTGTCCAGTTACCTCCCAGGCTAATATAATCCGTAGCGTTTGTCTGGGTCAAAATGGTTCCCGCACCTATCTGAATATTCTCGTTTACGGTTAATTCCCGCCCATTAAGCACCAGTGATATGGCATTCCCTCCTTCTGCATCTATGGTCACTCTCTGTGCGAGGGCATCATTGGCGCTGACCTCTACGGTGTAAACGCCAGCCACTCCTCCATTGGTGTGATCAAGCACTACGTTGGCAGTTCCGTCCGGTATAGTATTTCCTGACCAGTTGTTCGCATCATGCCATGAAGTAGTTCCCGCACCTGCGTCCCAGAAAAACCCTCCGGGAAATGCCCAGGTGATCAGTGTTCCGGGGTCAGCATCGTCATTATCAAAAGATTCCCCAGCCAAAGTCCCACTTGCATCCACAAAGTTCACTGTACCAACTCCGGATGTTCGGGAACAGTTAAAAGTAGGACCAGAATTCAGAATGACATTGTTCAATGTAATTCCAGCACCCAGATTGAGGCCTGTCAGTGTGAGATAGGCTGTACCTGCCCCATTGGTAAAGGTTCCATCACTGAAGTTGTTGGTTGCATCAATTGTTCCCCCCTGGATGTCAACACCATTATTCCTCGTTTTTTCGATAACATAATGGCGGGCATGAATAGTACCTGCGGTCTGTGTTATTGTAATAAATCGTGTAGGGTTTGTTTGATTGGAGGTTATGGTAGCGGGCGTACTTGTATTACCCACAATTCTCAGGATACCTCCGTCATTATTTATGGACCCGGTACGTCCCAGGGTGACGATCGCTCCTGCATCTATTTCAAATGAGCCTCCGTTAACCTGGATCACACCATTTGAAGCCAGATTGGTGATATTAAATCCGGCAGTGGAAAAGGTTCCGTTTGTCATGGTAACAGACCGGCCCCCACCCGTATTGGTGGTAAGGTCCCCTGCCAAAGTATACGAGGCTCCGCTGGCGTCAAAAACAATATTTCTGAAATCAGTAGATGTACCTGGATCAAAGGTATGGGATCCAGAGGTTCCATCAAAAGTGATCACACTGGCATTGATGTTATGCTGAAATGTACCGCCATTAACAAGGCTACCCGCTACATAAACATCAAACGCATTGGTCCTGAACGTTCCTGAGGATATCGTCAGATCGTTTTCAACGTCCATATCGCCTGAAATGGTCTTGGTTCCCGCACTGTTAACAATGATATTGTAAAAGCGCTTGCCGACCGTGGGCCCGGTAGCTCCGGTAGCAATGGTACTCCCGCTTCCGGTAAGTGTTACTGTGCTCGTTCTTTCGACAAATGTGCCGGAATTCGTCCAGAACTCTTCAAGTATGATGCTGCTGTTGGTTACTCCTACATCCAGCGTTACACCAGTTTCTATTTGAAGCCCTCCACTGAGATTAATATTCCCCGTTAGTGTCTTGGTACCGGTACCATCATAAAAGGTGTCATGAAAATCCGAAGCGCTTATGGTTTGATCTGCTCCATCAAAAGTTAACCGGTTGGTATGCTGAAAGGAGCCGTTGTTGGTCCAGTTCCCGCCAACTGTACAGGCAAAATTAGCAGCATTGAATGTTGTGCTCGTAATGGTCACACTACCATCGATATCCAATCCGTTCTGCGATAGATCCTTTTGCCCTACTCCACTGAATATCAGGTTAAAGTATACCGTTGAAGCATTAAAGTTAAAAATATCCTGTTGAATGATTCCGTTGAAGTGCAGCGTCCCGTTTCCATGGGTAAAAGTAGTATTGGTTCTGTTGATCCAATCTCTTCCTATGAAAACCGTCTGGCCATTAAGATCAAAAGCAGCATCACCCTGATCCAGTTCAAAACTATTTGTAACTGTAAAATCTGTCAGGGCAGTTACCGTTTCAAAACTCGCATTGGTCTTGTTTATAGTCAGGAAGCCAAAGCTACTTCCACTGCTTGAAGAAATAGTTTGATTCGAAGTGACACTATTAAAGGTGGTGACTCCCGTTGTTTGGGTAAAAACACCTGTACCTGTATCTATCCAGTTCCCCTGGATATCTATGTCTCTTGTAGTAGCGTTTACAGTGACATTGTCATCCACTGTCAAATTTCCTCCTACGACAATATCTCCGTTTATTGTCTTTGTTCCGGAATTACTGAAGGTAACATTGAAAAAATTTGAACCACTTATGACCTGGTCTGTTCCATCAAAGCTAATGGTACCTGTTTGGGAAGCCACTGGAGTATAGGCAACGGCCATATCCCAATCACCTGCTACGGTATGTGTAAAACCACCATCATTGAAAAGCGGAGTACCCCCGATTCGGCTAACATCCCCTGCTATATCCATTGCCTCAACAGCCGTTTTGGTACCATTTCCAGTTAACTGAATATTTCCGTATGGTATTCCCGGCATATTTTGATTCGAACCATCGAACCTCACGGTACTATTCACGTCCAATGTAAATGATGGGAAAGTAATTCCTGTAGTTTGGAAATTTGTAGTGCCGCTAGAATATAGATAAACATTGGATCCAAGGCTGAAGTTTCCTGAAAAAATCCCGTTTATTGTAAAGTCATCAATGTCAACTATCAGGAGTAATGTACCAGATCCTCCGGTATTCGTAGCAGTAAAATCACCTCCTACTCTAATGTCGGAATCTATATTCTTGGTCCGGATGGCTGTTGGTGAAGTATTGGTTATAGTAAAATTATTGAACTGGTACGTTCCTGTTCCAACATTCTGAATCGTTTGATTTGCATCAGCGGCATCCAGAGTGAAGGTGCCGGCTGTGGCGGTAGCAGAAGAATTCGTTCCGTTCAATAAATTACCTGCCAGGGTATGGTCAAAAGCCTGTAAATTCAGAGCTATCCCATTATTTAAATCCAGACTACCGTCTATATCAAGATTTCCATCAGCAGTTTTTAAATTTCCTGCGCCTCCACCCAGTTCAAGTTCTCCGTAAGTTATGCCGCCACGTACAGTCTGGGCTCCGTTCAGGTTGTAAAGTGCCCGACTGGTTGCCGATTCGAACGTGACGGTTCCAAAACCAGTTGGGAAATTATTATTACCCAGCATCTGGATCGTTCTTCCCGTCCTGATCAGTAATGTCCCTGCTCCGGTACCTGTAAGGGTGGCACTGGCATTCAGTCTGAATGTACCGGTCTCTACCGTAAGGTCTCCATTGACAGTAACGTTATCATCTCCACTGAGCACTACAGTACCTCCCTGAGCAACAATGTTGGCAGTACCCAATATCAAACTATTATCTGTATTATCATAAATGTTACCACCGGTAAAGGTTATTGAACCTGAGAAATTACAGGTTCCATCCATTCTGAATTCTTCAAAGGTATGATCACCGGCCCCATTCACTTCTGCATCATCAAATATTCTCGTTCTGTCAACAGCAGTAATGTTACCATTAACATTTTTCGGATTGGCACTGCCCCCATTGTCAAAATCGAGAAGGTCGAAGGTCACGGTACCGTTCAGGTTCAATGTCTGCGCATTACTGGCAGCATTGAAATTCATGATACCTCCAGTCGCAGTAAAAGTACTTCCGGCATCTACCGTAAAATTACCTTGTAAGGTATGTGTGGAGCCAGTATTGACCGCGGTATTGTTGGTAATAAGAAAATTACCGGTAACGGTAATGTCAGCCGAAATTGTTGCTATGTTACCCCCACTGAATATCAAATTATTGAAGGTGGATGCTGTACTCACTGATTGTACAATAGGTGCATCCATTTGAATGGTACCTGTACCGGTCATTTGTCCGGTTCCATTCTCAGTCCAATTCCCCTGGACTGTATGGGTAAATCCTCCATCGGCAAAAGTAGCCCCCGTCTCAATGATCAGGTTGCCATCAACATCCAGCGCTACTCCTGCGGTGATGGTGCCGGTATTAAAAGTAATACCTCCAAACTGAGGAGTATTTGTTCCGGCTATGGAAAAGGTTCCGGAAAGTGTACTGTTAACCAATTGGCTTGTAGTATTGAATAGATCAATAGTGCCATTATTGGTGATAGCTCCCTGAAATGCTGCGGTATGAGCAACGTTATTTGCACCAACGGATATAGAACCACCTACATCCACAGTAGTGGCACCCTGTACGGTCATATTACGTGCAGAGGTGTTATTACCAATAACAAGAGTTCCTGAAGTTCCCTGCCCCACCACTAATGAAGCGATGTCAATATCAAGATCAAGAGTGACCGTATGGCCATCTTGTATGATAAAGACATTAGTTCCATCGGTCAGGTCCGCTAATATGGGATCAGTTCCGGTACCTCCGGGATCAGTATCCCAATTGGATAATGTGCTGAAACTACCATTCCCCTGAGAATAAAAAGTAGCAGAAAAAGAGAAAAATGTACCAAGAAGTACAATGGTCAGAGTCAATAATGATCTCATTATTGCTCCGTTAAGATGTTTACTCGCCAACATACCTTAAAAAATTAAATTATCAATCCTGTCATTTTCAGTCACAGTATAGTATCCTTGGATGTACACTGTTAATGCCTAAGAAGTTTGCAGGCCTTAACCTGTTCGCTTCATCAGCAAATTACTGATACGACAAAACTATTTGAATATTAATTGCCCCACATCAGTCCAAAATAGTATTTTAAACTAAGTGAATATACCTGGGCAACTTAATTCAGAAATCGGACTTAAACAACCCTTTTGGAGCGTCTCACGCAAAAAACTGACAGATTTGATATAATTATTTCAAGATGCTGAATATTGTTTAACTTGGTAACCGAATCTTTAAACACTCATGGTTTTAAACTACATCTGGCTCGCGTTTTTTCTCATTGCTTTTACGGTCGCTTTGGCAAAACTGATCTTCCTCGGTGATATGGAGGTATTCCCTGCCATTGTCAATTCAACTTTTGATATGTCAAGGACAGGATTTGAAATCTCCCTGTATCTTACAGGAGTAATGTCATTATGGCTGGGATTAATGAAAATTGGAGAAGAAGGAGGAATGGTTCGTATACTGTCCCGGTTGATAGGACCTTTTTTTTCCAGATTATTCCCGGAAATCCCCAAAAGCCATCCGGCCAGTGGCTCGATCATTATGAATTTCTCCGCCAATATGCTTGGGCTTGACAATGCTGCTACTCCACTGGGTCTGAAGGCCATGAAGGAAATGCAAAGTGTTAATCCTGACCCTGAAACCGCTTCCAATGCCCAGATCATGTTCCTGGTCCTAAACACATCAGGACTGACGATCATCCCTATATCGATCATGCTGGACCGGTCCATTCTGGGGGCTGCCAATCCAACCGACGTTTTTATCCCTCTTCTCCTTGCCACATTTTGCTCGAGTCTGGTGGGCCTGGTAACGGTGGCCATATACCAGGGCATTAATCTTTTTGATAAAGTGATCATGGCCTACCTGGGAGGCTTCACAGCATTTATAGCTGGTATCGTTTACTACTTTTCTACTTTGTCACAACAGGAACTTCAAAACGTATCTTCCGTAGCCAGTACCCTGATCATTTTCTCTCTGATCATTTCATTTCTTCTCCTGGGCATGCGTAAGAAGATCAACCTTTATGAAACCTTCGTGGAGGGGGCAAAGGAAGGTTTTCAGATCGCTGTGAAGATCATTCCATTCCTGATCGCCATTCTTGTGGGCATAGGCGTTTTCAGAGCCTCCGGAGCTATGGACTACCTGGTCGGCGGAATCGGGTTTCTGATCGGGGCAATGGGTATAGATACAGATTTTGTGGAGGCGCTTCCGACCGCCATAATGAAACCTTTAAGTGGTGGCGCAGCCAAGGGGATGATGATAGAAACGATGAAGACTTACGGAGCAGATTCATTCACAGGCAGGCTCTCGAGCATTTTCCGCGGAGCTACTGAAACTACCTTTTATATACTCGCCGTTTATTTCGGTTCCGTAAACATAAAGAAAACCAGATATGCGGTAACAGCCGGCTTAATTGCAGATGTGGCGGGTATCATTGCAGCTATCGCCTTCGGCTACATGTTTTTTCATTAAAGTATGTATTCAACTATTGAAATTTATATATTGCACCGGTAATAACTAAAATTGTTTGATGAGCGCAGAAAAGAAGACTGAAATCCAAAAGACCATTTATGATAACGCCAAAACCCACTTTCTTGGCAATTTCCCCGATAATTTACCCATCGAACAGGCCTATGTGCACATCGGAATGTATCTCGGATGGATCATAGACCATGATCTGTATTCAGAGTACTTTGAAGACGAAGCGGATGTACAGATCTTTCGATTTAAGAGAAGAGAAATATCCTGTACCATATTAAGTGAGATCTGGGACGGATACCTGGGTTATGAACTGTTTAATAAGGAGGGGAATATGTTCACCTACTACTACTATGGTGGAGGTCTTTACCGGAGTGACTATGACGATGAGCTGGTGAAAAAGCTGCCGAGCATATATCATGTGAAAGATACGTGGGAAAATTATGAACTTATGAAAAACCGGATCAGTTATCGATATAAAGACTGGAAAAAACTTATCATCTAATTTATTTCAGGCTGTTCTGCAAGGGGACAGCCTTTCTTCAATTGTACTCCTTCCCATCTTGTTCTTATTCCTTTAGCTCCCCCTTTTTATCCAGAATCACCCCGTCCGGTAGTTCCTTCTCGCCCTGATAGCTATTAATGTCATACGCTATTCTGACCTCTCCGCTACCGTTGCTTATCTCCATGTCCGCCGGTGCCGTGTCAAGAATAAGGTCTTTTTCCCATGCAAGACCATCTGAAGTATAGATCTTGCACAAACTAGCGGCGTAGTTTTCCTGTTCGGCAAGCGGCACATAAAACATAAGGTGATAGATCTGACCTGATTCATCTACATCCACCTTATTCATAATATCCGCCAGGCTGTTCCTGTTGAAGTAATCACTCTCAACATTAAAAAATACTTTGGCTTCAGGTGTCCTTGCTCCGTTCACCAGCGAAAAATAGCCCCTGGCTATGGAGTCTGTTGGCGAAAAATACAAACCCACCGTATAATCAGCCTCTACGATAACCGGAACGAACTTTTTACTGAATACTGTAGTATCAGGCTGAAAAAGTGGTATCGAATCAGAGGCATCAATGAGCCATCTGGATCGCTCTTCCATCAGGGTAAACTCTTCTCCTGTCCTTTCACGCTCGTCCCCTACCGCAGAACTTGTGGATGTAATGAATTTTTCAAGCCCGTCCGGCCCTTCAAATACTGAACTTATATAACTCTCATAATAAAGTGATTCCGCTTTCCATGAGGAGTTTTCCAGAATACTCAGGACACTGTCGTAAGCAGAAAGGCTGTTCAGTTTGTTTCTGAGTACTTTTAATTTGTAGACAACGTCTGCGCTGTCCTGATAATTCCGGTGTTCCAGCGTGCCGGACAGATACTCCAGTTCAGCAATTTTGGCATTAAATATCCTAAAGGGTAAGGGATCAGGGTCGATCGGCAAAAGCCGTTCTTCAAGGTCATGATATCCTTTTACCTGATCCATTACAGAAATGGAGTCCGTCGTCATCTTGTTCCTGAGCTCATTCAGGTCACGATCATATTCCGCAAGATCATCTCTGACAGGCCAAACCTGCGTCTTCATCTTCGTTTTTACCGCTTTTCCCCACTCTGAATAGTCCCAGACTTTTATATCCTGTAGTGCCGGGTCTATACCTGTAATACCATCACTTTCATAGTTTTCAACAGGTACCAAGGTGATTTTGGGATCATATCCGGGCTTTTCAATACTCCCGATCATAGAACGGAACTCACCCAGATTAACAAGAGCGTTTTCACACTGCTTTCCCAGTAAATCAAGCATATTCAGCGTACTTTGATCGGATTTCAGGTACAATCCTTTATCGGTAGGATAGGATTCCCTTAGTTTTCGAAAGATGGACTGAGCAGAATCATAGGCCTCTGTACCTTTAACATAATAGTCCTTCAATTCCCTGACAAGACCTTTTCTGATATTCAGTCTTTCTATGTTCTTTTCCAGCTGATACTGAACATCTGCCGCTTTAATCCCAACCTTGCCGCTTCTTACATCACGTCGTTCATAGGATCTGAAATAGTCTGTATTTTTTTTAAGATGTTTTTCGGTAAGCAAGTCCCTTGAACGCTGATAATAATTGGCAGCACTGTCTGAGTAGGAGTTCGCTATTTCTGTCCTTTTTAGAATGTCCTCCTGCATGGAAAGCTTTTCCATGTACATGGCCATTTGTAAATGGGCGCTGGCATTGTTACTGTTCTTTATATCAAGGAGATATTTTCTGAGAAGTGGAATAGCAAGATCGTACTGTCGGGACTCCAACAGCGGGTACAGGTCCTTGTATTTTACCTTTTGACCAAACAAAACACAGGAAGACCCAAAAAAAGCCAGTGCTAAGACTAAAAACCTTCTCATACAGACACTTACAGGATGTGCAAGTTAATAATTTTTCATTAGTTCTGCTCACAGGAGCCAAAATTAGCCCATACTCTCTAAAAAGTAATTTAACAAGAATCAATTCAATTTTATAAATTGAATTGATCTTTTCTTGATAAATACCTAGCAACAATTTAAGTTGTAAGAGGCTATTACCCGCTGATCCCGTAAATAAAGGAATGGTAACCCCTGGGAGGCCCTTACCCCCCGTCAGGCATAATGGATCAACCGTTAAAGCGTCCCTTAAGCTGCTGAAGCTTTTCCTGCAGATCCCCGCTGCCGGTCTCTGATTTTCGTTTTGCCTTAGGTCGCTGCGTTTTCTTCCCAAAAGGATCACTTTTCATGGATAAGGCAATCCTTTTACGATTCAGGTCTACCTCTGTTACCGTGACCTGCACTTTCTGCTGGACCTGAACAACCGAAGCCGGATCCTTCACAAAGTTATCCGAAAGGTGACTGATGTGTACCAGACCATCCTGATGAACCCCTATGTCCACAAAAGCTCCAAAATTTGTGACATTGGTAACTACTCCGGGAAGTTGCATGCCTACCCTGAGATCCTCCGGTGAGTTGACTCCCTCCTGAAACTGGAACACCTCAAAGGATTCCCTCGGGTCCCTTCCGGGCCGGGCCAGTTCTTCAATAATATCAGTGAGCGTTGGGAGCCCCACCGTGTCACTGATGTACCTGTTCAGATCAATTCTCGAACGTAAAGCATTGTCGCGGGTCAGGTCATGCACCGAACAATTCAAATCTGCTGCCATTTGCTCAACGATAGGATAACTTTCCGGATGAACAGCCGATCTGTCGAGTGGATTGGCGGCATCACTGATCCTGATAAAGCCTGCAGCCTGTTCAAAAACCTTATCCCCCAGCCTTGCTACACTGGTTATCGATTTTTTATCTCTGAAGGGTCCGTTTTCATTTCTGAAATCCACAATACTCCTGGCCAGTTGTGGTCCCAGTCCTGAAACGTAGGAGAGCAGTTCCTTGCTGGCTGTATTCAGCTCTACACCTACGGAGTTTACACAGCTCATCACTACATCGTCAAGGCCGTGCTTCAGGGATGTCTGATCCACATCATGTTGATACTGCCCTACTCCTATGGACTTTGCATCAATCTTCACCAGCTCCGCCAGCGGGTCCATCAACCTTCTTCCGATGGACACCGCACCACGAACGGTAACGTCATGATCGGGGAATTCATCACGGGCCACCTCGGAGGCAGAGTAAACCGAAGCCCCACTTTCATTCACCATAAGGATCAAAACCGATTTGGGCAGACCGATGTTTTTAACAAAGCTTTCCGTTTCACGACTGGCTGTGCCATTGCCGATGGCCACAGCTTCCACTTCATACACATCACAAAGGTGCTTTATGGCTGCTCCAGCCTCAGCCGTTTGCTTTTGCGGTTCGTTGGGATATAACGCACTGTGATGCAGCAGCTTCCCCTGCCTGTCCAACACCACCACCTTACACCCTGTGCGAAACCCTGGATCAATCGCCAGCACATTTTTCTGTCCCAGGGGAGCGGCCAAAAGCAATTGTCTCAGGTTTTCAGCAAATACCCTGATCGCCTCCTCATCAGCTTTATTTTTGGTCATTAGCCTGATCTCCGTTTCCATTGAGGGTTTCATAAGTCTTTTCCATGCATCGGTCACGGCCAGTTTCACCTGCTCTGAGGAATCATTATTGCCGGTAACAAATCTGTTTTCCAGAAGACGGATGGCCATGTCCTCATCCGGAGTGATGTCCAAAGTGAGGATCATTTCCTTCTCCCCTCTTCTCATAGCAAGCAGGCGGTGTGATGGTACTTTGGAAACCGGCTCTTCCCATTCAAAATAATCCTTGTATTTCTGTCCTTCTTCCTCCTTGCCTTTGATCACTTTCGAAATGATCATAGCTTCCGACTCAAAAAGTTGTCGTATGGCTTTTCTTGCTTCCTGGTCTTCATTGACCCGCTCGGCAATAATATCACGCGCTCCCTGCAGGGCCTCGTCTACTGACTTCACTTCTTTTTCTTCACTTATGTATTTCCTGGCCTCAGACGCAGGATCGGAATTATCCTGTGCAAAAACAAGATCAGCCAAAGGTTCAAGCCCTTTCTCCCTGGCCACCGACGCCCTCGTTTTTCTTTTGGGCTTGTAGGGCAGGTAAATATCTTCAAGTTCCGACAGCGTTTCAGCCTGCTGAATTTGCCTTTCAAGCTCCGGGGTCAGCTTTTCCTGGTTACGGATGGATTTTAGAATAGCCTCCCTCCTTTTATCCAGGTCCCGCAATTGTGTGATCCGGTCTCTTACAAAAGCCACCCCTACCTCATCCATGCTGCCGGTAGCCTCTTTTCTATACCTGGAAATAAAAGGTACGGTGGCTCCCTCATCCAGCAGCTTAACCACTGATGTCACGTTCGATTCTTTCAAGCCAAGCTCCACAGCGATCTTGCTGATATTGTCTTTCATTCGACTACTTTGTTAATCCTGTTTTTTTATTTTATCCGCAAACTTAACACCGCCGACCGTTTGACAAGCCATTTTGAACTATTGTTTTCAAAAACAAATACAGAAGCTGCCATGTTGAAGATGGTGTATAATGAGTGGATCTATGAACTTTATAGGTCAGGTTTACCTTTTATCAAATGTCAATGTGTTGACACTCCGGAATAAAGGACATTTATTAGCTTTATGGTTAAAATGAAAGACAGGATCATCAGAGAGTTAAAAAGCTGGGGTGTAATTGCTATCGTATTCCTCACCTTGTATCTGACAGGACTACATACGGAAGTAGCGGCTTTTGCCCAGCGTGTAATTCTGTATACAGGTCTCATGTCGCCTAATATGGAGTTAGACAAAGCCAAACCGGACCAGATAGATTATGATTTCGACCTGCGGGATACGGAAGGCAATGTAGTGAATTTCTCTGTGTTCAGGGATAAGGTAGTTTTTGTAAATATATGGGCAAGCTGGTGTGCTCCATGCAGAGCTGAAATGCCCAGTATCCAGAACCTCTATGACAAGGCGAATAAGAAAGACATCGCCTTTGTGATGCTCTCTACGGACCGGGACCCTGAGAAGGCAAGAAAATTCATACAAAGGAAAGGATTTACCTTTCCGGTATATACACCTGCGGGAAATATGCCACAGGTTTTCAGAGCACCCTCCATACCTACTACATTCGTACTGTCAGAAGACGGCAGGATCATCTCCAAAAAAGTGGGCATGGCCAATTATGATCGGAAATCGTTCCTGAATTT
>LYSV01000040.1 GCA_001657315.1 Flammeovirgaceae bacterium BBD 1991-12 | reverse complement strand
GAATCTAGCTTAAGCTGATTTATTCACTAAAGGTAAATTTTTTTAGTTTCACTTGAAATTCAACACAGAATCTTAGTGGCCTGGAAAGCTTTACCACCAAGGGCACTAAAGCACAAAGGTTCACTAAGTGTAATGGATAAAACTACCCTGGGTATCCTCAAAGCCGGGGAATGATGTCAATATTGTAGGTTTGTAACGAAATGGCGCGCCCTGGCGGGGCTGTGAAAAAAAGACTATAACTTATTCTCCTCCGGGCTTTATTCGGTACCTCATACTGCCCGGTCTGTTACTCTGGGTTATTGATCCAGGAATTGTTCAGTTAAGCCTTCGCCTTTTATATCTACACCCAAAGCCTCCATGGCAATAAGCGGATTCCAGAAATCAACATAGCTGGTGATCTTTCCATCATCCGTTGTTTTTACCACTGAAATATACTTCTGCCTGTAGGGTTTGCCTGTTGAGATCGCGATGCCATCGCTTTTAAACTCGGCGATGACCAAAGCCGGACCTTCCGTAGCATGAAAATACAGATCCGTGAATTCTACCTTGAAATGCCTGGGGAAGTTTTTCATGTACTCATACAGCGCTGCTTTCCCTTCCACTTTTTCAGGAAAATCCTGCGGTCCGTAGGGAAATTCAAGTACACCATTTTCGGTAAACAGGTCTACCCACTCTTCAATTCTACCAGCAGATAAATAGCTTAAATGATCTTTAAATGCCTGCTGTGCTTTGTTTTTAATTTGTTCTTTCATGACTATCAATTTTTAATTTCATGAACAAATTAGCAGGCAACAAAAAGCAAAATCAAGACGTTACAGGACGGTCATATAGTTACCGGAAAGTAAAAAATTGACCGTTGGGCCTCAGTGGCCCGAATTTTTTTTGATTATTTCCCTTATTTTTTCTTCATGCGCTACTGACCATCTGAATAAGCCGTCAAGTGGAGTGACAAGGCTCTTGCCAAATTCCGTCAGGGAGTATTCAACATTGGGTGGGATAACGGGATAAATTTTTTTGGATACCATACCATAGGATACAAGCTTTTTTAATGTTTGGGATAAAACTTTTAAAGAGATGCCTGCTACCTCCCGCTGGATCTGATGGGTCCTTTTTGTTTCCCTGATGAGCGACATCAATACCAAAAGGGTCCATTTATTACCTATAAGCTGTAATGATTGATGCACGATACAGTTTTCATCAAAATTTGATTTTATATCAATAGCATCTTCCAGCCTGGTACCAAACGGCTCTTTTTCCATAGTCCATTGAATTTTACCCGGTGGCAATATCCCGGAATACCTTTTGTCAGAGGTTCAGCTGATTTAATGATAAGTAAAGTTATCGATATCTTTTGTAAAAAGGTTGATTGTTTCAATAGCCGGCTTTGGTTTCATGGGTGTCGCATAGCTGTGGCAGACGGGGCGGTTCTGTCCTTTCAAAAGCTTCTGTGGCAGACTGTATAATGTCAAGAGGTAGTCTGGTGGTTTTTTTGACGGTTATGAAGTGTCCGATAAGGCAGGAACCCGTGATTACCCAAATGTGCCCGCTCTTTATTTTCTCCTGTTTTTTTGTGAAAAAAGATAAACTTGCTAAATTCAGCTTTGATCATTCGCGTATGCAGTTATCAATAGCCCAATTGTTGAACCTTAATATCAATCTTTATGTTAAGAACACTCCCATTATCACGGTTAACAACCAACGAACTCGTGATCACTGCCGACCGCATCGTCTCCGCGATAGACGAGCCCCTGACGGCAGTATTTGAAACCAGAACAAAAAAAATAGGAGAGGCCTCCGGCCAGCTACTTACGGCGCTGAATGCGGACCGCTCGAGCGACTACACGGCACGGCTGGCCGATGCTGATCAGCAGCGTGACGACGCTTTCCGGTCGTTGCGGCACGGTATACTCAGCGTGACCCTGCGGGCGGATGCCGCGCTGCGGGCCGCAGGCCATGAGCTGCTGGATATACTAAGGCGGCATAACTCCCGGCTCTACAGCCTGAGCTATGTGGCGCAGAGCGCCGAAATGAAAAGCCTGCTCAAAGAGCTGGAGGAGAACCGGACGGCGGTAAAGCGGGCTGCCCTGCAGGCGCTGCTGGCCGAAATGAAGGAAGCCATGGACCGCTTTGATACCCTGTATCAGGAAAAGGTGGACGCTGAAAGTGGAAAGAACCTGCCTGTAGTAAAGGAAAACAGGGAAAAGCTGGCCCGCCAGCTCAGCCTGCTGCTGGACCATGTGGCCATACTGCTGGATGATGAAGAGGACGGCGTTGCTACCCTGGTGGAAAAGCTGAACGATATCATCACCGATACGGTGACCGTACTCCGCGCCCGCCAGACCCGGCAGGAAAATGCCGAAGGAGAAGATGATGATCCGGTAGGAGAGGAAGAGGACCCGGAAGAGGAATTTTAGATCCTGACACCCGGCGCCCGTTTTCTTTTGTCTAAATCGGGTTATTGATGGATGATCAGGGTGCCGGGGTGTCTTAATCTCACTACAAGTGATATTTGATAAGAAAAACTATAGATGGCATACAAGGATTTACATGATCAACCCTTTGATGAAACGACTATTGTAAAGCTTGAAATATTTCAGGACTATGCTCAAGCGTGGATCCCAACATTTGTAATGCAGGATCACGTTGAGGAGATTCACATATTTGACTTTTTTGCCGGAACAGGATATGACAAAAACGGAGTACCCGGCAGCCCAGTACGACTGTTGAATAAAATACAGGAACAAAAAGGCCATTTATTTCAGAAACAGGTCAAAGTGGTTGTACATCTTAATGAGTTTGAACCAAACAAAAAGAATCAGAAAAAATATGAGCAACTAAAAAAATCCTGTTCAGGTTTTATGAATAATGACAAGAACCTGGAACGAAAGGTCACCCTTAAATTTTACAATGAGGATTTTGAAACACTTTTTTCAAAGCTATTACCTGAAATCAAACAATACCCTTCATTAGTATATCTGGACCAGAATGGTATAAAATTCATAGCTACAAAGTACTTTTTAGAACTGGAAAAAACTTCGCAGACGGACTTTCTTTACTTTGTTTCCTCGTCTTATCTATGGCGTTTTGGACATAGTGATGAGTTTAAGGCTCACTTTAACATTGATATGGATTTGGTTAAGAAACAGGGCTATGAACAAATACACAGAACAGTGACCCAGGAGCTTCGAAAGAAGTTACCAACAAATACCAGGCTCAAGCTTTATCCATTTTCATTGAAAAAAGGAACAAATATTTATGGAATCATTTTCGGTGCATCTCACCCCAGGGCTGTTGATAAGTTTCTTGATATTGGATGGAAGAGGAATGGGGAAAATGGAGATGCCAATTTTGATATTGATAATGAGGCCCAAATAGCTCAGTTAGA
Organism: Flammeovirgaceae bacterium BBD 1991-12; assembly: GCA_001657315.1. Taxonomy (GTDB): domain Bacteria; phylum Bacteroidota; class Bacteroidia; order Cytophagales; family Cyclobacteriaceae; genus Fulvivirga. The sequence continues at coordinate 42,460 of LYSV01000040.1, read as the reverse complement.
TGCGTTTACTGGCCAAAGGCTCAGTAAGATTGATAGTTTTAAGAAAGAAGTAGAGAAAAAAGTATTAAATAAGGAAATTCGAAATAACACTGAACTTTTAGATTTTACATACGAAGCAGGGCATATTCCAAAGCATGCTGCTGATTGTGTTAGAGAGCTAAAAAAGGTGGGCAAACTGATTTACGAGAGTAGGTCCCCTCTGGTTACCTATGACAATGTTCATAAGTACCACAAAAAAGTTCAGTACTTAATAAATAAATGAATAATGAAAAAAACCAAAATAGAATGGACTGAAGAAACCTGGAATCCCACTACAGGTTGTACAAAAGTTTCGTCAGGCTGTAAATACTGCTATGCTGAAGTCATGGCGAACAGGCTCAAAGCCATGGGTGCTCCAGGATATGAGAATGGATTTGATTTTACAATCATGCCAGAAAGGCTGGAACAGCCCTTGAAGAAAAAGAAATCCACGAAATACTTTGTGAATTCAATGAGTGATCTATTCCATGAAAAGATGCCAATAGAATTCTTGAACAAAGTAATGGGAGTGATTGACCTTACTCCACAACACATTTACCAAATCCTTACCAAAAGAGAAAATGCCATGTTTGAGTATTTTTCCAAAAGAAGAGTGCCGGAAAATATTTGGTTAGGTGTTACCGTGGAAAATGTTAAGCATGGAATCCCAAGGATTGACCGGCTTAGGAATATTGATGCCGCGATTAAGTTTTTGTCAGTCGAGCCATTATTGGAAGATTTAGGAGATATTGACCTGGCAGGTATTCATTGGGTGATCGTTGGGGGTGAAAGCGGTGCATATGCCCGGCCAATGAAAAAAGAGTGGGCATTGAATGTGAAAAAGCAGTGTGAAGAACAAGGTGTTGCTTTCTTTTTCAAACAATGGGGAACCTGGGGAGCGGATGGTGTTAAACGGAATAAGAAGTCCAATGGTAGGATTTTGGAAGGTAAAGAGTGGAATGCTTACCCGGAGTTGATGGGATAATCAAATGGCAATTGAATGGAACTTCAGTAGGTATTATGCATAGGTAATAGCTGTTTATGGCTAGATATTGCTAAACTCTTGCAAGAGTCTGTCACCACTGGTCTTAGGATCGCTTCGCTAAACCTACGACCAGTGGAATTTTGTTTTTAGGGATGATTACAAGTTGAGAACATTGGAAGAAGTTGAGAATTTCATTTTAGAGAACAATCATCTTCCTGAAATACCCAGTGAAGTAGAAGTAACCGGGAACGGCATCAATTTAGGAGAGATGAATGCCAAACTGCTTCAGAAGATCGAGGAACTGACTTTGTATCTCATTGAACAGAATAAGGAAATCGAGGAACTGAAGGAAAAGGTCAATCGCCTTGAAAATGAATAAAAAACATTTTAGGCCTTAGGACCGCTGTGCTGAACCTAAGACCAGAACGGAGTAGCGTTATAACCTTTTTTTCCTCGATTCAAGTTTATCAAATCTTGATTGTAGTTCGAGAAGTTTTATTTTCAATAATTTTACTTCACTGTTTTCTTTTTTGAGGTTTTCTATTTCCTTTTGTTGCTGGATTGTATAAAGAGTTAATTCCTCAATTTTTTGTAGTAACCTGGAATCCATTTCACCCAAGAATATTCCATTTTCCTCCACTTCTTCAGCACTTGGGATATCTTTTAAATGACCTTTTTCCTTAATATAATTTTCTACCTCGTTAAGTGTAGGTAATATATAATTATCATGAAAAACAAAATCAGACCATCCGGTTTCGACTTTTATTTCTTTTGCTCTTATGTTTCCATTAACCGCTAATTTCCATGAGCCCGGAGTTGTAGTTCCTATTCCAAGATTTCCGTTTACAATCAATTTTCCAGGGTTTTGTTGATTCCCACCGGTATAATTTTGGTATAGTTCAATTACAGCATCACCATAATGTGCGTAATCTGTTCCAATTCTCATATGGTTTGAATTTCCAGTACCACCGGACCAAATTTTAAAGGGATATTGTCCAGAATCGTCTCCTACTGAAATTGCACCTCTTACATCTAATTTATCTGTTGGATTTATAGTTCCAATTCCAAGATTTCCGTTCACAATCAATTTTCCAGGGTTTTGCTGATTCCCACCCGTATAATTTTGGTATAACTCAATTACTGCATCTCCAGGGTGCCCGTAATCTGTTCCAATTCTCATATGGTTTGAATTTCCAGTGCCACCGGACCAAATTTTAAAGGGATACTGTCCAGAATCGTCTCCTACTGAAATTGTACCTCTTACATCTAATTTATCTGTTGGATTTGTAGTTCCAATTCCAACATCACCTGTTGATTCAATTTTATTGTCTTGAGCATTTGCATTTAGAAAATATCCTATAAGTCCTAAAAGAAGTAATTTGTTTTTCATTTTTTTGTTGGTTTTTATTGCTTTTAATTGTACTGCCACGAACCGTAGTTTGCCTGGTGCGGTGGCTTTGTGGGATTATGGCTTCTTAGCTGATGTGTGCACCTGTATCGTGAATATAACTCATGAAGTTGAGCGTTCCAAAGGGTGAAAGTCCCGTATGTGTTGGGTAGGGGCTACCATTGGTCTTAGAACCGCTGCGCTTAAGAATCAGTTAGGAGTTTTGGGAAGGAAAGATACAGATCAAACATGGTGTATGAATTAGTGTACGGTATTTAATTGATTCATGTAAAAAAGACTGAACTTGAAAATTAAAAAAGCGACATTTTTAATAATTACATTGGTTTTGGTGACATCCTTGGGGCTTTGGATTTTTAAGAAGATTAATTTCAATCTTAATTATGAAACCGGACAGCATATTGACAGCTTGAATAATGTAATCGTTTACTACAATGGTGATGTGAACAATGTCGCTGATAGAAACCTCACCGATGATGGCTACAATTTAGGGTTAAAATATCAGTGTGTTGAATTTGTAAAAAGATATTATTACGAACACCTGAATCACAAAATGCCCGACAGCTATGGACATGCCAAAGACTTTTTCGACCAAGGTCTGTCAGATGGACAAAAGAATTTGAGCAGAGCCCTGGTCCAGTATTCAAATCCAGGCAGAACCCAACCGAAAGTGAACGACCTTTTAGTCTTTAGCGAAACAGCTTTCAATAAGTATGGGCATGTAGCCATTATATCAAATGTTACTGACAAGGAAATTGAAATTATTCAGCAAAATCCCGGGCCGTTCGGACGGTCCAGGGAAACTTTCAACATTGAAAATAGTAATGGAGAATGGAAAGTAAATAGCGACAGAATCCTAGGATGGTTGAGGAAAGAATGAAAAAACATCACTGGTCTTAGCACAGCGACTCTAAGACTAATAAGGAGTTTGCATCTTGCCAAGATGGTTTAATGAGATATCTAAATACTTTGGATTTGAGAACATTGAGCGTTTCCTGTTGCTCCATGACTCAAGTTTACCGGTGACAATATCCCGATTTAAGCTCTTTTCTTGTTGTGAAATGAAATCGATTGATGAGAGCAGTTCAAGTGCAAAGTCTGAATAAAATCCATACAAAAATTTAATGGTTTTTTCTGCAATTTCCTTCAGTTCAGGTTTGGCTTCAATAAAATTTTTAACTTCTTCATAACCATCGGCAACCAGAGTTAAGGGCTCAAAAGGCTTTTTATTCATGTCGCTGTAACCCATTATGTAACTACCGTTCAGAGTATTTAGTAAAAACCTTACTTTACCTGAGTATGGTCCATAAAAATTCGGCTGATAATTCAATTTGAAATACTTTCCAGCACCAAATCTCTGTAGAAAATAAGCTACTTTTTCACTGGAAAATTCAGAGACATATTCTCCATTACGCACCAAATCGTATAAAGCGTATAGAAGTAATGCCCTTGCGTCGGTTAGTTTGACTCTTTCCTTTTTTAGTTTTTCCTTTATAACTGTACTGGGTTCGTAGACTAAAACATCTACATCAACGTGGCTTAAGTATTTGGAGATAAGGATTTTAACCTTTTGCCATTCCAAGCCTCCATTTCCAGCTCCCAATGGTGGAATTGCAATGCTCTTGATCTTATAGTTATCAATAACATTCAATAAATCCACTAACCCTTTTTCGATGTATTCGTATTCAGATGGTTTTCTCCAGTTTTTCTTAGTCGGAAAATTGATTATTAATTTCTCCCCGGTGCTTACGTTTCCATCCTTTGTAACGAAAAGTTTTCCGATTCTAACTCGTTCTTCTTTACATGCCTGGTTATAAGCTTTGTAATTGTTTGGATAGGCTTTCTTGAATTGTAAGGCAATTCCTTTTCCCATAACACCGACAGTATTAACTGTGTTTACCAGTGCTTCGGCTTCACTATCGAGAATATTTCCTGTTAGATACTTAATCATAATTGAGATTTAATAATAAGCATGGGGGATGACTTTAATTAATTGGTCATTTACCCCTAATTCTATTAATTTTTGCTTCGCTGAATCATTATAACAACCAAAGCCTGTAATAAAGTCGGGCGGGATATCTCCCTGTACCAGGAATTCAGCTTGTTTCTTTCTTTTGATGTTGAGATTTTGTTGTCCACTCCAATAAGATGTTTTGATAGCAGTCCAGTCCACAATTTGTGGTAATTGGTTTATCTCATCTTTATTATAGAAAGAGGTTAAGAAATCTGTTGCATGACCATCGGAAAAATAATATCTCATGCCCGAGCTAATTATTAATTCAACCGAGCATACTACATAAACTATATCTTCGGGTTCATTTGCCTTTTCAACGAAGTTTCCCCCATGTTGAATTACATATGGCATTGGCATTTTTACACCAAAATAGAAGGGTGTGAAATCACCAAGAGTGATGGTTTCGATTGTATTGAAAGTGTTTCCATTGTCAACATCTACTCGTCTGGCGTTGCGATTACTAATAAGACTAAGATCTCCAATTCCAACGAAATCCGAATTGGCATTTGGCGAGTTTTTATGAGTAATCCCGTTCGAAAGAATATGTGGAATGTTCTCTATGTGGAGTATTCTATAGATTTTGACCTGGCTCAAATTCATTAGGTTAGACTAGCCAATTTTAAGATTACAAGCAAGGATTTGAAACAGTTTGGAATAGCGAGACAGCCAAATGAAGCCCAATATATGAACATAGTTATGCATTATATCCACATCATATCTTTTCCTAATCTACCGGATACAAGGAAGCTAAAGTATCCTGATCCAGGAAGCTCCCAACTTCATTTCAGGCGCACGTCAAATCTACTTCCTCCCCTCCAGCATCTTCTCCAGCATCGCCACCTTCTCCCGCTCACTTTTCAGCAGCTCCTCATACAGCCTTTTATTTTCTTCAACGGCCTCTACCCATTTGTCAATGGGATTGAATGTACATTGGTAGTTTACATTGACCAACTGGCTTGAACCCTCGAGCTTGGGCTCATGATTGTTTTGGATATTATAAATAACCTGTTCTTCGTCGAAATCCTTAATCGCTTCAGGCTCCACGCCCAGTATACCGGCTATCTTTTCGAGGGTAGCATTGTCCACAGCTTCGGTGTTCTCAATGTTGGAAACAGTCTGTTGGGTCACACCCAGCTCTTCGGCCACGGTATCCTGCTTTACGCCCAGGATCTCCCGCATGCGTCGGATCTTTCTGCCCAGGTGCTTCGGTCGGGGTTTTGTTGTACTTTCCATAGGGTTAAAGATATTAAGTTTGCTGGATTTTTAGTCGTAAGTCTTAAGCAAATCCCCACTTACGACTTAAGACTTACTACTCACTACTATTTTGTAAAGCACAAGCTGGTTTTGTAAGGCACAAGCTGCCTTTGTGCCGTACCACCGGCCGTTTGCGGTCCTTCGGGTTCATGAAGCTGCGGTGCACCGGTTGTCGTCAAAAGGCCACCGGTTTTTGATGGGGCGCCGCAGCTGTGTGGTGTGGGTCAACTCACCCCTCGCTCAAACTTCGTTTGAACATCCCCCTCTCTAAGCTTAGAGAGGGGATATTTCCCCGCAAGGGGAAATGGGGGTGAGTTGAAACACTGTCCGAAACCCAGGAACCAACCCTAAAAACAATAACAATATGAAAATGTCCGAAATGTGTGAACTACTTCGCCAGGCGCTGAGCACGGGCGATACAGAAGCCCTCTTCCGCCGCGTTGGCGAAACAGGAACAGAAGATATGCCATGGGCCGTGCGTGAGCTCATCTCCGCTGACAATGACCTGTACCGGTGTATGAGTAAGCTGGTGGACCAGGGCAATACACTGTGCTACCTGCTTTATCACTTCACCGAGCGGCGGAATGCCATGCACAGCGGTGTTTTTATTTCCTTTTCATGGCGCGGCTGTACCACCAGCTCCGTGGCCGTCCGTAGTCTGACAGGGCTGGAAGAGGCCGCACGGTTTTACATGGCCGCCAGCTATCTGTTTGACTACGCCATCACAAAGGACGCCAGCTGTATCCTCATGGACCTGTCGTCCGTAAAGAACAGCATCACCTTCACGCTGGATGCAAATATCCCTTTCATTAGCCACCCTGACAGCAGTAACGACATATCGCTGTGCCTGGTCTTCAATCAGATCCGCCGTATCAGTGGCCGGCTGAAGACTGCCCGGGCCGGTGAAAAGAAAAATCACCTGCGGCTCACCCTTTCGGCGGACCTCGGTTTACAACAAAAGGATTTCAGCAACCCGGGAAAAGATCCGGGCTCCTTATCCCGAAATTGAAGAGGCCCTTTGGTCTCAAAAGACCATAAAATTCTATCCTATGGATTTTTTGAAACCAATTTTTTATTCCTTTTATAATTTGTTTAGTTTTGATCGTGTAGGGGTGCCAATCATTCGGCTGAGATCATACCCATTGAACCTGATCTGCATAATGGTAGCGAAGGGATAACACGTTGCTGTATAGTGAAAGTCAGGTGGCACAGCCTGATTTTTCAATCCTATTCTTTAGTGGCCGGATGTGAGTATCTCTGCAAAGTAGAGCTAAATCACACACTATGGACACTATTTCAAAAAACAAAAAGGGTTTATCTACCGAACCGTTCCCGAATTCCAGAAAGATCTACGTAACAGGCAGGCTCCACAATGTCAAGGTAGCAATGCGGGAGATCGCCCTGCATGACACCAGGCTGAAATTCAACCCTTCGGCGCCTGTGGAAAAGAACCCACCCGTTACGGTTTATGACACCAGCGGCCCCTATACAGATCCTGACATAGAGATCGATGTGAAAAAGGGACTTGAAAAGCTTAGAAAGCCATGGATCGTAAAAAGAGAAGATACAGAGCCTCTTGATCGGTTTAATTCCGGATACACCAATCAGCAACTGGATAATCAGGCGCTGGACGCTTTGCGGTTTCAGCATATTGAGAAACCCCGAAGGGCAAAAGCGGGTGCGAATGTCACCCAGATGCACTATGCTAAAAAAGGGATCATTACACCGGAAATGGAATACATAGCCATACGCGAAAACCAGCGTATAGAAACCATCAGGGAGATATCTCCGCAGCATAAGGGCCATAACTTCGGGGCCAGTACCCCAAAGGGGCTGATCACACCGGAGTTTGTACGCGATGAGGTGGCCAGAGGCCGTGCCGTTATTCCCTGCAACATCAACCATCCGGAAACGGAGCCTATGATCATCGGGCGAAACTTCCTGGTAAAGATCAACGCGAACATAGGCAACTCCGCGGTAACTTCCAGCATCGAAGAGGAGGTAGAAAAAGCTGTGTGGGCATGCCGGTGGGGAGCGGATACGATCATGGATCTCTCTACGGGCAAAAACATACATGAAACCCGGGAATGGATACTGCGTAACTCGCCGGTACCCATTGGCACCGTACCGATCTATCAGGCGCTGGAAAAAGTGGATGGTAAGGCAGAGGAGCTTACTTGGGAGATCTACAGGGATACACTGATCGAACAGGCGGAGCAGGGGGTGGACTATTTTACCATCCATGCCGGTGTACGGCTCAGGTATATTCCCCTCACAGCCAAAAGGCTCACAGGCATCGTTTCCCGCGGGGGCTCCATCATGGCCAAATGGTGCCTGGCACACCATCAGGAGAGTTTTCTTTACACGCATTTTGATGAGATATGCGAGATCATGAAAGCCTATGACGTCTCTTTTTCGCTTGGCGACGGTTTACGCCCCGGCTCACTGGCAGATGCCAACGATGCTGCCCAGTTTGCCGAGCTGGAGACACTGGGAGAGCTGACTAGGATCGCATGGCAGCATGACTGCCAGACCATCATTGAAGGTCCCGGCCATATTCCCATGCATATGATCCGGGAAAACATGGACAAGCAGCTCAGGGAATGCGGTGAGGCTCCTTTCTATACCCTGGGGCCGCTCACTACGGATATCGCCCCGGGTTATGATCACATTACCTCAGGCATTGGGGCTGCTATGATCGGCTGGTATGGTACGGCCATGTTATGCTATGTAACGCCAAAGGAACACCTGGGCCTGCCCAATAAAAAAGATGTAAAAGACGGGGTGATAACGTATAAAATAGCTGCTCATGCCGCTGACCTTGCCAAGGGGCATCCGGGCGCGCAATACCGCGATGACGCTTTGAGCAAGGCCCGTTTCGAGTTCCGATGGGAAGATCAGTTCAACCTGTCTCTCGACCCGGATACCGCGCGGGAGTTCCATGATGAGACACTGCCGGCTGATGGAGCCAAAGTGGCTCATTTCTGCTCCATGTGCGGCCCGCACTTCTGTTCCATGAAGATCACACAGGATGTAAGGGAATACGCGACACAAAATGACCTTTCCGTAAACGAGGCTATAGACGAAGGGATGAAACAAAAGTCCCGGGAATTTTCCGCCAGGGGGGGTAAAGTTTATATAGATCAGTAAACCGTTATGAATATGACAAAAGAAAGTTTGTATGACCTGGTCGAAAAAGTACGGGCAGGTAATCCCCTTGTGCATAACATTACCAATTATGTGGTTATGAACAACACGGCCAATGCGCTGCTGGCTGCAGGAGCTTCGCCTGTAATGGCACATGCGTCTGAGGAGGTAGAAAGCATGGTATCCATAGCCCAAGCGCTGGTAGTAAATATAGGGACCCTGGATGCCCATTGGGTGGCATCCATGAAGAAAGCTGTGAAAAAAGCGGGTGAACTTAAAAAACCCGTGGTACTGGACCCGGTAGGTGCGGGAGCCACTGCCTTTCGTAATCAGGTGCTGGCTGAGCTCATAGGCATCCAGGCTCCTGATGTACTAAGGGGGAACAGCTCGGAGATCATGGCTGCGCACGATCAGTCCAAAACGACCCGGGGAGTAGACAGCAGTGATGCTGCCGGCTCCGCACTGGAAGCCGCCAGGTCATTGAACCAAAGCATTGGCAGTGTCATCTGCGTAAGCGGGGCTACTGACTATATTCTGGATAAGGGACGGATAGCCCTGATACATAACGGGGATGCGTTAATGGCGAAAGTAACCGGGATGGGGTGCACCAGTACGGCAATCATAGGGGCTTTTACCGGTGTACATGATGATCACTTTGAGGCCACCACAGCTGCAATGGCTTTTATGGGTGTGGCAGGTCAGCTGGCGGCAAAAGAAGCGAACGGCCCGGGAACGTTGCAATTACAGCTACTGGATAAGTTGTATGATCTTACCAGGGAGGAATTTATGGATATGATCGAATTTGAAACCCATCACTCATTTGTAGCGTGACCTTGCCTGAATACGACCTGAGGCTTTGCCTGGTGACTGATGAAAACATGTACAGGGATGAGGACCATCTTGCCCGCATAGTTTCATGTGCCGTTGACGGGGGTGTAACTATGGTGCAGCTCAGGGAAAAGCAGGCAGATAGAACATCGATGATCCGGAAAGGACTATTGCTAAAAGAAATACTACGGGCTCGCAATGTTCCCCTGATCATAAACGACCACGTAGACGTGGCGCTGGAAGTAAATGCAGCAGGTGTTCATTTAGGGCAATCCGATATGCCTGTGTTACAGGCCAGGAGGTTACTGGGAGATCGCAGCATTATCGGCCTGTCCGTGGAAACGAAAGAACATGCGCTGGTCAGCAATTCGCTCCCTGTTGATTACATCGGGCTTTCTCCCGTTTTCAGTACCACTACTAAAAAAGATATTGCTGCTCCGCTGGGGCTGGAGGGAGTAAGGGAAATCACAGGGCTGTGCCGGCATTCTGCTATGGCCATTGGTGGGATAGATCTTCAGAATGCAGCAGAGGTGATCCATGCCGGTGCAAACGGGGTGGCGGTGGTGAGCTACCTTATGCAGGCACCGGATGTATCCGCGGCTGCAAGATCCATGAAAGATGAAATTGAAAAAGCACGTAAGAGTTCTTACCATAGCCGGTAGTGATTCCGGTGGTGGCGCGGGTATCCAGGCAGACCTGAAGACCATCTCCGCCTGTGGAGGGTATGGCATGACGGCTATCACTGCCGTTACTGCCCAAAATACGGTGGGGGTACAGGCGGTCGAGGGGCTGTCACCCACTATGGTGAAAGCTCAAATAAGATCTGTTGTGGATGATATAGGTGTGGATGCGGTAAAGGTCGGCATGCTGCACTCTCCTGCCATCATCGGGGCAGTAGCCGAAATGCTGGTAGAATTGCCCCGGGTAAAACTTGTCCTGGACCCGGTGATGGTGGCTACTTCCGGTGACAGGCTGCTCCCGGAGAAGGCTGTAAAAGCCCTCGTGGAGCTGCTGATCCCAATAGCGCACCTGGTCACACCCAATCTCCCCGAAGCGGAGATCCTGCTGGGAAAAGCGATCCCTTTTGATAAAATGGAATGGGCAGCGCAGCAGCTGGCGGGGATGCTGGGAACTTCGATCCTGTTAAAAGGAGGACACTTAACCGGCCATGAGCTGGTGGATTTTTTCTATGATGCGAAAAACGAAAAGACCTACCGGTTCAGCGGCAGGCGTAATGAAACGAAAAATACACACGGCACGGGCTGCTCCCTCTCCTCAGCGATAGCGACTTACTACGCCAAAGGGACAACATTACCGGAAGCGGTATCCCACGGTATTACTTTCACCAGAGAAGCTATTGAGGCGGGACAAAGCTATCAGACAGGTAAGGGAAATGGCCCGGTCCATCATTTTTATGCGTGGTGGTGAGTGGAGATTGTTTTTTAGATCAGCAGTAGTGTGTTTTAAAACTATGATCGCAGACCGCTATGCTGAACTTAAGGTAGCATCAGATAACTATCGCAATTGAAAACTTTGTACATTTATTCAAATCATTGTCCTACTCAATATTCTCCTTTAAAAATGAAAAGAAACTATAAAATTAAGCTCATCTTGGCTTTTGCTGTATTCTCCATGACTCATTCGGGAATTGCCCAAAGATCCCCAAAGGAAATAGTGGATCAGTTTTTCACGGATTACAAGACGGTAGGGTCTTCAATGGCCCTGGACAATCTGTATAAGACGAATAAATGGATGGACAGGGCAACAGATGCCATTACAAACCTGAAAAGCCAGCTTGAAGGACTGAACGAGGATTATGTGGGTGAATACTATGGTTATGAATTGATTGTGGAAAAGAAACTCTCACAAAGCTATATTCTTTTGAGTTATCTTGTAAAATTTGACCGGCAACCCATTCGATACACTTTTCAGTTTTACAAACCCAACGACAAATGGTCCCTCTACAGTTTTAAGTATGACGGAAGTATTGATGCTGAGATTGAAGAGGCTGCGAAGCTGTATTACCTTGATTTGAATGAGTAATCTCTCAAACAGGATCTCTTTGATCAAACCATAGCAAGTATCGGGTTTTACACGCTACATGCGATCGGAATCTTTGCAACCGATAACAAAAAAAGTAAAAACACGATGCAAAGATTCAAGAACAAACATGTCCTGATCACAGGAGGTACCAGCGGCATAGGCAAGGCTACCGCTCAGGAATTTATCGATCATGGCGCTCAGGTGATCATTACCGGCAGGTTTCAGGATACGTTGGAGAAAACTGTCCATGAGCTGGGCCCTAATGCAAGGGGGATCGTAAGTGATGCAGGTAAGATGGCCGACCTGTTCGCTTTGGAAGGGAGCGTTGCTGCTATCACTCCGAAAATAGATGTTTTATATGTCAATGCCGGTTTTGGTAAATATGCCTCTCTTGAAAATGTGGATGAAGCGCATATCGACGAGATGGTCAACGTGCTGGTTAAGGGAACACTCTTTACCGTACAGCAGGTCTTACCGCTCATGACGGCAGGCAGCTCAGTGATCCTGAATACATCCATTGTCACCGAAGTCGGTATGCCGGACTCTTCCGTTTATTCGGCCTGTAAGGCAGCGGTGCAGTCTTTTGTAAAAACATTTGCATCAGAGCTGTCACCCAAAGGCATACGGGTGAATGCCGTAAGCCCCGGCCCGATCGCTACCAATTATTTTGACCGGTCCAACCTGTCCGAAGAGCAGGTGGAAGCATTGGCCGGCGATGTTCTTGCACAGGTACCGCTGGCCAGATTTGGTGAACCTTCTGAAGTGGCAAAAGCCGTCAGTTTCCTCGCTTCCGATGATGCATTCTTTATTCATGGCACGGAAATATTCGTTGACGGAGGCTTTCCCAAGGTGCGGGTTTAGCGTTCCTTAACCTAAGATCAGTTAATGCCAGGCAACCATTGAGCTTCAGCTAACGTATATATACTTATTTTATGAGGCAAAAGGTAGCAAAAGGGCTTTTTCTCAGATAAACATGGAAACAATATATGCCAGACCACCTATCAGTGCGCCTAATTCCAGTCCCTTGAAAAACATTCTGCTTAATTTCTGATCTTTAAAGGATATTTTCATGACTTGTTCGGGTGTTGATGTTGTAAACATAGGTTGCTTAGTCTTGCCATGCAAATCATTAAGGTGCTACCCGGTGCCGGTCTTTGACCGGAATACCGGTGATTGGTGAGGGTTGTGATTATATGGAAATAAGGAAGCTGAAAATGAAAAGTGTCAGTTGTGACACCACTGGTGAATTACTTGTGTAAAACACAACCCAGCCATTTTCCTCAAAAGACAACCTTATGATACAAGGGGCCTTGAGTGGTGCTACATTTCACTCCGTCCCGGGCTCTGCACAGTGATCCTAAGGACCCGTTAGAGATCAGTGGGTGAAAAACAGCACTGTATTACAAATGCTTGAATAGGGTGGCACTTTACAAAGAATGTACAGAATAGATAAAAAGTGCCTTAGAGGTTTTAAAGTGATATTTTATTACGATGCCTGGGGCATGAGGCTGAAAACAGTTCAGTGAATTGGAATCTCCGCTACGATATGTAAATTTATTATCGTATGATCTTGAGTGTGAGGACAGTCTTGTGCTTCTGTTCTCTGCTCTACATACCCGGATGTTATACCCAATTTAAAACCCATGTTTAAAAACAAAAAACTATTGATCGCAGGCGGCGCTTTAATATTTATGGCTGCAGTTGGCTTTCAACTGGCCGACAGGAATTTACACATGCTCCAGAGCCCCGGGGCTAAAATCTCCGACTACATAGCTTATGACTATGGTTTGGGCAGTAGCTATGTGGATAGCCTGATGCCCTATCCCGAACTGAAAAAGGGTGAGAGGTCTCCTTTGGAATTGTGGAAATACGCAGGAAGAGGAAAAAGCTCTTTTGGTACCCCGGAGCTCCCCATGACATGGGAAGAATGGGTGGCATTTCATAAAGATCAAAAGCCTGAATTAATGAAGGATGTCAGGGACTATATGAACAAAAGATACGATTTCAGCGGTGAGGCAATACCCGGAAGATTCATGTCCGGGAATAGAAAACCGGTCATGGCCGGGCCTGTAGCCAGGCTGCCCAAAGGAATAACATCTTTTGAGGATCTATCAAAACTGAGCGCGGCGGAAATCAAACGACGGGATCTGTTTCCCTATAAACCTTTGGCTCACCCGTTGCACTCTACGGCGCATATGGTTTTTCCGGATAGCTGGAACAAAGCCCACCCTGAACATGAAAGAATAGATGTGGATCATGACTTTCCGGATGAATACCTGCCTGAGTTCCCTCCACCCATGTTCCTTACCACACACAAGGAGCTGGGTGATATCAGTGGTGGAAAAGAGGTAACATTGAGCAACTACTATGAGATCTTTAATGGTTTGATCACGGCAGAGCAGATGGAAGGCCTGAAGGAGCTGCTGAAGCCGACACCAACTACATGGTTTAATCATACGCCTCACCGCGTTACACTGCAACCCAGTGCAGGGGTTTCCTGTTTTTCGTGCCATGTAAATGGTCATACCAACGGAGCTTTTGAACTGGCTCCCGATGCGAGACCTAATCTGGCGAGGTTGCGTGTGGAAACACCCACCATGAGGGGCAATTATAATCTCATGCAGTTGGCCTCCAAGCGGTCCATCAGGAGCATGGATCATTTTGCAGAAGTTGAAGAATACTTCGACGGTGATCCTGGTATGCAGCAGGCGATCGGCCCCAGAGCACAGAAGAGGGAAGTTACCAACCGAATGGGTGACTTCAATGCTATTCTTGATTTTCCTCCTGCTCCAAAGCTGGGGCCATTAGGAAAGCTATATGAAGATAAGGCAACTCAACAGGAACTGCTGGGTGAAAAACTGTTTTTTGGAAAGGCAAAATGCTCGGGTTGCCATGCAGGCCCGGCCTTTGTAGATGATTACATGCATGATCTGCAGGTCGAACGATTTTACAAAGGGAGACCCGAGGGCCCGATTAAAACCTTTCCACTAAGAGGTATCAAAGATTCACCACCCTATTTGCACGACGGCCGGTGCCCCACACTTGCGGATGCCGTAGAATTCTTTGACCTTGTGCTGGAACTGAAGTTGACTAAAGATGAAAAGGAGGCTTTGGTAGCTTATATGCTTTGCCTGTAAATGAGCCTGAAGTATATAGGTTACCGCTAAAATCAATAAATTACGACCCCAAACAAAAAAACAAACATGAACCCAAATATGAAAAGAGCCATGATCTTATCCCTCCTGACTATAATGTCAGGCTCCTGTAACAAGGAAAAAACGAATTCATCACCAAATGACACTGAAAGTGTGAATGAACTCGTTGGAACCTGGAAAATGATATACGGTGAGATCCGGGAAAATGATTCTCTTCAGGTCAAGGATCTGTCAGAAACAGATTTTGTGAAAATTATCAATAAAGGTCACTTCGCATTTTTCAATCAGGATCATAGTGATAGTGAGGGTTTTTACGGCGGAGGAGGCACTTACAGGTTGGAAGGTGATCAGTATACGGAAACGCTGAGCTATACCAGGGTAGCGGCCATAAGAGGCCACAGCTTCCCGTTCACTATAGAAATAAAGGGCGATACCCTCATTCAATATGGGTTGGAGGAAGTAAAGGAAGCCAATATTAAACGCAACATTCTTGAAAAATACATAAGGATCGGTGAGTGATATTACCTGGAAATTATTACCACTTCCTGTTTTTCTACAACTCAGACTGGCTGAAAAGTTTTTTCTTTTATGTATATGATGTCCTCTGCCAAAAACGCAGCAAAGATCTTCGAAGGGCCTGCACAATATGGCTTGCGCGGAGATCCTTATCTGTGGCGTGAGTTAAGGGTCAGATATGAAAGCACTCCTGCCCGGACTATCGGGGATTTTAGAAATATGATTTTGCAATGTTTCGTTGAGGTAACGGGGTACCACCCACGTCTCGGGAAAGACTTCCTGGTGCCGGAATATGACTCTGGCGGGATGTCCGGCGGTGGGATCAGTTCTGATTTTTGGATTGAAAAAGGATTTCCAATACTTGAAAAGCGGTTTAAGGAGTTTGTTAAAAACAGTTAATGTGTTTTCATAAGCCAGAACACTAAGCGCATTCAGAACAATACCCCGACACAATCCCATTGAAGTTATTCAATACATACCCGTGTGGTAATGCTACCTTAACTTCATTCCCGAGGCACTCCACCTTACCACATTTCATGCACCGGAAATGAAAATGGTTATGTTTATGTTTTTCAGCGCAGTTGATACAAAAGGCAAAGTACTGCTTACCATCATCACCCACTACCTTGTGTACAATTTTGTCTTCGCAAAACCGGTTGAGCACCCGGTAAATGGTGGCCCGGTCCATACTGCCGGACAGCTTCTCCTGTATCATATCATGACTTAAGGCACAGTTCGAGCTTTTCAGCAAGGATAAAACCTCCACCTTCGAATTTGTGTTTCTCCGTTTCATATCTCTTTAATGCGACTCAATTGCAAAAGTAGAAAATGATGGCAGGACTGTGGAAGAAAGGAAAGAATTATTAGTTATAGATGTTCTGCTTTTCCAAACCGGGCCGCGTAGTCTTCACCAAAACGACTGATATGGTTTAGTAGGGGAATGATACTTTTTCCGAAATCCGTCAGGTTGTATTCTACCCTTGGGGGTACCTCGGGGTATACCCGTCTATGGATTAGGTGATGTTTTTCGAGCTGCCTGAGCTCGCGTGTCAGTACGCGTTCGGAGATGGTGGTGATCTCCTTTTTAATCTCATGGAAACGTAAGGTGCCGTTGGCCAGGTACCAGAGAATTACAGCCTTCCACTTGCCTCCAATGATATCCATGGCCAGCTCCACAGGACAGTAATAGACCCTGTCACTGAAACCAAGGGTTAAATTTTTACCATTTCTGAACATTTTTTATTCCATTAACTGGCTGAAAATGAGTGAAACGGACAAATAAGTCTGTAACGTACTTCGTTGTCCGGTCTTCCCTTTTAGTCCGGTAGTCACTACATTAGTCGTGAACAGGGTGCCTGCAGCACCGGGTTTTACGATTGCGATCAGTCGCTTTTCACTGACTCTAATTTACACGAAAAAGTATCATGAAGACGTGCGTTGTTTGCATCCTGCTGATTACTTTGACAGTACCGGATACCCGGCAGATTGAAGGCCTGCCCAATGAAATCACCAACCATACTATTTCAGACATGAGCATCGAATACATCAGATATGTCATCTTACCGGAACGCCACAGACAGTTCCTTGAAGACTACACAAAAGCTGCAGCATTCCTGCAGGTCTCTCCTTATTGCCTGGGGTATGAACTCACACAAGGAGAGGAGGAGCCCAACAACTTTATACTCAGGATCGAATGGACCTCCACAACGAACCACCTGGAGGGGTTCAGGAAGAGTGAGGATTTTCCGAAATTTCTGGCATGCATCCGGGCTTATTATAGTGACATTCGGGAGATGAAGCACTATAAACAGTCTGCTTTAGTGTGGAAGAAGTAGATCCAATTAATTACCGGAGTGGCTCAGTTTTGGTTGGCGTTTATCATCTTTTCAGATACGAACAGGGATAGCTAAATCCCTTTGCGGTCTCTGCGATCACTCTTCGCGGTTCTTTGCGTGGGAGATTTTGATTCTTAGCCTCTGAAGAAACAGGAGAACGGTTCCGGAAACATCGGAAATGAAGTAAATTTGGGAGGTATGCAATTCAACATGATCAAGCGACGACAGATCACAATAGTTAGTCGATCTTATACTTTTACAAAGCATCAGGTGAATAGCTCTGAGTGGTGTTTCTTCAAAAACGTGCCGGGTATGGGGATGGTTCAGTTACATACAAAGCCAATATCTATGAAATCACTGAATGAATACATTGACCAATACAGAAAACAGCTGGTAAAGGGTGATATCCGGCAGGCCTATCAGGGGCTGATGGGTTATATCATGGAATTAAGAACCCATTTTCAAAACAAATACCCGGACTATGCGGTATCCGGCAGTATTAATCAGGGGCACATGGACGTAACGTATTTTTCTCTTTCTCCCGAATCTTTGAGGCATAAAAGGCTGAAAATTGTGATACTTTTTTTTCATGACAAGATCAGCTTTGAAGTCTGGCTGGCCGGATCCAATAAACAGATCCAGGCAAAATACTGGGAATTGTTCAGGAAAAACCTCTCGAACAAATTCCGCATGCCCACGACTACAAAAGGCAGCTACTCCATAGTTGAACATGATCTGGTGACTGTCCCGGATTTTGATGATCCCAATTCACTGACAGCACATATCGAGCAGAGAACATTGGAATTCATTAAGGATGTCGAGATCTTCCTATCGGAACGATCAAACTGATTTATGTGGATTTCTGCTATGCCCGGTCACTGTTTAAAACGGTAATACAGGCAAAGGGAAAACCATCCAGCTATGGATGTGTTATCTTTTGAAAGAAAATTCCAGGCCATCATGCACCTTATGTTGGTGCCTTTTGAAAGAGCAATATGCCAAGTTTTACCTTTGAGCAACCTATCGGACAACTCGAAAAGAGAAAGGGAGGGTATTACTACCTGAAAATAAATGCTGATATCGTAGATCAGTTTGATAAAAAGAGAGCCACCCGGTTGAAATGTGTTATTGACAATAAAGTCTCCTACTCCTGTGGATTAAATCATCTGGGGGATGGGAATTTCTTTATTATTCTCTCTACCGCCCGGCTGAAGGAGCTGAGGAAAGGATTGGGCGATCCGGTGTCGTTTGAGATCTTTGAAGACCCGGAGCCTCTGGGCGTTAAGGTGCCTGAAGTCCTCGAAGTACTGTTGGAGCATGATACAGAAGCTCGTGAAACCTGGGAAAAGCTTAGTGATGGCAAAAAAAGGAGCCTGATATTTTCCATAATCAAGGTAAAGGACATCGATCTGCAGGTGCAGAAGATCCTGCAGTTCCTGAACGAACAAAAAATCAAAGTGGCAAAACAACGTCCATGACTGTTCCTGTCAGAATGTGTCTCATTCATATTTTATATGCTGGTGGGTAAGTTTGTTTTAAAAAAGCGAATTTTACTCCGTATATCAGCAAGATCGGAATATGAAAACAATATACTGGACATCCACGGCATTGGTATCTTTAATGCTGGTATGGAGCACATACATGTACTTTTTCAGCAAGGAAGCTATCGAAGGCGTTCGGGCATTGGGGTTTCCGGACTTTTTCAGGGTCCAACTGGCCATACTGAAAATTGTGGCAGTTGTTGTATTGCTTGTGCCGCAGGTGCCGCTGCCTGTGAAGGAATGGGCATATGCAGGGATCGGGTTATTTTTTATCACCGCCATAGTGGCACATGCTGCGCATAGGGATCCTATCGCCATTAACCTGATAAATGTACTCTTTTTGGGATTACTCGTCGTATCCAATATCTATTTGCACAGACTGACGGGCTCGTGAGTTGCTCCACGCTTACTCTTGTGAATTCGGATTCACTCTGAATATTGTTGCAGGTTGATGCTGTGATGAAGATTTGCAATACTTTTGCAGTTCACATGCGAATAGTACCTGAGCTTTATTAAAACAAATCACCAATAAAACATATATGAGAATTTACAGATCAATAATAGTTCTTTTCGTACTGGTTTTAATCACAGGCTGTGGTGTAGGTAGTTTACAGCAGAAAGGATACGTAGCCCCCGAAAATTTTCATACCCGGGTAGATTTTACTACGGTAAAAACAGTGATGATCATACCTGCAAAAACAGATGGTGTATCGAAGAATTTTCTGTTTGATACCGGAGCGCAGGTAAGCCTCATACAAAGGGATACGATCATAGGAAAAAGCTCAACTATGGGTGGCGCCTCAAAAGGAAAAGCGAAGGTAGGGAGTGAGATCATTGGGTCCATGCGTATCGGAGATCTGGAATTCAGAAATACCTATGCGGGGAACATGGATTTCAAAGGATTAAAAGAGCAAATACCTGATTTTGGAGGCCTGATAGGGCAACCCATTATCAGCAAAGCCAACTGGCTCATTGATTATCCTAACAAAAGAATGGAAATATCGGACAGTGAATTAGCTGATGCTACCTTTCAGACACTTGAGATTGAAAGAAAAGGGGGCTCTCCCTATACTTTTGTTACCATCAATGAGAAGAAGCACCGGGTGGTCATCGATTTCGGATCGTCTTCGCGGTTTAACGTGCCGAGGGGGTCAAAACTCGCAGATGAGCTTATGCAAACGCTGGAATTCAAAGATCGTCAAAGAGAAAGATATACCATAGGCGGACTTCAGAACATCACTGAAAAAGTAGGAGTGGTCCCACTCATCAAGCTGGGAAATATTGAGTTTAAAAATGTTGAAATGAATATCAATACTTCCAGCCAGCCCAGAATTGGAATAAGCTTTTTTGAAGATTGTATAGTTTATATAGACAATACCAACGGAACGTACAAAGTAAAAAAAGTCTTATGAAAACTATAGTCAAACTGTTTTTTGCTGTGTTTTTACTGATATTTCCAATCAGCTGTAAACGTGATAAAATCGATTTAAATGATCAGAGTCAGGTTGATCAGCTATTTGAAGAGAACATCCGGCTTTTTTTATCCAACTCCCACATTAATTCAGTTTCTGTAGCGGTGTACAAGAGTGGCAAGGAATATATAAGACATGGAGGTGAATTGATAAAGGGGCAGGGAAATAATCCGGACAATACTACACTTTATGAAATTGGATCGGCGTCCAAAACATTCTGCGGGTTATTGGTGGCAAGGGCGGTTCTTGAAAACAGGTTGAATATTGATGATGATGTGCAGCAATACCTGGAAGAGGAATACCCGAATTTAAGCTATAAAGGACAGGCAATTACCATCAGACATTTGCTGACCCACACCAGTGGGCTGCCCAATATTATTCCACTGGAAGTTACCGGGCTGCTCAGAGACTTTACCGTTAAAAGTGTACCAGCGAGAATGAACGAAATTGCTCTGAACTATAGCCGGGAACAATTTCTTATGGACCTGCACGACATAGAAATAAAGACACTACCTGGCAGGGAGTACTCTTATTCCAGTGCCGGAGTAGAACTGTTGGCTTACATTCTGGAGAGAACCTATCGGGAACCGTATGAGCAACTGTTGCAGGCATTTTTACTTCAGAAAACCGGTATGAGAAGTACTACAATTAAAGTGGAGGAAGGAGATCTTCCAAGGCTTGCCGTAGGATACCACAGTGATAACAAAGAGGTAGCACCACCCCTGATGAATGCCACCTGGGGCGCATCAGGTGCAATGAAATCGTCCGTGCCGGATATTATGAAATACCTAAAATTTCAGCTGAGCGATTCATCTGTCGTTGCTGAGTCACACAAGAATCTGTTTGACGATGACGGGCACAAACTGGCTTATTTATGGAATATAGGAGAGGACGATGACATGGGAAAGTATTACTTTCATCATGGGGGTGTTTTCAGGGCTCAGAACTATATTTTTATCTATCCTGAGCACGATCTGGGGATATTCATTATCACCAATCAGAGTGGAGGAGAGACCGCTGATCATATGTATGAAGTGGTGGAAAACCTGACATGGCAGTTTATTTGAAAACCCCGGCACATGACTCTTCAATTGAGGACAAAACTGTAACATAAGAGGATCTGCTCCGTTTCGGTTGATATGGCAATACTCATGGAACTCGTCTTCAGGGCCGTCTTTGAATACCTCCTTATCATTCCCGGAGGGCTGATGAAATGGATCTATTTCAGAATAAAGGGAAAAAACAAAACCTTTGAAGCCTGCCTGAAGTCCAACATTGGGTTGAACTATGGGCTTGGTCTGGTACTCCTCACTATTCTGGTCTTAGGAGCAAAAGTGGTTTAACACACAGGGATCGGGCAACCGGTACAGGTGCAGCGACAACAAGGCAACTCCATGAGTGTAGATAAAATTCAACATTCCATATCCGACCGGCGCAGATGGTTTGAAATACTGGCGGTTGCCGTTACCGGCGCAGGAAAGTTCATATTTATGGATCTGTTGAACTACCGGTTTCCCTTTATCATCGTTTCAGTTGTGGCATGGACCGTTTATATTGGTTTCAGGAGTAAGAATCTAAAAGGTATTCCTGAATACTGGGGATTTCGGACGGACAATTTCAAACAGGTGTTAAGGATGGTACTACCTTTTGGGTTGGTCGCTGTTTTGTTGTTTTTCGCAGTAGGGTTAATGCAAAATTCCATTCATCTGACCTGGCATATTGTTCCCATTCTTATTATTTATCCGGTATGGGGGATAATACAGCAATTTTTGGTTATAGGACTCGTAGCAGGGAATCTCCAGGATCTGGATGGCATATTGATCCCTAAAGGAGTTGTAATCCTGGTTACTGCTTTGTTGTTTGGCCTGATCCACTACCCGTGGTACTGGTTAGTGTTGGGAACATTTATACTTGCGTTGTTCTATGGATATGTTTATCTGAGGTGCAGAAATCTGTACGTTTTGGGAATTCTCCATGGATGGTTGGGTGGGCTTTTCTTCTATACCATAGTAGGCAGGGATCCTTTTCAGGAGGTATTTGGCAGGTATTTGAACCTGTAACCATATAAATATTCTAAATTCCGGTGATCAACCATGATCATGTGATTCACACCGAATTGTTAAACATTATGAAAAAAATAAAACCAAACAACGTTTTCATAGGGACTGCAGTCTTGCTGACCGCATTTTCATGCACACGAAATACCCCAAAGATCGACTATAATGTTGAGGTGGATACAGTCGCCACCCCGGATGATATTATCCGGGACACCACTAAGCTTCTTGCTTCAGAACTACCGGCGAGATTCGATAGCACCAATGTGCTGATCTATGCTGTGGGCCTGGTGGATCTGGAGGAGAAGGGAGGATACAGAAAGATCGGCTCAGGATCATATAGTGGTAGTTCCGGCTCGGGCAGCTATTTTCATGGTGATGATCTGTCAGGAAGATATGTTAATCTGGTATTTGAAGATGAGACAGGAGCAAGGAGAATGCTGACCACCAGTAAGATGACGATAACCGGCTCCATCTTTTTAAGAAGGATCTTCAATAAAACGAAAAGGAAATTTTTACTCCACTTCGTGTATGACCGGGATACCAATGGAGATGGGGTATTTGATGGGAGAGACCTGGAGGCTTTGTACCTAAGCAACATAGACGGTACCTCCTTTAGAAAAATAACCAAAGAGCTTCATGAGTTTTACGATTACCGGATACTGAAGGATGACAGCATACTGTATTTCAGGACTCTGGAGGATCTTAACAAAGATGGGAAGCTCAACAATAAGGACAGATTTCATCACTATCGGCTGGATCTGGGTAATGATGAAATGCATATTGAGGAGTATGATCCTCTGGATATTTTTTAAAAAATGGCAGGATCATTAAGAAGTGGAAACCCTGATAAAATCCTTGTTTTCAAAATAAAAAAGTCATTAAAATCTTTTTGAAAACTTTATTGCTGCATTTTTGAGGCATTGATCAAGCTGTCACTCCAATGACCCTTATCCCGAAAAACCCCGGAACAGAGGTGTGTTCCCTGACCAAAAAACTCTGCGAGCATTTACATCTGAAAAGCCTTGTATTGGCCATTGCGACTCTCTTTTTAAATGCCGCACTTTGCTACTCACAATGTCAGATCCCGAACGGGAGTTTTAATAACTGGCTGACCGAAGGAGACTCTTCCTGGTACACCTATGACCTGCCTGTTGATTGGACTGAATCCATTATACCCAATGTTTTTAGCCGCTTTTACAATGGAACCGGCTTCTTTTATAAATACGATTCTTCCGATGCGAATGGAAATGCGGTTTCGCTGTTCCGGGGAGTGCCAGGGTCAACCGGTGCGCCAGAGAATAGTGGTTTTGTGAGATTTGAATGTGACAATATTCCTGAGGACGTCACGGTTAAGCTAAAGGGCAGATACAAATTTTCCGGATCCGATATTCCGGGAAAGACAGATACACTGATCATTGCTGCCTACTTTTCCCCGGTTGCAGACACGCTCAGCCTGCTCGATCTTCATACACGTGTTTTACCGGAAAGGGCAAGGGATATAACTATTGTAGACCCAAACCCCGACTTTAGTGATTTTGAAATAGACCTGAGTGAGTTTGCCGGTCAGGACATTGACTATGCTACAATTCAGCTCATAATGAAAACAGGGAGCGATGACCCCTTTGTGCCAGGCTTTTCCACTGCTGTCGTTGACGATCTGACGTTAATATACGAGACCGTTGTTGGAGTAAGCGTTCATGTTTTTGATAAGCAAGAAGCGGTTATTTATCCCAACCCAACGAATGGTATGATCAACATACATTTTGAAAATATTGAACAACGTATTAGCCTGCAAATATTCAATACTATGGGAGAGTTGGTCTGGGCCAATGACTATGCTAACCTCCGCGATGTACAGATCGACCTTGAGGAGCAGCCTAAAGGTGTATATATTGTTAAATGTCGCTACGGAATAAGATCATTTAACACATTCAAAATAATGAAAGATTAGACTTTTTCGTAGTTGAACAGAGAACAGAAGTAAATAGTAGCAACTCGCTTTATAACCCGGTAGCCCCTGTGGTTTGGGATACCGTGGCCAAAAAACATGAAGTGACCCAAAAAAAGAGTGTATATACCTTGTACAGGGAATTATGGTCAACCTATATTTGTAGCTATGAAGGTGGTTAAATACATTGTTTTAACTGTATTGGCTGTCAGTATGCTTCTGAGCACATTGATGGTGCCCCTCATTTACCTGGATTTCAGTGTACGCAGGGATTATATTGCCAAAGTCCTTTGTATTGAACGCGACGAACCCATGACGGTTTGCGGTGGATCGTGTTATCTCTCTGGGCAGTTGAAACGGGTAGCTGAACAGCAGGAAAAGGAAGCGACCATGCCCAATCAAAAGCCGGGGTTCTCCTTTTTTTACAAGGCGTTGTCTCCCGTAGAATTCCGGAAATATGGGGATACCATGGATTCACCTGCTTCATTTTCAGGTCACCAACATGTGAGCTCTTCTTTTTTACGTGGTGTTTTTCGTCCGCCACGGACCACTTAGTGTTTTACCGGAAAACCCAAATATACATAACCCAATGGCGGTTATTGCGGACTCATAATGTCAGAGTCCGGATGTCAGTAATTTTCTATGTTGGGATAGTTCATGACAGGAGCCTGTCCCGTGGATGAGTGTTTCCACTTCCGGTTAAAGCGCGTTTTCTCTTCTCAATTTTCACAAAAATATCAGGGCGTTAACCAGTGAAGGCGGGGGGTAGTCTTTCAAATGTAGTGCTGCTTTTCCCATCGGGCTTGCGGTGGTCAAGGACGCCTGTAAATCACTATAAACAATGGAAAACAAAACCCATTTTATACCAATTCTATTCTTTATTCTCATAGTATCCGGTCTGTATGCCCAGGCCCAGCAGACGGTAACAGGCAAAATATACGACCAGCAAACCGGCGAAGCACTGGTGGGAGCCGAGGTGACCATACCCGGAACTACAGTGGGTGCCGTGACGGACTTGCTTGGCAGGTTTACCTTAACGGTACCTCGGGGTGCCACTAAACTTCAGGTACAGTATATAGGCTACGATCCCGTGCAGGTGACGGACCTGACGGATAATTTGAGCTTAGGGCTTGTGGAATCCGTCAGTACACTGGAACAGGTAGTAGTATCTGCCAATCGTGAAAAGGAGCTGAGGACTGAAGTGCCTGCGGCCATTTCCACTATTTCACCACAAAAGATCGATGAAACGGCCCCTAACACGTTGGATCAGGTGCTGAACAAGATACCTGGTGTATTTGTAGCTGATCTCGCCAATGAGCAACACATGACCAGTATCCGCCAGCCCATCTCTACCAAGGGACTGTTCCTGTATCTTGAAGACGGGCTACCAACCCGGCCTACCGGTGTATTTAACCACAATGCCATGAATGAGCTTAATCAGGGCGCCATCCGCAGCATAGAGGTGATCCGGGGACCAGCCTCTTCTACTTATGGGGCGGAAGCTATTGGTGGGGTGATCAACGTGATCACACAGTCCCCTTCGCTGGACCTTACCGGTCGTATGGCAATACGAAGTAACAGTAACGGACTCAGAAGAACAGACCTGAGGCTGGCCAATACGTATGGCAAGACCGGAGTTTTTGTCGCAGGCTACTACGCCCGGAGGCGGGACGGCTTCTTTGAGCATAGCGATATGGACAAATATGCCGCCACGTTGAAGGTGAGCCATGCACTTTCTTCAGCTACGGATGTGAACCTTTCCATCACGTATGCGGATCTGGTCACAGATATGACCGGCAGCCTGGACAGCGCTGCTTTTTTCGGAGAAGATCTCACCAGCGTGCAGACTTTTACGGAAAGGACCGTGAGTGCACTCAGGATACAGTCCACGTTGAATCATGACTGGAATGAAAAGGGAACTACCTCCGTACGTCTGTTTTTCCGCGATAATTCAATAGGCCAGATCCCGTCATATCGTATTCGCACCGACCGGCAGACAGGAGTGACCTCAGGTACCATCAACGAACGTACCCTTCAAAGCTATGGCTCGGTGATCCAGCATTCTCATCGAATAGAGTCGCTGGGAGCGAAGATCATAAGTGGCGTATCCATAGATCACAGCCCCACCGATTTCTTTGAAGACTATATTTTAGTAGAGCAGGACGGCCGGGGAGTCAACGTAGGGTATTCTGAAATTGATTCTGTATTGACCAAAAACGAGATCGATCTCACTAATATCGGGACTTATGCCACATTTCAGATCAGAGCCACGGAAAAACTGAAGTTTTCAGCTTCGCTACGTTATGATCGCTTTCGCTACGATCACAGAAATTTTCTGCCTCCGTCCTCCTTTTCAGGTTCGCCCGATGCGGTAAGTACTTTTGATGCTTTCACCCCTAAGGTCGGGTTTACCTATGATCTGGACAATAACAGGGGAGTGTATGCCAACTATGCGCAGGGTTTTGTGCCTCCACAGGTGAGCGAGCTCTACAGAGGCGTGCAGGTCCCTTCGCTGGACCCATCTGTCTACAATAACTATGAAGTGGGGGGATGGTACAGCCTGCATTTAAATAATAAACTGATGGGGTATGGTAATGTGGCGCTCTATCAGGTAGAAGCCACGAATCAGATCATATCCGTACAACTGGACGATGGCACTCGGGAAAACAGGAATGCAGGGGAGATACGATCCCGCGGCGTAGAATACATGATCCAGCTTGATTTTGACCAGCAGTTGCAGTTTCGGTGGAGTGGATCATTTGCCCGGCACGAGTTCATAGATTACGTTGAAAACGGCAGTGAGTTCAATGGCAACGAGATGGCACAAGGAGCCAATACCCTTTTCAACTATGAGGTAACCTACCGCCCAAAGCAGCTTCCGGGACTGAGATTGTCTGTAGAGAACCAATACATGGGCCCCTACTGGATGGATAATGCCAATACCACAGAATATGAAGGGTTTAGTCTCTTCAATCTGCGCTCAGGCTACCGCTTCCATGGTGTGGATGTTGGGTTTACCATCCTTAACCTAACGGATGAGCTGTGGTCGCCACGGGCGAGTTCTTCACGGTTCGGAACCACCTTTACACCGGGTATCCCCAGAACCTGGCAGGTCAATTTAGCTTACAACATTGGCAATAAATGATATGGAAGCATTGGTGGAACAAGCTGTAAAAAGGGAAGCAGGCATAATATCTCCTCCTCCCCAAAAGAAGAAGGCAGGACTGGGGCTATGGTATCAATGGCACAGGAAAACGGGTATCATTGTTCTTGTTCCTGTTATCATGTGGTGTGTCAGTGGGCTTATGCATCCCATTATGGCCCGGTGGTTCAAGGTGGAGATCCCAAACCGGTTTGTCAAGGCGCCGGCGCTTCAGGCGGGAGACTTTTCAGTGCCGCTAAAGGAGGCGCTGGCCAAAAATGGTATTACCTCATTTGGCAATGTGAATATCATTCTTATGGATGGTCAGCGCTATTATCAGGTGCAGCCTGTTGATGAGGAAGGAGAAATACATTATATAAACACCAGAGATGGAGTTCTTCTTGATGATGGTGATATTGCCTATGCCACCTGGCTCGGACGCTATTTCATGGAAGAATGGCAGGCCGGAATAGGCCAAATAGAAGTTGTGAACGAATACACCAGCGAATACAAGTTTATCAACAGACTGTTGCCGGTTTACAAGATCTCCTTTGCCGGCCCCGAAGGGCTGGACGTATACGTACATACACGTTCCAGTCGCCTAGGTGCTGCCAACGACAAAGCGCGAAAAACGTACATGTGGCTGTTCAGCACCCTGCATAACTGGGACTTCTTTGCTTTTACCGGTCCCTTGAGGCCTGTTCTCATGACCCTGTTGCTGACATTGATCTTCCTGTCTGCGGTAAGCGGACTTTATATCTATTCCATAGGGTGGAAGAGGTTTAAAAAGCAGACCATGACCAACTCCCGGCTGAAACGAAGGAAGTGGCACAGAACATTGGGAGTAGCAGTTTCCGTAGTGACCATTACTTTCTCCTTCAGTGGGGCTTATCATCTCCTTTATAAAAAAGACCCTAATGCCTTGCATGATTTTATAAATCAGGCAGAGATATACACTGCAGATCTGCACACAGATCCGGTTGGCCTTTTGACCCAACTTGAATATCCGGTGGCCAATATCTCTTTGGTTACCCTGGAAGATCAACTGTACTACAGGTTTGGGCACTGGGGCCAACATCGCCATGCTGTAAGCTATCTTTCCGCCAGGGATGGCTCGCTCCTCGAAAACGGAGATCGCAGATACGCCAGGTATCTGGCTGGGATGTTCAGCGGATTGCCGGGCACTCCGTTTGTAGAACAGATAACAAAATTTGGCGGTGAATATGGCTTTGTGAACAAGCGGCTACCCGTTCAAAAAGTGAGTTACAATACCCCTGACAAAGCTACCTACTACATTGAAACCTCTACCGGCAAACTGGCAGCACATGTCACCAACCCGGACCGTTGGGAAGGCTTCAGTTTTGCATTTCTGCACAAATACCATACACTGGACTTTGCAGGGAAGGACTTTCGGGATGCTGTTATGTCCCTTGCAGCGCTGGGGTTATTGACGGTATCACTTTTTGGGCTGGCTCTTTATCTTAAA
Source organism: Flammeovirgaceae bacterium BBD 1991-12 (assembly GCA_001657315.1). GTDB lineage: Bacteria > Bacteroidota > Bacteroidia > Cytophagales > Cyclobacteriaceae > Fulvivirga. The sequence continues at coordinate 13,614 of LYSV01000040.1, read as the reverse complement.
AAGTAAGGGATCATCTCAACCGGCCGGGTGTTTTGCTAACTGTCCGGCCGGTGCTTTTCAAATTTTCCATAACCCTTATGCAAAACACTATCAACCACCCGCCATCAACCATCCACTAATACCCCGCAGCCTGTCCATCTTTTCTGGACTCCGAAGCGCCGTAATACACACCGTTCTCCTCATCCCACATGATGGCCTGATAGCCGCCATAGCTTCCCCTGCTGTAGGTGATCCTATGTCCCTTGCCCATCAGGCCCCTGATCACCTGGTAGTCAAATCCTGATTCCAGGCGTATTTCTCCACCATTTGTCATTTGCCCTCCTGTAGGTTGTGATGAGCCCGTATGTTGCATACGGGGGGCATCTCCGGCCTCCTGCAGGTTCATGCCAAAATCGATCAGGTTCATAACGATCTGTGCATGACCCTGTGGCTGCATGGCGCCTCCCATCAGGCCGAAGCTCACCCACGGTTTACCATCTTTGGTAATAAAAGCAGGGATGATCGTATGGAACGGTCTTTTTCCCGGCTCTATGACATTAAAGTGGCCCTCCTCCAGAGAAAACAGTTCGCCTCTGTCCTGTAGCATGAAGCCCAGTCCGGGAGGTACCATGCCTGAGCCCATGCCCCGGTAGTTACTCTGGATCAGTGAAACCATATTACCTTCCTTGTCAGCTACGGTCATGTAAATGGTATTGCCCTGCTCCAGCTTACCTGCATCGTACCTGCGGCTGGCTCGGTCGGGTGAGATCAGCTTTCTCCTTTCTTCCGCATATTCCTCCGAGATCAGTTGGGCCACAGGGAGCTGGTTAAAGGCCGGGTCGGCGTAATACTTCGCCCGGTCTTCAAAGGCCAGCTTTTTGGCTTCAGTAAAATGGTGCACATACTCCGTGCTGCCGAAACCCATACTTTTCACATCGTAGCCTTCCATGATATTAAGGATCTGCAGGGCAGCGATCCCCTGCCCGTTGGGGGGCAACTCCCACACATCATAACCCCGGTAGTTGGAAGATACCGGCTCCACCCATTCGGATTTGTGACGGGTCAGATCATTCTGGCTTAAAAACCCACCTTCTGCTTTGATGAAGTCTGCGATGGTTTTGGCGATCTCTCCTTTGTAAAAGGCATCTCTACCTCCTTTGGCTATTTTTTCGTAAGTATTCGCTAGGTAAGGGTTTTTGAAAACATCCCCTTTTTTCAAAGGATGGCCATTGGGCATGTAGGTATCGGCAAAGTTGGGATATTCCCTGAACCTCCTGGCCGAAGCTGTCAGGTAGTATCCAATAAGTTCAGTCACCGGAAAGCCTTCTCTGGCGTAAGTGATGGCAGGCTGTAGTATTTGATCCATTTGCATGGTGCCGAATTTGCCGTGTAGTTCGAACCAGCCGTCCACCGCGCCGGGCACACTAACCGGCAGTGGACCATGTGCAGGTATTTTTGTCATGCCCTTATCGGCAAAATACTTTAAACTCAGTTTTTCCGGGGATCGTCCGCTGGCATTAAGACCATACAGCTTCTGATCTTTGGCACTCCATACGATAGCAAACAGGTCACCGCCGATCCCACAACCTGTAGGCTCCATCAGGCCCAGTGCCGCATTGGCTGCGATAGCAGCATCTATGGCGTTTCCGCCACGTTTCAGAATGTCCAACCCGATCTGAGTGGCTAATGGATGACTGGTAGCTACCATGCCGTTTTTCGCAATGACCTCCGAGCGGGTAGCAAAGTTGAGACCGGTGATACGGTCCTGACCTTTTAGGCAGGGGAGCAGGATGACAATGAGGAGAAGAGTAAGTATTGTAACAGTTCTTTTCATTTTGATTTGTTTAGGTTTTAGAGTGAGATGCCGAATTCATATGGAATAGCACATACCTGTATTAAAAGTAACAGATAAAACAGGGTATCACAAATTATCATTGGTAACCGGTCGAAGGCCCGGTCTTTGGTTAAGTTGAATGATTCAGGATTTGGAGACTTGTTTTATTCTTCCCGAAGGCTTCTGACCACTGGCAATATTGCGTCCGATGAGTATCATATTGATCAGTCCAAGGGCAAGCTCTGCCAGTTGTGCGCTGAGGAATATCCTGTCAATATTTCTGTAACGGGCCTGATAGTATAAAAATACAGCAAGAGCGATCAGTACTATTCCATTGAATATGATCAGCTTCATTCTGCGTTGCTTTTGTAAAACAAGAGGCGTTTTGAATGACCCGCCAGCTTTCTGCCTGTAATAGCCAGAGCGGGCAAAATTCATCTTTTTAGCCGTTTTTGCTGCGCTGTTTAAAGCCTCAGATCCGATGGGCTGTAAACAACGGATCCGTTTTCAGCAGGCAGCTCTCTTCTAAGTTTCCAGCACCTGAGGGCATCCCTGAGCGCCATGTCTTTATTATCCCTGAGAAAATCCCGCACGTATTGAGAAAGCATATTGTGTTCAGCTATATCCCTTTTAAATCCTTTGATGGATTTACGGTCTTCCAGCTCCTGCCATTTCAGTACCGCATCGCTAAGGGTTTTGCCGGAGTTTGATCTTACCCAGTCCATAAAATCGCCGTGACATACGAATCTTTTGCCTATCTGTGACTTCATGAAGTTTCGGAAATTGGGGCCGAAAGAAACGTTATCGGTGATAACGGTGTCAAGGGTCAGGATGGCGTTTGCCCAGTTGAAGCGTGAGGTCTTCTTTGGTTTGGATGTGGAATTGAGCAGTGCACCGCTGTTGTCAAGTGCATAAATGATCCTGTCCCTCAGTTCAAATTTGCTCCCATTGTATGGAAGGCTCATGGACCGGCATATGGCTGCCATTTCTTCCTTGAGCCAATACCACTGACTGAACTCCGCACCGGTTTTTAAATCTTTGAAGTCAGGTCTGCTCATGGTTGGATTTCAGGCTGGTCATTCGCTCCTTTAACCCGTTTCACACAATAATGTTTTCAGCATAAAAGGATCGGTTTTCACATCCTGAGAACAATTAGGTGAAGGAAAGGGCTGTAGAATGGAGCAGATGACTCTTTGCATAACTCCCTTTGGTTGTATATCTGATATATGTTACACTCAAAAACCACAAAGCACTGGTATAATTCAGGCTATTCTGATTCCTTTGCATGCGTCATAATCAGCACTTTATGCCGGAGCATCTTGAGTTGTTACCTGAGGATGACGAGGCCTTTCTTCCAGGGCTTCGGAAAGGGGATCAGCAGGCCTATAAAGGACTGTTTGAACGGTACTATCCTGTACTTACCGTATTCGCAGCGAGGTATGTGGATAGTCTGGAGGTTGCAAAAGAAGTGGCGCAGGAAGTATTTGTCAAACTGTATCAAAAGCGCGAAACGATCCATATCAGACAGTCGCTGAAAGCCTATCTGTTCCGGGCTGTCTACCACACATGTATCAACACACTCGAAGCGCAACAACGCAGACAGGATCATCACCACAGTGCCTTCCGGCAACAACCTCAGTCCGACTTTTCCGATAACCTCGAGGAAACGGAAGCCGTTCAGCGGATCTACAAAGCCATTGAGAAGTTGCCGGACCAGTGCCGCCGCATTTTTACCATGAACCGGTTTGAAGACATGACCAATCAGGAGATAGCCGACGAGCTTGGGCTCTCGAAAAGAACAGTTGAGACCCAGATCAGCAAGGCGCTGAAGCTATTGCGGCAGACTTTGCTGATTTTGCTGACAGGGGTGTTGCTCTTAGTTCTGTGAGCCTGTAAATCCATATTGCCGGGACCTGTCATTCACTAAATCAACACTTTATCGTGCTCAGGAAAAAGTCGAATAGCAGACTTTTTCTCTTTCCATAACAAGTATGTCTCAGCCATTACTTTCAAAAGGCACGTAGGGTAAACCGGTACCATGGTTGTAGTAACTATCAGGAAAAATGAAAAAATTATGGATCCCGATACGTGTTCAGGTAACGACGCCTGTCTTACGGACATATGAGCACAGAAGAAAACAATATGGATATCCTTCTTTTGCGTTATCTCGAGGCTCCTGATAAGCTGGAGGCGAACGAGAAGGTAAGCGTAGAAAGATGGATAAATGCTGACCCTCGTAATGAGGAGCGGCTTAAGGAACTGAGCAGGCTCTGGAAGCGGTCCGGAGAGGCTCGCCGTTTTTCACAACTGGATATGGAGTCTGATTGGCAGGAGGTTTGGGCACAAATGCAGGAGACATCCACGGTGACCCGGGAAATGCCCCGTGGTAATGCTGTCAGCACCTTTTTCAAAATTGCCGCGGCTGTGGCCCTGCTGGTTTCGGTATCCTGGTTCGTATGGCAGGCAAATCGCGGATCCGATACTCCGGCAGATGTGTTGTCCTATACAGCAGGAGACACTACTGTAGCACTTACCCTGCCTGACGGAAGCCAGGTGTTTTTAAATAAAGGGGCCAAAATCTCGCATAGCCCGGATTTCAACGGGGAAGACAGGGTCGTAAGTCTGGAAGGAGAAGGCTATTTTGAGGTGGCGCATGATCCCGCTCTTCCATTTTTTATCCATGTCGGGCAAACCTCAGTGAAAGTGATAGGCACCGGGTTTAATGTGCTGGAGCAGGGTGAAACCATCAAAATAACAGTCAATTCCGGGAAAGTGGCCTTCTCACATGATCAGGACACAGTACTCCTTACCCAAAATGAAGTGGGATGGTACAATAGCAAATCCATCCGGGAGTACATCAATGATGATCCGAATTTCCTGTCGTGGAAGACCGGTATACTGACATTCAATGAAACCCCTTTTCCACAGGTGGTGGATGATCTGGTCCGCTTCTATGACGTGGACATGAAGATCACAAGTAACCACCTCAGCGATCTGACCTACACCTCTGTGCTCAATAACCAGCCACTGGAGGAGGTGCTGGAAGAGCTGCAGATCGTACTGGATATTAATTATTCGTATCAAAATAACCGTGTGACATTTCAATGAAAAAAATTACCAGACTTCTTACATTCTTCATCCTGATCAACCTCAGCCTGACCATACAGGCGCAGGCATCTTTGGAATCCGTGGTGTCACTGTCACAAAAGACACTGACGATCAAACAGACCCTGAAGGAACTGGATGATCAAAGCGATTATATATTTTCATTCAGCAATCGTATTCCACTGAAAACGAAGGTCACCTTTGATAAGACCAGAGGTACTTTACGCTATTTTCTTGATTATCTGGGGGAACGGCAGGCCCTTGAGTATAAGACGGTGAACAATAAGGTGTTGATCCTGCGGGAAAAGAAAAAAAAAGTCCGTAAAGCAGATGAAAAAGTTACGCTGAGCGGATACGTAACAGACGCAGGTACCGGAGAAGAGCTCATAGGAGCCACCATCTTCATTGAAGAGCTGGCTACCGGTACCGTCACCAATGTGTATGGCTACTACTCATTATCACTCCCTCCCGGGCAGTATACGCTCACCTTCGGTTATATTGGCTACCGTCGCCAGCAGCTACCAATACAACTTTCAGAAAGCCAGACAATGAATGTGGAACTGATGACGGAAAATGTTCAACTGGAAGAGATCGTGGTGACCGCGGAGGCAGTTCCTGAGGTGGGCGAGTTGGAAATGAGTACCAACAAAGTGAACATTCAAACGATCCAGCGGATGCCCGCTCTGCTTGGCGAAGTGGATGTGATCCGGAGTATCCAGTTGCTTCCGGGCGTTTCTACAGTGGGAGAGGGGGCTCCCGGATTCAACGTACGGGGCGGTAGTGTAGATCAGAACCTCATTCTGCTGGATGAGGCTCCGGTATACAGCTCATCTCATTTACTCGGATTTTTCTCCGTGTTCAATCCGGATGCCGTTAAGGACATCAAGCTTTACAAGGGTGGCATACCGGCACGTTACGGTGGGCGGCTCTCATCCGTGCTGGATGTAAGGCAGAAGGAAGGAAATACCAAGAAATTCGGAATGAACGGAGGCATCGGTCTCATAAGCAGCCGTTTGCTGGTCGAGGGGCCGATACAGAAAGACAAAAGCTCGTTCATGCTGGCCGGGAGACGCTCGTATGGCGACCTGTTTGTAAGGGCCTTTGGCAATGATGATATCAATAGCAGCATTGTCTACTTTTACGATCTCAATACCAAGGTCAATTACAGGATCAATGAGAAGAACCGCCTGTTCCTTTCCGGGTATTTCGGGAGAGATGTATTCGAAGGCATAGAGGATGTTCGGTTCAACTGGGGCAATCGTACGGGCACCCTGCGCTGGAATCATCTTTTCAATGACAAGCTGTTCGCCAATTTTACAGCTATATACAGTGACTATAAATATCGTCTGGAGTTTTCTGAGGACGGCGCCGATGCCAGCCTGGAGGAATTCGAGTGGGACTCCGGGGTCACCAACTACAACCTGCAGGCTGACTTTACGTGGTTCCCGTCTTTGGGGAGTACGGTAGATGCAGGTGTTAGCGGCATATTCTATCGTTTTAACCCGGGAAAGGTGAAAATACGTACTTCAGATGATCCAGTCCCGGAAACTCCGTTGAACATTGACAATGAGAATGCCATTGAGGCAGCTGCGTATATTAGCCACGAGAAGAAATTCAATGACAAACTCACTTTAAAATACGGGCTGCGGTATTCTACCTTTACCAATATCGGAGAGCGTGACGTATTCCTTTATGAAAATGACACCCCCTCACCGGATAATGCCATAACCGATACCGTTTCCTATGATGCCGGTGAAGTTATAAAGTTTTATGACGGACTGGAGCCAAGGTTCTCTGCCAACTACTCGCTGAATGCACATTCAGCCCTTAAGGCAAGTTACAACCGTATGATGCAGTATGTTCAGCTGGTGTCCAATACCACTGCCGCTACACCCATTGATATCTGGACCCCGGCCAACCGTTATATCCAGCCTGCGATGGTGGATCAGGTTGCTCTGGGTTACTTTCGGAATTTCAGGCAAAATACCTATGAGTTTTCCGCTGAAGTATATTACAAGTATTTTCAGGACCTGATCGATTTTCGCAACGGTGCAGAGCTTATCCTGAATGAGAATATAGAAACGGAGCTGCTCCGTGGTGAGGGGCGTGCCTATGGATTAGAACTCATGATGAAAAAGCAGCAGGGGCGGTGGACCGGCTGGCTCAGCTATACGTTGTCACGTTCGGAAAGGCAGGTGGATGGCATCAATAATGACGAATATTACCCGTCAAATTTTGACAAGACCCATGATGTATCGCTGGTGCTCAATTATAATCTGAACGATAAATGGAGTGCTTCATGCAACTTTGCCTACATGACCGGACGGCCCATGACTATCCCATCGGGCCGTTTTGTATATGAAGGTGTAGTGGTTCCGGATTACACCGGTCGTAATGGCGCCCGTACCCCGGACTATCATCGTCTGGACGTATCCTTTAACTACAAACCACAGCCTAAGGCGGAACGTCGCTGGAGGAGCACCTGGAATTTCGGTCTGTACAACGTTTATGCCCGCCGGAATCCCTATTCGGTATTTTTCCGTCAGAATGAGGATAATCCAAATCAGACAGAGGCTGTACGTTTGTCCATATTCGGCAACATCATTCCTTCTGTAACCTACAACTTTATATTTTAATACGCTGACATGAAAATAAAAACATATCGATATCTGACACCCTTAATGTTTTTGATCATGCTTGGGGCATGTTCTGATGTGATTGAAGTGAATGCCCCGGCAGGAGAGCCCCGGTTGGTGATAGAGGGCTGGATCTATGATGACAGGGATGTTCAGACCATTCTTTTGAACAATTCTGCCCCCTATTTTGCCAACGGGCCACTTCCAGCGGAGACAGGCGCCGTTGTGGAAGTGACAGCCGAAAGCGGTGAGACCTTTACATTTACAGAAGATCCGGCAGGTGTGTACACGGCAGATTTCAGAGGAGAGACAGGCAACGAGTATACCCTTACAGTAGAGACAACGGCCGGTGACAGGTACATTTCCAGCCCTCAACGGTTGCTCGCCGTAGCGCCACTGGATTCCGCTTATGCTGTTTTTACAGAGGTGCCTGATGTAGAGGAAGAAGAGGATGAAGGTTACTATCCCAACTGGGATTTTACCGATCCGGAAGGCACGGAGGATTTTTATCGCTGGAGGTTTTATGTAAACGATGTTGTTCTGAACGAACCTCAGCAGATCGTTGTCTTTTCCGATGAGTTCATTGATGGAGAAGAACTGAATGGAGCAAGCTGGCTCGGCATGGATCCGTTGGTTGAAGGAGATGAATTGATCATAGAGCAATTGTCCCTAACGGAAGAGGCCTATGATTTCTTTACCCGGGTGCGGCAGATCACGAATGATGTGGGAGGTCTTTTTGATACTCCACCAGATCCCGTCCGGGGAAACCTGACCAATGTTGTGAATGAGCAAAACTATGCGCTGGGGTTTTTTGGCGCTTCATCAGCTGTGCGTTCGTCTTATAGGGTGGAATGAACCACACAGGCAACTCACACCTGGTAGTAGAAAAAAGAGGGCTGCCTTTTGAGACAGCCCCCTCTTTTATTCATGACCAGGGATTAATCAAGGTCACACGGTCCGTATTCATCCGGTGTAAAGCCTGCGCACTGAGCATAACAGCTATTGCTGAACCTCTGGCCGGTTTCAATTATGCATACAGGATCGTACACGTCGAGGCAAATACATTCTCCGGGTTTTTCGGCGGTAGCTTCCTGGCTGGTGGAGATGACCAGACTTGCTGTGATCCCTGCGATGAGCATCACAGCTCCGAAAATGTGTTTCTTTTTCATTGTTTGAAGTTTTTGTTGAACATTATTTAACAATCCGGGTGTTATCCGGGAATATTTAGACTTCAATTTAATAAAAAACAGACTCACTTTCAGGGCTTGCGGTCGCATGTATACTTTTTGTCAACCCATATGACTTCGATAAAAGGCTGTAATTACCCAACTTAAAATAGATAACACTAAAACAATTGTGAATTATGATAACTCATTCACGACAAGAGATCTCTTTATGTAAAGTAACATTAAGCTGTTTTATAAGGCACTTCAGATACATTAACCACTATCTGACAGTTTTCTGACCATTAATTTACAGACTCGGTTTTCCCTTCCTGCTATGACGCAGGTAAACAAACTGTCAAAATGTTTAAGGAATACTTATGATCTGTGAGACTTTTTTAGTTCAAAATCAGTTATCTATGACAAATGAATTGTTTTGAACAACAAAACGTTTTTATAAAAGTGCAATAATCCCCTGAGATTTGCTGTCCTTAAGTAACCCTCAAGTCAATGTCACAACCCTTTTATATCCAGGTAGCCCTGATTTCAGGGGATACCAACCTTATACACGATTATACACGAGTTTTGAATGCTTCCAACAAGTTCCTGCTTGTCGATCATTTCCGGAATATCCCGGACGTGATTGCGGGTAGTGAAAAACTGGAAAATGTAAATATCGTCATTTTTGATGCGTATACGATTCCGGTAAACGAACTGGAACAGCTAAAAGACGCATTCACCTCAAGAAAGATACTGGTGGTTGATTCCGGTCCGGAGCAGGTGTTAAAAGTACTATCTCTGGGAGTCGATGGCTATCTCTCAAAACGAGATGATTACAAGGTTTTGCTGGACTCAGTGCGTAACGTAACCAATGGTGGGAAGGCCATGGACCAGAAAAGCCTGGGGCATCTTTTTGAAGTCCTAGGGTCAGGCTCGAACGCAGACGTCACCCTTGGTCCCGAGCAGGTGGCTGATAACATGTAAGTCACTGCCGACCGAAAAATCCAGTTATTTCCTGATGGAAAGACCGGAGGTGTCAGTCTTCAACTGGGGTTCATTATGCTTGGGGTTGACAGTATGTGTGTGATCAGTCATTTACAGGTTCAGTGGTTGGTATGGGGCAATTCCAGCAGATCCCACTTGTTGCCATAAAGATCTTCAAATACCACCACCCGGCCATACTTTTCATCCCTTGGTTCCTCAAGGAAGTGCACTCCTTTGGATCGCATGTTTTCATAATCTCTCCAAAAATCATCTGTATGCAGGAAAAGGAACACACGTCCACCGGTCTGGTTCCCTATCAGCTCCTGCTGGGCAGCCGTGGCTGCTCTGGCCAGCAACAGGTGAGTGCCCTCGTTGCTTGGTGGAGTAACCAGTACCCATCTTTTATGTTCATCTATACGGGTGTCCTCCTTTACCAAAAAGCCGAGTTTCCTTGTATAAAAGTCGATGGCTTCGTCGTATTCACGGACAAGAAGAGTAACATAACCTATCTTTTGTGTCATACCCTGAGGATCTGGTCATTGAGCATGGTCAGTAAGGCCCCTGGAAAGATAGGCGGACTGACATTGGGAATAAAATGAAGGTGTACCGGATCATGAGACGGATCGGCTCTTAATTTCTTCCATGAGCCAGCTTCTGGCCTCATCGAGCCGTGCGAAAATCCTGAAGCTGTATCCCCTTTTCTGGCTTATCGATTCCCAGAATTTAGCCAGTTCCCAATCGATCCTTTTCACCACAATGGCCATCACTATTTTTGAGAATTCAGGCATTTTTCCTTCGTAGATCTTAACAATATTGTATGCTTCGGCAAGCGGTACATCAAATCGGACTTTGCTGTAATCTACCAGCAAAAAATCGCACCTGTTCTCCAAAGCTGCCTCATAGATCTTTCTGGTGCCTTCTATCATGGCAGTAAGATCTGTTCTCACACCTTCTCCTGTGATGAAAAGGTAATCTCCTTTCTTCTCTGATCTGAAACCTGTTTTACCTGATGGCATTACAAGGGAGTTATGGGTTATATTGTTGTTCTCCTTTACAAGCAAAGTCATTCAAAGACTCCCCAATGGCTTGTGTCGTCAATTATACAGGTATTAATTGATTTAAACAGCGTTATGTAGTTTTAATGATGTATTCAGCACTTTGGCTGATCATGTCTTTGCATTACATCTTTTTTATCTGTTGGCAGTATCGTTAATGAACCATTTCCTTTGTGAATTTAAGTCCTAAAAAAACAAGCTTTGGTTTAACTATGTTCGGTTAAACCCATTTGCAGTTCCTTAACCTCACAGTTCGTTTAATGACCAACGCCCGATCCCTGGGTGCCTCCATGGCCTCGTTGATTTTGTTTGTACTATCTGTTTATACAACGATAGTTTTCGTAAAAATACTCCGCCCTCAATGTAGATTTTTTAAATTCAGCATCGGTAAAGTAACTTTTGCGGTGCTTATGCAGGATCAATCCTTCAACATTATGGAAGGAAAGGTTTTCAATGAAACTTATGCGTCCATTGTGTTCCACAAGATTGGCAATAACCTTACCCGTGAAAGGTTCTATGGCAAATTTCCAATGATCGTTTGAGTCATCCGGAAACTTCGGACAGAGCAGAATATGCTTTTGTTCTATCAAAGGAGTACGGGTATGATCCAGTGACAGCTTTATTCCTTCGTCAGCCAGTTTGAATGGTTGCATAAGCACAAAGTGTGATGAAGTGACAAGTTGCAACCCTTTGTCAATGGCATCCTGCGAAGACTGCAATGTGTCATTGATAAATACCTTCACCCCGCCGTCCAGGTAGTCAATGACGTGACGCCGGCCATTCTGTTCCCATCTGATGCTACCTGAATTTTGTTTGTCAAATCGATAATGATGCTGTTGTGTGATCCGTGATTCTTCACTGCCGCCGGAATCGTAAAGAATAGTGGTTTTAGTGTAGGAGAGTTCAGCGATGGCATTGTAGCGGTCTGTTCCTCCATGATACTGAATAGAAAGATGGAGCAATTCCTTAGCTTCATTCCCGGAATCCCGGGCGCAGCCAAAAAGCAGAGGAATCCACAGTACTATTTGGGTTAACCGCTCAATACATATACTCTGAGTCACGGCATAAGGCTGATGTTGTTTTATAAAACAAAATCTTATCTTGCCTAAAACCTAAACAAATGAAAAAAATATACTTTGCTTTTGTAATAGTTGCACTCGCCGGCTGTGCGGGACCTGACTATGATATAATAATACGGGGTGGTACGGTCTATGACGGCTCGGGTAGCCCGCCGGTAGTTGCCGATGTGGGAGTGATAGCGGATACCATTGCCTTTATCGGAGACCTTGCCAATAAAAAGGGTCAAATGGAGATTGACGCAACCGAAAAGGCTGTGGCCCCGGGTTTTATCAATATGCTAAGCTGGGCCAATGTTTCCCTCATTTATGACGGACGCTCACAAAGCGATATCCGGCAGGGAGTGACCCTGGAGGTGCTGGGGGAAGGAACATCCATGGGACCCTGGAGTGATGAAATGAAAAAGCAGAATCTGGAGAACCAGGGAGACATCACCTACAACATTGAATGGACCACACTGGGTGAGTACCTTCAGCACATGGAAGACCGGGGAGTGTCCACCAATCTGGCCTCATTTGTTGGGAATGGCACGCTGCGCCGGTATGTGATCGGCTATGATAACCGGGAGGCCACCGCTGATGAACTTGAGCAAATGAAAGAGCTGCTGGAGGTGGCCATGCAGGAAGGAGCAGTAGGGCTTTCTTCCTCACTTCTGTATGCTCCCAGCCGGTATGCCGATACCGGGGAGTTGACAGAGCTTTCAAAAGTGGCATCAAAACATGGTGGCATGTACATTTCCCATATCAGAAGTGAGGGGGAAGAGCTGTTTGAATCCATTGAAGAATTGATCACCATAAGCCGTGAGGCACAGATCCCCGCTGAGGTATATCACCTGAAAGCCTCAGGCGAGAAGAATTGGTGGAAAATGGATTCAGTGTTCCTCATGATCGAACAGGCGAGGGAAGAGGGTCTGCAGATCACGGCCGATATGTACACCTACCCGGCCAGCTCTACCGGGCTGCATGTTCAGCTTCCGGACTGGGTAAGGGAAGGTGGTGTAGAGGCTACCATAGAACGACTGGCCAACCCTGATCTGCGGGAAAGAATACTGAACGACATAGAGTTTGAGCATAGTCCGGACAAGATCCTGCTGGTAGGTTTTAAAAATCCAGCGCTCAGAATACATCTCGGCAAGCGATTGTCGGAAGTGTCCGTGGAGCTGGGTAAATCCCCGGCAGAGGCCATGATGGACCTGATCGTAGAGGATGACAGTCGTATACAGGTGGTTTATTTCTCCATGTCGGATGAGAATATCGGTAAAAAGATACAACAACCCTGGATGAGCTTCTGCTCGGATGCTGGCAGCTACTCGGCGGAAGGTATATTCCTGAAACAAAGCACTCATCCGCGTGCATACGGCTCATTTGTGAGGGTTTTGGGTAAATATTCCAGAGATATGCAACTGTTCCCTCTTGAGGAAGCCATTCGTCGGCTCACCTCTTTTCCTGCAGAGAATCTAAAGCTGAAGCGTAGAGGACAGTTAAAGTCAGGATACTATGCGGACGTTGTGGTTTTTGATCCGGCCATCGTCAGGGATAACGCTACGTTTGAGGAGCCCCATCAGTATGCCGAAGGTGTGATCCACGTTTTTGTGAATGGTGTACAGGTGCTGAAGGATGGGGAACATACCGGGGCCAAACCCGGCAGGTTTGTGAAGGGGCCGGGTTATGTAAGGAGTCCTTGAAAATTTCATTTAAGGTAAAAACGTTGATTCTGAGTTAAATAGAAGTATTTTGTTTACTTCCACGGTGAATGCAAACCTCAAAATGAGCAGTTTTTGC
>LYSV01000039.1 GCA_001657315.1 Flammeovirgaceae bacterium BBD 1991-12 | reverse complement strand
ATTCCTGGATCTGCAAAAAGCCCTGTCCTCCTTTTCCCTGGACGATGAGATCGACGAGTTTGTCATTTCCCAGTTCGATCCCAATGCTACACCCGTCATGATACTGGGTATATACAATCCGGCCTCCAGCGATCTTGACGCCCTTCGAAAAGTAGCGGAAACCAATTTCAGGAATGAACTCATCCGTCTGCCTGGAATTGCCGAGGTGAGGCTGTCGGGTGAGCAGGAAAAAGAAGTAGTACTGGAAACAGACCCGCATCTGCTGACTTCCTTTGGCTTAACTGTGAACGATCTGGTCTCCACCATTGAGAATTACAACCGGAATGTTTCCGGAGGCTTTATAGAGGAGCTGGGCAGAAAATATGTCATCAAGGGACTGGGGATCATCAGAGAGCCAGAAGACCTCGAAAACCTGGTGGTAGGCTATACCTCCAGGCAAAATACAACAGCTACCGTGGATACTCAGGAAGCTCAATCAACGGCTGGTGCTGAAGATCCGGCTTCAGATCGGGTGCCCGTTCTGCTAAGGGAAGTAGCTACCTTAAAAATAACAGATAAGGAAGCAGGAAGCATCGTAAGGGTCAATCAGCGGAGGAGCCTGGGCCTGTCTATCTACAAGGAAACCAGGTACAATACCGTCAATGCAGTGAATGAGCTCACCGAAGTGCTGGATGACCTTAGGAATTCTGTGCCGGGCTATGAATTTGTGATCATTCAGAACCAGGGAAGATTTATTCAGGGAGCTATTGATGAAGTGAAGGAGTCCGGCCTTTACGGGGCACTGTTTGCCATGATCGTGCTGTTCCTGTTTCTCCGTAGAATGGGCTCCACACTTATCATCAGTATTGCCATACCCATATCCATCATTGCCACTTTCAATCTCATGTACTTTAACGGCCTTACGCTCAACGTGATGACGCTTGGAGGCCTTGCGCTGGGCGCAGGGATGCTGGTGGACAATGCCATTGTAGTAGTAGAAAGTATATTCAGAAAGCGGGAAGAAGGGCTCGGCGTGATCGATGCTGCCATCCAGGGGACAAGTGAAGTGAGCGGAGCAATCACAGCCTCCACTCTTACCACCATCATTGTGTTCCTGCCTATAGTTTACCTTCAGGGCCCCTCAGGAGAGCTGTTCCGTGACCAGGCCTGGACCGTGGCTTTTTCACTGATCTCTTCCCTGGTAGTGGCGGTACTGGTGATCCCCATGCTGTTCACCAGGATCTTCCGTAAGGACAAAACCGTGTACGATGCCAAACCACTTAAGCTCAAGGGTTATAAAACCTTTCTGGACAAGGTGCTTAACTACAGAATTGCCTTTATTGTAGCCTCATTGATCATGGTGATGGGTGCATCTCAACTGATTTCCGTGATCGGAAGCGAGTACATGCCCCAATCCGGCACACGCGCTATTTCCGTGGATCTCAGCCTAGCAAATGGCACACCGTTGTCAAGGACATCATCCACGCTGGGTCAGATGGAAAGTCAGTTGTTCGAACTATTCACCGGTCAACTTGACAAGGTATATTCCCATATCGGGCCGGAAAAAAGTCAGTCAGGCATTGAGAACGAAAACATATACAAGGAAAATCAGGCCAGTCTCAAACTTATTTTTAAAGAAGATACCAAACTGGAGATGGCAGCCATCACAGCGAAATTATCGGGGTACTTTGAAAGTATTCCTGGTATAGAGGTAGCATTTTCCAATGATGAGAGTGCCTTGAACACAGTACTCGGTGACGAGCAAATGCCACTGGTGATCGATGTTACCGGTGCCGAATTCCAGGCGCTCCGGCCCATTGTCGATTCGGTCATGTTCATCCTGACAGTGAATGATGATGTCTATGAACCCTTGTCCAATCTGGAGCAGGGTGTGCCGCAAATACAGGTGGAGCTGGACAAGTACAGGACGGGGTTGTTCGACCTGTCCATAGAAGACGTCATTGGGCAGATCAGGGAACAGCTGGAAGGCAAGCATGCAGGGACCATCGAGCGTGGGGGTGAGATGCAGGACATTCAGGTCAGGATATCTGAGGTATCACTGGCTGAACTCGGGAATATCAGGATCAGGAGCGCTCAGCAGGAATTACGCCTGGGAGAAATTGCCCGGATCAATACTCAGTTTGCAGAAAACACTATTCACAGAAAGAATCAGTCCAGAATTGCGTCAATAAGCGCACGTGTCAATCAGGACAAGGCGTACGATAAAATTGTGAGATCGATTCAGGGTGAATTTTCCGAGCTATCCGTGCCACCACAATACAAAATAAATGTGGCCGGGCAGGAGCTGAAGCGAAAGGAATCGATGAAAAACCTGACCTTCTCCCTCATCCTTTCCGTGGTGCTGGTCTATATGGTGCTGGCCTCTCAGTTTGAGTCATTACTACATCCGTTCACCATACTGCTGACCATTCCGCTGGCAGGCGTAGGTGCCCTTCTCGCCTTCTTTGTTCTGGGCATGCCACTGAACATGATGGCCTTCATCGGTATCATTATGCTTACGGGAATAGCCGTAAATGACTCCATTATTCTGGTGGATACCATCAATAAGAACAAGCACCGGGGCCTGGCACTCAGAGAAGCTATACTGGACGCTGGTCAGAGGAGGTTCAGGCCCATCATTATGACCAGCCTCACCACCATACTGGCACTGCTGCCGCTCACTTTTGGTTTTGGCGAAAGTGCTTCGCTGCGGGCTCCCATGGCTATTGCGGTGATCGGTGGGCTGGTAACCTCTACCCTGCTGACACTGGTTGTTATTCCATGCTTTTATGAAACCATAGAGACCGTGGCAGAGCGCTTAAATCACTTGAAACGCAGCATTACCGGGACCTCCCATGCATAAAAAAGGACTGCTACATAGTATCATCAGAAGAAAGGTCCTGGTATCCATGCTTTTCATTGGATTCTCCGTGATGGGTTATATTTCCTACACCCGGCTGCCCGTAGAACTATTCCCGAATGTAGAACTCCCTGTCCTGATCGTACAGGTAAACTCCACCTCGGAGATAGATCCCCGGCACATGGAAAGCCAGGCCATCATACCGCTGGAGAGTGTGATCAGCACACTGGAAAATGTTAAGGAGATCAATGCCAATGCGAATAGCCGTCAGGGGCTGATATTCATTTCCTTCGAACAGGGCACCAATATCAAGTATGCCTACCTCAAGCTGGAGCAAAAGGTGGGCAGCATAAAAGCGGACCTCACCCCTGAGTTTGTGGTCAATATCATTAAGATAGACACGGAACAATTCACCAATACCTTTATGGAATTACAGGTGCTGGGTAGCGGCGGTGTGGACCGGGTAAGGAATGTCACGGACCAGCACATTACCGACCGGCTCAGCAATGTGGATGGCGTAGGTGGAGTGGAGGTATTTGGCGGAAGACAGAAAACCGTGGAAATCATCATGCACGATGCGGTCTGTGAGGCTAACGGCATTACTCCGAATACTATCAGTAATGTACTCTCGGAGCATTCCAACAAAAGTGCCTTTGCAGGGCAGGTAGAGATGAACGGGCAGCATGTGTTTGTGAATGTCACAGCAGAGCTGAAGGACATTAAGAACATCCAGAGCCTGGTGGTCTCGGAAAAAGGCCCCCTCCTTTTGAGCGATGTGGCAGACGTTTACTTTGGGGTAAAGGAACAAACCTCTTTAAGCCGTGTGAACGGAAAGGATGCTGTTTCCATCCGACTGTCAAAAGCGCCTCAGGCCAACCTAATTGCTCTCTCAGAGAAAACCGTGGAGGCCATCGATGCCATCAATAAAGATCTTGGGTCTCTCGATGTACAGATAGTGGTACAAAGCGATCAGGCCAAAACCATGACGAAGAATATCGACCAGATCAAAAATCTGGCGCTGACGGGCGGTCTGCTGGCGATATTCGTATTATGGGTATTCCTGAGACGGTTGAAATTCATACTCAGTATTGCCCTTGCTATTCCCATTTCAATATATGCAGCATTCAATTTCTTTTATGCCCATGATATCTCAGTAAATAGTCTTACACTGATCGGGATGGCCCTTACCATCGGCATGCTGCTGGATAACAGTGTGGTGGTGATCGAGAACATATATCGTCATGTGGTGAGAAAAAAACCGGCAGATGAGGCAGTGGTGGACGGCACCAAGGAAGTCATGCGTTCGGTGATCGCTGCTACCCTCACTACGGTAACGGTTTTCCTGCCCTTTATATTTTCTTCCAATTTCCTGATCACCATGATCGGTAGTCATATTGGGGTATCCATCATCTCTACGCTGCTGGTTTCATTGGTGGTAGCACTGGTATTGATCCCTATGCTGATGCATACGGCCATTGGCAGGAATGATCAGGAAAAAGCCCCGTTGATCAGGAATGCCTCCATCCGGCAGCGCATGATCCAGATCTACATGGTGCTGCTCAAGTCGTGTTTCAGAAAACCGGCCTTCACCATTATCGGAGGGCTGGTACTTTTCTTCCTCACCATTGGCCTCAGTTTTCTGGTCAGCGTCTCCAGTGTCAACGAAGTGGAGACCAAAGAGATGAACATGTTCATTACTATGCCACAGGGAGCCACTTTGGCCTCCACCGACCTGAGAACACAAAAGATCGAAGAAAAGGTAATGGCCCTGCCTGTAGTTGATAAGGTCATAAGCCAGATCTCTGAAGGGGATGCCGTGATCACGGTACAATTAGTGGAGGGGTTTGACGATCTGGATACCATTTCGGTAATGGATGTAAAAAACAGGCTGAACAGTATGGTTGACGATTACGAAGACGGGGACATTTCGCTGGACAAACCACCCTCCGGTAGTGGCGGCCAGGATGGAGGCGGCCCCTCTCCGTCTGATGATTTCGAGCGGCTGTTGGGAATAGGAGGTGCATACGAAAGGATCGTCATCAAGGGACAGGATTTCGAGTTGATGCAAACCATTGCCAACGATATTAATACGTTTGTCAGTAGTCTGCAGTCCATAAAACGCAGCTCGGTCAATATCAGCCCGGAAAGGCCGGAGGCACACATTCTTTTCGACCAGCGACGAATGAGTGACAACGGAATTACCCAGCAAAATGTACTGACCGGCCTTAACGATTTCCAGCCGTCTTTTTCCTCCGGTTCCAGGTTTGTCAGCGGCGGTGAAGAATTTGAGATTACCATAAGGACACAAAATCAAACCGATGTGGCCACCAAAGGTATGAAAGACCTTAGGGAAATGCCTGTCACAAGTACATCAGGAGCCATTCACGAGCTTTCGGATATAGGATCAGTGATCTATTCTTCCGGTGAAAGCGCCATCAGAAGACTGAACCAGGAAAAGCGAATAGAAATTACCTACAGCTTCATTGAGGAGGTGAACAATTCCGAATCCCTTCTGGAGGCCTCCAGAGTTGAGATTGACCAGATCGTGAGCGGTATAAATATACCCTCAGGCATAGTGGTGGATGTGATCCATGATGAAGGATTATTTGATGAATTCTACTTCCTGATCTTTGCGGCGATAGTGATCATCTTTATGATCCTGGCAGCCGTATTTGAATCACTATACCTGCCTGTGGTCATTATGTTCTCCATTCCCCTCGCCGCCATAGGTGCATTTCTGGGGCTGACCTTCACCGGCAATTCGCTTATGAACGCCAATACACTGATCGGCTTTCTCATTTTACTGGGCGTAGTAGTGAACAATGGTATTATCCTGATCGACTATTCGCGTATATTGAGACGACGGGGCTACAGCAAACACCGAGCACTGATCATGAGTGGCATTTCAAGGGTCAGGCCGATACTGATCACGTCTATTACGACCATTGTTGCCATGCTTCCGCTGGCGCTGGGAGAAGCAGAATATGTCACCAGTATCGGGCAGCCGTTTGCCGTAACGGTAATGGGAGGCCTTGCCTTTGCTACTGTACTCACCCTGATCTATATCCCCACCATGAGCGCGGCCCTGGAAAGTGTGTTGGGCTGGTTCAGGGGGCTGAAGCCATTCGTTAAGATCACACAGCTTATGCTCATGGTATCAGCCGGTGCTTTCATTTACCTTGAAGTCGAAAGTATGCTTTGGCAAATAATCTGGTTCCTGGCCGCTGTCATTCTCATTCCCGGCGGAACACATTTTATAATGACCTCGTTGCGTCAGGCCA
The DNA here is from genome assembly GCA_001657315.1 of Flammeovirgaceae bacterium BBD 1991-12. Classification (GTDB taxonomy): domain Bacteria; phylum Bacteroidota; class Bacteroidia; order Cytophagales; family Cyclobacteriaceae; genus Fulvivirga. The sequence goes on along the minus strand of LYSV01000039.1, from coordinate 99,497 downwards.
ATACAAAAATGGTAGACAACGACGAGAAGATGAACATCCGCATCCAAAATCTCACTAAGATCTATGGCAGGGACAAACGATGGATCCGCGAATGGAAAGGCAACCGGCACTTGTTTGAATCCCGCGGCGAAAGAATTGTCTCTGTTAGATCCATACTTCAAAACCTCATCTGGCAGGGGGCGCTGATCAGCTTTCTGGTTTACTTCATTTACTTCTTTCTGGACAAAGCCTTCTGGCAGTTGTTTTTTATGATCGCGCTACACGCGCTTTTGTTGTCCATGTTTCAGGAGGTGCGGCTTTTAGCAGGTGATAAAAAACGTAAACTCGTGCAATTCACTTATACCCTACTGTACTGGGGGTTTCCGGTCGTGAGTTCTGTTTATCTGTACCAGGATATCAACACCAAGGGAGCAGGTGTATTCCTGATCATACTATGGTCTGTTGGCCTGTTCCTTGTGCATGTTGCCCGAAGGCTGTCGGAAAAGCCGGTAGATGTCGCCACCATAAAGGGGCGCTTTAAAAAGATCCGGCGGCTGTACTACAAACTCCTGCTGGCTATTCCGTTTGTACGGCCCAAAAAAGGAGAGTTCAAGGCTTTGAAGGGGGTAAGTCTCACCATTGAACAGGGCATGTTCGGGTTGCTCGGGCCTAATGGCGCAGGTAAAACCACGTTGATGAGGATCCTATGCGGTATCATGGACCAGAGTTATGGCAAGATCTGGATCAACGGACATGACACGACCGAGCGAAGGGAAGAATTACAGGGATTGATCGGCTACCTGCCGCAGGCATTCGGCACCTATGAAAACATGACGCCTTACCAATTCCTGGATTATCAGGCCATACTGAGAAAGATCACCAACAGGGAAAAAAGGGAAGCCCGGGTACAATATGTATTAAAAGCGGTGCACATGGACGAGCATCAGCATAAAAAGATCGGTTCGTTTTCAGGGGGGATGAAGCAGCGGATCGGTATTGCACAGATCCTGCTCCACCTGCCAAAGATACTGGTGGTGGATGAACCTACCGCCGGACTCGATCCACTGGAGCGCATCCGGTTCAGAAACCTGCTGGTGGAGCTGAGCAGGGAGCGGATCGTCATATTCTCTACCCATATTATTGAGGATATCGCCAGTAGCTGCAACCACCTCGCTGTGCTGATATCGGGTAACATTGAGTATATGGGAAGCCCCACATCCATGGCTGAGCTGGCCAGGGATAATGTGTGGGAATTCAACGTGTCGCCAGAAGAGTTTGACAGGGTAAAAGCAGACTATCTTATCGTCCATCATATGCGTGAAGGTGATGAGATAAGGGTGAAGTGCTTGTCTGCATCAAAACCAAGGGAAGGCGCCATGCAGGTGCGGGCCAACCTGGAAGATGCATACCTGTGGCTGATGAAAAGTAAAAACAAAAAAGGAAATGAAGAGCTCTCTCCTGTTGCTGTATAGGCTGATCACATACAATATCAAGGTCATATTTGCCAACAAGTTCGTCTATTTTGTACTGGCGGCCTTCCTGTTCTTTGCCTTCATTATTACGCTGACCATCTTTGAAGACCCGGACTTCAGTGAAGAGGTGATCTATGGGTTCCTGGTCTTTCCCGGACTACTGCTGATCTTCTATCCCATGGCCTATGGCATTCAGAATGATGACGACTCCAAAATGCTGGAGACTATCTTTGGTATCCCCAACTACCGCTACAAGGTGTGGCTGATAAGGTTTGTGCTGACCATTTTTGTAGCCGGTGTTCTGTTGTTTATCCTCGGACATATCGCCAATCTCACATTATACCGTTTCAGCATACTACCCATGCTGGGACAGGTATTGTTTCCTATTCTCTTTCTGGCATCAATGGCCTTTATGGTTTCTACATTGATAAAAAATGGCAATGGCACCGCGATCGTCATGGTGATCATCGGATTTCTCTTTTTCGTGTTCGCCGAACCGCTGGAATACAGCGCTTACAACGTTTTTCTTAATCCCTTCACCGAGCCCCGTAACATGAGCGAATTCATCTGGCTGAGCATCATTTTCAAAAACAGGCTTTACCTTATGGTAGGCACGGGACTTTGTTTGCTGTACGGGATGTTCAATCTACAGTTTCGGGAGAAGTTTATTTGATAATAAATTAATACCTGCCTATGTTCGTTCACCATGTTTCAGCGGCTGGATCTGCCTTTCTCGTCAATCACTCATCGGACAATATCTTTACAGGATTGGTTCGCGCTACATGCAGGCTTTTGTAGCTGACCGTAGCCAGTGCCAATAGCAGTACGACCAGTGCCGCAAGCCCGAACATCCACAGGCTAATATCAATACGGTATGCGAAATCCATAAGCCACAGGTCGGCGAGATAGTAAGCTACCGGAGATACTATAACAAAGGCCAGTAGAACCAACCTGGCAAACTCTGACGAGAGAAGTAAAAACAATCGTGAAACACTTGCACCAAACACCTTTCTAACCCCAACCTCCTTCAATCTTCCCTGTATTACATAGGTCGCCAGACCGAATAGTCCCAAACAGGCAATAAACACCGCCAACACTGTAAAGCTGATGGTCAGATCCATTAAGGTTTGTTCGTGCGTGTACTTCCGGTTGAAATAATCGTTAAGAAAAAAAGACTCCAATGGCCTGTCCGGTTCATAGTCAGCCCAGATGTCTTCTATATATTCCAGTGTTGAAGTCAGTTCTTCAGTATCAAGATGTATCACCAGTTTTCCCTTCGGCCCCGGACTATTGTATATCACCAAAGGTTCAATTTCGTTGTGAAGAGAAGCAAAATGAAAGTCCTCTACAATCCCTATTACACGCAGATCATTTTCTTTATTGGGGACGGATATATACGCATTTTCCAGATTCTCAAAGCCCAGCTGTCGTGCGGCAGTCTGGTTGATAAGCACTGATAAAACGGAGTCCGTGGCTATATCGCGGGAAAAATCCCGGCCTTCAGTTATTCTTATCCCGAGAGTGCCTGCAAAGTCATAATCCGTTGTAAAAACCTTTACTCTTACCACATCTTCTTCATTACCTCCTGCCGGACGAATATCACCGGTCCACATACGGATGAGCTCCCCAGGAAGGTTGGACATCATGGACATGTTTCCAATGCGAGGATTCTGAAGAGCCTTCTCTCTGAATGCCGGGTAGTTCCTGCCCAGATCTTCTGAATAATCAAGGGGAATGACCAACGCCTGGTCGGGCTCCATACCCATGTCCTTTTCCTGAAAAAACCTTAACTGTTCGTAAACCACCATTGAGCCAATGATCAGGGTTATGGATAAGGCGAATTGAAACACAGTAAGGCTTTTTCGAAATAATCCTCCGCCTCCTGCATAGTTCTTTTCAAAGATCTGCCGTGGTTTAAATGATGCAATATAGAAGGCAGGATATCCTCCTGACAGCACACCCAGTAGAACAACAAGGCTGATCAATGAAACAAGAAATTCCATTTCGAAAATACCCTCGAGATCCAGCGATTTTCCTGCCAGCAACTCCACAAATGGCAATAGCAGGTAACCGAACAAACCAGCAAATACCGTTGCGAACAAGGTGATAAGAAGGCTTTCTACCATCAACTGACCTACCAGGCTTCCGTGGCGCACTCCGAGCACCTTCTTAATGCCTATTTCCCTGATCCTCCGCGTCCCATAGGCTGTGGACAGATTTATAAAGTTGATGCAGGCAATCAGCAGAATGAATACGCCAATGCCTGTAAACATAGTAGTAGTAGTAAGATTGCCCACTGGCTCAAATTCATACATGAGCTTTGATTTAAGGTAGATATTCTCCAATGGCTGCAGATCCAGCCGGAGTACCGAACCTTCAGGCATATGATCCCCAATCAATGCCGGAAAACGTGAAACCAGTTTTTGTGGGTCCGTACCTTCCTCGAGCAGTAAATAACTATAACCCCAGAATTCGTTCTTCTCCTCGAATGTCGCGCTCATGAGGGAGGCAATGAAGGAGGCGTGGAAATGAGAATGAGCAGGCATAGATTCGAATACACCGGTCACTTTGTAATCTGTCTGGTTGTCACGATTGAGGACTTTCCCCATAGCTGACAGAACATCTCCAAAGTATTTTTTAGCCACCGGTTCAGAAATAATTATCGTGTTGGGTTCTGTAAGCGCTGTCTCAGGGTTTCCCGCAAGGAAATGAAAGTCAAAAACTGAAGTCAATGAAGGATCTGCCCATACAAATCCGTTTTCATAAGACCCCTTTGTTGCATCACTCGGTTTAATGAGCGACTTACTTCCCCATGTAGGCGTAATTCGTACATAATCCTCTACCATGGGATACGTTTGTGAGATCAAATGGGGCCATTTACCCTTACTGATCGCCCAGGGGAGTTTTTCATTCTTTTCAGTGAGATCATAAACCAATCGGTAAATATCTCCAGACCGTTGGTGATACCGGTCGTAACTGTGTTCCGTTCTCACAAATAGAAAAATGAAAAATGAAGCCAGTAACCCAATGGAAAGCCCCATCACATTAATGAGTGCGTAGCCTCTGTTCCGGGCAAGTACCCTGTATGACATTTTCAGATACGTGCCGGAGCCTGTTGGTAGATGAAAACGGGGGATCTTTCTGTTTAGCGCTAGTTTAAAACAAGTGAAGGTCTCCCATAAAAACACTACATCTGCCCAAAACCAGCGGCCGTCCTTTACTCGCCTGCGATACATTTCATCAAGATCACCTTTTACATTTTCCGCTATTTCCGGCGAAATCCATTCGATCATGGCAAAGCTTAGCTTTCGCAGAAGAGGTTTCCTGTCTTTTTTCATATTGTTCATCCCAAAGCAGGTTTTCTGATCATACTGAACATGTCATTTCTAAGTTCATGGGCTTGTGTAAGCGTTCCCAAACCAAGGTTTGTCAATTTGTAATAGCGTTTTTTCCTTCCCCCGCGCTCTGAAGTGGCTCCTCCCTCCCATGATTTGATGTACCCTTTTCGTTCCAATCGCTGTAAAGCAGTGTGCAGAGCACCTATACTGGGATTCTTACGGGTGCGTTCCAACATCTCATCCTTTATACTTACACCATACGCCTGATCTCCCAGTACTCCAACGGTGAGCAATATCAGTTCTTCAAACTCCCCTAAATAATTTTTCATATTATTCAATTTCTTTCCTTAACGTAGAACTAATAAATATGTTTCCTGATCGTAGAATAAATTCATCAACGTGATCGTCCTGTGAAAACTCCTATACAGCGTACTGATTCAACCAAGGACGAAGCAGCAAGTAGAACATTGAGCCAATCTCAATATTTTTCCCAAAAAAGCCCCCATAGCTTTGCCCTGGATAACACTACAAAGATCTATGAAGGCAAGGCAGGGCTTTTCAGGCAAGGCAGGATTTATTGCCGCCGCTGCAGGAGGTGCGGTCGGTCTGGGAAATATATGGAGGTTTCCTTTTGAGGTAGGTGAAGGCGGCGGCGCAGCCTTTATTCTCATCTATCTGGTCTTCTGCTTTATGCTATGCTTTCCACTACTGGTGACGGAGATTGCTATTGGCCGGAGCTCCGGGAAAAATCAGGTAGCCGCCTACCCTACCCTCGGTCATGCACGTTGGTCTTTGCTTGGCGGGTTTGGCATGCTCACCGGTGTGCTTATCCTGTCTTTTTACAATGTAGTAGCTGCATGGTGTTTTGGGTATTTCATAGAAATATCAATGGGCAATTTTGACATTGGTCAGCATTTCTCACCCTTTATCAAAGATGCTTTTAAGATAAGCAGCTATGCCCTGGTATTCATGCTGGCTACTGTTTACATTGTTTCCAGGGGGATTACAAAAGGTATTGAAAAGTATTCAAAGGTCCTGATGCCGGCGCTGGTGGCCATCATACTGTTTATTACCGGATATTCACTGACACTACCCGGCGCCTGTGAGGGCATAAAGTTCTACCTGCTGCCTGATCTTTCACAGATCAGCTTTGAGATGATCTACAGTGCTATGGGGCATGCCTTTTTCTCACTTTCGCTGGGTCTCGGCGCCATGACTACGTACGGCAGTTATGTAAAAAGGCAGGACAACATCCTGTCTTCCGCCATGGCCATTACACTGGCGGATACCGGGGTGGCTTTTTTCTCGGGGCTGATGCTGTTTCCTCTGGTCTTCTCGGAAGGTCTGGCTACTGATGGTGGACCAGGGCTTATTTTTATGGCACTTCCGACAGCTTTTGAAAGCCTGGGGCCGACGCCTGGGGTGGTCATAGGAGGTCTGTTCTTTATGCTGTTATCTCTTGCAGCGCTTACTTCTACCGTTTCTATTCTTGAGATCCCCGTTTCGTGGCTATCGGAGGATTTCAAAATGGGACGCAAAAGAGCAACGTGGACAGCCGCTCTTGTAGTCCTTGCTATGGGTATTCCTTCTCTGCTGGCAAACGGTCATTCAGACATCTTTACACATTTTATCACCTATCCCGGCTCAGAGGAGCCCACGGATTTTATGACCTTTCTCTCAGATCTGGCCGGCAATACATTCCTGCCGGCGGGTGGCTTCCTTACCGCTGTCTTTACTGCATTGATCTGGAAAAAGGACAACCTTGCCTCTGAGCTGGCTTCCGCAAACGAGAAACTGATCCATCGATACCTGAGCAGTTTTGTGATCTTTTCTATCCGGTACCTGTGTCCATGGATACTGGGGGCGTTGTTCGTGATAAACCTTCTGAAGATCTTTTTTGGTAGCAGCCTGATCTGAGAAAATATGGAAGACAAGATGATAGCAACAAAGACGATCCTCCTAAGTGGCAAGGAAACTGTAGATCTGTACTTCCGCCACGCCGCGACCAACGACCTAATGGAGCTTCGTCAACTGATCACACGATCATTTCTCAAGTTGTCGTCAGGACACTATAGCCATGAGGAGATCATGGCCACCATCCGGCATGTATTGAAATATGATCTGGAAATACTGATTGCCGACCGCACATACCTTGTGGCAGAAGCTTTAGGCCGAATTGTGGGATGCGGAGGCTGGTGCAAGCGTAGTCTGCTGCCGGGTGAAAATGGAAACAAGGATGTGTATTTTCTCAATCCCAAAACAGAAGCGGCGAAGATCCGTGCTAATTTCGTTCACCCCGACTGGAAAAGGCGTGGTATAGCCAGTGAGATCCTTAAGCTCTCATGCCGGGAGGCAAAGCAGGCAGGATTCAAAAAACTGGAGCTGCTGGCTACACTTAACGGGGAGCCACTTTATCGTGCCAATGGTTTTAGGGCAGTGGAAAGAATAAATGTCCCTTTTCCAAATCACATAGAGGCCCCGGCAATCAGGATGGTAAAACACCTCTAAAGTCTACGAAAACTTTTCGTCACTTTCATTCGTGCCTCGGGCAACCGTCATCCTTTGGAAGTTCGTACTGCAAGCAAGAAAAGAATAACGGTAAAAATGAAAAAAGATCATTTATACTTATTTACGTTGACAGGATTGACTTTAATTGTGATCACCATTTGTGGAGTGAGTGGTCATTATCTTTTTTCCGTTAGCAAAAACAGGTATTTGAAGGTACAGCTGGAATCCAGCAAAAGGGAAGCGCGTGAAGTGGCGCGGTTGCTGGAACGGCAACTGGAAGATGGAGAATCCAAGGAAAAAGTGGCGCGTAATCTCCAGGCCAGTATTGAAAACACAGATATGCAGGCCGGCTTTATTTGTATGTACAATACTTCCGGTATTGAGATCTGCCATCCGGACCCCCGGCGGATCGGTCAGGTGATCACCTTTAACAATTCCGAAGTAGATGTAATGAAAAATGCGCAGCTGGTAAACTTCCGCTCCATGCTCCAAACGGGCCGACAGGACGGAGGACGGCGCTCCTTTACCGCTGTGGAAAGGGATTCCGAGATCATCTACGTATATCCTGTGCAAAAAACAGACTGGATGGTGGCCGCGCATGCCAATATAGCCATTGTGGAAAAGCAGCTCAACAACCTCGCCGTGAACTTCATTCTCATTCATGCACTTTCGGCGATGATCATTATTCTTTTGTCTTTTGTAGTGGTACGCTGGGTAGGCAGCAAGTATGAAAAAAAGATAGAATCGGAAAAAGACGAGCTCATGGAGGATGTAAAAGCGCTCTCTATGCTGAACGCCGATCTTACCTCCCATAAAAGAAAGATAGAGGAGCTGCACACAAGACCGGAGGACGCCTGTGAATGCAACCAGAAAAGGATCCTTACCTATTACCGTGATCAGCTGGTGCCGGTGCAGGTGACTGACGTTGCATTTTTTCATACCCGGCATTCACTCACTTATATCCACTGTCTGGACGGTCAGGTATTCAACAGTAACAACAGCCTGGATGATATCCTCTCTCAATTGAACAAAGCTGAATTTTTCCGGGCCAACCGGCAATTCATTATCTCCATCCGTTCCATTGACAAGATCTACCGGTTTGGTAACAATCAGCTCAAAATAGCCATAGAACCGGAGGCTCCGGAGCAGATCCTGATCAGCAAGAACAAGGTGGCGGAGTTTAAGACCTGGCTCAATAGTTAATTTGGTTGCTGGTTATTGAGTGGATTAAGTTATTGGTATTTTGCAATTTAGATTTTGTCACCAATAGTACCAATACCATGGTGGTGGCAGAAAATCAAATCGAGAGGTTCATAGTTATCGGTTAATGGTTCACCATTCACTGATAACAATCACAAATTATTGTTTTGTATAAATGGCATAGGATTAGGTAAAATAACCGATAAAAAACCACAAAAAAAGCCGATGTTTTCAAACCCCTGGATTTTCGTCTTTTGTACTATAGAAAAATACAGGAGATATGAAGATCACAGGAATTTTAAATGCAGGAATACATGAAGACACCCCCAGGATACTGGCCAAGAAAATTTCATTGGCCAATGGTCTGGCACTGATCATCGCCTTCGGTGTAGCCGGTCCGTTCGGAACTATTTCACTGATCCATTTTGAAGAGATCGCCTATCTGCCCTTTGCAGGTCTCGCATTATGCGTGAGCACCATTGGCATCAATGCACTGGGTTTTCACTACGTTGGGCGATTTATACTGGGTCTGATACCTTTTACACTCACTGCCATATACGGTTCTTATCTTGCGCCGGCAGCAGAATTACCACTGGCTCCTATTTTTGCCATTCAGATAGGCTTTGCCGTAGTGCCTTTTATTCTTTTTGATGTATCTGACAAGGTCTACCTTATTATATCAGGTCTTTTTGTTATGGTCTCGACAACATTCTTCACAAAAGACCTGAACGTCATGTTTGAAAAGGAGATTGACATCACCATAGTGAGGGATGGTTATGTCTTTAACATCGCCATTGCTACAGCCATCATGGTGGCCTGCGGTAGTATCCTGTATATGTCCTATAATAATTACCGGGCCAATAGGGAGCAGGAGGCTTTGCTAAAGCAAATGGATGCCCGTAATGAAGAGTTAGAGAAGTCTGAAGAAACCCTGCGGGAAAATCTCAAAAAAGTAGAGGAAAATCAGGCGGAGGAGAACAAACGCAACTGGGCATCTGCCGGGCTGGCCCGGTTTGGCAATCTGCTACGAAGCAATGATGATAGTGACAGCCTGTTTGATCAGCTTATTTCCGGTGTCACGGAATACATAGAAGCTAACCAGAGCGCCCTGTTCCTGGTGAACAGGACCGATGACAAGAATATCTCCATTGATATGCAGGCCTGCTATGCATACAGCCGTAAAAAACATCTTGAAAAAAGCATTAGCCCCGGCCAGGGACTTATTGGGCAGGCTTATCATGAAAAAGACGTAATACATCTGACCGAAGTGCCGGATAATTACGTGACGATCACCTCCGGCCTGGGCGAAGCATTGCCAAAGGCCATTCTTATCGTACCCCTTATGGTCAATGAAGAAGTAGAAGGCTTTTTTGAAATAGCTTCTTTTAATGACTTCGAGCCCCATACAATAGAATTTTTGCAAAACCTGGGAGAGAACGTAGCGTCATTTATTGGGATGAACCGTATCAACACCCGTACAAAACTGCTGCTGCAGGAGACCCAGCAACAGGCGGAAGAGATGAAATCACAGGAAGAGGAAATGCGTCAGAACATGGAAGAGCTTCAGGCTACCCACGAAGAAATGAACAGAAAGGAAAAGGAGTATATCGCCAGGCTGGAGCAATTGGAAAATGAGCTAAGAATGGTCAGGGAAGAAAAAATGAATGAGGTGGTAGGTTCAAACCCAGGTTGATGAGGAGTACAATGTGACCGGGGTATCCTTCCATTGCAATAGCAGACCGCCTTATCAGGTATTTGAAATTAAATTCTTGACATACCCTGATTTAATCGGTAACTTTTAAGTGATTTGCCGGATTAAATATCAGATCCAAAACATTGCTGGATATGGCCCGGAAAGTATTTGAAAACCAGCACGTGACATGTGTGCTGGACGAAAGCATACCTGTTCTGAAACATCGCTGGCAGGGAGCACCACCTGAAGGACAGTTCAGGAAGTGTCTCGTAGCCATACTGGATGAATACAAAAAACTGAAACCAGCGTACCCTAACCTGAAATGGCTGGCGGACACGGAATTGCTGGGCGAGCTCTCGGAGGAAGACGAAAAATGGCTTACCCAGGAATGGGACCGCATGCTTTTTCATGATGCAGGAGTCAGGGTTCACGCTGTGATCCTCGGACCTGATTTCTTTGCGGATTACCCCATGGAGAAATTCAAGAGTTCGTCGGAGAAAAAGTTTCAGGAGATCGGTGCCCGGCTGGAAGTATTTCTTGATGAGGAAGGTGCCTATGACTGGCTAAGGGATAATTAGTTACTCAGTTAATGGTTAATGGTTATTGAGTTACTAAGGTATCCTAATAACCCAGTAACCAATAACTTTTAGCCCCATTAACCATTCCCCTGGACCATTTTCAGCAATAGCTCCAGCAACTGATCCTTTTTCAGGGACTTCAGGATCCCTCTTTTGATCTCATCAGTGCTATTCTCTGCCATAAATTCATGATACGCCTCTTCGGTAAGCACCTCCTTCAAAGGTCCGTTACTATCCGGTTGCGGAATACCAAACAGTTCAATTTCATCCCTGGCAATCTCCAGTATCTCCCTGCCCTTTTTCTTGCAGGTTTCTATAGGCTTATAGTCCGACCTTGAGTCCCGTAGCGCCCAGCTGCTGTAATCTATTTTCAGATCATTCACCTCCCTGATCTTTGGGTCATCTGATCCGAAGATGAGTGTGAGAATATAGATGGTCGAGCTCTTCCATGCATCCAGGTCAAAGTCACTGTCCAATAGTTTATCGATTTGCCTGTCAAGAAGCTTTATGTACTTTTTGTCGTTTTCTTCGTTCACCAGTGTTCTTTTTTTCACCTTCTTTAAATTAACGTATTTGCCTTGTATTTTCAATGATTGGTCATCAATTTGAAAAGAAGACTATAACCTGAAGGGTAAAAAAGAAAAGATCATTAAAACTTCAGCAGGAGTGCCTTTCTCTCATAGTCGATCACGGCGTTACGCCTGATCAAAAAATCCGCCCCTATAATCCCCAGTATATGAATATCTCTTTTTTCCAAAAACTCATGAAGGGAATCAATATTGCAGACATAAAACTTAATACCTTTAATTTTGACACCCTCATGTCTTACCCGTATACCGGAAGCCATCATGAGAGCATTAACTCCGGCCAGGCCGTTGATCCTGCCCTTGCCCTGGCTTTCATGGCAGGTAAAGTGATATGCCTCTGCCTGCTCCATATCCAGCAGGGAAACTGTAGCTCCGGTATCTACAATAAATGTGGCCGGAGCGCCATTTACATCAAGCGTTATAAAAATAATATTCTCATGGATAGTGAACGGGATCTCATGAACCGGTCCTGTAAAGCCGCCGGATCCTGATAACCATGTCACGGTGAAGAAAACAAATGACAGCGACCGATTGACCAGGAAGACATGCATATCTAACTGCAACGGTCACCGGCTCCCTCATGTTAAATGAATTCCATGAATTGATTTTATTCATATTATGAAAATCCTTCATATATCTGATTGATATCACGGTCATTATTGCATTACAAAGCATGAGAGGATGAACCAATAAAACAACATCCTGAAAGTCAGCAAATTGGATTTTTCCGGGCTCGTGCACACACACAATTTATGCACTATTAGCGGTTTTACTTACATATGTAATATTCTGAATAAACGGGAATTTTTCAATCTGGCATTCTCGGTAAGTTTGCTGATTAGCTGATTCATTTAACTCTGGCTTTTATGAAAATCCAAATCCCTGTTTTATTTGTATTATTAGTAAGTATTACGTCCTACGGGCAAAACCTCAATAGAAACTGGACCTCCGACCTTAACAATTCACTGGAAGAATTCAAAAACTGTGAAGGCGCAGACAGCGGTCTCCCCTGTCGCCAGTTTCCCGGCAAATCACTGAAAACGGTATATAATCTCAATGACTTTTACACGAATGAGGATGGCAGATACATGTCCGTTGGTGAGATCTCGGAATTTCTGAAGAACAATTCAAAGTGGACCCTTCTCGGACACGCTTATGAGCCCAATACGCTGGCAGAGGCACAGCAATTGGCCAATGACAAAAAGGCTGCGCTGGCCATTTATACCAATAGCTCAGGAGAAGGTCACATGGTTCTTATTGTACCCGGCGAGCTTCAGCCCTCCGGCTCATGGGGGATCAACGTACCCAACTCGGTCTCTTTCTTCTCCAAAGACCCTTCCAAATCCTATGTTAACAAGGGGCTGTCCTATGCCTTTGGCAAAAGCCTGATCAAGGACGTGCTGTTGTATAAGAGAAACTACTAAGTCACCAGGGAAGCCGGAAACAACCCATGCATTCCGGCTTCTGACTTCCGGTTTAAGCATCCGGGCACCGCTGCCGGAACCGCATACCCCTACAGGTCAATTTTAAAATTGACTCCGGTCATTTTCGCTGAGAAACCATGCTACTATATTGTAGCTTTGCAGAGCTGCATTCGGAACCGTTATGGAACAGGCGATCATGAGACCGGCACTATTTCTTTTCAGTGTTCTTGTAACAGGCCTGTACCCACAGGACGAGGATACTTTTGCCAAACGCCGGGCAGACATGGTCCGCCAGCAGATCGAGCAACGTGGTGTACGTGACCAGGCTACTCTTGATGCTCTGAAAACAGTCCCGAGGCATAGGTTCGTTCCTGCTGATCAGGTGGAATATGCCTATGAAGACCGACCTTTGCCCATTGGATATGGTCAGACCATTTCACAACCGTACATAGTTGCCTTTATGACGGAAGTGGTTCAGCCTGAGGATGACTTCAAAGTGCTGGAAATAGGTACCGGATCCGGTTACCAGGCAGCTGTACTTGCCGAAATAGTGCAACAGGTATATTCTGTGGAGATAGTGGAAGAGTTGCATGACCGGGCATCGACACTGTTCGAGGACCTGGGCTACAGCAACATCACCAGCACCAGTGCAGATGGCTACTTTGGCTGGGAGGAGCACGCTCCATATGACGCCATCATCGTAACGGCGGCCCCCGAGTATATACCTCCCCCGCTGATCAGTCAGCTTAAGGAAAACGGGAAAATGATCATTCCCGTAGGATCCCCCTTCAGGGTTCAAAATCTTATGCTTGTGGAAAAAAAGGATGGAAAGATCAGGACCAAAACACTTTTTCCCGTGATGTTCGTTCCATTCACCAAAGGCCATTAGCAAATCCATGAGGACCTATCTCGCACTCGGCTTCATTTCTGCTTCTATCATCGGTTTTCAGCTGGCCCTTATACAGATACTTTCCATCGTTCAGTGGTATCATTTTGCCTACATGGTTTTGTCAGTGGCACTGCTGGGATTTGGTGCCGCGGGTACAGTGATTGCGCTGTTCAGAAAAAGGTTACTCAAATGGTATGCAGGGCTCGTTCCCAACCTTATGATCATCTCCGGATTTGGTATGGCCATGGTGTTACCCCTTTCGCAGAGTACCCCCTTCCGGTTTGATTCATATTTGTTGTTCACTGAATATACGGAGACCGGCAAGCTGGCAGCATCCTATATGCTTTACTTCATCCCCTTTTTTACCGGAGCCCTGGCCATCGGGCTCATTTTTATTGAAAAAGTAGAGGAAATCGGAAAGGTATACTTCGCGAACCTGGCGGGATCGGCCATGGGCGGAGCTTTGTCCATTCTTTTTAGCTGGACCTACTTCCCTTCCCAGCTTCCTGCCCTGAACGCCCTGCTGGCGATTGCAGCCGGCATTTTGATGATCCAAAAAGGATTGAAAATATCGGTATTTCTTTATACCGTGCTCACCAGCCTGTCTGTAGTCTATTACCTCTTCTTTCCACCGGAACTGTTCCTGTCTCAGTACAAAAGCATTGAAACCACACTTAACCTACCGGATGCCCACATTGAGCGTGAGACCAGTAGCCCGTACGGACTGATGCAAAGCGTTACTTCGCCGGCATTCCGGTATGCTCCGGGGCTCAGTCTTGCGTATAAAGGTGTGATTCCCGAGAGAACGGCCATATTCAACAATGGGAATTGGTTCGGCGTGATCCCCGGGCCTGAAGATTTCTCAGCAGAGGGGGTGCTCAACTATACCACAGGTGCGTTGCCGTTTCACGTGGGCACACCCACGAAAGTACTGGTGCTCAACTCGGGTACGGGGATGGAAGTAGCCCACGCCTTTGCTCATGGAGCAGAAGAAGTAACGGCCGTTGAACCCAATGCCGGCGCATTACAAATGACAGAAGATCACCTGCCTGACTTTGAGCGACTCACACCTGCATCCTCAAACCTCATAACCCTACGGCGATCCGCCCGCACCTTTCTTATGCAGGACAGGCATAGCTATGACCTGATCACCCTGCCCATGGTCGATGCCTTTGGTGGTTCATCCGGATTAAAGGCACTGCATGAAGAATACCTTCTTACCAGAGAATCTTTCAGGAACATGCGGGACCGGCTTGGGGACAAAGGCATGCTCAGTGTGAGTTGCTGGATGGACTACCCGGTCAGGGGTCCGCTAAAGATCCTTGCTACCCTGGTGGAAGTCGTGAAGGAAAATGGAGAAGATCCCAGGCGCCACATCATAGCGATCCGAAGCTGGGGTACCATCACCTTTTTATACAAGAGAAGCACCTTTACCGCTGAACAACTACAAAATACCCGTTCCTTTTGTGAAGAGCTGCTTTTCGACCCCGTACTATTACCGGATATCAGAAGTGGTGAAAGAGAAGAACATAATGTTATGCAGGACGGAAAGTTCTTCGAGTATGTGGATGCGCTCCTGACCCAACGGCCATCGAATTTTTATCATGACTATTCATTCAACATCACACCCGCCACGGACAACCGGCCATATTTTTCTCAATTCCTACGTTGGAAAACCATCCCTGACCTTAGCAAGATCTTTGGCAAAGGCACACTCCCCTTTCTCGAACTCGGGTATCTTATGCTCATCATCACCCTGATCCAGATCATTTTACTTTCTGCGATCCTGATTATCGCCCCTCTTTTCAGGCTGGGCTGGAAAGGCCGCCACAGGAGTTGGACCTTTGGCTATTTCGGAGCCATTGGCATAGGTTTTATGCTGGTGGAGATCGTTCTTATCCAGCATTTCATCCTGTACTTTGGCAATGCCGTTTATGCCACATCAGGTGTCATCACGGTATTGCTGCTTTTTTCCGGGATCGGGAGCTACCTTTCATCGCGGTATGAACTGAGCAAAAAGCAGATAAGATCACTCTTCCTGCTCATAGGAGGACTGCTGGTCCTTTATGTTTTTTTGTTAAAATACCTGCTGGCCCTGACCATCACATTCCATAGCTGGGAAAAAGCAGGCCTTGTGCTGATCATATTGGCTCCGTTAAGTGTACTCATGGGTTTTCCATTTCCTGCCGGCCTTAAAAGGCTGAACGACAACAATGGTCAGGAGCTTATACCCTGGGGCTGGGGCATCAACGGCTGTGCCTCCGTTATCAGCACGGCGCTAGCCACTCTGCTGGCCGTTGAGCTTGGATTTGCTGCGGTAATGCTGATCGCCGCAGTGGCCTATTGCATACCGGCCATTTTGCGCTTTAGGGGGTTATAGTTGTTTAGGTTTACTGTTTTTTGTTTACTGTTTCGGGTTTACTGTTTCGGGTTTCTTTGTGAACTCTAAACAGGAAACAAGAAACTCAGAACAGGAAACGATTAACCGTCAACATTCCCGGGTCGATAGGTCCGTTGTGCCTTTTTCTCAATATCCTCCCGGTAAAATAAAACATCCTTGAACTCGCCTTTTGTATACATCATGGCCTGATCATCAAAATGGGGGGATCCCGGATTACCGCTTTGACCCCCTGTACTGATGCTTTTGGCGCTCACCTTCTCCCCGAATTCCACAAAAGCCACAAAGCTGTTGCCACTGGTACCATACATCTTTTTGGTTTGCGCATACTTACGGCTACCGAATGAAGCCAATGAACCCCAGCGGCCGGAGGCAAACGCCACGGGCAGGCTGGGCTCATCATCATTAAACGTCTGATAGATATCGCTGGTCAGCCGCTGATACCGGTTAATCTCTCCCCAGGGTATTTTCCATGTACCAAAATCCTGCTCCAGAATATCTACAGCCTGCTCAAAGGCCTGCACCCTCTGAGTACCCGGCAAGCTCTTAGCCATGTAGTCGTATATGGATCCAGCTCCTCTGTCTGCAGAGGCATAGGCTATTTTCAATAACTCCTGGCCGTAATACACCGCCAGTGAGGTAGCAACGGACTCTTCGGAATACCGGTAGTCCCAATCCTTCAGGACCTGCATGGCTTCCTTCAGCTTTAGGTCCTTTCCGGCCGGATCAAAAGCCTGCACCAACGGTGGCAGCAGCTCAGCAAAGCCGGTAAGGTAAGGGTCATAAGCCGCTTCGATCAATGATTCAAGTGTAAAGTCTTTTTTGCCGTCAAGCACACGGACGGCATGCTTATCCCGGTAGTTTTCGTGATCAGGGGCCATATAGGTGGGATAATCCTCCCGTTTTGGGCTGAATTCTCCGGCCGCTGTGAAGGGAGTGGAATTGCAATTCTGGATCCATCCGTTCTCCGGATTCAGAATGGTCACGATCTCATCCACGGTATGCAGCCCCTGCCAGTCGGTAGCCGGATCGCTGCCATCCAGCGGCCCGGACCAGTCAAACTGTGGATCTCTTTTGGGAATGAAGTTACCATGATAGTAGGCTATATTGCCGTCTGCGTCGGCGTAAACTGTGTTGTTGGAAGAGTTGGTACGTATCTCCATAGTCTTGTGGAACTCTTCATAACTTCTGGCCTTGGTTCGCATATAGGACTGTGTCAGGGCATCCACAGGTTCCTGCATAAGGCGTATGCTCACCCATTTGTCTTCTTCCGCTCTGATGATTGGTCCGTGATGACTGTAGTACACCGTGACCTCCTGTGTAGCCGTACCTTCTTCGGTCTTATAGGGTAGCACTATATTCTTCGTTTCGAGGCGCCTTTCCTCCCCTCCATACCGATAGTACATACCGTCTTCTTTTTCCTCCACTGTTTCGAGGTACTCGTCAATCGCATCGGCCCGGGATGAGGTGTGCATCCATCCCAGCCGGTCATTAAAACCCTGGTATACAAAAAACTGCCCCCAGGTAACGGCGCCATAGGCATTCAGCCCTTCTTCACTCACCATATGTACCTCCGAACGGAAGAAGAAAGTGGTATGTGGATTGATCAGAAAGAGTGCATTGCCATTGGCCGTAAGTGCAGGAGCAATCGATATGCCGTTCGAGCCGGTTGGCTCCTTGTAAATATCCGGGAGCTCTTCGATCATGGATATCTGCTTTACGTCGCTGCCATAAAATGCCTTCAGGTTGCGCGTGGAGATCCTCTCAATATCACCACCTATGCTTCCTTCGCTGAACGAAAGGGCCATCCACGGCTCAAAGCGTGTCAGCAATTTCGGTTTAACCCCGGGATGTGTAAAAAGATAATAGTTGATCCCATCAGCAAAGGCATCCATCAGTTTTTTCAGCCAGTCGGGACTGCTGTCGTATTTGCTTTTCATGTCCTGAGGGTCAATGAACATCTTCATCCTCAGATCACGGTACAGTTCGGATTCTCCCTCCACTTCCGCCAGGCGGCCCATGGCATTGATGTAATTCATTTCCACACGATTGAAATCATCCTCGCATTGGGCATACAGTAGGCCAAATACCGCGTCGGCATCCGTTTTACCATAAATATGGGGGACTCCATAGGTGTCCCGGATGATGGTCACCCGTTGGGCCTGCTCCGCCCAGCGGGCCTGTTCACTGTTTACTTCCGGCCCCGGAGATGTACAGGACCAGCCAATGCAAACAAGGAGAATTACCTTTCTCATGATTATCGAATTAAAGTGTAGTATGCGGCGCCTAAGTTAAAAAGGAAACACCCCTGAACAAGCGCTACTTATTTTAATGGTAGTTTTGGTGGATTCAACCAGAACGCATGCAAATTAAAAGATGAGTCGTGGCACCACTCTGGATTCCTAAAGGTATAACATATTGAAATTTATCATTGAACCGGTATTTAACCCTGGCCTTTTTAATGTACCAGCGGTGCCACGACTGTTACTCGACTACTACTTTTTTAATGATACCTTGACAACAAATCCAATAAAAAAAATTTGAATACGTTAACCTTCACAATATATTGGATGTCTTTAATCAGAACATCAACTTTTAGCGCCTTGATAAAAATTCTTTTAGCCCTCTCCTCTATCCTCGTTTTTGTATTCACCTCCAGCCATGGCCAGGCTCAAACTGTGCAAAACGTGGCCCGTCAAATGTTCGAAAGCATAGAAAAGGTGAGCACGCTGGCGTATGAAATGAAAAAGATGGAGCGGATCAACGATAAAATGAGGAAGCAGCGGGCCTTTATCAAGCTGCACAGAAAACCCTTCAGGGTGTACATCCGGCAGATTGCCCCCAACAAGGGGGTAGAGGTGCTCTACCGGCACGGGGAGGAAACAGCGCTGGTCAATCCCGCCGGGTTCCCATGGTTCAACATCAGGCTTGAGCCCCTCGGCAGTCGCATGATCAAGGATCAGCATCATACCATTTTTGACTCGGGGTTCGACTATTTTGGATCCATTTTGAAGCTCCTGTTCAGGAAATATCAATCCGAGCTGAACGAGATGGCCACCATTACCGGTAAAAACATGGGAGATAACAATGACTGCTGGGTGCTGACATTCAACAATCCCAATTTCAGGTACATCGATTATACTGTTCAAAAAGATGAAACGGTCTTTACGATAGCGAGGAAATTGAAAGTGAATGCCTATATGATCATGGAGCAGAATACCGAAGTAGATCACTACTATGATGTATCCCCAGGCCAGGTGATCCAGGTGCCCAATGACTATTCCCCCAACATGACCTTATACATCCACAAAAAAACCCACCTGCCGGCTATGATACAGGTGTATGATGATAAGGGGCTTTATCAGCAATATGAGTTCGAAGCAGTGAAGTTAAACCCCTCATTCCACCCGGACGAATTCAGCCCGGATTTTCATGAGTATGATTTTTAATGCGGGAATGAAGTATGGTAATGCTTAACAACCAGTGCTCATGTAGGTAACACGCTCATGCCATATATTGTATAACATTTGATTATGCGAACAGGTCAGTCAACACGGCTCCGGCCATTTATGGCCATGATACTTTGCCTGGTCTTCACAGGCATTCATCCGCTGCCGGCAAGACAGCCAGACCTGGACAGCCTCAAACAACTGGTTTCCGGGTAACAGGGTGTCCCCAGGGTACAGACACTCATTGCCCTGGCATCCCTGGGGAAAAAGATAGGGACAAACGATGCCCTGAATTATGCATCGCAGGCCTTTGATCTGGCCCGTGGGATCAACCACACAACCGGTATGATCAGGAGTGAATACCAGTTGGGTATACTTTATATGGAGTAAAAAAGGGATTCATTGGCGCTGGCACACTTTCAGCATGCCCTGGATTTTGCCAGATCAGAAGAGAATAGCAGGTTGATCTGTATGGGTTACCTGAACCTGGCCGGGTACTTCCGCCATATCAATAACCCCAGAAAAGCCATTGACGAGGTCAACAAGGCACTGGCAATAGCAGAGGAAAATGATCTCAGGAAACTCCGGGGAGAGGCATGTTACAAGCTGGGTCATGCCTACAGTGATCTCGGGTGGTTTGATAAAGCGCTGGAGAAGCACTTCGAGGCCTTAAGGATCAGCGAGGAGCTTGGTACGCGGGAAGAAAACGCAGAAATACTGAACGCTATAGGAAGTGTTTACAAAAAATCATTCGACTATGACAATGCACTCCTCCATATCAATCGCGCCCTTGAGATCAACAGGCTTGTTAACAATATAAATGGGATAGCCGCCAACATGGTCAATATTGGCGCGGTAAGACAAAAGCAGGGCCGGCATGAAGAAGCGTTGCGTATCTATCATGAAGTCTTGCCCGTGACCCGGGAGGCGGAAGAACACTGGCTGGAGGCCATCACCACAGGAAACATTGGAAGCAGCATGGTGGACCAGGGCAAGCTGCAGGAAGGGCTGGAATATCTCCGGCAGGTGGTACTAAAGCCGGCAGACATTGCCATCAATTCCATGGACGAGGCCTTCCTTACGCGCCTGATGACCATCCTTGAGGCCAATTACGAGAGGGAGGACTTCAGGGTGGAGCAACTGAGCCGGGAGGTGGTCACAGCTGCACCGTAAGCTTCAGGCGCTGACCAACGAATCCACCAGCCAGCTCATCCGGTCATTCCGCCTGCAACGGGCCATGGAATTACTGAAGAAGAAACACGCCTCGGTCTCAGAGATCGCCTATATGGTGGGATTCTCCAGCCATCCCTATTTTGACAAATGCTTTGTGGAGCACTACGGCTGTACACCTTCCTCGGTTATGGAAGGCAGGGATCCTGTTAAAGTGGGTTAGCAGGATGGTTATTGTTCTGGCACGCCTGCCTAACATTAACTCTCAATAAATCGTAATATATTTACATACGGCACTGAGACCATAGAAAGATAATGATAGTGTATGTATGATACCTAAAATGCAGTATGGATGTTTTTAGCTATAACCAAGCCATGATCAAAATTCTTCACCTTGTCATAATCTTTTTACTTTTCACGAACTGCACGGACAACCCGAACACCAGACTGGTAACCGGAGATCTTTACTATACCTGGCTAAGGTTTGGAAGTTTTTACGGACAACCTGATAGCGTATTTCATGCTTACGAGGAAGGTGGAGATATTGGTTGGTATTCAGAATTGTACAAAAGCGATTCCATTGGAGCTGCTTATGTACAAATGTTGGATAAACAAAACCTTCTTCAATCTCCTTTTATTTATTTAAGGACAGATCAGGACAGCACTTGCCTGATTTTTCTGGAAGAATCAGACTACAGGCAGTTTACTAAATTCAACTACCGGGAACTCACTGAAAATGAGCAAAAAGTAAGGATCGAAGCAATTGTCGAACCAATTTGGGACCGGACATTTCTCTGTCACACGCTTAACTCTGTAGAACTAACTGATGGTATCACTCTTCAAAAACAAAGAAAATTTAAGATCGAAGACTATCGCTAACAATTATTCTCAGTTTAGGTATTCGTTCGCTCGTTCCAGTGCGGCAATTACACTATCAATTTTGGCGTTCTTGATTTCAGTCGATCTGAAATCCGAAATTATGGGTCCGACCAACGGATCCAGGAGAGGAGCTTCCAGTTCAGCTATGAGGGCCTTCATGTTGTAATCATTTTTAGTAATTAGTTCAGCCACTTCCCCAAGGTACTTACCGAATACTTCAAAAATCATTTCCTGACTAAATTCCGAGAACTCAACGTTGTTGTTGCACTCTTCGGAAAAGACATTCAGGAAAATATCTATGGCTTCCGTTGACATACTGTCAATGTTCTCATAGGCATAGAGAATTACGTTGATGTTGCATGGTGTTGGCTCAAGTGAGCTTAATGAAATGGTTTTCTTTCGTGGTTCGGGTTCATTGGATTCTGTTGGCAAACTTTCCTGTTCGTTAGCCCCCAGGAGTTCAGAAAGTTCAACAGTATCTGCAGGTTCAGTGGCCAGTTCCTCCGTTGTTCGCTGCTGTTCAGTTCGTCCGCCACAGGAAATAATCGAAAGAGGGAGTAAAATGTTCAGCAGAAATTTCATCATTGCAGTAATGTGTGCCAACCTCCGGCCAGGTATATTATTACACCTATATCCGTTATGCTAATCTAGCTGATTTTTAATTGATTTTAACCCATTTGCTGCCACATACGTGTAGAACTCCGGTATGGCCGGCCATACCGGAGCTTCTTTCTCACCCCAGGGCATCAGGATCTCTTAAAGGAGACCCGGATGAGGAAAGTTTTTATAAGTAGTCTTCGCGAGGTGGGCTAAAAAAATCAATTACCTCTCCTTCCTCCAATACTTCGAGTGTATGCTCCACACCTCCCGGGATGGAATAAGAATCTCCTGTATTGAGTATTTCGTCATGTTCTCCAAATCTGATCCTATATTTCCCGGAAATGATATAACCACTTTGTTCATGGGGATGCTGATGGTATGGGACATGATTTCCTGTTTTATAGAGCATTTTGGTGACCATAGATTTTTTACCCAGGGCCAGTAACTCAAATTTTACCCCAAGGAATTCCCGCATTTTGGCATTTTCAGATTTTACGATCATAGATTCAGAATTTTAGTTTGTCCTGCCAAAATTATTGAAGCCTCAGGCTCAATTCTTGTATAAAATGCGCATTATGCTGAAATGGACTTTCTGAACTTCCCGGGTGTTACATGATTTATCCTTTTAAAATACCGGTGAAAGTGACTCTGATCGCTGAATCCGACGTCAAGAGCTGTTTGCGAAATCGATATGTTCCGAGCCAAAAGTTCCTTTGCTTTTATTACCCTTAAGTTTATCAGATAAACATGTGGAGCAACACCAATATGTTTTTGGAATGTCCTGATGATCTGGCCTGGACTTCTCCCGGAAACAGTTGACAGCTCGTCCAGCGAAATTGATCTGTAGTAGTAAGCGTGTAAATAATCAATAATTACCGGCAGGTATGAAGGCCTTGAGTCAATGACTGGAAGTTGTACTTTTGTATTGCTGTGTGACTGCAGTAGCTCAAGAACCAGATTGGTAAACATGGTTTCCTGGTATAAAATATCTGTTTCTCTCACTAACCCCTGGTGAGTTTGGAGGCAATTGAAAAAGAAGTTTACATCATATGATATCTGTTCTTTGAAGCTGATGCTTTTTTCCGGTTTTTGTTCTTCCGCATCCAGAATACGCTGAATTGAAGTATCCGCAACATAAAAAACACGATATTCAAAGTGGCTTGCACCAGTCGGTTTACCTGAACTATGTACTTCGCCAGGAGCTATTTTAACAATGCTGCCGGTGCTTGCCTTTTGACGACCACCCTTTAATATAAACTCCCCGATTCCTCCGGTCACAATAGCGAAGGATAGCCGATTATGAAAATGCCTGGTGATGCTATTATCTCCAAAAGTTCTAACCTCTGTCAATTCAAGGTTATTTAATGCGGAAATTACTTTTATATCAGCTGTTAGTGGCAATTATCAGTATTAAAAGGGTATACAAAATCCTGCTATAGGTATTATTACACCTATAGCCTTTATACGAATCTGGCCGTTTTTTGATTGATTTTAACCCGTTTACTTCCTCAGGCGTATAGAACTTCCTATGGCCGGCTATACCACCTGAGCTTCTTTCCCTCCCCCAAGGTATCAGGGGGCCTTACAGGAGACCAGGGTGAGGGTTAAGTGTAGAGATAGTTTGATATATGTTGCAAACGAGGGCTCGTTTTTTACTGCATACAACATTTCTTATATTTTTTACCACTACCACAAGGGCACGGATCGTTGCGGCCGATCTCCTGTTGCTTTTTAAAACCGGAGCGCTCGATCACCCCGGTCATATCCTGCCGGAAGACCTTCGACAGGTGCCCGTAGAGCCCGGGGTGCTTTTTCTTCAGCAGGTGTGGACGCTCAAAGAAGTACTCGCTGGCTACGGCAAAGAACTCCTGCCGGTTGGTCGCACCGTAGGGATTAATATCCGAGTCGCTTTCTACGATCTCCCGGGTCTTTCGATGGACAAAGTCCATCCACGGCAGGGTGAAGGCCTTATCTTCATAGCCGGGTGGGATACCGTCGATATATCCGTCCTCTTTGTCGAAGAGATGCACAAACTCATGGATGCCTACATTTTTCTTATCATTATTGATGTCGAACCCCTGGTGCAAGGCGGGCTGACTGAGGATCACTTTACCTTCCATGACCCCGCTCCCCACCATGCCTGTGATGATCTCTTGTTTACTGTCTAGTGTAAAGTTCCGGTCGAAGTGGCTGGGGTAGAGCAAAACCTCATTTAAATGAGAATAGCTCCAGGCGGGGAAGCCAAACAAAGGGATCACCGCACTGCTGGCCACCAGCAGACGGTCTTCCAACGAAACTTCAAGCTGCACACCCGTGATGCGCACGTCCTGCAGAAAGCGGTATACGTCTGACTCAAACTGCCTGCGCTGTACCTCGTCAAGGTTATGATAAAAATGCACCTTTTGCTCCAGGATAGGCTTCCACTTTTCCGGAACATGGATGGGCTTTTGACTGGTGTACTTTCTTTTTTTACGAAAAAGGAAAAAAAGGAATGCGGCCAGGAGAAGAAAAAGGAAAAAGAGTTCCATGTTTAGTGTTAGCGTATTCAAAACTAAACATTTGATGATT
Organism: Flammeovirgaceae bacterium BBD 1991-12; assembly: GCA_001657315.1. Taxonomy (GTDB): domain Bacteria; phylum Bacteroidota; class Bacteroidia; order Cytophagales; family Cyclobacteriaceae; genus Fulvivirga. The sequence goes on along the minus strand of LYSV01000039.1, from coordinate 74,765 downwards.
GCCGGCACGTGTGCTCATCCGGTAAACTGGTGTTTGCCATGAGGATTGTATGTCAAAACCTGCTAAATCTATCTCTGACTGGCTTAAGACTGTGTCTTATGCCTGGAAATAATTAATAATCGATCACTGAGAAGTCTGTGACTTCGGAATTAAGCCTGTATATTCCCTTTAAAGAAGCAAAGGCCTATCTGTCTAAGGCATCAGGGTCCCTTACAGGAGACCCGGATGAGGGAAAAAGATGGCTTTGCGAATAGCTCAGTTCGCTTATGGATGATAGTATTTGTTGTAAGCAGTTTCAATATTCAATCTTTAAAGTTCTGCCGTCCAAAAATTGTCCCTTGGATTCTATGATTTTAAGTTTTTGTGTGGCTGACATACCAATTGTTTCGCCATCTCTTAATGTTACATTTGAGGCAATAACATAGTGCACCATATTGAACATAATTTCATTTAGATCATCAAACGAATCCGATGAATTGACAATTTCCATTTCAGGTTTTCCAAAATCAGCAAGACCGTATGTATAAATAGATTGTTTCCCATTTTCTTGCCTTAGACCGAAATAAACCCAGTTATATAGAGGAAGGTCTTCTTCGCTCATCATTTTTGTGTTTTCCAGATAGAAATCTTTCTTGATAAGTAAAGTTCTTCCACCAATATAAACGCCCAAAGATTCACTGTGCTTAAGTATTGAGGCTGCCACCTTGTTAAAAAGTAAATTCTCGGAAATTGGGTTTTTACCGGAGTTCATTATTGATAAAATCACATGGCTCTTATGCTTAGAGGATTCTTTGACTCCATTTTCCCATAGGTAATTATACTCAGCAGTAGTTTGAACTTCATTACCTGGAATAGCGGCCGGAATTTCTGCAATTGCGATATTGTATCCGTCAATTACCAAAACAGAGGATTCTTTCCCTATTTCTGAATCATCAACTTTCAATTTCCAGTGCTTTCTTAATTCTGAAACCACTTTTTCTATTTGCATTGAATTAGGTTCTTCAAGAAGAATCATCCCAAGAATTGGAGAATCTTGCTTGTTTCCTTCTTTCTTGCTATTTCGAATGAAACTAAATAATCCCAAAGTAAAAAATCCGATTAGTGTTATTGATATGAGCTTTCGCATAATTGCTTATAACGTTCAGATAAGCTCGGAGAGCATATCTTTTCAAATTGATTCTAAAGTTCTGTTTCGCACTGAAAATTGCTAAAGGCTCTCTCCGATCATTGAGCTTATCATTTGTTGTGCTTAGTTTTCGATACTTAATGGTATCTTCCACAATTCTTGTCCATTAATCCCATCGTCAGCTGAAAAAAGTAAATTATTGCCAACCATTTCAATTTTAACTCTGGGATTACTACCATTCTTACCTGTTTTAATATCATATAGCATTTTCGTTCCTTGAATTGTTCCATCACTCACCCAAATCTCTCTCCCATATTCTGGAGTAGTAAAATAATAGTAGAGTTTTCCATTTGCGGAAATGGCTTTTAAATTCGAACCGATAGACTCATTATCATCTTCATTGTAGCGAAATAAAGGTCTTGTAGTTACCGATGAGCCTCCTGTAAACCATAAAGTTGATTGATGGCGCTGATGCATCTCGAAGAAGAGATTTCCATTGGACGTGAGCATGTTACCTAAAATGACCAGATTATCTGAAGTAATTTCCTTTACCTCTTTTGTAAGCTGTTTGACATAGGTATTTCCTTCTAGTGTTCCATCGGTTTTCCAGAGTTCCCAGGCATTTTGCTCATTGATCTTTATAAAGTAGATGATAGAATCAGCTACAACTAGGTTGGTGATTTTTAGGTGCGGTTCGGCCCATTTGACTGGCCTGTGTTTATTCTTACATTTATTACAGATCTTATAGACCGTAGGCTTACCTGATAAACCGAGAATAAAGTAAACGTCATTTTTAAATGCTGCCATACTGTGGATACTTCTCCAATCATCCACTTCAAGGGTTCTATTCCAGAATTCTTCTGATTCTCCGTCCACACCTAGAAGTACAACAGCATTTTTGTTTTCACGCGCGGAAAAGTAAAGTGAGTCTCCACTGCAAAGAAAACTTTCATCCTTCTTGACACCCCAGTTTGCAAAAGAAAAATCGGTAAGTATAGAAGTTCTATTGGCCGTCCCATCTGTTTTCCAGAGTGTATAGCCTTGCTGAGGGTCCATAGCTGTAAAAAACATGAAGTTCTTTCCTTTACACCAATTGTCTGGACTGGCCCAAATAGAAGAGGAGTCTATAGTAACAAGGTGTTCGTAGCTGTTGGGTGCTTTCGCGATATAGGTTGAATAAAAGGATCCTTCTTTCTTGTCAAAAATCAACGCATTATTGAAGGTTTTCAAATTTCTAAATTCACCGGAATCGAGAAAAACGGATGTGCCAGTTTCGGTTCCGTCAGTCCTGAATATTTTATTGCTTCTTTTGCCATCAAAGTAGCTTGTTATGAAATAGAGGTGACGCCCATTTCCACTAAAGTAGTTCGGAAAAGCACCTTTTGAACTTCTAGAGAAAGGTTGGATTTTTGATCGTTTTTTAGATTCCGGGTTGTATCTGGCTAGAAATTCATGTTCGTTCGGGTTGTAGTATTCCAGCAAAATTTCATTGCCAGTATTGAGCATATGACGTATGCTAAATGGTAGTGAATCAATCAAAACAGTCTCTTTTTCCTTGGGCGAAAAGCGATACAAATATTCATTTGGATCCCTGTATTTTGTTTTTGTGAAATAGAATTTTCTGTTGGCAATTACCCAATCACTCTTGGAGTTGCGCGGTATTTCAACCTTTGATATTTCTCCATTCTTAAAATCATAATAAATGAGTGGGTACGAATTTTTGAAAGTTCCCCAGAAAATAAAACCATCATCAAGCGGATGCATGTAACTAAAGCCATGAGGGGCTTTGGTTAAGATCTGATTGGTCTCTTTTTTACCAACTGAATACCAGATGGTATTGATAGTTTTACAGTTTACTGCACACGTAGAGTCAGCTTTTTCTTTGATATTAAAAACAACTCCATCTTTGTAAGAGAGGACTTTGGCTGAATAGTTGAATCCATCTGTCAAAAAATAATCAACTTTAGTCGCTTGTGTAAATTTTTTGTTAATCTTCCATATTTTTCTAGTATTCCTATGGTGCAGATAAGTGCTTTTTCCCAGCTTAAATGGCAAAAGCGTCAGCTCATTGGGTAAATTGTCAAAGGTACCCGCAACTTCAATTGTTCCTTGTTTCGTTCCGTCAGATGTCCACAGCGAATTTTTTTTATCGATTTTTTTCCTTTTAGCAAGAAAGAATAACCGGTCGTTGATTACCTCTAGATTGGTTATACTAATCTTGGAAGAATCAATGTTGTTGATTAGTACATGGGTACCAGAGGTGCTACCATCTGAAACCCATAACTCTTTGTGATATCCATCTTTCAGTGTTTGCTTGTAAAAGGAGAAAAATAACTTTTCATCTGTGGCAACCATTGTGAAATTTACTTCAAGATTACCCGAGTTGAAATTAGAGATGCTATCAAAATCAACGATTACGTTATATCCTTGATTTTTGTATTCGATGATTTTGGGTGCAGTCGAAGATTCTCTGTAGAGGAAGAAGATTCGCTTGTTGAGGACAGTAAAATGGGTGCCATGTTTTCCAATTGGTTTAACATTTATGTCCTTTACCAGCTCTGGTTTTTGGGCATTCAGATTAAAACAATAAGCGAGAAGAACAATGGCAAGAAGTTTCTGTATCACTTGACTTAATTAAGCACAACATCCGGCTATGTGTAATTATTACACATACATCCGTTATACTAATCTAGTAGATTTTTAATTGATTTTAATCCGTTTACTGCTACCCGTCACCCGATGGCATTGGCTCATTCAATTATTCACGCTAATAAATCAATCCTTACAGGATCCCTATGTGTAGCGAATACTTATAGCTATATCTTAAGGTCAGGATCATCTTATAGGTTTCACCTTTCTCATTTTTTGGGAGGTTTTTAGCTATTGTAAACCATTTTCAAATGATCAAATGGATACATTTTTCTGTTGAAGTTAATGAAATGAACCTCAACACATAATGCAACGGGATTTGGAAGATCACGATTTAGTTTGAGCTCTGGGTGCCAAAAGCCCACTGGTCCACGATATTGAAATACCAACAAGGAGCAGCACGCCAGCCCAACAGACAACTTCCAATAGCACGAGCAGCACGGGTTCATGCATTACATTCCATGGCAGATAAAATTCAAACCATGGAACCATAAGGGCCCAGCTTGTTAGTCCAAATTTTATTCCCTTCTGAAAATTGGTCCCCGAAAACCGTGGCCCGATAAATGAGAATACCATGCTATAGATCACCCCTATCAAGAGTAGTCCTGTTATGATTATCCACATATTACCCGCCATGCGAGGAAGTGGTTCTATTTGCTCCATAACAGCTTTAAATTTAGCACTTTGCAATTCAGGGTCGGCTAATATAATTTGTGCGGGACCAAAAAAGATCATCATTCCAACTATCCAGGCTCCACCGCCTGCCAGCCCTGCGGCAATAACACGTAATAAACGTTTCATAATGTTTTAGAATTTAATTTATCTATTGTTGGTATTTAGTTGTCCTTTTGTTGAGCGATTCTAATCCATTGCGGAATTGTTAAACATGAAGCAATCCCTGCATCACCTTGATGATGAAATTCATTCCAAAACTCCTCCAAAATTTCTTTGATCCGGTCAGGTTGCCCAGTTTTTTCAAGTTCAGCCAGTGGAATTGACGCATCATAAGGAGTTCTGTATCCTGCTTCTGATTCCTTCCATATTTCACTGTCTGAATTCATTTGTCTTATGAGCATGGAGTTTCCCTCATACTGGCTTAAGACTGCGTCTTAAACTTATCAATAACCAGGAACCCAATAACAAAGAAGTCTGTGACTTCGGGATAAAGATGGTACGGTTTCTCAAAAAAGTGAAAGCCCAATCAGCAAGATCATCAGGGTCCCCTACAGGAGACCTGATGAGGAAAAAAGTTGCCAGTAGCAGTCTGACATCTGCACACCAGCGTATATTATATGGCGCCTTTCTTTTCCCATTCATATACATCCAGAATTGGATGAAAGTCGATATCGTTGAACTTTTCTGTTTCATCTTCTCAAAAATCTCAACCCCAATGATGGTTAACGGATGCTGTTCGTATCCGCTACCGAAAAGTATATCCGTTCTGTTGAAGCTGTCTGATAAAGTAGTCCTGGTTTTCAAGCAGGTTGGATATGCTCCTGCAACCGAATTGTACATGTTGCATTCTTCATTGAAGTGCTCAAATCTTGTACGTCTCCTGTCCGTGTCGAATTCCACAATAGAGTTCACTTTGAATAAATACAGTTCCGGTTGCTTTTTTAATGGGTAAAACTGAACACTTGAGTATGAGTTTCTTAAGCAGAAATCTCTAAACTTCTGACTAACAATTGTTGCCCCATCATAGGTGCCGGACAAACTGTAATTCCTGCGTTTGACCCTGAATTTATCGTTAAGGTATTTCTCCCGGTTATGCACAAAATCACTTACCTCGCATATTGATTTACCCCATCCATCGGGGTACAGGTAAGAATCATTGTCAGGGCCCGATATGCTATATCCGATTATCAAGTGATTTTTAATTGAGCAGGAGTGCCATATAACGTCCAGATATGGCGCTGTGGCCTCTGAGCTTTATTAAATGCGATTAAAAGTAGCTTATCTGCCGATGCATTCAAAGTAGCATACTCGCACTGCGCCATGAAGATAAAAACTCCCACGAACAAGATGGTAGAAAGTACAGCAGTTTCTTGGCGGCAGATAAGCGGGATGTTTTGCAGAGACTTGACAGATGGCTAAGTAAGGCCATGCGACCATATCGTATTGTTATCAGCTTTTATTTTGTTTTGATGTGGGTTGAGAAGGCACACTCAATTGTTACGTCATGTTCATCTTTCAGGTATTCCGAGTTGATAATAACTTTCAAGTTTTGTTTGAAAAAGTCTTCAAGTCGTTTGATTAGTTCAGGGTCCAGTGGTTCTACCTTATCAAAGAGTGCTATCTCATTGAGGTAATTCAATTGTAGATGGTCGATCTTCTGTGCTTGAAGATTGAAGTTAAATGAAAATAGTAGCATCTGTTCTTCAATCAATTGATCAATTTGTTTAGCCGTTGCGAAGTGCGAAATGGAATCGTTCAGAAGTTCATACGGATCTGGTTCGAGTCGATCAACAACATCCGCACATCGGAGTTGGCATGTACCTTTCAAAGTGGCAAGAAGAAAGAAAGTTGCAATTAATAACCTCATATTGAGTCGAGTGGATTGCTGATAACATCCGGCTATGTGTAATTATTACACATACATCCATTATACTAATCTAGCAGATTTTTAATTGATTTTAATCCATTTACTGCTACAGGCGCCTGAATCTTCTCATGGCTGGCTATGACACAGGAGCTTATTTCCCATCCCAAGGCATCAGGGTCCCTTAATGAAAGACCCTGATGAGGAAAAATACCCAAAGTTGGGTATTTACCTTGATTTATGAGTTTAGGTACTTAGTATCTAAAAAATGAAAACATCTGTACTTATTCTCATGGCCTATGCGATATCAGCATCTATCCATGCCCAACACACCGTTAAATCTCTCGTCAATGACGAGACCGATTTAAACTCAGTAAAACCACAGGATATCGATCCTGAAGGAATGGAATTTGAACGCCCTTTTAACTTTTTTGTAGCTGCCGGTGCAGCAGGACGATTTGGTGATCATTATTCCGTGACAATTTCTCCTATCGATAATACTGTGCAATTCGAAGAGGCATTTCCAATTATTACCCGATTTTCATTAGGGGCTGTTTACAATCCAGTTGCTAAAAAGAAGGAAGATGTTCGGAAAGAGTATATCGAAACAAAAAGGGCAGATGCATCCTTTAAACAATCAAGAGGTACCCTGGCAGTCGCACTGCTCGCCAATGTATTTGAGTTGGGGTTTACTCAAAGCGATATTAATACCACAAGCTTAATTGATGTGGGGTTTGGTATTGGTTACAGAAAAGATGATTTCCTGGTGCTTGCCACGGTGGAATTTACTCCTACTCGTACACCCAGAGAATATTTTATTGACGATTTCAAAGATAAGGATCAAACCTTAATCCTAAACAACACGATGGAACCTGTACAAACGATCAGCACGGATGATGATGCTTTGTTTGTCAATAGAATTTTCGCCTCGGTCGGTATTAAGATTGCATATGCATTCACTAAAAAGGATTAGTTATTGAAGAATCAAAGTTCCTGACTGGCTCAAGACTGCGTCTTGAGCCTATCTATAATTAATATCCCGAACACCAGGAAGTCTGTGACTTCGAGATTAAGACGGTAGGTTTTCTTTAAAAAGTAAAGGCTCAACTATCAAGATCATCAGGGGCTCTTACAGGAGACGCTGATGAGGAAAAAACTAATCCTCATTTGCACCTTACACCGTTCTAAAGCTCACTGAATCTATCTCCCTCAAATACACATTTTAGCAAGTGATAAGAAGCTTGTGCAGCATTCCTTGCCGAAGGATGATAAAAATCGATGATCTTGAATTCATCATATTTGGCTATTGGAATTTGATAGCCGGAATCTACCCATTTAATTCCCGGGAATATCAATTGTGATTTAGGATTCCAACTAAGTCCCAGAATGATAATTTCGGGAGCTATTATTGAGATTTGTTCTTTAATACGTTCACTATACTTTTCCAGATGTTCATCAATGGTATCACCGTTAGCCACTGCACCTCCTCCCGACTTCTTGATGTTCATGAACGCAATACTCTGGATCGCTTCCATGGCTCGTCTACCATAATATTTTCCATCTATCTTTGGCCATATTTCGTCGTATACAGGAAAATCATTCAAGAGGCCGTACGCCCATTCTGCAATACGATATGAAAAGCCCAGGCTTATCTCCCTGTTCCACCATTCCCGATAATCCGTAGCTTTTTGATCAGGGTCATTGGGTTCTTTGGCAATGAAAAGGATCTTTCGTCTCGCTTTTTCGTATAACCTTTCTTTGATTATTCCATCTTTTACAAAGCTCTCATCATCTTCATATTGGCTCTCCCAGTTGATGAACAATTTATCTAATTGAGCATTTTTTATATCCATTATTAAAACTTATTGAACTTTGATCGTATGCTTTCTATACACGAAGATGCCAGAACATTATTTCTTCTCGATAATAGTCATATTATAACCCAAACTCCAGAAATGCATATCCAGGAGTTTCATCAATGGAAATTTCCTTATTTCCTCATTCAAACAGTTAACGACCTTATGTATACCATTTTTTTCATACCAATCAAATAGCACTTCAATTCCGTTATTGTTGAATTTTCTTCCCTCAACACCACACATTTTCAATCCCTTAACAAAGAATTGATCATACGCAGGAATGCAAGAAAAAGTACCCAATAGTATTTTGGAAATTAAAGTATCGGTTGTCGAAATATTATTGAACGATCCCATTTGTTCATAAACAACGCTTTCGTAATATGATGAAAGCTTATTTTTTAGTTGCATAAGCAAATCAATCTTTTCCTTTGACATTTCTGTATCGTTTTTACAAATCAAGGGAACATAGTCTTTATACATCAGGATTTTCAAAGCTTCACCATGAATTTGATAACTCTTTTGCAATAAGCCTCCTGACCCCCTGTACATTCCCCAACTGGCCAAATAATTGGCCAGATGAATCATTTTATAGTCCGGCTTATAATCCCCAAGGAAAACTTTTCTGCAATGATCCCATGACCAGTACCGGTGAGTAGTATCATTTTGCATTTTTCTAAAATACGCTTCAACCGTTCTTTTAAATAGCGTTTGGGTCAGGTACATATCATTTGCTAGCTCCTTTATTATCATTCTGTCTTGTGAAGTGCCTATTCCATGGAGAAAATTTGGCATAAAATAAGGTCGGTTTTTGATACGGGATACAACCTCTTTCTCAGAAACTTTATGCGTACTTGGCAGAGTGGATGCGGCTACGAGGTAATCCAGGCCTTTGACTTCCTTTGGCCAGGGAATCTGAAGTTCGCCCTTTTGAGAAAGACTATACATCGCGGGATCACTGAAGAATATATCCCGGCCTTGTTCACTTTCCTTTAGGGCGTTTTCCCAATTGTTAAGAATATCAGCTTTCAAGGCCTTATTTAATAATTTTGATTCTGGATTAAAGAGTATCCCACAAACACACCACACTTGCTGATTTTTTTTTGCCCATTTTATAAATTGTTCTCCTGAACCTTCTGCACAAGACATCAACTTTACTTCAGTCTTCAATGATTCCCATGAGGTTGGTTGTTTCTTGAAAGGTATTGCTTTGGCCTTTCCCTGATGGTCGTAGGGTATTGATTGATCAAATATCATTGTATAAATCTCGTTTCCCTTTTCTGTTGAGCCTGACAACCTTCCATAACGAATAGGAACTGAAACACTTTTGAAATTCTCCATATCCAAATGTTTTTCCCTCCAATTTTTTCGAATGTTATATCCTCCTTTCTTTTGTTTATCCTGCCAGAAAAGGGAGCCGATGGTGATAACTCCTCCATTTAATTTAAAAGCCATATGTTATTATTCAATCATTAGTCAGTAAATCCCTTGATCCTATCCAACCAATCTTTGATCTCTTCATAACCATTTCTGTTTTGCAACCTTTCTATTGTCATTTTTTTAATTGCTTTATGGTTTAAATGATGTTTTGCCTTCGATATTTTGCGCTTTTGTTTTGCATCATTCTTGACTGGATCACTGCTTATTGCTTCCCATTCAGCACAGCCACTTGCTGTGTGCACAGCTCTGGCTACCTTTTCAGGGACATCATCCGTATCTAATATTTCTGTCAAGTTAATTTCAATACCCACTTCTTGGTAACATTCATTGATGGCTTCATGATGTAGGTAGTTCTCCAACTCACGTTTGTTAGTATTAAAACCAATTTTATATGGATTTCCCTCGGAATTCAATTCTTCTACACTCCTAATGTACTCCGGTTTATCAGAATCATAAATATGTACCTGAGATTGCTGAAGCCCATCTAAATACTTTTTTTCTATGTAGTATTTCAATTGTGAGCCTCCCGTTGGAATAAAGGCAACTGTATCATTGTTTTCAAGATTAATAATGGATCTATCATGATCGTGCAATAACTTGCTATAGTTGATTAATCCATTGACATCATTTTCTCCTTCAACAAATATTAAAACCTTCACTTTATTTTTTGGGTCCGGTAGAGCACCGAGCGTTTCAATGATTCGGTCAATTATATCTGTATTATCTGTACCATCAGGATTTGTGCCGCTTTCTACATGGATACCGTCGTTTTCAAGATAGACGTACCTGAGAGATTCTTTCGGAATTTCCTTAGCCAGATTAGAATTGTGAGTTGTAAAAAGTACCTGTGCGTTATTGGTTTCAGAAAGTTCTTTTAAGGCATTTACTATCATGAGCTGAAAGTCAGGATGTTGTGAGGTTTCAGGTTCCTCTAATGCATAAATAATGTTGTGTGCACTTTTTGCACGCCTATTCTCTACTTGTGCCCTGAAAAAACTGAGAAGCACTAAACGCCTCATCCCGCTTCCTCTTTTATTTAAAGGGACCCCTCTTTCGTCTTCCAGTGTAAGCTTAAAAATTGAATTCCAAGATGGTTCTTTTGGAAAATTCGACCGTAATGTTTCCGCGAGGCCAGAATCCAACTCATTAAGCTTATCAATTGTTTTATCGGCCATTGTTGATGATGCGGTTTGAACAGCGTCTTTAAGCTGCTCTAATAATGGAATGATGGTTTTGCTGTTAAGAACCTCCTTTATGATCTCTTTCATTGGATCTTGTATGTCTGCATCCTGATCATTCAAGGGTTTATCAACAAAAAACAAAGAATAAATAGGAAGATGAGTTTTGAGACTTGTCCATATTTTTTTCCTATTGTCTTCATTATCTAGCTTTCCATCAATTTTAATTTCTTTTTTAATGGTTTGTACATCTCCATCAGGGTAATAGTAATTTCTTATAGCATTTCTTAACTCTTTACTCCTTCTTTGATCAATACCTCCCGAATCAATTCTTAGCTCCTCGAATTGAAGCTTTAGAGTTGTTCGCTTTTTTGAAAGCAGGTCTTTCAGGTTTTCATTATTTGGGTATTGACATACAATAACTGCTTCCTCGGAAACACTTCCAGAGCGTGAAACAGCGAATTTCTTTTTGATTTCTAATTCTTCATCCTCGTTTAGTAAGAATTCTTCTTTCAATGAAGTTTCAACTGAATCATCTAAAATCAACGTTTTTGGCAAATCATTAAAAACGCATGTTATTTCGATCTGAGAATCATCATTGATAATAGACAGATCATTTTTATCCGGTTTATGGTTGAAAAAGATATCTAATGCTTCCAATATGGATGATTTTCCAACATCATTCTTTCCAATTATCACATTCAAATCAGAAATAGAAATATTTGTTTCAGTCGCGTAACTTCTAAAGTTCTTTAACTTTAGTATTTTGAGTTTCATTTTTATGAACAGGTTCTTTAAATCCGGTTGATTATGTGAGGTCATTTAAATCAATTCAAATAAAAAGCTCATCACGGATTGGCGTAAGACTTTTATGCCTCCAAGTACAAATGAGCGAGAACTAACCAAGTTACTATCAATAAATTGTTATTTTTATTTAAAGAGGTATGTGTATCATCAAACACTAACTTCGCTTCATCCTTGTATAATCAAACCTATACACACTCCATGTTCCAGATATGTCTGGTCCTCCGGCGTGAGCCTGACAGCCGGAGGATGCCGCATAGCGATTTTCATGGGCTTGAGCCTCCTGTTTTGACGGATAGGTGGCTAAAATTCTCCAATTACTCAGGCCAATTACCTGACGTTCCCAATACGCTCTGCGTTCTGTTGGATTGGTTGTAATTCCTACTCTACAAGGCATAATTTATAATATTTAGTAATAATAAAATTGTGATAAACTGAAATAAGATCTACTATCAAGGTCAGGTATTTCCTGACTAATCTATTGAACTGCTTGTTAGATCATTTATGGCTTTAAATTTTACAATTGTCAAATCATCAACTACACCTACATCCCGTTCCCACAACCCACTGACAGCAAGGCCCTCCACATTCGCTTTGATTCTTTCCTGAACAGCCGCAATTCGAAGTAGTAGGACATCCACTATTCCCTGGGCCTGAGGGGAGCTGCTCACAGGCAATACCATCATTGTCCGCATCAAGGTCCCCTCTGCAATCAGGATCGGCATCGAAGGCTTCCTGAGCTTGTTGTTGAGTAGCGTAATCAGCGCAATTGGTGTCCGAACAAGGTGTAGTTTCTGAATCACCACACGTGCTGAAACCAGCCAGGAATAGCGCAATTATCATAGAGCGAATTTGGAAATTTAGTTTTTCAAATAAGGTTCTTTCCATGTGTTTACAGTGTATTTCTCAACAGGACGCTTCCCCCAATTTTCAGTGATGGTCACAGCGGAAACACGCATGTGCACATCGATGCCTTCCATTAGGTTGTCATTAAGCAGGCAAAAGTAGATCGCCTCCACGGGGAGTATTTCCATTCGTTTATAGACCAGCGGGCCGTTACCCTTATCATAAATTCTGAATTCATATCCAGCTATGAACAGTTGGGCATTTTCATAATCCGTCAGCCAGTATTGGATATTATCTGCTCTATCCGGTATGGCAAACTCGGCAATCCCATTTAATGCCAAACCGGCCATGGTCAATGAGCCGGATGGGTCCAAAGAAGCCAGTTTTGAGACACCTTTTAATTTATCTCTCGTCGCCTGTGCTTTTCTTTCAGCATTCCGGAAAACTTCCTCTGAGTCCTCACCTACTCCCAGGTAATATGACCACGATATTGTATTCGCCGGTAAGCTCACTTGAACATAGGTCCGGTTAGGTTTACCATTTATTGCAGTCTGAGAATGCACCCGATGGATCTGATGTGGAATGACGTCAACAATGCTGGTATCCAGGGATACCAGGTAATCTTCTTCTGCCGTGTAAAAGGAAGTATCCCGCGTTGTCTTCCAATACACAGTGGTATTGAATTTTTTTATCAGGATCAGCAGGGATGCGTTCCAATCGATAATGACAGATCCTGCCACCGAGTGCGGTGTTTTTTAAGCGCAAGGTGTAAATACCAGTATTTTGTATTTGGAGAGACTTCCTGTTGATTGCCCTGGTCTTGTATTCAAAAAACCTGGAGGTGCCAGGCCATTCGAGGATCTCAACTTCTTTGAGTTCCTTTTTCCTGACTTCATTAAAGGTAAAGAGTACCTCATCCCCTTCAAATAAACCGAAATAAAACGCTTCCTCTGAAACGCCTCCCACTTTCAGCGTACCTTCTGAGATAATGATACTTTCTTGAGAAACGCCTGCATGAGCAAGAGACAAAAAGCTGAAAAATAATATTATAAAAAATCGATTAATACCTTGCCGCAACATTGATTTTGTGAATAGCATTATGATTACGGCCATGGGTGTGATTATTAAGTATCTGGTCGTAAATAGCTACGTATCAGGAGGAGAAACAACTTATCTTTCTGAACGGTATACTTTACTTTCCGAACTGCTTATTCTTCAAGCTCCGCACTGGTCTTAGGTTTAATGAAATGATCCCAAGACCTAAAAATGGACAGGCGTCTCGCTCGGTCTGGGTTAAGCATCCGTAACTTGAATAGATGGAAAACACTACCTATTTAACCCAGCAGCCATCTGAATTGAAACGTTTAGTGATTATATAACCATATTACTCATGCTGCCAGCATTTTCCGCTGACATTTTTGGTCATTCGGCGGCAACGGCGGCCGGTGGATTTGGCAGTGACACTACACTGCCTGGAAACTGCTATTTTGACCCTTCTTGGAGGTTCTATGATCTGTGTGCTATCAATCGCCGACCTCTTCTCCGTAACCCTGGTAGGAGGCTTACACACCTTGCAGGCCTCATACGCTTTGTCCTTTGCATCTTGTAAGAAAATAGGGTATCGGCTATACTTCAGGTAATGGCAGGTTTCTTTATGATACTTTTTGCCGGTTTTTGTAATGTAGACGGTTTGGGCATTGACTGACATAGCCATGCCGAGCCATATAACAAAAGAAAGTACATATAATCTCACTTTGCATAGTTTAAGTATCGGGATTGATCACCAAGAATATTTGCTTGACTTATCTAAGGAGGAACTGACAGAATAGGTGTAAATTGCCTTGTAAACTTCAGAACTCATCTGAGTCTTACCGTTGAATTCAAAATGCTTAGTACTTCCATCAGTACCTACAATTCTTATTAAATCGCTCAATTGAACATGGATTTCGTATATTCGGAAACCATATTCATCGACCAAATTTATGGTTAATCCTCCTCGACTATATTTCTTTCGCAAATCGTTTAATGCGTGCAACTCCATTTTAAAATATAAGATATCTCCCCGGTAAATGGCACTGAGATTTGTATACACTCCGGCCCTTACGAAGTCCATTTCATACTTTTCAAAGTCTCTGAGTACCGAATTCAATACTTCGGATTTACTTATATTATCAGTTGCCAGATTGCCAAGTTCGGTAATTTCGTTATCTATAATTCTATATACCTTTTTACCGTAGATAAAGGTATTCTCACCAACCTGGGCACTGTTATCACAAGCCACCAACATCAGGAAAGTCACTGTAAGTATACTGGTCAGTTTCATAACTTTTTACTGGCTTTTATTAATTGATCTGATAATTGAGTTAATTCCTCTATAGTGATAAAAGCATAGCTTTTTGAATCTCTTTTATTTACTTGAATAAAAGACACCCATTTACCTTTATCCCAATAGCAACCTGTCCGGAAACCACTACGGCTTGAAAATATGACTTCCTTATAATTCTTAGGGGAATTCACAATTATCTGATCTTTGATAATGCCCAAGGCATTGATGAAAGCATTGATTTCATCTTTATCCAGGAAAGTACTTGTACTGTTTGTAGAATACTTGCTTTTGTATTCCACTTGAATCCCTGAAACACGTTGGGTAGAAATCAGATCAGAGACAAGTATAACTTGAATTTTAATTTCTTTATTCACCGATCCAACAGGAATGAATTCTTTTTCGATCAGTGTTCCAGAATTTGATGAAAACTTTTCAATATTACTTTGACTATTAGCTTGTTGAGCCATTGACGAAGTATTCATAAACATTGACAAAAGGAGTAAAAAAACTTGTGTATGTTTCATAATTCTCATTTTAACATGAAAGTATTGATGCCTTGAGGTCAGGATTAAAGTTTCTGAACAACCAAAAAGCTTTGTGAATGGAATGCTAATCTACTCCTTTGAACACCCAGTCATCACCCACCTTTTCAAACCGATAGATTTCCACAGGCAATAAAGCCATGAATTCAAATGACCGGCGCTTCATCCAGTCGGTGTTTTTGGTGTATTGCAGGCTAACTGTTAAATAGCGTATGTAGTTTTCATAAGCAACAGGGATTTGGCACTCACCTTCCGTTAGTTCATCGGGGTCATCCTGGTGATAACTGACAGGCTGGGTATTGAGGAAAATGTATTTCACATCGAGCGCTTTCCCCAGGCTGTGATCGATCTTAAAGGTATTTGGCATGTCAAACCCATAAGCATTGTGCAGAGAAAACGAATTGAAATCCAACTTCAGCGTCGGCTCAACGTTTTTCCTGAAGTGTATTTCGGCTTTACCGGTCGTCACAGTATACCTGTTCCGATAGTAAGATTCAATACCTTCATACTGGTTATGAAGGCTCTTGATCTCTGAAATGGTAGCAGCTGTTGCTCCTTCTTCCTGCATTACTTCCGTATGAGTGATCAGGACTTGTTTCTGGAGAGTTGATATCCGTTGTTCAATAGTAGCTCTGACAAGATCTCCGGGTGGCGTATCCCCGTCTGGTAAATACCACAGTCCAGCGGCTGCTAACAGGAACATAAAGAAGAAACCGATCATCATACCCCATCTCTGCTTTCTTTTGGGCTCCTTAAGGGCACGGATAAGGACCTGTACCACACGGTCCATTCCTACATCAGTATTCACTGCCCAGAATTCGGCCAGCAACTTATCGTGCCGCTCAATCTCTTCTTTGGTGATATTATGCCAAACCGGTAATATACGGGCATTTTTTTTACCCCAGAGCACATGAAACTCTCTTACGGGCCAGCTTCCCCTAAAAAAATTAGGGGACAGGATCAGAATACCGTGACGGGATTTGTTCAAACCATCTTTGATCATTTGATAAAGATCCCCTCCCACCTGCAGCTTTTCACCAGAATACCACACTTTGATCCCCGCTTCCTTTAGCCTGGTATAGAGCTCGTTTGTTACTTCCGCCTTATCTTCCACGGCATGTGCGATGAATACGTCGTAAGGATACCCTTTACATAGTTCAGCAACGATACTTGACAAATGGATCGTTAAAACCAAAATCAATTTCTTTACGCCGTTAATTTCTTTGTAAACTGTTTGAATAACTGCCTTCCTTTCCGGCTCATACTTACTTCGTGATCTCCAAGCAATAAGGCATTTGTTTTGGTGCCCGTTACCTGGTTTAAGTTAACAGCAAAGCTTTTATGAACTTTTATAAACTGATTTTTGGGAAGGCGATCCAGTATCATGCGCATATTAAATGACTGAAGATAGGCTCCATTTGCCGTGACAATTTCACAGTACGAACCGGCGGCCTTTAAGTATAAGATATCATTATAGTCTATTAACTTATTAATTTTACCCGACTCTCGAATAAGTAATCTTTTTGGCAAGGTGATCTGGCTATTATGAAAGGCCAGTTCCAATGCTCTCCAGACATCTTCAACAGTGCACGTTTTGGAAAGATAATTTGCAGGGTGCGTTTGTTTTACCCTTGTCAGGGTCTCTTCACCCACGTGCTCGGACAGGTAGATAATTGGGATATCATATTCCAGGTTAATACGCCTCGTTGTTTCGATACCATCCCATTTGCCGGAGAGTTTAATATCCATCAGGATGACCTCCGGTCTTAATCTATGAATTTCCTGCAATGCTTCTTCACCGGAAGGCACAACGGTAGTGACTTCAAACCCTAGGCCAACCAGCTTTTCTGACAGATCTTCAGCAAAGAGCAGTTCATCTTCAACGATAAGTACTTTTATTTTACCTGTCTTCATTTCAAAAGTTGCATCGAAAAATGTACACTTCCATCAGTGGTCAATTTATGCTTTGCTTTCAATTGCCTGACCAGAACCTCCACGATACGTAGGCCCATTGTTTTTTCACTGGTACATTGCTTAAAACCAGGACCATTGTCTTTTATTTCCAGTTCGAGTTGAGTGCGTTGTTGCAGCCGGACCAGGAGTTTTGGAGCTTCTACTCTAGGAAATGCATATTTAAATGCATTACTTATTAACTCATTCATGATCAGGCCAAGAGGTATTGCCTTGTCTACATCTAAGTCAATATTGTCTATTTGTGTTGTTATCTTATCGGTAGCGGAATTGTACCCGTAACTTTCAGTTAGTCCACGAACCAACTCCGTAAGATAATGATGCATATTAATTGTTCTACTCCCTCTCCGGGCATAGAGGTTTTGATGGATCAAAGACATGGCCCTGACTCTGCTTTCACCACCTTTTACAAGTTCCAATGCATCTTTGTCCTTGATCCCCCTGGACTGAAGGCTAAAAATGCTTGATAGCAGATTTAGATTATTTTTAATGCGGTGGTGCAGTTCCTGCATAAGCGTTTCAATCTGATAGCGGAGACGTCGCTCACGCTTCCAGCGTCCCCATACTAATACCGCGATCAGGAATATGAGCGCAATAATGATAACCAAGGCTTTGTTCCAGGTATTGCGAAGTTTGATCTCTGTTTCCTGTAGTGCCTGACGTTCAGTAAGCAGTTGAATTTCATGCTCCTTGCGTTCTGTTTCATACCGGGTTTGCATCTCCATAAGGGCCCGTACCTTATCCCGGTTCAGCAAACTGTCCTTAACAATCGTTAGCTGTTTTAACGTTGCAAAAGCCTGTGAAGTAATGCCCAGGTCTTCCTGTATGGCAAGTTGTACCTCCAGATTCTCACGCATCTCTTCCAGCAGTCCCAGTTCGCTGATCATCAAAGCTGCCTGCCTCGAATTTGATAAAGCTTTTTGTAAACTACCGAGACCGTGATGAAGACGTGCCATATTAGTCATTACAATGGCCTGTCCTTCTTTATCTCCGGTTGCAATATGTTGATCCCAGGAACGTCGAAGATATGTTTCAGCATCACCTAATTCTCCTTGCTCCAGCAGGATCAATCCTATATTGTTCAAGGTGCTGCCTAATCTTTTATTGTCATTTCTTTCTTTCCATTCCAGGGCTAAACGATAGTAATTTAAAGCACTGTCGTACTTTTCAAGCTTGCTATATACTGCTCCTATGTTATTCCATGAGGAACTTTTGAGTTGGTCCAGTCCAAGCTGTTCACGTATGGAAAGTGCCCTGTGATGGTAGCGCAGCGCCAACTCATAATCTCGCTGCCGGGTATAAACGTTGGCTATGGTATTCCAGCAGGATGACAAAGCCCTCTTGTCATTAGTATTAGCGAGATAACGGGCACCATCCAATAGATTTTCCAGTGCCTTATCATAGAGACCTCTCTCTTTGTCTATCATTCCAAGGTTAACACTGATATGAGCCACCTTCTCCAGCTGATTATTTTTTCGATAGATAAGCCTTGCCTTGCTATAGTAATGTATTGCACTATCCATTTTACCAAGGCGGTAATTGACGACCCCCAGATTATGCCATAGATAGGCCGTATATTCTTCCTTCCAATCGGGGTATTCCAGCGCCTTACGATAATAAACATCAGCACTGTCATATTCTCGCTTTCGAAGATACAGTAGGGCAATTTCCGCATACCATACCTTTTTTGGTTGCAGGCTGGTGGACAGTGAATCCCTGTATTGATCCAAAACGGTATCTGCAGGTGTTTGCGGATACCCTTCTGTCATAAACAATATGATCAAGCCAAGACAACGAAACACGCTATAAGTTAGCGGTTAAAAAAGAAAAACCACTTACTGACAGTGGTTTTTCTTACATTAAGTTACTTTATCCTCCTAAAGAGTCTAATGGATCTGTATTGGCTGGTGGATCGGCGACAATAGGATCTTCATCTTCGTCTTCACCACCTTGGAGTGGTCTTACACTATCATCATTGCAGGCGAAAGCCATAGCTCCAAATACCAAAGTCATTATTGATAAATACTTTAATTTTTTCATGATTTCTGGATTTAAAGTTTCAGATAGGCTGAGTAGCAGTGCGGGCGTAGGTGTCCCTGGCCGGACGTTCCTTGAACTCCGGGGATTCTAAAATCCAGTGTCCGCTATTACCCGGACTGTCCTCAGGCATTCAGTGTAGGAAGGGCCTATGCGATCGGGTGTAGCATCTTAATGACTCCCACAGACCATTAGATATACTACCCATCGTTCAAGGCCTGAAGTACTCTCGCGAATAGTACTTCGGTGTGATATATCGACAAGACAAAGGTGGTCAGTTAAGAAAGGAATCTATACCAGTCCGATAGTTTTGATTATCAGTCATTTATTTTTAATTATGTTTAGTTTGATTTTTGACTGATGCCTAGAAAATATCAAGCAAAGCACCTCAGAATACTTTTGGATCGCCTGTCGAAGGCTACTGGTGAATCTCTTGACTACCATGGTTTAGGTCAAATCAGTTCCGAGGTAGGAAACGGGATCAGTCAGGGGTACCTGTACTATAGCCTGGAACGTAAGCTGACCCATATAGCGGATGATTTGGAAACACTAAAACTCGCTCCTGATAAAATCGAAACACTTGTTAGATTTCTGGGCTATGAGAATTTCAACGAGTTCCGGGAATCTGTAGAGAGACCTATGGATACAGTCCTTGTTGGCCTGGAAGGAACTTATTATTTGTATGTTCGAAAAAATAGTACAGCAGGGGCCGTTTTACGGTCACCGGCAAAAATAGAAAAAGAAAAAAATGAATTGTTCTTAGCCCTAAAGGGTGCAGATCGCCTTTACAGAGGGAGCATTGAAATGAGCAATGGATGTATTACCTGTCTGATGAAGACAGCGGACAAGGCTTTTTATCATGTGTATCGGGTTGGGAAACGTAATTCACCCAAAGTGGTTCAAGGCATCTTTGCTGGGGTTTCTTCGGCATTTGATCCTATTGGTGGTCGTTGTCTACTGGTCAGGCAAAATGAATCTTTTGATGAATTGTCAATTGAGAAATTAAGGACTGAAGAGTTAATAGAATCAGAACAAGCAGACCTGTACGCTGTAGGCAAATACTTTAATAACTTTGAAGACAATAACCTGCGTACCCATAAAGCAGTCGGATTTGATTTTGATGATCTCATGTAGAGTAACCATTAATATTCATAAAGGAAGGACAGGAGTAGGTTAACTTTTTTACTTGTACAGTTTTAGTAGCGGCATCAAATCATACCACTTCCCCACCCCAAAATTTTGCAAAATAAAAATCCACACGTATATTCCAGCCTGAAAAGTGTTGCTTTTGCCCCAGGAGACCGACCCCCGGTAGCTTGTAAAAGGTTATCTCCGGTTCCCGGGCGTCACCCGTCCCTGTAGTTGAAAGTGACCGATGAACCAATTTTCAAATCAAACAACTACAGTATGTCTAAAGAAAACTTTGACACCAAACTCCCTGTACTGGAAGCTATGCCTTCCGATGAGATCCTAACACCCAACCTTCCTATTGATGTATTCCTTCAGGAAGCGGAAAACCTGAGCGTGATCGCTGCCGAAGATAAAAAGGGCCTCACCGGGGTGGGGCTGGACTGGAAGGTATATGGCGAAGACCTGCCCGTACGGGCCGGGGCGCTGCGCTATGCACAGTCGCTATGGGTGAAGAATCGCTACACACAGGAGGAGGCCCGCAAGGAGTGGAATGATCGGTCGCCCGGAGCCTATGACGAACGTGACGACCTGCTGGATGCCTTCCGCTTCGCCTTCCGGCGCCGCCCGGACCTGCTGGGCCGCGTAAGGGAGATCGCCGACGGCTCCGGCCATCATGATATGATCCAGGATCTGAGCGATATAGCCACCCTGGGAGAGGCCGGCACTGCGGAGCTGAAGGCCATTAACTTTGACAAGACCCGTCTGACCCAGGCCGCCACACTGGCCGATGATATGGCCACCCTGCTGGCCCGCGCCAACGGTGAAAAGGCCGACGACTCACAGGCCAAGGTCATGCGTGACCGGGCCTACACCCACCTGAAAACTGCCGTGGACGAGGTACGCGTCACGGGCCGGTACGTATTCCGCAATGACAGGGACCGCGTAAAGGCCTATGGTAGTGATTACAGAAGGTAAGGTTTGGTCATCACCGAAAAGGGCATTCCTGCATCGGAAGAGCCCTTTTTCCAACATCCTCCTGGTCCTGGGTATATCCCCAGGGCTGTGGAAAGTCTTTCACCACCCCGGGGGCCGCAATCCAACCCCCGGGGAAGACGCATAATCCTCCGGGGGAGAGCCATAAACTCCCGGGGAAAGGATAAAAAGCTCCGGGGACGGAATATTATTTTGTGGGGTGTATTTATTTTTCCAGGGGCGGAATATTATTTGGTTCTTATGTAATGGATTTTCCCGTGAGGGAAAAAAGAACCCCCGGGGGAGAAACAATAGAACACCAGGCACTGGTCTTAGGTTTAAGGTACTGGTCTTAGGTTAAAGCGATCCTAAGACCTAAAAACCGGGTAGAGCGTCCGCTCGGTCCACCTCGTCAAATGCCAACACTAAAACATGGGAAGAAAATACGCCATTCGTGACCAACAAGGATGTTATTTCGTCACCTTTACCGTAGTAAACTGGATAGACCTGTTCATACGCAATGAATACAGGGAGATACTGGTGGATAGCTTAAGCTATTGCCAACAGCACAAGGGACTAACTATCCATGCGTGGTGTATAATGACCAGCCATATTCACTTGATCGTTAGCGCAGCAGAGGGAAAAGAACTATCTGCAATCATCCGTGATTTTAAAAGCTTTACATCAACTAAGCTAAAAAAATGCATCCATGAAAACCCAGGGGAAAGCAGGAAAAAATGGTTGCTATGGATGTTCAAACGGGCTGGTGAAAAGAATAAACGTAACCTTGATTTCCAATTATGGCAGCAACATAACCACCCTGTGGAGTTGTCCACCAATGAAATGATGGACCAGCGTTTAGACTACGTTCATAACAATCCCGTAGAGGCTGGTTTTGTAGATGATCCGGCGGCATGGGAATGGAGTAGCTGTTCGGATTATGAAAGGGATGTAGAGGGGAAGTTGAAACTGGAGTTTATTGCTTGATTTGATTTTAGGGTAATCCTATTGAATTTATAGTGTATTGATTGATAGCTCACGTTACTAAGTCAGATCGAGCGGACGCTCCTGGTTTTTTGGGGTCTTAGGATCGCTTCGCTAAACCTAAGACCAGGTAGTACGCCCCTCTCCCTCCTATTTAAGAAAGCGTCCGATCCGATCTCAGCCCCTGGGAACAAACTCACCCCTTCCTCCTCCCCTGCGAATACTTCACTGTCGTATCATTCACTTCGCTCATCTCAAAACTCAACCGTTTATTCATACGCTCCAGCAAGTCATTCTGGACTTTCATGATCTTCAACAGGTCATGCATAGCGTCCAGGTTTTCGAGTTGGGTGTAAACGATTTTCTCCAGGTCGGCTTTGGTGTATCTTTTTTTCATAATTTTGTCTTTTGATATTCAAAGAAAACTTTTATCGGCTTATTTTATGCTTTTTAAGCATAACAAAGATATAAAAAATATCTATTTGAATACTATAAAGCATAAAATAATGCGAAAAGTGATTAAATTGAAGTGATTAACTTAGTTCTGACTATAGAATTCCATTATGGAAAAGCAGATATACAACCGGGTAAAAGCCGTTTTGGCTGAAAAAGGAAGGACCAACAATTGGCTGGCGGATGAATTGGAAATGAATCGTACTACGGTGTCCAAATGGTGCAGAAATGAAATGCAGCCAAGGGTGGAGACCTTATTCCATATAGCAAAGGTATTGGATGTAGATGTGCGGGAGCTTTTAATCTCTACAAAGAAATAGCCTCAAAGATCACTGCTTAAATAAATCTCCTCCCTTTGGTTAATCTTAGGTCCATAGCATACGAAGTTGAAGACCATCCGGAAAAAGTCTTCTCCCGCCTTACCTGGACGACTGAACGTGTAAACAACCTGGCAAGCTATCTGTCTATCAGCAACCCAATCTCCACGAACAAAGTATGGATTGGAGTACTAAACAAAAATAGTTTAAGATTTGACCTGACTGAACCACCAAAATTTTTCAGAATTATACCCTTACAGGTAATTCTTAAAGGAAGAATATCAAGAGAGCATGGAAGTACGAAAATTATTGTAAACATGAAACCCGGATGGCACACCTTTATGATGTTCTCTGCCATTTATCTTGCAACTATAATGATGATAGCGGCGACTATAGCCACATGGAATACTGATCAGCTTTTTGCTACAATAGTCTGGTTGGCTATGTTTCCCGGGTTGGGAACCTATTTACTGTATCGTAAATTTAACACTATGGAACGCAAATTGGAGAGTGTTCTGAGGCTTGAAAATTAACACAAGAATCGTCCATTTAGTCCATGTCTTAACTATTGCTTTAATTGAACAGGATAAGCTCACGATTTCTTCCCGGCCCATCAAATACTTCTTTGTTGGGGTCTCAGGATCACTTCGCTAAACCTAAGACCAGGGAAGGGGCCGCCAGACTTACCGGAGGGAGTAAGATAGCGTAAGGAAAAGGAGGCCAACACGAATTGTAGTATCCACCACGTGCTTCCAGTCATTAAGGTCTTTGCCCTATCTCTATATGACTTCAATCAATTATCTTAGCCTCAACATTCTACAAAATACTATGTTGTAAGCGCAATCTCCCCGATACAATGAAGCAATTTATTACAGTGGTAATTTTCTCGATCCCCACATTAATCATGGGGCAAGAATACCTACTTGAATTTGACCGGTTTAACGCTGTTTACAATTTTGACTGGAGAGGGTTGGAAGCAACTGATGAATATGAAGTAAAGAGAGTATTTGTTGAGTTTGTTGAAAGCAACGAACTACTATCTTCGGAGAGGCGCATGCTTGAAATGATGGAGAAGAAGCTAAGATTTTCAATAAAGGCAGTTGATTTAAACAATGATCAACAAACAGATATAATTTATCAGGGACCACATGGAGGTGAAGGTTCGTTAATTCATATCTTCATCCAGTCAAACGCAACGTTTGAAAAGGTCTTTACCGTACGTCAGGGTATTGTCAAAGTCAGTTGGAAGGGTGAACTGCTGGACAGGTTATATATTTGTGACTGGGGCTGCTGTGACGACCCCACCCTTACCAATTCGGTATACCAGGTCAGTTACTCAGACAACAGGCTACATTTCCAATTGATTTGGGAGTCTGTTGAGCTTGAGGAATTCCTTACCAAACCAAAAACATATTTCGATAAGCCAAAAAGATTCGAGATATTAAATGTGGAGTATAAATTACGAGCTAACCCATTTATTGACAACACAACTGAGAACCATCATCTTAAAATCACCGGCAACACCATTGGAATTCTTAAAAAGGGATTTCAGGGAACTGCCTATGCATCTTCGGAAGACGAAACCGGAAGAACTTGGTGGTATGTGCTTGTAGATCGTAAATACGAACTTAAAGATGCGTACATCAACTATCCGTATCACGAATTCAAACCGTACTTGATTGGCTGGATAAGTAGCAGATATGTGAAGGAACTCAAATAACTTTAGCCCGGCACTGATCTTAGGTTTAGCCAAGCGATCCTAAGACCTAAAAACACTTCTGGTCGTAGCATGAACGAAGTGGAGCTACGACCCTGTTATAGCTGAGAGCCTGTCTGCCGAACAGGCAGGCGTCCGCTCGATCTACCTCGCAAAGCGCTGACGTCAATAATTTGATGGTGGCATCCGCCTTGACTACCTGTACCGGCAGGTGTTCATCACCATCCCGTAGAGGCCGAGTTTGTATATGATCCGGCGGCATGGGCATGGAGAAGCCTTTCTGGTTATGAAAGGGATGTAGAGAAGTTGGAATTAGAGTTTATTGTCTGGTGTTAATGAGTGGGATTAAGTGTAATCCTATTAAATTTTTAGATATAGATTGACAGCTTGCATTTCTAAGTCAGATCGAGCGGACGCTCCTGGTTTCTTGGGGTCTTAGGATCGCTTCGCTAAACCTAAGACCAGGCAGGGTCTTCACAGACCATCCACGGATCGTGGGTTCCTATTCGGTCTGTAAGGACACAGACCGGGGAGTGGCAGCAACAGTACCTCTGGTAAAACATCCTTAGGTGGATCCTGCGGATTTCAGGTTCGATCTCACCATTAAAAAAGGACTACCCCCGGGAAACCAGGGGCAATCCTTTCATTTAAAGATTCATATCTTTTTTCCTATATAAAACACATAGCCGTAAAACGCTTTGTATTTATCATACAATTGTGATTCATGGCGTAGGTTGGCAATAAAGTCTTCGACGGCTTCATTACCGGCGTGTTCCTTCAGGAAAACTTCCTGCGCGGGCACCTGCGGGACATAAAAGTGTTCCGTCCAGCAGTTCTCAGGCAGGATAAACGCAGCTACGGGAATATATCCGGCTTTTTGTAACTGCTTCACCTGGTTTGGAATGGTGTCTATCCCGGGATAGGCATCCATCCAGAACTTTTCTATCTCGGCGGGCCGTTCATCGGTAAACCATGACGCTTCGGATACAGCAATGTACCCTCCGGGTTTCAGGTATCTCCGCCATTCGCGAAGGCCACGTTCAAAACCGATATTATAAATGGCTCCTTCAGACCAGATCAGGTCCAGTTCCTCATCCTGAAAGGGAAGATCATCCATCGAGCCCACCATGCCCTTTACTCTTTGCTGAAAATTGAGTTTTTCCGCATTTGAATTGAACAGGTCGATAAACGTTGGAAACACGTCAATTCCTGTGATCTTTCCTGGTGTATGTTGCGCCAGTACCATGGTTTGACCTCCGGTGCCACAGCCCAGGTCGGTGATATGGGACTCTTCCGAAAGCGTATCGATAAAGCTCAGCGCTTTCAGGGTCACTTCCGTGCTACCCGGACCCTGCCGTTCTACGCTGGAATAATATTCGCAGATTAAATTGACGTCGAATTCGTGAATTGATTTAATTTCATTACTCATGATGTTCAAATTTATAGTCCTGAAGACATGACATAAGCATACCATACCTTCAGTTAACCGTTGTTGATATATAGAAATAGAAATAACTCCGACAAGAATATGTCTGAGTTTAGAAAAGGATAACCCCGGCAGGAATGCCAGAGGTTATTTACTTCACCGAATCCGTTTTAAATTTAAACATCCAGAAAATTTGGTATGACAAAGATAGCGTATTTTGCTTTTGACTTGATTAATATGACTGATTTATTTAGGTGCTGTATTAGAATATAGCTATACTTCCTGGCAACGGTTACAGAAAATAACCAACTACAGGTTATCCACCACCAAAACCTCCATTTCCAGTGTCTTCCGGGTCAGTGTCAGACCGAGCTGCTCCTGTAATGCAGGAATAAGGGACTCAGGATCATCAGCATCCCAGTAAAGATTAAAATCATACTTACCGGCCAGGCCCGTTTTGTCAATAATTTTAGACTTAAGGACATCTTCCATAGCAGACAGCAGATGACCATCAATTTTTTGCCCTACACCGGCAATTACTCCTTCGTCACTGCTGGCTTTTCCCTTTTCCTGTTCCGAGATCAGCAATTGCCGCGTTACACCTTCCGGTGCGGTAAGTTCATACAGGGTCACCTCACGAAATTCCTTGCCGATTTTCACCTTCAGCTTGTCGGTAATAGCGGCCTGTAACGTTCTTTCAAAAACCTCCACATCCCCCCGGGGCAGAGAAACCCGGGCGTTATAGGTTGAATCCAGCAGATCGTCATTCCCCACGACCAAAAACGGCGACACTCCATAAGCCTCCAGCATAAGCTGCCGCAGCGTGATACCCTTTACAGAAAGCCTGCCGATCTTTTTGCCGTACATACCTGAGGCGCCGGTGGTCCTGGGGGTAGGCCAAATAGCCACTTCATAAAGGGGCTTCACCTCGTCCGTGCCACTTTTTTTCTCTTTGAGTGAGAGCTTACCGGATTTATTACTGCTTTGAGCCAGTTTCTGTGTAAGCTGAAGCTCGGTGATGACTTCCCTCTCCGCGTGGTTTTGTGAAGGGGCAGGCACCTCCATAATTTTCAGCAGTGTATCCCGGGTGAGGGTTTTGGCTTTCAGGTGAGCATGAACAAAGCCATCGGGATTCACCAGAATAGTCGTAGGGTAAAACCTGACATTCAATGCCTTCATCGTAGACCCGTCCAGGTCCATCCCCACCCAACCGGAAATGGGCTTTCGTTTTAAAAACCGGGTCACGATCTCAGGTGCTTCTGTAGTAAGTGAAATGAACTGAATATTGTCGCCGGACATTTCTTCATCAAGCCGGTTAAGAATGGGAATATTGGTAATACACGGAGCACACCACGTTGCCCAGAACTCGATCAACAGCCATTTCCCTTTCAGATCATTCCATGAGGAGATCTCCGGCCGGGGTGCCTGTAGTACGGCTTCAACCGCCGTGTCAGGCATTTTTTCGCCTGGTTTTTTCTGACCTTGCGCTGTTTGCAGGGCAAGGGTTAAAAATATGGTGATAATCAATAACCTGTTCATGTGAAAGTGGGTTAGTCAGCTATAATTATTCTCCTTACTACTCTGCCGGTCTGGTCTGATTCAATGGAAAGTAAATAGATGCCCCGTGGTATATCTCCGGTATCAAACTGGTACTGACCATGGGAAGCAATAACACGGGTTGAGGGCATGAGCGCACGCACCAGCTTACCGTTGATATCGAGGAGTGTGATGTTTATTCGCTCATGGTAAAGGTCCATCTCCAGATTCAGAAGGCCGGTAGCAGGGTTAGGGTAGATCTTTACTTCCCGTCCTATCTGGTTTTCTGAAAAATCCGACCGGTCCTTTACCGGATGCGATACATCCTGTTCCAGAATATTCAGCAGCTCCTCCGTAGGCAGAAACCAGAACACCACTTTCGCATCGGTGCCGGGCACATCCAGTACTATGGGTATGAGTGTATTAATACGTTCTTCAAAAAAATCATCGGTCAGCTTGTCCTCAGGCTCGTTGACAAACCGGTATTTCACCCGCTGTCGTCCGTTCATGTCGCTCAGGAACAGTGGATAGAAATCGTAAATTTTCTCACCGGTCTGCTGCCGGTCCGCCACATACACGGAGTGTCGTTCCCCGACTATGCTAAAGCTTACAAATCCCGCCGATTGAATATTCCCTTTGTAAACAATGTTTTTCTCGGAGGTATAAAGCCCGAGCTGGTTCAGTATTTCCTCAGGGGGTTGTACCTGAGCTGTCAGATGCAACGGAATATCAGGTGCTTTCGATGCGATCAGCCTGATCCCGGACTTCTCCGGATGCTCCTGAAGTTCGTGAACAAGTGAAGCATACCGGAATTCATAATAATCCGTAAAATGTGCCTGCTGAACAGGGGGCGTAACCTCCGGTCTTATGAGGAACAGTATAAAACCGATCAGAAAAATGATAGTGATCACAGCGGCCAGCTTTCGTATTTCACGGTAGCCGGAGCGGTTGCTTTCCGCTACGGCCGGTTGCCTGATCATTTGGTGGATCTCGTCTTTTGAGGCAAGACCCGGGCGCTGTCTGGCTTTTTCAAAATAGCGGTCAATTGGTTTCATGCAGGTATTATATTAATTTCTGTATATCGGAGCCATAAGTACTATGGTCCTTTTGACTCACCTCATCACTATGGGGAGGATCCTTGAGTAAACGACTTAGTTTGTTTCTTCCCCTCATAACTCTGGCCTTGACGGCCGAAAGTGTGCAGTTCTCCATTTCGGCAACCTCTTTCAGAGAGAAACCCGATATCTCATAGAGTACCACAGCCTGCCTCAGTTTCACAGGCAGCTTCAGCAGCGCCTCATGCAGGATCCTGAAATCAAGCTGGCTTGCTGCATCAGGAGTAAGATCGGCAATCATCATTGAAGGCCCCTCAGCACTATGAAAACTCCACCACCGCCGTACCTTTTTTAAATGAAGCCTTTTGGCAACCCTGAACAGGTAGTGAGGGAACTTTCGTTCATCACGAAGGCTATCCATGCGCTGAAATGACTGCAAAACTGCCTCGCCCAAAAGGTCCCTGGCCTCTTCCCGGTCCCCGGTCAGCGCCAGACAGTATTTTTCCAGTCTTTCATGCTCCGGCTCAAACAACTTCATGAACCTGACCTGCCTGTCAGTAGTATTATTTTTCAACCCTTTTACTTTGAGTTTTTTATTATATGTACCACAAAAACGAATTTGGTTACATTTCTTCGACTTACACTTGCTGGTAGCGGGAAATTACAGTTTGTTTATCCAGCCTTTAACATCCCGCTGGCCACTGAAAATCAACTGTCACAACTTATCAAATGGTTTTGTTTTTCACGCAAAGCGGTATAAGAAGCGCTAAGGCCGCAAAGTAAATTGGCGACCTTTGCGACTGCACCTTTGCGGCTCCGATGAATATCGGAGGCGTGAAAAAAACAAATCACCCGGAATTACTTCAGAACAATAAAAGATCCCTTTTACCGCTCTTCACAAATCCTTTTACCTGCTTTTAATTCAAAGGGCTTCCCCCTAACTTCGGTGAGATCAAATCAGACCTGACCAACTTATGAAAAATTGTTATCGAAACACCATCCTCATCATCTCAGCATTGCTGATTTGTTTTCATACGCAAAGCCAGCGCCGGGGAAGAAATACCACACCTGCACCATCATCACTGATGGCAGACTCCGTCTTTGCGGGCCTGAAACTGCGTAATATCGGTCCTGCTTTTATGTCGGGCAGAATAGCTGACCTGGCCATTCATCCTGAAGATGAAAACACATGGTTCGCCGCAGTCGGATCCGGCGGGGTATGGAAAACGATCAATGCAGGGACCACCTGGAAGCCGGTTTTTGACCAGCAGACCTCCTACTCCATAGGCTGTGTGACCATCGACCCCGGCAACCCTCACATCGTATGGGTAGGTACCGGTGAAAACATTGGTGGCAGGCATGCCGGATATGGAGATGGCCTGTACAAAAGTGAGGACGGCGGCCTTACCTGGAAGAATATGGGATTGAAAGCCTCGGAAAGGATCTCCGAAGTGATCGTGCATCCGGAGAATTCATCCGTGATATGGGTGGCTGTACAGGGCCCGCTGTGGAACAAAGGCGGAGAACGTGGACTGTATAAATCCACTGACGGTGGAAAGACGTGGAAAAAAACGCTGGGCAACAATGAATGGACGGGCGTTACGGATATTGCCGTGGACCCGCGTAATCCGGACTGGATGTATGCCGCCACCTGGGATAGGCACCGCACGGTAGCCGCCTACATGGGTGGCGGACCGGGCTCAGGGATACACAGAAGCACAGACGGCGGAGAGACGTGGACAGAACTTACCAACGGACTCCCCAAATCCAATATGGGAAAGATCGGCCTTGCCATCTCTCCCCAGCAGCCTGACATTGTCTATGCAGCTATTGAGCTGGACCGGCGGACCGGAGGTGTCTACCGATCTGCAGACAGAGGTACCACCTGGAAAAAACGCTCCGATGCGGTAGCGGGAGCCACCGGACCGCACTACTACCAGGAGTTATACGCTTCACCCCATCAGTTTGAACGCCTTTATCTGGTAGACGCATGGATGCAGTATTCGGAAGATGGGGGAAAAACCTTCAAAAGACTGAACCGCGATCACAAGCACGGGGACAATCATGCCATCGCTTTCAAACCCAGTGATCCCGACTATCTGCTGGTGGGTACGGATGGCGGTATTTACGAAAGCTTCGATCTGGGGGCGCACTGGCGGTATATGCCCAATTTGCCTATCACGCAGTATTACAAGGTAGCCGTGGACGATGCGGAACCGTTCTACAATATCTACGGAGGCACACAGGATAACAGCACACAAGGGGGGCCCTCCCGAACGGACAACCTGCACGGTATCCAAAACTCCGACTGGAAGATCGTACTCAACTGGGACGGTCACCAGCCTGCTACCGAGCCGGGCAACCCCAACATCATGTATGCAGAACGGCAGGAAGGCAACCTCTCACGGGTGGACCTGATCACCGGAGAGGTCATAGATATACAGCCACAACCCGGAGCAGAAGAAGGACATGAGCGTTTCAACTGGGACGCTCCTATTCTGGTGAGTCCCCACGCTCCCACCCGTATCTTTTTTGCTTCCCAACGGGTATGGCAGTCGGATAACCGTGGCGACCAGTGGACCGCCATCTCGGGTGATCTAACCCGTAACCAAAACCGTATCGAGCTGCCGATCATGGGCAGAAAACAAAGCTGGGACAATGCCTGGGACTTTCTGGCTATGTCCAATTACAACACGATCACCTCACTGGCGGAATCTCCCCAACAGGAAGGGCTGATCTACGCAGGCACGGATGACGGCCTCATCCAGGTGACGGAAGACGGAGGCAGTAACTGGCGAAGAATTGAAGTGGGGAGCCTGCCGGGTGTTCCTGCTACGGCCTTTGTGAATGATATCAAGGCCGATCTCTTTGATGCCAATACGGTCTATGTAGCCGTAGACAATCACAAATACGGTGACTTTGCCCCTTACCTGCTGAAAAGCACTGACAAAGGCCGGACATGGAGGTCCATCCGGGGTAACCTACCGGACCGTACACTGGTGTGGCGGGTCGTTCAGGACCATGAAAAGGCCAATTTGCTTTTTGCAGCCACTGAGTTTGGCATATACTTTACCATTGACGGTGGCACCCGTTGGGTGAAACTCAAGGGAGGAGCGCCGACCATTTCCTTCCGTGACCTGGCCATACAACGGCGGGAAAATGATCTGGTAGGTGCATCCTTCGGCCGTGGATTTTTTGTACTGGACGACTACTCGGTACTACGGGAAGTGACCGAACAGCAACTGCAACAGGAGGCTGCCCTGTTTTCCACAAGAAAGGCATGGTGGTACGTTCCGCGACCAAAGCTGAGCTTCGATGATGAGAAGGGTTCGCAGGGTGCTTCGCATTATGTTGCCCCCAATCCGGATTTTGGCGCTGTATTTACTTATTACCTTAAAGACGATCTGAAATCAAAGGCAGCGTCAAGGAAGGAAAGGGAAAAAGCGCTGAACCAGCAAAACAGAGACGTGCCATTCCCCGGATGGAGTGAGCTGGATGCCGAGCTCAGGGAAGTGACACCCAAGATCTGGCTAACCGTGACAGACGCCAACGGAAATGTCATACGCCGTATGGAAGGTCCGGCAAAAAAAGGATTTCACCGGGTAGCATGGGACCTGCGTTATCCTGCGCCTGACGCTATATCGCTGGACAAGCCTTCTTATCCCGAAGGACAGGAACCCAAAGGCCTGCTGGCAATGCCCGGGAAGTATTCCGTGGCCATAGCCAAACAGGTGGACGGTACGATCACGGAACTGGCCGGACCGGTGACCTTTGAGGTAGTACCTCTACGTGAAGGGGCACTGAAGGGCGCACCACATGACAAGGTGATGAGCTTTTACCGTTCATTTGAAGAGGTGACCGGCAAAATATCTACTGTAGAGACCCGGTGGGGCAAAGCCAAAAAGCGAGCGGAAGCCATGCAAAGAGCACTGGCACAGGCCAAAGCCGCTCCGGGTGAGCTGGACACCCGGTGGCATAAGCTTCGTACCACACTTCACGCCATAGATATTGAATTGCATGGCAATGCCGCCAAACTCCAGGCAGGTGAAAAAACAAGGCCTACTCCGGGAGAGCGGGTTTTTGCCCTTTACCGCGGGTTGAGTAATTCTACCTACGGCCCCACTGCTACGCATGAAAAGACCATGCAGATCGTGAGAGATCAGCTGAATGCGATTGAAAACAAATTACAACGTGCGAAAAGTGAGATGGATCAACTGGCCAAAGATCTTATGGATACGGGAGCGCCGTGGGTTGAGGAGTAGCTGAATGTTAAATGTTCAAAGTTAAAACCTGAGTTTGGGATAGGAAGGAATAGCAAGACCTTTATCTATCGTCATTACGAACGCTGGGGCAGGATTGTAGGGTTAGCCGTGAAGTAATCCCCTACCGTAGTACGCGCTATGTATCCTATTAGCGTTCCCCGACTGGGGGATTGCTTCTTCCTCTTCCGATAATAATCGGAATCGTCATCGCAATGACGGATAAAATATATTGTTTTGGTTTTATTTGAGCACTCTTATCCCGAGTTCAGGTTTAAAAGTTCGATGCTCATGGGATTTGTTGGTTTTGTTCGCGTTTAGTGCCATAGAACGGGAACTATCGCCCTGCAAACACTTGGATAATAAACAAAAAAACCCGGTCATATCTGACCGGGTTAATACAGATCGTTGATTAAAACTATTTTATCTTTTTCACTACAGCCTCAAAAGCTTCCGGATGATTCATGGCCAGATCGGCCAGTACCTTTCGGTTCAGGTCTATATTAGACTTCTTGAGGTTACCCATGAATTTTGAATAAGACATACCGTGCATCCTTGCACCTGCATTGATCCGCTGTATCCACAGCTTTCTGAAGTCCCTCTTCTTTGCTTTTCTGTCACGGTAGGCGTAGGTCCAGCCTTTTTCAACAGCATTTTTTGCTACCGTCCATACATTTTTACGTCTCCCCCAGTACCCCTTGGCAACCTTGAGGATCTTTTTTCGCCGCGCCTTTGACGCAACATGATTTACTGATCTTGGCATTTCTTTTTAGTTTTTGGTTAGAGGCGAATTGGATCTCAATTGCTTTACGGGCCTGCTAACCTGGTGATACATTAAACCTTGTAGTTACCCGGTTATATATTTTAATATATCAATAACCAGTAACTTAATAACGCAATAACTAAATATTGAGCATTGCTTTTACATTGGGTTTATCTGACTTGTGAACCAATGTAGCATGTGTCAGAGCCCTTTTCTGCTTGGTCTCTTTCTTGGTCAGGATATGGCTTTTGAAAGCGTGCTTTCTTTTGATCTTACCTGTACCTGTCAGCTTAAACCTCTTCTTGGCTCCTGACTTGGTTTTTACTTTTGGCATTTTTCTATTATTTGACCGATCTGTATTTCTATTTCTTTTTAAGTGCCTTGGGAGCGATGAACATGATCATTCGCTTACCTTCCAGTTTTGGCAATTGTTCTACCTTACCGTAGTCTTCAAGGGCCTGAGCGAACTTAAGTAACAGAATCTCGCCCCTTTCCTTAAAAACTATGGTCCTTCCCACAAAATGCACATAGGCCTTCACCTTGGAGCCATCCTGCAGGAAATTAACAGCATGTTTTAGCTTAAAGTTAAAATCATGCTCTTCCGTATTGGGCCCAAACCGGATCTCCTTGATCACCGTCTTTTGGGCCTTCGCTTTAATCTCTTTCTGTTTTTTCTTTTGATCGTACTTAAATTTGGAGTAGTCAATGATCTTGCAAACAGGTGGGTCCGCCTTGGGAGAGATCTCAACAAGATCCAGATTCTGTTCTCTTGCCATTTTCAAGGCCTGCTCCTTTGAATATACATCCACTTTCACATTGTCTCCAACCACCCTGACATGATCAGCGGTGATCTTCTCATTGACTTTGTAAGGTTCCTCCACTCTACCGCGAAATCGCCTCTGAAATCTTTGTTTGCTAATAGTTACCTCCTGGTTAAGTTTGAAAAAACAGCCCTGCCACTTTTCATAGCAGGGTTGCAAATATCAGCATATATTTTTGATTTTTCAAAACAGAAAAGTTATATGTCCGTTAACAGAAAGCTTTATAGTTTAATTTCACTTCTAAAGCTGTTCACAAACTCTGAGAGCTGAAGGCTTCCCTGGTCGCCTGCTCCGTGACGACGTACGGACACCCGGGATTCTTCCTGCTCCTTCTCTCCCACTATGAGCATGTAAGGCACTTTCTGAACCTCAGCATCTCTGATCTTACGGCCGATCTTCTCGTCCCTGTCGTCAATGAAACCTCTTATATCCTGTTCATTCAGGGAGGTTAATACCTCACGGGCATAGTCATGGTACTTTTCCGATATGGGGAGAACAGCGATCTGGTCCGGAGCCAGCCAAAGCGGAAAATTACCTCCGCAGTGCTCTATCAGAATGGCCACGAACCTTTCCATAGAACCAAATGGCGCCCGATGGATCATCACAGGCCGGTGTTTCTGATTGTCAGAACCGGTATACTCCAGCTGAAAGCGTTCAGGAAGGTTGTAATCTACCTGAATGGTGCCTAACTGCCAGCTCCTGCCAAGTGCATCCTTCACCATAAAGTCCAGCTTGGGTCCGTAAAAGGCCGCCTCTCCCAGTTCGGTTACTGTTTTCAGGTCGCATTCATCCGCCACCTCCTGTATCTCGCGCTCCGCCTTTTCCCAAAGCGCATCATCCCCTATGTACTTAGACTTATTCTCAGGGTCACGGAGAGACACCTGGGCTGTATAATCCTCAAACCCCAACGCTTTGAAAACATACAATACCAGGTCAATTACTTTTATAAATTCTTCCTTCACCTGGTCAGGACGGCAGAATATATGAGCATCATCCTGAGTAAAACCTCTCACCCGGGTGAGGCCGTGAAGCTCACCGCTTTGTTCATAGCGATATACCGTTCCGAATTCTGCGTAGCGTATGGGAAGGTCCTTATAAGATCTGGGACTTGACTTGTAGATCTCACAGTGATGAGGGCAGTTCATAGGCTTCAGCAAAAACTCCTCACCCTCATGAGGCGTCTTTATGGGCTGGAAGGAATCTTCTCCATACTTTTCATAGTGCCCTGAAGTCACATAGAGCTCCTTGCCCCCTATGTGCGGGGTAACTACAGGATCGTAGCCCGCCTTTATTTGCGCCATCCGCATGAAGTTTTCGAGCCGCTCACGTAATATCGTACCCTTAGGCAACCACAGGGGCAGCCCCATACCTACCTTTTCCGAAAAAGTGAACAGCTCCAGCTCTTTTCCCAGCTTTCTGTGATCCCTTTTTTTGGCTTCTTCCAGTCGTTCAAGATATTCGGTCAGTTCTTTTTGCTTGGGAAAAGAGATGCCATAGATACGGGTGAGCTGCTTCCTTTTTTCATCCCCACGCCAGTAGGCTCCGGCTACGTTCATAAGTTTAATAGCTTTCACCAACCCCGTATGAGGAATATGCGGCCCCCTGCACAGGTCAGTAAAATTACCCTGCTTATAAAAAGTGATCTCACCATCAGCCAGGTCCTCGATCAGCTCTGTTTTGTACTCGTCACCCTTCTCCCCGAAATAGGCCATAGCATCGGCCTTGCTCACTTCACTACGTACGTATTCATTTTTCTGCCGGGCCAGCTCCAGCATCTTTTGCTCTACTTTATTCAGGTCATCTTCTCCAAATTCCTGATCCCCCAGGTCTACATCATAGTAAAATCCGTTTTCTATGGGTGGGCCAATGCCAAATTTAACCCCGGGATACATTGCCTCCAGCGCTTCTGCCAAAAGGTGTGCCGATGAATGCCAAAAAGTAGATTTCCCTTCCACATCGGTCCAGGTAAGCAGTTGGACAGAAGCATCTTCATGAATAGGACGGCTGGAATCCCACACCTCCCCATTCACTTTGGCAGACAATACATTTCTCGCCAGACCTTCGCTGATGCTCATAGCAATCTCATGACTGGTCACTCCGGGCTTATATTCCCTGACTGAACCATCCGGCAATGTGATCTTGATCATTTGGTTTATCGGTTTTCTATCTCTTTTCTGTCCAGCGACGGCGGCAGGTTGTTTTGCAATGCATCCGCAGCCCTGCGCTGCTGCTCAAGGCGCTGCAAATATGATACTTTTCTTCTTAACTTGTCGAGTTCAGTACGTGCTAAATTGTCGGTGGAATCCGCTTCAATGATCTGTGTATATACTTCCATAGCTTCACTGTAGTTCCTTAACCTGTCCAGGGTCCTTGCTTTTAGTAAAAGAGCGTCAGGGTAATCTTGTCTTGCAAGCAGGGACCGATCGACGAACTTCCTTGCAGAATCATACCTGCCAGCTCTATAATACACTTGCGCCACATTGTACCATGAAACTTCGTCAGGAGCCTGGTCAGCGACCCTCCGGTACATGAATATGGCGCTGTCATAGGATCCCCGTTGTCTCAATAGCTGCGCCTTTCTCCTCATAAGGTCAGTATTGCTCTTATCCAGCTCCAGAGCAATATCCAGGTTGGTCTCTGCCTTGCTGAAATGCGCACCGGATTCATAAATATCAGCAAGTCCTATGTAGGCTTCCACATTTTTTGGATTCAGCAGGATCGCTTTTTCAAATTCTGTCACGGCCAGCAGCGAATCCCCCAGCTCAGCGTATGCCTTGCCTGCCAGCATATGGCTAATGTCGCTTTTATCAATTTTCAAGAGCCGGTCAACGGCCTTTCGTGCCTCGTCAGGCTTTCCCAGCTTCAGATAATTCCTTGCAAGGAAAGTGTAAAGCTTCCCATTCCTTTCGCCAGCGGCCTCCGCCCTGGTCAAAAACACAATAGCCCGGTCGGGCCGGTCAAGGTCTGTGAGGATCTCACCTTTTAACAGAAAGAATTCCGGGTCAGCATACTCGATCTGAATAGCCCGGTTAATGGCCTGTAACGCCTCTCCTGAAGCTCCCTCCTCCTTGTGGATCACTGCTTTTTTGAACCATGATCTGCTGTTGTCCGGATCTCCCTTCAGTGCATTATCCAAATAGTCAAGGGCGGCGTCTGCTTCTACATTCCTTACCTCACGGATCGGATCATTCGAGCGGGGCACGCATCCGGTCATGAAAGCTGCCAACAAAAAGAGAAAAATACATTTTGAATGATCCATATTGTCTTGATCTTTACGCCTGCAAATGGCAAAGTTAAAAGAATAAGTTTATGGACTTTGATATGATTCCCATATTCAGGAATAGTTTCATATCACCAAAGAGACTTAAAATCGTGAAAGGGTAAACTTACTCACAATCCAAGCCCCTTATGTATGAGGTGTGAACTATTGTACCGGATGAAAATAGCCAGCGGGACAGGTGCAGCTAACTACCACCATAATCTGATACATTAGGCATCATGGCTATGGTTGTCCCATGGTTTCGTCACAAATCTAATGTAACTATATCAATTGTTCATTGCAGGCTTTTTGCAATTTCAATTAGTTCAAGAAACTCATTTTTATATTGATGGGGATTGTAATTCATAGACTCCATGGCCCATGACCTTATTGCTTCATAATTGGCATTTCCCTTATAATCTGAATCCCAAAGTAACATCCCATATGCCGCTACCGAACCAGCAAAACGCATATTTTCCGATGCCTGATCAAATAATTTTCCCTGATCGAATATTTTCAGCGTCAATGGGATACTGTGGTCTTCATCAGGGAGCTTGTAGCGAAAATCAATTGTAAAAGTGGGTACAGACCGCAAGGCGGGGCTGCTTGCAGGTTTGATCTCATACAGTGCAGTAATTTGCTGCCCTGCCCCAATTTCTCCCGCATCCTTTTTATCATTTTCAAAATCATCTGTTTCCAGCAGACGGTTTTCATAACCTATCAGCCGGTAGGCTTTCACCAAAGTAGCATTGAAAGCAACCTGCACTTTTACGTCCTTGGCTACGGTATAAAATTTGGAAAACTCATGGATAAATACCTTTCGGGCCTGGTCAATATTATCAATATATTCGTAATTCCCGTTACCGTTATTGGCAAGTTGCTCCATGCCCGCATCATTCAGGTTTCCTTCCCCTACCCCCAATACCGTAAGAAATATTCCCTGATCCCTTTTTGACTCAATCAATTCAATCAGCTCCTCAAGGCTGGACGGACCTACATTGAAATCGCCATCCGTACCAAGGATCACCCTATTGTTTCCTCCGGTGATAAAATTTTCCCTGGCAATTTCATATGCCGTTATAATACCTTCGGCTCCAGCGGTGCTTCCTCCTGACCCTAAGGCTTGTATTGCTGCTTTGATCGTATTTTTCTGATCACCTGAGGTAGCCTTTAAAGCCACGCCGGAATTTCCCGCGTAGGTGACAATAGCGATTTTATCTTCGGCACGCATTTCATCGATAAAAAGAGAAAAACTATTTTTAAGTAATTCAAGCTTATTCTCCGATCCCATAGATCCTGAAATGTCAATAAGCAGAACGAAATTGGAGGGCGGTAAAGCCGCCCTTGTTATCTCTTTACCTCTGATCCCTATCCTAATGAGTCTATGAAGGCTGTTCCAGGGACATTGGCTAACTTCACCATTCAGCGAAACAGGATGAACGCTGCTGGTTTCTTTATAATCGTATTGAAAATAATTGATCAGTTCTTCCGTGCGGATAGCTCCTTTAGGCGGATGAATTCCATTCTTCAAAAACCTTCTTACATTGCTGTAAGATGCTCCGTCAGCATCAATGGAAAATGTTGAAACATGTTGATCACGGACTTCGACAAATGGATTTTCTTCGTACTCAACATACTTCTCGCCTGGGGAAGCTTCCCCCATATACCCATTCGCAAAATTGCTTAATATATTCGGGGTATTGCCAGCATCATCTAAATCATCCTCGCAAGCCATGTAAGCAACACCTATGAAAATGAAGAGCAGGGTGTATTTTCTTTTCATTGGATTTGAGGTTTAAGTTTGGTGATTGTTTAAAAGACACCCCCGAAGTGTCCGGAGTTGGAATTGTCAATGAAAAGAAAGATCAATTTGGAAAATGAATTTAAAGTTCCAAAATACCGGGGTGAACCAGCAAAGTCTGTGATGCGAGCCGGCCAATGTCATGAGCAATATGACCAATACTGGCACAGGAAAAAAGAAGGGCAAATTCTGAGGTACTTATATCAAATAAGTATAAAAGCCAAAATCGTGCAATGAAGAGAATGTGGGTGAATGGAACTCAACCATAACCGGTTACAATATAAACTGAAAACTCACCTTCACCCCAAACTTGTCCACATCCGGCCGGTCCAGGTAGTTGAGTCGGTGGATGAAGTCTACGCGGATCACCTTCAGGATATTCTCTATACCATAGCCCACCTCTATATAGGGCTCGTCAGACAGGGCGCCAATAGGCTCCACAGGGCTACCTTCTGCATCAAATTCAGGGATAAGGTCCTGATTCTCCTGGGACAACTCACCGTACAGCACATTGGCCGAAGCCAGCAATCGCCATTTAAGCTTTTTCATCAACGGTATCCGGTTGAGAATAAAACCCTGGAAGTAGTGATTGTACCGAAGAGAAGCATAGCTGTCACTGGCAAACTCAGAGAAGTTCATAAGGTTGAAAGCCGCTGTGGTATAAAAGGCTGACTCATTACCGATATGCGCTTTCAGCAAAGGGTAAGGTAGCGTTTCAAATACATGTTCTGCGGTAAACGAGAAGTTGGAGGTACCGAAAAATCCCATTTTAAGTCCCTTGGTTACGTTAAACGAGACTTTGTTGAAATCGAAATCCCCACCCAGCACCCCTTTCAGCCCACGGGTGTACCTGACAGTGAAAATGGGCCATTTCAACGTACCTAAACTTATACGCTGATTGTCATTCTGAATGTACAATTCATCTTTTGCATACCGTGCTTCCAGCACAACTTCCGTAGCCTTGAATGAACTGGCCAGCGGAGCGTCCGTCCGGCCCGGCTCGGTGAAATAGGCGAAGCTGTAGGCAGGATCGAAATCTCTGTAGCGAAAGATCGCCTTTTGTATGAATCCCTTGAACAATTCCCGCTGGGCGGTGAACTTGGCCTGATGGTAATAGTAAGGCCGTATCAGATTGCCAAAGCGTGTAGCGGCCAGAAAGACACTGTTATTGACCAGATCTTCTGCAGCCAGCCCCACCTGATCTATGTCCCGGGTATACTCCGCCTTTAAGGTGGTCCAGTGATTACGGTCAAGAATACGTTCAATAAACCCATTGTACTTGAATTTTTCATCACCCGTACCGTAGGCGATCCTTCCGCCAAACACCCACTTGTCGCTGAAATCTATATTGGTCCGAAAACCTACCTGGAAACGATTCCCTTCCACCGAATTATTGGCGTAGGCTGACAGGTAGGGGCCTACATCCACCTTGCCTACTTTTTTGTAAC
Source organism: Flammeovirgaceae bacterium BBD 1991-12 (assembly GCA_001657315.1). Classification (GTDB taxonomy): domain Bacteria; phylum Bacteroidota; class Bacteroidia; order Cytophagales; family Cyclobacteriaceae; genus Fulvivirga. The sequence goes on along the minus strand of LYSV01000039.1, from coordinate 33,509 downwards.
CATTAATGACGATCTTCAGGATCTCCGTATAGGTTTTCACCACCGGTATGCTCTTGAGTGTATCGATCATTTCATACACACTCAGCTCAGTAGAACTCAACGGTTCGTGCCGGTTCTGATTCCAGTATTCGTCCGTACTCCCTACCTTGAAATCCTCAGCAACTTCTATGGGACGGGCGTAGAATTTCAGGTCCTGCGGTTCATTGACCACTATCTTCCGGTTACTCGTATAGAACTTGGCCAGTACTCCGGCCATGTTGTTGGTCACCTCCCCTATGTCAATGAGCACCCTGTTCCTGGCCGGTATCCACGGACCGGCTTCAGTAGGCTCCAGTTCCTGCTGTATCTTTATTTTTTCAACATAGTTAAGATTGGCGCTTGGAGATACGGTAACGTCGATCTGCTTCAGAGCATATTCATTTTTAGTGATCCACATACTACCCTTGAAGGCCAGGTCCTGCTCACTTTTCGGGAAAAAATCCAAACGATAACAAAAACGATCCCCGACCATGGCACTGTCCATGAGATCATACTCATAATATAGTTTCCACGAATCTGCTATGGGAGAAACAAATTCCTTACTGACAATATTGAGCCAGTTCTGATAAAAATTGTACTCCTGAAAAGAAGAGCCGATAAACTGGGATACCAATGTACCGTCTTCCACTCCTACACCGGTGATCTTGGATTTGATGATCCGTTCGTGCTGCAGGCGGGGCTCATTGCGGTAGTAATATTCAGACAGTGACTCGGATATAAAAACCGGTAGAATAGGTTTACCATCCTCTCCGGCCATTCGCTCCACACTATCCATAACCTGCGTAATCTTTTTTACAAACTTTTTGTTCCTGAAACGATCGGTAATGTTATCAACATCTATTTCAATTTTCGTATAGGTCTCATACTGATAGGCCTCAAGCGATCTTTTATTGTTTCCCTTTTTATTCTTTACCACGTTCCGCATGATCTCAAAGGCGGGATTTTCACCGGCTACGAATACGATCTCCTGCAGATTGATCACATTTTCGTACAATTGAAAGTCCAGTACCTGTGTCTGCCCTTTCCGGACGGCCTTGGAACGTGTGATATACCCCACATAGGAAGCCACTAATGAGTCCGTAGGGTTATTGGTTTCAAGCCTGAAGAATCCACTAAAATCTGTGCTGGTACCTATCGAAGTACCTTTAAAAACAATGTTGGCGAAGGGGACAGGATCACCGGAATTGGCATCCGTTATCTTACCCGTAATGATCGTCTTTTGGGCATGGGCATGCCACCCTACTCCCAGCAGACCCAACAACACACAACTGATCACTTTTTGTATCAATGGGGGACAATTTAAAATTCAACCATCACTGGAATAAAGTAACCCAACAGCCCTAAAGGGTTTCTTCCGCCAATAAAAATATTTCATCCACCTTAACCATACAAGTTTATAAGGAAGGAACATTATTATTATTTATTGATTAAATGGTGTTTAATGAGGGTTGAAAATTCCTGACCGAGGGGTTATTGTGCTGAAAACCAGCGAAAATCCTTCCTGGAGCAACGAATGTTGGAGATGATCCTTTTTGTGTTCCCATGACTTCATAATACATCATCAAATAATAGGTTAACATGAGTAAAACCAACCTGCCAATCACATCTGCCTACAAATCAGCAACATGTTCGTGGTTCAACATAGACACTTTTGAATACCCGGATCGTCCGTAAAGTAACATGGATAGCCACGGGTTATAAAACGTATTTTCTCAGAAATGTTTTCTGCTTTTAAGAAATTCTTTTTCAAGGATGTCAGAACGGTGCACCACTTTCCTCGACCATCTGAGTTTTAACTCCTGCCTTTCCTGCTCCGACAAATGCCAGGGGAGCTCTGAATTGAATATTTTTTGGGACAATATGCTCATAGCCAGCGCAGCACTGACCGAAATATTGAAGCTTTCGGTAAAGCCATACATAGGAATAGTGATCAGCTCATCACAATACTCCCGTGCAACAGCCGATATTCCGTCTTTCTCCGTTCCAAAGACCAGCGCTACCGGATTATCGACCGGTAATTCATATATGGATCTGGCCTCCGGCTCACATACCATACCGATCAACCTGTACCCGTCCAATTTGAGCCGGGTAAAACAATCGGACGAATTGTGGTCGCCCTCGTTGTACGAAATGATATCCACCCACTTTGAAGCTCCATGCACCACTCTGGGATTCAGGGTGTAGTCGTTTTCATTTTCAATAACATGAAGGTCCTGCACACCAAAGCAATCGCAGGACCGTACTACTGCACTGGCATTCTGCGGCTGGTAAATGTCTTCCAGTACGATCGTTAGATGTCGCGTACGTGAGTCGAGCACTTTCTCCATGGCCTCCTTCTTGCCTTCGGAGACATATTGAGATAAAAACTCCAGTAGTGCACGACTGTCTTCGTCCATAGATCAAAAATCCAGTTCTATCGTCTGACCGGCGGAGTAGCCGTTGTCATCCTTCTTCTGGTCCTGTGGAGGTGGCGGTTCATTTTTGGCCTCCTTTTTTGGGAGCTCCGGCTGCTCTGTTTCACGCTCAGGCACCTTGGGTATTTCCTCATTCTCTTCGTGGGCTTCCTTTTCCATGCTTTCCTGCCCACCAAGGAACTTCACTTTTTTTACAGTATGTGCAGACAGCTTATTACCGATAGCCTTCCAACCCTTGATATCGATCAATTCGTCCAAATTGAGTTCTTCTTTGAGCCTGTCTCTGCTCTTCCCCTTTGTAAATTCAATTTCTACCTTTCCGGCGCTGAGGGTAGTGGCCACCAGTAACTTTGAACCGGACGATTCACTGATAAACACAAACCGTTTCCCCAGTGTGGAGGTCCCGATCTGAAATCTTTTCACATAGTAGTTTTTGCTTTCTCCGTCATAGTACACTACAGAGATCACCTTGCGGGGGTTGAAACGTTCTATGAACAGGATCTTCTGGAATTCATAGCGGTTGGTAAGCTCATAGGAAGTCAGTTCATAGGAGCCATCCTTATAGACGACCAGTATGCTATCCTCTCCGTTGAACCTACCTATGTGCGTTCCCCTGCCATCCTTGTTCAGTCTGCCAACGGAATCATCATACCACAGATCCAGCCCGCTAAGGGTAGAAACACCTTCTGATTTCAGTTCCACCTTTCTGACAGGATAGCGCGTCAGTATATTCCCACCGGCTGCACGGCCTTTGATATCCAGTGTAGAAAAATCAAAATCGAACACCTTTTTACGTGCCTTGGCCCCGGAGGTCAGTTTCACCGTAATCACCTCGGCCTCTCCATTGGGGTTGGCTGTCAGATAGTGGGTTTTTGAGCCTTTCGCGCCTTTGGTCAGATCGTATTCCTTGTCACGGGTGATGGCCGTAACGTTAAATCTTTTCACCATGGACCTCCCTGATTTGGCATCGACATAGATCATGTTATAGGTCATCCGTTCATCCCCTTTCTTCCAGACACCCGCATGAAGGATATCCTTACCCATAAAGACCTTTTCCGCAATACGTGACACCATCATTTTACCGTCCTTACGGATGACAATAATATCGTCAATATCGGAACAGTCACACACATACTCATCCCTTTTCAGCCCATAGCCCACAAATCCGTCGGCCCGATTCACGTACAGCTTCTGGTTATTGGCGGCCACTACTGTAGTATCGATGCTGTCAAAGGATGCTATTTCCGTCTTGCGCTCACGGCCCTTGCCATACTTTTCCAGCAGATTACTGTAGTAGCCAATGGCAAAGTCAGTGATGTGCGCCAGATTATATTCTGTTTCCTTAAGATCTTCCTCCAGTTTTTTCAGTTGCTCATCCGCCTTGAAGGAATCGAATTTGGAAATGCGCTTTATTTTGATCTCTGTGAGTCTGACTATGTCCTCCTCGGTGATCTCTCTGTAAAACTGAGGCTTGTAGGGTTCCAGCCCTTTGTCGATCGTTTCGATCACGGCCTCCCAGGTCTCACATTCCTCAATATCACGATAGATCCGGTTTTCAATGAATATCTTTTCCAATGAAGAAAACAATATTTTCTCCATCAGGTCATGGCGCCTGATCTCCAGCTCCCGGGTCAGCAGGGTTACGGTCTGCTCCGTATTGCGGCGAAGTATTTCATTGACAGGCATGAAGTGCGGCTTCTCGTCAATGATCAAACATGCATTGGGTGAAATGGAGATCTCACAGTCGGTAAAAGCATACAACGCATCAATCGTGATGTCCGGTGACTGTCCCGGCGCCAGTGAGATCAGTATCTCCACATCTTTGGCGGTGTTGTCTACTACCTGTTTGATCTTGATCTTACCCTTGTCGTTTGCTTTTATGATCGACTCGATCAGCCCGCTGGTGGTGGTGGCATAGGGAATATCCCGGATAACGAGTGTTTTTTTGTCGTACTCTTCAATTCTGGCCCGTACTTTTACCTTACCTCCACGGAGCCCCTGGTTGTACTCGGAAAAATCCGCCGTACCTCCCGTAGGGAAATCCGGATAGATCTTGGGCTTTTTGCCTTTGAGAATATCAATTGATGCCTTTATAAGCTCACAAAAGTTGTGCGGCAATATCTTTGTGGAAAGCCCGACGGCTATCCCTTCCACACCCTGTGCCAGTAACAGGGGAAATTTTACGGGCAGGGTTACCGGTTCTTTCTTTCGCCCGTCGTAGGAAAGCTGCCATTCCGTGGTTTGAGGGTTGTAAACCACATCCAGCGCAAACTTTGACAGTCTGGCTTCGATGTATCTTGGGGCGGCAGCGCTATCTCCTGTCCGTATGTCGCCCCAGTTTCCCTGAGTATCGATCAGCAGGTCCTTTTGCCCGATATGAACTATGGCATCCCCAATGGAGGCATCGCCATGCGGGTGGTATTGCATGGTACTGCCGATCACGTTCGCTACCTTATTGAAACGCCCGTCGTCCATCTCCTTTAGGGCGTGCATGATCCTGCGTTGCACGGGTTTGAAACCATCTTCTACGGCCGGCACCGCCCGCTCAAGTATTACATAGGAGGCATAGTCAAGAAACCAGTTCTCATACATACCGGAAACCGGCATCACATCATGAATGATGTCCTCTTCATCGCGCGATTTTCCGTTATTCTCTTCGTTCATAGGTCAAATAAAATTAAAAAACAGCCTTTCATTCTGGCCCGCAGCCAAAAAGTAAGGGTGGCCGTTATTTCGGTTCCAGTCAATATCAATATGTACAATACTGTTTATTCATCGATCAGATCTTCGATAAGCGCCCGGGCCGTCCTGCACGGATTTTCAAACTTTTTTCACCCCTCCAGACAGATGAGGGATCACGCCAGGCCGTTTGGCCACCAGCCTTTAACCCGAAAGCTCCGGAAACATACCTTAACGAAAACAAAGCATCACTTTTCAAAAGCTACCGGTCCGGAAAAAAAATTCCGCAATCAGGTCATCTCCTCCACCAGGTCTTTTTCTATTCTCAGGTTTTCAACAATGAAATCCTGCCGTTCCGGTGTGTTCTTACCCATGAAAAAAGTAAGCAGTTGCTTTATAGTAGTTTCCTTTTGAAGGATAATAGGCTCGAGTCGGATATCCTCACCAATAAATTTCCCAAACTCCTCAGGGGATATCTCTCCCAGCCCCTTGAAACGGGTGATTTCCGGCTTGCTGCCCAGCTTTTCTACAGCCTCCGTCTTCTCTTCTTCCGAGTAGCAGTAGATCGTCTCCTTCTTGTTCCTCACCCTGAAAAGAGGCGTTTCAAGAATATACACATGCCCGTGACGCACCAGATCGGGGAAGAACTGCAGGAAAAAAGTAAGCAGCAGCAAGCGGATATGCATACCGTCCACATCGGCATCCGTGGCAATTACAATTTTTCTGTACCTCAACCCGTCGACCCCATCTTCTATATTCAGGGCATGCTGCAGCAGATTGAACTCCTCATTTTCATAAACCACCTTTTTAGTGAGGTTGAAGCAATTCAACGGCTTACCACGCAGGCTGAAAACTGCCTGGGTCTGAACATCACGTGACTTGGTGATGGACCCACTGGCCGAATCCCCCTCTGTAATGAATATCATCGTTTCGTCCCTGCGATCACCTTTATTATCACTATAGTGAACACGGCAGTCCCTTAACTTTTTGTTATGCAGGTTGGCTTTTTTCGCACGTTCATTGGCCAGTTTCTTTATGCCTGCTATTTCCTTTCGCTCCCGCTCTGACTGCATAATACGCTTCAGAAGAGCATCAGCAGTAGCAGGGTTTTGATGCAGGTAGTTGTCCAGCTCTTTTTTTATAAAATCATTGACGAATGTACGCATGGTAGGACCATCAGGAGCTACATTCTGGGAACCCAGCTTGGTCTTGGTCTGCGATTCAAAGACCGGCTCCTGCACCCGCACAGCTATGGCTCCCACGATGCTGGCGCGAACGTCAGTGGCATCAAAGTCCTTTTTGTAAAAATCCCTGACCGTACGTACCAGCGCCTCACGAAATGCCGCCAGGTGTGTACCTCCCTGGGTAGTATACTGGCCATTCACAAACGAATAATACTCTTCACCATATTGGTTGCAATGGCTTAGCGCAATCTCGATGTCATCACCTTTGAGGTGTGTGATCGGATACCGCAGGCTCTCTACATCGGTCTTTCGCTCCAGCAGATCCTTTAGTCCGTTTTCAGAATGGAATTTCTGACCATTGAAATTAATGGTGAGTCCGGAGTTGAGGAATACATAGTTCCAGATAAGGTCATTCAGATACTCCGGAATAAAGTGATAGTGTTTGAAGACACTGTCGTCTGGTTCAAAAATGATCAGGGTACCGTTCCTTCCGCTGGATGAGATGACCTTCGCATCGTTGGTCACCTCTCCTCTCATAAATTCTGCCAGTTTGGTCTGCCCGTCACGAAACGATTGAACCTTGAAGTAATTGGACAGCGCATTCACTGCCTTGGTACCCACACCGTTCAATCCTACGGATTTCTGAAAAGCGCCGGAGTCATACTTGCCCCCTGTATTTATTTTAGATACACAATCGACCACCTTACCCAAAGGAATGCCTCTGCCATAGTCCCGCACCTCCACTCTGTGATCTGTTATTTTGATGTCAATGGTCTTGCCATATCCCATCATGTGCTCATCAATACAGTTATCGATAATCTCTTTTACCAATACGTAAATACCATCATCCTGCGCAGAACCGTCGCCCAGTTTACCAATGTACATCCCAGGGCGTAAGCGTATGTGCTCTTTCCAGTCGAGGGACTTAATGCTGTCTTCGGTGTACGCTACATTTTCCACTGCCATAAATCTACCTTTTAGTGCTCATCACCAAGCGAATAAACGCTAATTTTCAAACTAATTCAAGAATTGTACGGAAATAGCAGCCCGCCAATATTTAAAGCATTTTCTCTTAATGAAAGATATAAATAATTGATAATCAATTATTTAATATAAATTAACTCAAGTAAATATTTAAGATAAGCGCGTTTGTCTTACGACAAGGACTGGAAGTGCCAACAGCCAGATCACGATCAATCCAAGGGCTACAAATATCAGGTAGCCAAAGCTGTCATAGTTGAATTTTTCTCCACTGTTGAGTAGAAAAACAAAATTCAGTCCTACGATATAAAACCCGTTGAGCACGACCGTAAAACTCAGCTGCCAGTTGATGAGTAACGTATTCAGGGCCTCGTTCCGGTACTTCATATTTTTGGAGAGTGCATAGAAGGAGAAGTTGTACACTACCAGTATGGCCAATGCCATATAAAAAAAAGTTTCCTTATCCGTAAACCAGCTCTCCGTATCAGCGCCGTAGATCACCTGCTGTGACAAACCCGCATAGACATACAACAAATTTGCAAGACTGGCCAGCAATGAAAAAAACCAAAATGCTTTTATAAATCTTCCTACCATTCCATTGGGGATAAGCCGCGAAGTTAGAACTTTTCTAATTAAACTAAATTCGATTAATTTGGTTTGTGAACATGTGAACAACTGATTATAGCCGTGAGATTTATCCTTTTGTCCTTCTGTATTATTGTACTTGCCTGTGACCGGCAGGTGAGTATAGAAGGGCTGGATAAAAACGCATGGGTCTCCGACGGAAATGGTTGCCAGGGCAAGCGCATGGAGATGCAGACCCTGATAGCCGATAACCTGGAGAAGATCAAAGGCCTGAATCAAACGGAAGTAACAGGCCTGCTGGGTAAGCCCGACAAGAATGAGCTTTATAAAAGAAGTCAAAAATTCTTTGTCTACCATATCAGCCCTTCCTCAGACTGTGATCCATCGCAGGGCCAATATGACAAAGGCACCTATCTGAGCATCCGGTTCAACGCTATGGGACTAGCCAAAGAGGTATTGCTTCTTGATGATCCGTCAGGAAGCTCTGATCCTGCCCCCTAAGATTCTACCCACTCCCTGCCCTACCCGGCAAAATCTTCTGTCCATTGTTTCTGCCAGCTCAACACTGTCCTCTATGGCTTTAACCAGGTTCGGGCCTGGAGCAGAACAAAATTTTTATTACTATATTTTTTAGGTGCGGACAACCTTTTTCACCACGGCACACACTTTAGATACAGTGAGTTACATTCAAGATCCATATGAGCTGGAGCTGTTGGAGCAGTGTTTGAAAGATGACCGTAAGGCACAGCGGGCATTGTATGATAAGTACAAGGATGCCATGTATACACGATTGTACAGAATGCTGGGGGATGAAGAGCAGGCAGCGGACGCATTGCAGGAAGCCTTTGTAGACATTTTCAGGAAACTCAGCTCTTATGAAAAAAGATCTTCACTGGGGGCATGGATCAAGATCATTGTGATCCGGAAAGGACTGGCCAGGCAAAAAAAGAAGCCGCTTTTTTTCGATACCCTTGACAACGTGCCTGACGATGATCAGAAGATCGAATGGGATGAGAACCTAACCGGCGAATACCTTGAAAAAGGTATCAGACAACTGCCGGATGGTTACAGAAATGTATTTCTGCTCACCGAAGTAGAAGGCTACACACACAGGGAAGCAGCAGAGCTGATGAACATTTCCGAAGGGACCTCAAAGTCCCAATTGTTCAAGGCGAAGAAACTACTACGGGTAAAACTAAAAGAATTAATGAGTTAGTATGGGTGCATCGGGTGATAACATATTGGATCGTGCGATCAGGGAGCTCCCCGTTTACCAGGCTCCGGACAGACTATGGTCACAAGTGGAAGGGAAGCTGGATCAGGACGGACAAAGCACCGCTTATGACCGGACTATGGAGGAATACCGCCAGCCCAGGTCAGCCCCCGACGTCTGGGGCGCCATTATTTCGGAACTGGATCAGGACCAAAGTGAATACATATTACGCAGAGCCATTAGCAAGCTTCCTGTTCACAAACCAAAGGAAGACCGGTTCAGGGAAATCATACATGCAGTTCATCGCAGGAGAAAGTCACAGGCAGCGTTCTACTGGATTAGCGGTGTAGCAGCTTCAGTGTCGCTGATAATGGCAGTTTATTTTGGGTATGCACCTGGATCACCGGAATATCAGATCACTCACACGGAGGAATTGCAAACCAGCCTGGAGGATGTACAGCACCTACAGGCCGATCTGTCCGATGATGATGAGGTGCTGGCCTTCATACAGCTTCATTGTGACCGTCTGATCCTGGCATGTGAGGAGCCTCTCTTTAAAGGGCTGCTGGACCAGTATCTGGAACTGAACGAGGCCCAGGGCGAGCTTCTATCACAAATAGAGCAGAACCAAAGCCAGGTACAGCTCATGGAATACCTGGTAAGGGTAGAAAAGGAAAAAACTGACGTAGGAAATCAACTGATACAATACATTGTCAATTCATGATAAGGGTGCTTACATATTGCCTCTTGCTTATCGGCTTTTCCCATAATGCCCCGGCTCAGGGTAAGATTCAGGTGCTCACCAAAACCATCACCCGGGAGATCGCATGGGAGAAGGACGATGCCATTATGGTGCAGGGTGAAAAAGCCAGTATAGAGATAAACACATGGTCGAGACAGGAAGTGAAAATTGTTATGAAGCTGATCTCCCGTGCCCTTGATAAAAAAGTAGCAGAGACCGAGCTGGAATACCAGCGGTACATACTTCAGAAAAACAAGGATGGTATTTTCATCAAGAACTATTTCGTGCTGCCTGAAAACACCCGTAAAATGCAGGCTATCCTGTCCGCACGTTTTGAGGTATGGATACCAGTACAGGCCAGCCTGAATTGCACCAACTCGTATGGCAGTGTCAAAATCACCAATAAAACGGGGCAAACGAGTCTTGACACCCGGTACACCAATGTCGCGCTGGTCAACGTGCAGGGTACCGGCAGGTTCAAAAGCTACTTTGGTGACCTTCAGGGTATGAACGTAGGTGGTGAAATAGTGCTCGATCTTGATCATACCAAAACATCATTCAGGGATGTTTCCGGTGCCATCTCCATAGTATCGAAATTAGGTGACATAGAAGTAGAAGATCCCGGTAGGTTACTTTCACTGGATATTGACGCCTCCAAATCCGACGTTTTTCTGAAGCTGGGCGAGCTGGATCAGTATCAGTTTGACTTCGCCGTGGACCTGGGAGAAATATACACACCCGTTTCTTCACTGGAAGGACCAGCCAGGAACTGGTTGTATGGCAGTACCTCCTCCCCCATGATCAAGGTAAGAACGTATTTGGGCAAGATAACGCTTGAGGAATGAAGAAATTATGTTTACTGGCGATCCTGGTGGTTTCACTACGTCCGCTCTCCGGTCAGAATGAGCAGGTTGTGATAGAAAGCAGTGAGGAAGAAATGGATACGCTGAAGTTTTCAAAGCTATTGAAGACCTACAATGACGTGATCCGGGTGCATGAAGAGGAGCTGAATATTTTCAAGATCGATTTGCTGGGTCCTGTACTTTACGGCCTGTCCAACTGGGGACCGGAAAATGATACTGTAAAAAACAATGTGTTGAGGATAGCCTACGAACAAAAGTTCAGGCCGGACTGGTCATGGATCGTAGGGTCGGACGTACAGGCCGACAGAAAAAAAGTCAGGGATGTGCGACTCAATGCCGGAGTGAGATACTACTACAACCTGAACCACCGTATACTTAAAAATAAAAGCGCCAACAACTTCTCCGCCAATTATATAAGCATCACTTCATCGGGTCGTACCCGACCCGGTGAAGATGACTATCACCTGTCCCTGAACCTGCTCTACGGGATACAGCGAAGGATAGGGAGAATGGGTTTTGTGGACTTCGACGTGGGGTTGGAAGGCGTGGTCAAGGCCTACTCCGACCGCGAAACCGGCATTGATTTTACTTCCCGGATCGTACTGGGCCTAGCTTTCTGATCAACATCTCCAAAATCATTTAAACTTTAAACATAAGCAATTATGAACAGAACAATTACGCCCAAAATACTGGGCGCAGTGCTACTGCTGTGCCTTGTAACAGAGGTCCGGTCGCAGCATGCCAACGACCGGCCGGAACGTTTCTGGCTGTCCGCGTTAGGTACATTGGGCATACAACTGCGTGACGAGCACATGTCGCCCATGACCTACCACGGTTCAGTCATCAATCCTGAGATAGGCTACATCAAGATCAGACGCCGGTCCATCAGTGAATTGACACTTACACCGTCCATTGGGAGCATTGCCTCCAAAAACGGAACCGATCAGCGCCCTATGCGAGGGGATTATTACCGTCTGGACATTCAGTACCGCTATCTGAGGTCAATGGGTACTATTCTGGATGACCGCTGGCGGTTTTATCTCGGTGGGCAATTTCACTTTCATGGCAATGTCAGGCTCAATGAACAGCTGGATACGAGTTTTATCACCTTTATTTTTAGTAACGGACTGGGTGTAAGTACTGCTTTCGAACGATCGGCACAGCTCTTCTCACGAGATGTGATCTTCAGATACAAGCTGGGCCTCCCACTGGTACAACACGTGATCCGGCCCAATTTCCTGAACATATACAATTACCTCGATCCGGAAAACGACTGGCTGAACGAACGGATGCGCGACAGTGACGTCCTGCTGCCCAATAGACTTTTCAGTATTAACTCGGCATTGGAAATGTGGTACCCTATCCGCTCAGGTAATTACCTCAGGTTTGCCTACGGCTGGGAGTATTACTCGCTGAACCACAAACTGAACGCCAGAGCCGCCAGCCATCGTGTTTCCTTTGCTTTTCTTTTTAACTTTTAATTCTTTTCATCATGAAAAATCTTATCCTCCTATCCCTTTCCATTGTTTTGTTTAGCCGCTGTGAAGACCCGCTCTTCGAAAAGGATCCGGAAAATACCCCGGTGAGCAATTTTGACATTCTTTGGAACAGAATGGACACACATTATGTCTTCTTTGACTACAAAGGGATCGACTGGGACAGCATATACCGGGTATATCGTCCGCAGATCAGCAACAACATCTCCGATCAGCAGTTATTTGATATCATGGAAGAAATGCTCAATACTTTACGTGATGCCCATGTGAACCTGAGGTCAGAATTTGACATATCCTATTATGAATATTATCAGGATGCACCCCGTAACTTTGATTTTGATACCGTCAAAAAGACCTATCTCGGTGATTATGACATCGTGGGATCAATGTTTGCCGATATCATTGATAGTGTGGGGTATGTCAGATACGGAAGTTTTCAGTTGCCTGTCTCTGAAGAGAACCTGGACTTTCTCGTGGAAAAATTCAGGGACACGAAAGGTATCATCCTTGATATAAGGGACAATGAAGGCGGCGATCCGCTGAACGGCTACAGACTTGGCCAACGGATAGCCGACAAGAGAAGACATATCTACACCAATCAGTACAAAAACGGTCCGGGCAGGAATGATCTGACCCAATCGGATGAGGCGTTCCTTGAACCGGAGGGGAAAGGCTTCGACAAATCTGTAGTGCTATTGATAAACAGAAAATGCTACAGTGCAGCCAACTTTTTCACAGCCATGATGAGGGCATTCCCCCATGTTACCATCATCGGTGATATCACGGGGGGTGGCGGAGGAGCCCCTACGGGATGGGAGCTTCCCAATGGATGGCATTTCAATTATTCCTCGTCCATCACCAGGTTGCCCGATGGCTTTATCATAGAAGACGGTATTCCCCCTGATATTCGCATTGACATCACTGATGAAGACCTGCTCAGCGGCAGGGATACTTTGCTGGAGCGGGCACTTGAAGAATTGAACTGAGTTTGGTCAATCGATACTGTTTACTAAATTATACAGACTATCAGAGCTAAAGAACGCTTTGGTAACTTAGTAGCCCGCCAACTCAATAACCCAACCGATTGCAAAGCATTAAAACAAAGAACTTTCAACTGTAACATTGAACCATTTCATATACTTTATGTTAATTGCAGTGTATGAAAACCTCAGTGTACCGGAAAGAACATTTTAACGCCGCCCACCGATTGTATAACAAAAGCTGGGACGATGAAAAGAATGAACGGGTGTTTGGCAAATGCAGCAATCCCAATTTCCACGGGCACAACTATGAGCTTATTGTAAAACTGACTGGTGATGTACATCCGGAAACGGGTTACGTGTATGACATGAAAAAACTCAGTGACCTCATAAGGGATAAAGTTACCAACAGGTTCGATCATAAAAACCTTAATCTGGACACCGAAGAGTTTAGGGATCTCAATCCAACAGCGGAAAATATTGCCAGGGTGATCTATGACCTTCTCCGGGGGGAGATCGACGGGGGTCTGGACCTTAAAATAACACTGTATGAAACCGAAAGAAATTATGTTGAATACCCAGCTTAAGAAAGAATGGGATAATGGGGATTTTGGTGATGATCATGTATCCTCTTCCTACAATACACCACTCAGACCGGATGCATTCGATCTGCCGGACGAAGAAAAAATAGAAAAGATAGAGAAGCATTTTGAGGAGATCATGAATACTCTGGGACTTGACCTTACGGATGACTCGCTGAAAGGCACACCCCGAAGAGTGGCTAAAATGTATGTTAAGGAGGTATTCAGTGGTCTTAACCCGGTCAATCATCCGGACATTACACTCTTTGAGAACAAATACAAGTACGATCAGATGCTGGTAGAGAAAGACATCACCTTTTATTCTCACTGTGAGCATCATTTTGTACCCATCTATGGTAAGGCCCATGTGGCGTACATTTCTTCCGGCCAGGTGATCGGGCTGTCCAAGATCAACAGGATTGTACAGTATTTTGCAAAAAGGCCACAGGTGCAGGAACGACTGACCGTGCAGATCGGTAATGAGCTTAAAAAATCATTACAAACGGAAGATGTGGCCGTCGTAATTGATGCAACACATCTGTGCGTGGCCTCCCGGGGAGTGGGTGATACCAACAGCAAGACTGGCACTGCCTATTTTACCGGAAAGTTTAAGGATACGCAGATCAAGAACGAATTCCTTAATTATATTAACAGTCAGTAGTTTGCAGGGTCATATATTTTTGTAAATTCGCTGCCTTATAGTTTTTTGGCAGTAAATGGACCTATCTGAAGAAATTCACCAAAAGGAGTTTGTAAACGAGCACCAAAAAGCACTCATCAACCTCCTTTTTACCTACAATCATGTAGTGGGCAAAATGAATGTTTTTTTCAAAAAACACGATCTCACCCGTCAACAGTACAATGTATTACGAATCCTGAGAGGCCAGTACCCCCAGCCGTCAACCGTCAACCTGATCAAGGAAAGGATGCTGGACAAAATGTCCGATGCCTCCAGAATAGTTCAGCGACTGTATCAGAAGCAATTGATCGAAAGAAAAACTGCCTATGAGGACCGACGGTCGGTAGAGATCACTATTTCGGATCAGGGGCTGAAGTTGCTTTCCGATACCGACGGTCAGGTAAAGGACTTCATCCATTTGATGAAAAATCTTTCCGATGATGAAGCAAAACGGCTCAACCTTTTGTTAGATAAGGTAAGAGGCTGAGCAGGTTATGTTTAGTCCCGGCATATACAATACAATCCAAACCAACCCTTGATGTTTCCCATGATTGGGATCGCTGCACTGCTCTACCCCCTGAGTAGGCACATTTTATCATTTAATTTGTAGTTTTACAGACTTACTTTAATCACCAAAAAACACTCTTGTACATGGCATTCGACATAGATATGATCAAGGCTGTATACTCCTCCCTTGGAGAAAGAATTGAGGCCGCCAGAAAAGTGGTTAACAAACCACTTACCCTTTCTGAAAAAATTCTGTATTCGCATCTCCATAGTGGTCAGCCCCTTGAGAATTTCAAGCGGGGAGAATCCTATGTGGATTTTGCTCCGGACCGGGTAGCGATGCAGGACGCAACGGCACAGATGGCTTTGTTACAGTTTATGCAGGCCGGCAAGAAAAAAGCTGCCGTACCCTCCACCGTACATTGTGATCACCTGATCCTGGCCAAGGAAGGTGCGGTAGAAGACCTTAAAAATTCCATCTCTGCGAGCGGTGAGGTGTTCAACTTCCTCGAATCCGTATCCAACAAATACGGAATTGGCTTCTGGAAGCCCGGTGCGGGGATCATACACCAGGTAGTATTGGAAAACTATGCCTTTCCCGGCGGCATGATGATCGGCACAGACTCTCATACGGTCAACGCCGGTGGGCTGGGTATGGTGGCCATTGGTGTAGGCGGCGCTGATGCCGTGGATGTAATGGCAGGCATGCCGTGGGAGCTCAAGTTCCCAAAACTGATCGGCGTAAAGCTTACAGGCGAGCTAAGCGGCTGGACGGCCTCCAAGGATGTGATCCTGAAGGTAGCCGGCATACTTACTGTAAAAGGAGGAACAGGCGCCATCGTCGAGTATTTTGGTGAAGGTGCGCAATCATTGTCCTGCACCGGTAAAGGCACAATATGCAACATGGGTGCAGAGATCGGAGCTACTACCTCCACCTTTGGCTATGATGAAAAAATGGAGGAATACCTTCGGGGCACCGGCAGAGGAGATGTGGCAGACCTGGCCAATGGCGTGAAAGAGCACCTGACGGGAGATCCTGAAGTGTATGCCAATCCTGAGCAGTATTTTGACCAGGTGATCGAGATCAACCTTTCGGAGCTTGAGCCTCATATTAACGGTCCCTTCACACCTGACAGAGCCACTCCCCTGTCTAAGTTCGCGGAAGAGGTAAAGAAAAACGGCTGGCCGCAGGAGCTGGAGGTAGGTCTGATCGGGTCCTGCACCAACTCCTCCTATGAAGACATTACACGGTCTGCCTCCGTTGCCAAACAGGCCATCGACAAAAAACTTAAAGCCAGAGCAGAGTTTACTATCACGCCAGGGTCCGAGCAGGTAAGATATACAGTAGACAGGGATGGTTACCTGGATATTTTCGGAGAAATGGGCGGTGTGGTACTGGCCAATGCCTGTGGCCCCTGTATAGGACAGTGGGCAAGGCACACCAACGATCCGAACCGAAAAAACTCCATTATTACCTCCTTTAACAGAAACTTTGCCAAGCGGAATGACGGCAATCCCAATACCCATGCGTTCGTGGCCTCTCCTGAAATTGTAACAGCATTGGCTATTGCAGGGGATCTTACCTTCAACCCTGTCACCGATACCCTGACGAACGAACAGGGTGAGCAGGTGAAGATCGATGAGCCGCAGGGGTTGCAGTTCCCTCCCAGAGGTTTCGACGTAGAAGATGCCGGATATCAGGCACCTGCAGAGGATGGCAGCGGCGTAGAGGTAAAAGTAGCACCGGACTCCAAACGTCTGCAACTGCTCACTCCCTTCCAGCCATGGGATGGAAATAACATCATGGGAGCTAAACTGCTCATCAAAGCCAAGGGTAAGTGCACCACCGATCATATCTCCATGGCCGGTCCGTGGCTGAGATTCCGCGGGCACCTGGATAACATCTCGGACAATACCCTGACCGGAGCGGTCAATTACTTTAATGAGCAGACGGACGCTGTAAAAAGTCAGCTTACAGGTGAAACAGGTCCTGTGCCTGCTACACAACGAGCCTACAAAGCGGCGGGAATACCGACTATCGTAGTAGGTGATCATAACTATGGTGAGGGGTCATCCAGGGAGCATGCGGCTATGCAGCCACGCCACCTGGGGGTAAGGGCCGTACTGGTAAAATCATTTGCCCGTATCCATGAGACCAACCTGAAAAAGCAGGGAATGCTGGCGCTCACCTTTGCCAACGAAGCCGACTATGATAAAATCCAGGAGGACGACATTATTGACTTTCTGGACCTGACAGATTTTGCTCCTGGCAAATCCCTGACCCTAAAGCTGACACACAGTGATGGATCGGAAGATACCGTACAGGTAAATCACTCGTACAATGCGCAGCAAATTGAGTGGTTCAAGGCAGGCTCAGCACTTAACCTTATCAAGCAAAAGGAAGGGGCATAGTGAGGGGATTATTGGGTTATTGAGTTTGTTGGGTTATTGGCGAACAGAATTAATATAGATACTGATTCACCCTAAAGGTGTAATTCCAATCTTATCGGCTTAATAATCTGGTTACCCAATACCAACATGTTAAAGATCAGTTATCGCATTGCAGGAGTTGGAGATGTCATGGAGATCCTTTCCATGATGGAGGATTTCAATGCTATTGATCATTATCCGTTTGACCGGGATAAGGCGGAATCCAATCTGAGGGAATTCATACAAAATCCGGAGCTCGGGCGTCTTTGGCTCATTGAAGAATCGGATAAAATAGCAGGCTATATGGTACTGGCTTTTGGTTACAGCTTTGAATACGGTGGCAGGGACGCATTTATTGATGAACTCTTCCTCAGGGACGACCATCGTGGCAAAGGCATAGGTGATCATGCCATGGACTTTCTCCTGCAAAACTCCCCTGAGCTGGGCATAAAAGCGCTCCACCTTGAGGTTGAAAGCCATAATCCCTACGCGCATAGACTGTACCTGAAAAAGGGATTCCGATCCGGCAACAGAATGCTGATGACCCGGCGTGTTTGAGTGCATTGAGTTATTAGGTTCTTGAGTTATTAAGGACAGATCCAATGTTAACCTCCGGGTTTCTGAATACAAGCCTTAATAACTCAATATACTTAATAACCTAATAACTTAACTACGCTTCAACGAGTTTGTTCTGATACTCATCGATCAGTTGTTTCTGGATCTCGCCGGGTACTGTGGCAAATTCGCTGAACCGGCTGGTAAAGCTGGCTCTACCCTGTGTAAGCGAGCGTAGCGCCGTGGAGTACTTGTCCAGCTCGGCCAACGGTGTTTTCGATCTAATCACCTGGTAGCCTCCCTTGGTATCGATACCCTGAATAACAGATCGGCGTGTTTGCAGATCGGTCATCACCTCTCCCATCAGCGCTTCCGGCACTATGATCTCGAGGTCCTGAATAGGCTCCATGATCCTTGGACTGGCATTGACAAAGGCTTCCTTAAAGGCCATCATTCCGGCGATCTTAAAGGCAATATCATTTGAATCCACGGCATGCATTTTACCATCATAGACCATAACGCGTACATCCCTGACGAAGCAGCCCACCAGCGGTCCTTCCTGCATTTTTTCCATAATACCCTTCAGGATAGAAGGCAGGAAGCGGGCATCTATAGTCCCCCCTACTATGCAGTTGTAAAAAACGAGCTTTCCGCCCCATTCGAGTTCAATCTCTTCCACTCCACGAACGGGGACATCCTTTGGCTCAGGCATTCCTTCATACCATGGTTCAATACGCATATGTACTTCGGCAAACTGACCTGCTCCACCGGACTGCTTTTTATGGCGATATACACTTTGCGCCGGTTTCTGGATAGTCTCGCGATATGGGATCCGTGGTGTTTCGTAGGAAATGTCCAGCTTGTACAGGTTTTCAAGATACCATTTCACAACACTGAGATGCAGCTCTCCCTGGCAGCCTATGATCAGTTGCCGGAGCTCCCGGTTGTACTCGATGACCACTGTAGGGTCTTCACAAGCTATTTTATGCAGCACCTCTCCAAGCTTCTCCTCGTCCGATTTATTGTTGGCCACCACGGCTGTCCTGATCTTTGGTTCCGGGAACTCCATAGGCGCGATGGCCAGTTTGGCACCGGCACCTCTCAGCGTGTGGTTGGTTTGTGTATTTTTGAGCTTGAGTGTAGCCCCAATGTCTCCTGTGGCTAGTTTGGAAACCATCTCCCGCTTATGACCATCGATCACAAAAAGCTGGTTGAGCCGCTCGGTCTGTCCGGTCTGATGATTGGTAAGTTCCACACCTTCCTCTATGCTACCGGATTCTACCTTGAAAAAAGACATTTGTCCGAGGTTGGGCTCTACCGTTGTTTTAAAAACAAACAACTCCACGGGACCCTTGGGGTCTTTTTCAATAAGGTCACCATCTATGGATGTCTCTGGAAGTGCATCTACGCCTGAGGGAGCCACATTGTCGATAAATCCCATCAGTCTTCCGCTACCCATGTTGTTTTTGGCAGAAAGGGCAAATACAGGGAATACATCATGGTTTAACATGCCTATTTTCAAGCCCTTACGCATTTCATTCTCATCCAGTGTACCTTTTTCGAAGTACAATTCCATCAACGCCTCATCATTTTCAGCCGCTTTTTCCACCAACTCGTTATGCAGCTCAGTGGCCCGTTCCATTTCAGCCTCCGGAATAGGCAGTTTCTCAGGTTTACCACCCTGTGGACCAAACTTGTACATTTTCATCTTCAGCAAGTCAATGATGCAGTTAAAATCCTGCCCCTCGATCAGGGGATACTGCATTAGCGTGACAGCATTGCCGAAGTGGGATCTTAGATTTTCATAGGTACTCTGGAAATCAGACTTGGGGTGATCCAGTTGATTGATGGCAAAAATCGTGGGCTTTTTATATTGATCGACGTAGTTCCAGATGAGCTCCGTGCTCACCTCTACCCCATGCTGACTGTTGATGACATATACACAGGTGTCTGCGACTCTCACTGAGGAAATGATCTCGCCTGCAAAATCATCCAATCCGGGAGTATCCAGGATGTTGATCTTGTAGTTTCTCCATTCCGTGTGCATCAATGAGGTGTACACGGAATTGCCTCTTTCATGTTCAATAGCGTGATAGTCGGAAACCGTGGCATTTTCTTCTACGGTACCACGTCTGTTGATGATACCGGCTTCGAATAGCATGGTTTCCGACAAGGTCGTTTTGCCAGCCTTGGAGCTGCCCAGGAGGACAATGTTCTTGAGGTGTTTTTCATCATATATTTTCATAGTCTGGAAGGATTTGGATTGGAATTTAAGTTATCTATAAGTTAGTCTAAAATCGATTGAATGACAAGTTTAAACGGGGTTATGAAAACCCGGTAGGACTTTGGTCAGTATTTTTTAAAGCAAATGACAGTTCGGGCAAACTGCTTCAAGCACCTCGTGCTTCGCGTTTTTGACATGTCGTTATTCCGGGATGTCATCTCTGCCGGCTGTATATTAAAACGCAGATTTTGACCGTTTCATATTCTTTAAGGAACATTACTTTTGTAGAGTAGTTATACTACCATGATGAAACCATCGGTAACCGTTGTTCTGATAATACTGACCAGTATTTCGGCCCTGGCTCAGGAAATGCCGGTCAACCCTGTGCTTTACGGTATCCGGACACACTACGGATTCATTATCCCCCATTCTTCAGAGCTGCAGGATATTTCTCAATCCAATCCATGGGGTGTACAGATAGAATGGAGCAAGCTCATGACCAGGAAGCGATCCTGGGATAACTGCAACTGCTACGCGCAGACGGGACTATCATTTAATTATTTTAACTATGGCAATCCTGATCAGCTGGGGAACTCCTACAACCTTATATACTTTGCCGAACCTTTGCTAAGCTACAAAAAGAGGGTGTTTTACAGCCTGAGAGCGGGGGCTGGTGTCACCTTTCTGGATCAGGTGTATGATGAGGAGTCCAATCCTGAAAACACCTTTTACAGTGCTCCATTAAGCTTTTTGCTGTTACTGAATTTCAATATCAACTACAGGATATCACCCCATTACACAGCAAGCGTGACAGCGCACTACAATCACATTTCCAACGGAGGCATGCGGCAGCCCAACAAGGGAATGAACTTTCCCACCTTCGGGCTCGGCCTCACGTACAGCCCGGAACCGATCACCCTCGAAGAAAGGGCCCGGCAAAATCAACGGCGTGGCACCCTGCAGGGCTATGCACGTCTTTTTGGCACACTGCCCGGTGTGGATGCCACAGAGGAGTTTCCTGAGGAGCGTAAGCTGCTTTTGGGGCTTTCAGGAGGAGGGCTTTGGTATTTTTCAAACTTCAATGCCCTTAACCTCGGAGTAGAGCTGGTCCGGGATGGCTCTTTCAAGGAAAAAGCCGAGCGGGCCGGTGAGGACTACGATCATCACATCATAGGGCTGATGCTGGGACACAATTTCGTCTTTGGTCGATTTACCTTTAATCAACAGATCGGGTACTATGCCTATCGCCCCTTCCCCTCTACCAGTAAGGATTTTTATCAACGATACGAACTGCTGTACCTGATCGGTAAAAGGTATCAGATCGGGACTTCCCTGAAAGCCCATGGTCATGTGGCTGAAAATCTGGACGTGAGATTGGGCATACTTTTTTAGAAGCCTGAAACATACATGGTCTTCCCCCCTTTCGAAACAGCTCTGTTCCGGAAGGATCAGTCATCCTCGTTTCAGCTACCTTCATTCAGAGGGTCACTCTTCTCCTTCATTTTTCATCAATATAGTATGTACAGAAATCGGGCTACTACACGTTAGTTACATCACCAGGCCCTATATTTGAAAAACCAACAAATCAGATCCAAAACATGTATCACCCCAGACTATATGGAGAGTTTTTTGAAATGGGCCTTACGTATGGTTCACTCCTTGCAAAGAATGGTTTTACCTTGCCGAAAATAAGCGAGGAAAAGAGGGAGTTCGGGCTTGCCTCCTATGCGCAACTACCCGATTTCTATCCCGAGCTGGTGGAAGAAATCGAAGGCTTTGCCAAAGGGATCAAGGAGAAACCGGAAAATCTGGGGGCATTCCTGATGAGCCTGGGTGTCGATGGATCCACTGCCCAATGCAGTGTATTTGCTTTCAGAAACAAGGAGTCCGTGATAGCCGGAAGAAACTACGACATGTTGTTTGCATTCAGGAAATTCACCGAGAGCAGTTTAATTGCCCCGAAGGACAAATATGCCTATATCAGCCAGTCCGATGTTTTTATCGGCCGCTCGGATGGGATCAATGAAAAAGGCCTGTTCATAGCCATGTCATTTGTCAATGGCACGGAAATACAACCCGGTATAGGTTTTCATTTTATGGTAAGAAAGGTGCTGGAAAACTGTAGCTCTGCTCAGCAGGCGGTGGATGTGATCCTGAAAACGAAGGTTTCAGCAGCCAACAATTTTCTGATCGCAGACCCAACAGGTGAACTGGCCGTAGTTGAGTCGGCTCCTCAGGCGAGCACGGTAAGAAGGCCGGAGAGAGATGAAGATTTTATTTTTATCACCAACCAATTCATGACCAGAGAAATGGTCCGGTTTGACAGAGGCGGTGTGGAGTGGAGTAAGAGCGTGGACAGGTACAATGGCTTGAGGGAGCATCTGCAGTCTTTGAGGCAGATGGATCTGGACAGGGCTAAAGCTGTTCTTTCCGATAAATGCGTATGCCTGGACCTGAAAAAAGAACAATTCGGTACGATCTGGTCGGTGGTAGCTGAGCTGAATACGTTAAAAATTGAAAGGGCTGAGTCAAAACCGAAGGTTACCAATTACAAACCAGAGACGAGGCTGGACTGGTGGCTGAAGAAGAGAAGTAAAACAGCTGAACTACAGCCTCTGTAGAACCTGATATACAATCAACTACTTATCCGGAATTACCGAATAAGGGCTTATTATATGAGTTTTACCTTCAAAGCAAAGATTTACAAAGTGGGGATCAATGCCTGTGTCGATGTTCCTACAGAAATCACGGGCAAAATGGAACCTCGCGCGGGACATATAAAGATAAAAGGAAAGATCAACGGGTTTGACTTCGGCAAGAATCTGGTACCGGTGAAAGACGGACCGTACAGGCTTTTTGTGAATATACCCATGCTGAAGGGTGGGCAGACGGGGCTCGGTCAATATGCAGAATTTGAGATCAGACAGAACTTTGAAAGTGAAAAGAAAACCTATCCCATGCCTCCACAATTGAAGGAAAGACTCCGATCAAAAGGCCTGGAGGAAGATTTCAACAAACTGACTGCATCGAGAAAAAAGGATATATTGAAATACCTGAATTACATTAAGACCGAAGCGACACTGGAGCGGAACATCGAAAAATTAATAACGAAAATGGAGAACAGAGAGAAGGATATCCGTATTCCGTAGAGAGCCGGCTGTTTTTCCTTTCTACAGAACGTATGTCCGGGGAATATCATATCCCACATCTGAAGACCATCACTGACTTTTATGATCAGTTGCAAATCGGCGTGCCACGGGGGGATGATTTTGCCATCATGCGTATTGAAGACCAGCCGGAGACCAAAAGAATGGAAATGCCGCTGTTCAGATGTAACTTCTATCGGGTGGTCTTTTTCCGCAACTCCGGGGTGGAATGGAGTTTACCGGACCAGAAGTTCAGCTCGAGCGAAAACAGTATCTGTTTTTCCTATCCCGGCAAGCTGGAAAGCTGGTCCACCTCTCAAAAGATATTTGGTTGCCTTGTCTGTTTTACAGAAGATTTTGCTCACCTTGATTCCCTGAATGCGTCCTTTGACCGGGTCGCGCAGACGCTTGTAGCAGAATTAGAATGGCTCACTGATTATTTGTCTTTCTTTTGTGTTTGCTATTTCGCTCAAGCCGCTGGGCTTTTACTTTCTTCCTTAGATGAAGAAAGTAAACAAAGAAATCAAGCCAAAATAATCACCTGCCAAGCCCACTGGCCGACCCACGCCCGGGTATTTTGCCTTGCCAGCCCGCCTGGACGTAGATGAAATTCTACTTAATATAATAATTACATGTAGGGGAAAGTCAGTTTTTGTTCTTTGGTTTTCTTATGTCTGCAATATTGACTTACTGAGCATTTAGAACATTTGGCCGAAGAGTATTTAATCCTTTTAATCATTTCTCCCTCCGAAATCAGGCTTCTAATTTCAATAAGTAATGATTTTAGTTGATTTTCAAGTTCTTTATCATACTTTGAAATAAGAAAATTATCAATGCTCTTATCATCATTTGCAAGAATAAGCTTTAACTCATTTCGTTCACCAGAGTAATATCTCCATGTAATCACATATCCATACTCAACATCTGGAATAGTCAGCAAGTACGCTATTAATTGGATTTTTTGATTCAGGTAGATAGCTGTTTGAAGTGCCTTAGTTGAATACTTTTCTTCTATAATGAATTTCTCACCAGTATTATTATCTGATATTATATAGTCGGGTTTACATGAAATATTCAGTTCGGTGTTAATAAAGGTTTTGGATCCATTTAAATGACCGCTGTAATTGATTCTGTTTTTATACAGTTTTGGTAGTTCCTTAATCTTATTCATTAGGAGAGTTTTGCCATTACGGCTAAAGTCTCCGTCTTTCATATTGACTGTATCGTGAATGAAGGAACCCATTTCCATTTTTACATTACTCTCTACTTCATAAGTTCTTTGAATACTAAAACTTACAGGACAAAATTGAAAATTTGCTATTTCCGAGGCTGAGATTAGAGTACTTGTATTAATTCGTTCTCTAGTTTTAGATTGACTTTCAGCTTTTAATATTGAAATAACCTCA
Source organism: Flammeovirgaceae bacterium BBD 1991-12 (assembly GCA_001657315.1). Taxonomy (GTDB): domain Bacteria; phylum Bacteroidota; class Bacteroidia; order Cytophagales; family Cyclobacteriaceae; genus Fulvivirga. Next base: position 8,805 of record LYSV01000039.1, on the reverse strand, counting down.
GATATTCTTTCTTGCTCTTTTAACCTCCAATATTTTTTGTCTTTGTCATTAACCTGATTGCAAATCTTTTCTTCATAGTAGTCGAAGTTCCCATAGAAATATTTCTTCAAGAAATCAATCTGCTCAGACTCTTCCTGATATCCCTTTTTCCGCGCCAGATCAAGCAAATATTTTCTTTGCTTATAAGTCATTGACTTTCTTTTCAAAAGCATACTTCTCAACGAAATCTTTCATCGTATGCTGGTTCAAATTGATTCCATACTCAGGATTCTTGACTGCAGAATCTGTAAATAGCCGATTCGGCTCATTCCAAACTGTACTTGGAAACAGATACTTGGTTGGTTTCTGACCATCAACAAACAGAACCAAACCAATCCAAAGATTGTCTCTAAGACCTCTTTCCAGATCATTTTTGGGAATAAATGCATAGTTGGTTTTCTCTATATTGATCTGGCGACATAAGATATCAACCTCTTTTTCAGGTGCTGAAGCTTTAGCGAAGGCACCCCCTACTCGATTTACGACTTTAAAATGTGCGCCTTTGTGATTTAAGTAGCTTTGGATAACATGATGGTTTTCAGAAAGTAAGAATGTGGTTTTCATGACGGTCTCCGCTAGTTGATCTAGCTTGGAAAGTGGGCGCAGTTGAGACCATTGATTCATTGCCTTTTCCTTGTCATTTTGATATTATCAAGGGCTTGAGATGTCATCAACCTAAGGTCTTCAGGTATTTGTAAAAAATCATCGATGAAATTCGTTGCAATTTCTAGAGCATTATCTTTCTCTTCTCTCCCAAGAGCATTAATTACGAGTTCATACACGTCGTTAATCCGATCATCATCATCTTTAAAAACCAAAACTTTACCTAATGCTCCTGGTTCCATTTTCAGCATTCCACGACCGTATGTTTTGGCATTTGCTTCCATTGACAATTGACCATAAATCGACAGCATCGATACAACTATCCATTTTATTGCGCTCTCTCCTAATCCTTCTTTGAAATAGATTCTGTGAACAGAATTGGTACTTTGAATTTGATGAGTATTTAATACTAAATATGGTATTTGGCCAACTCGATAAGGGAAAAATGCATCTGGAGTTCTTCTAGGATCAATTGAAAACCAAGATTTTCTCATTTTTGAATGAGACCTTTGGTCAAATCCTAATTCTTCCCCTTTATCAATAAATTCTGAAAATTGATTACGATCAACTTCTGAAATAAGTACAAGCCTCTTCAGGTTTAAATCACCATTAGTGATAAGATCAGGAAGTTCCTTTGCTGAGGTAACAATTGGTAAAAGTTGGTTTGGGTCAAAACCGAGCTGGGTCAATTCTTCTTCTTTTCGAATGAAGAAAGAATTAGCTCCAGTAACAACACCAATTCGTGTATCAGCCAAAGACTCGAATTTACTAAACCTCAACTCATTTGAAATCCGAGAAAAAATGGAATCAAGGTCATTGTTGACCCCAACAACTTTATTTGAATTCCATTCGGTTCTTTGTAACTCTCGATACGAGATGTTGCTTTCAATATCTCTGGCAAAAGCAAATTCAATTCTTTCTGTTGTATAATCTTTATTTGATAACCATAAGATAACTACTCTCTCTTGCGCTGATTCTTCCTCAAAATACGGATGGTTTAAGGCAAGAACTTTAATGTTCTCAAACTTGTCTATTAGCCAGGTACGAATATCTCTTGCATAATCTGCTTGCAAGAAGGCCCACGGTATTATTAATCCCATTGAACCTCCCGATTTTAAGTGAGATACAGATTTTACCAAAAAATAAGTCCACAAGTCGGATGAATTGCTTAAAAATTGTAGATCATGTAATCTTTCACGATATTCCTTAATTAACTCTCTCGATTGACTCTGATGTCGAACGTATGGTGGGTTGCTTAGAATGACATCAAATTTTAAGTCATTCTCAAGATTGAAAAAATCCTGCTGTTTAAGGTTAGCTTCTGGTAAATGACTAAGTAGTCCATTAACTGGATGAATGTCACTTCCAAAAAGCTCAAGCGTTACTTTTGTTTCAAACTTCTCTTTGAAAATTGACTCTGCTGCCAATAATAAAGCACCTTCACCATACGCTGGATCAAAAACACTCTTTATAGTGCTGCTAATAAGTGGTTCTGCTAAGTATTTAGCAAGTTTTTCAGGAGTATAATAAATCCCATTTCTTCTTTTAAGATGATCCTCAAGCTTGCTGTCCATAGTAAAAATCTCTTAAGAGAAATTCGGGTCTGTGTTTGTTACCATAAAGAAATTCGTTGACCTTACTAAAGTATGGTTTCAGAATTCTCTCTTCATTATGCTTGATTAGTTTTCGCCATTCATTTCTTTCAATTATACCGTTGGCAGATTCATTTTGTTCTTTTAATTCAAAAAAAACATAATCCAAAAGGAGAGCAAGACTCATAGGCATATAAGAGATTCTTGGGTTCGATAACCACGGATTTAATGTTTCATTTTCTTTGTCGCCATATTGGATTTTCGGAGTTGGTTCACCCCCATATTGTAAATGATATACAGGCTTTGGTTCTTGTCCTTCTTGGGGAACTGCATAATCAAAATGAAATTTTCTTATTACTTGAGGGTTTTCCTCTCTGTTATCATTAAAAATTCCAAGGACATAAGTTGCAATTGAGAAGTTAGGAAGAATTTGGCACTCTATTGTAAATCTATGGATAGTCTTGTCAATTTTTAAATCGAAATGTGTACCAAATTTAAATGGTCTATCTTCAATAAGGTTTTTCTTTGCTAATGTGTAATAGGTGCTATGATGCTCATATACCTCTGTATATAACTCACCAAAATTCTGCGCCAGAAAAGTAAAGCCACTTAATACATTCAAAGTATATATTTCGTTCTTAACGAACTCTGAATACTGAAGATGTCCTTGATGAATACTCATAAATCAATCAGGTTTCATAATTCGTAATTCTTCAAAAAATAGTAAATTCTCGAAGCTAGGATGTGGTTCAGTATGTTTCAATTTCATTGGTTGCCATATTGGAGGAATGGTATCATCTTCTGCTGCAACTGTTTCAGGGTAATCCTCTCCTTTTGCATAATCCTTTGAGTAATATTTTTCATTTTTAACCAGTTTTCTACCCATCACCCATGGCATACCAGTCTCCTCAAATTTTTCTACTAGGATTTCTTTAAGTGAACTTTTCCACCACTTGGGTTGCGAGGTGTCTTGAAAAGCTCCTGTATATTTTGCTCCTTCAAACTCCTTCATGACTGTTTTAAATCCTTCTAGTGTAAGACCTAAATATGTTGCCGCCCAAAGTTCATCATACAAAAAACCTGGCCTTCTAAAAAGAACTGTATTGAGCCATTTGTATACTTCAATTAAAAGACTTCTGTCATTAAAGTTTTTTTTGACTTTAATTTTATTCGGCAGAATTTTCATTAATCTTTCTCTTTCAATTTCAGGACAATTCAATTTGTCAGGCAAATCCTCTGGAACTTGAGGCCTATTATCTTTCAGATGTTTAAATCCTTCGGCAATGCTTTTAATTGTCTCATAATAATCGGAAATATGATCCCATGGAAACATATTTTCATAAGCATCTTCTTGACGAGTATCGATTTCTTCAGCTTGATTATTGATAGCAGCAGTTACCGAAACAACGGGACATTCCGACCACTTCTCTTTTATGCGCGTAGCAGCTGTCGATCCTCTTCGAATTGTATCAGAATCGGCTGCTAGATTTAGTACATGATCCATAACAACTAAATCTGGTTCCTCATTATCATGAAGTATTCTTGTCAGCTCGATATCAATTTCTTTTCCATTTACACTTTCAAACTGTATACTTACTCCTAGTGCTTTTTCCATATTGGATGCAGTTTCGCGTCTTCCATTATCATCGTCTATCCAGATAAACTCCATAGCTTTTATTGTAATTGTAATTCGAGCTCAGTTGACCATCCATTTTGTGGTTTTATAAAAGAGATATTTCCTCCATGCGCACGCACAATTTCTCTAACAATACCTAGTCCCAATCCCGATCCTGTTCCAACTATCATATTATCCTCCGGATTCAACTGCTCTTCAAGATTGATATATAATTTTCCTTCTGGGTCAGCAATAAAAGGTGCAAATACTTCCTTAAATTTCTCTGGACTTAACCCTATTCCTGAATCTCTGATAGTAATACTTGCTACTCCATTACTAGAGCTGGCATCAATCTGTATTTCCTTTCGTTTTCCACCAGCTATTACCGCTTTAATTGAGTTTGATATGAGGTTTAGGAGAATTGAATAAACCTCTGCCTCCAGATATTTTTTGACAACTACATTGTTAGGAACTCCTGAGTAATCAATATTGATATTATATTTTGAAGTAATCAATTCGAAGACTTTTTCAACTTTCTTAAGTTTTGATTTAAGTGCCACTCTACCTGGTTTTGCTCTCGATTTATCCGATCCTAGCAATGAAGTAAGTTGGAGTAGTTCAGTCAATCTAATGTTCAACTCTTTGAAGTTATTCGCTACTCTTAATACCTCTTCCTTCTCATTTCCCTCCAAAGACTTAGCAACACCTTCCAATGAATTTTTACTCTCCTCTAGCATCCCTAACAGCGACTTTACCTCATGAGAAAATATTAGCAATAGTGTGGATGTCGAGGCAATCAGTCTTAAATGCGATAACTCGGATTTCTGCGAATCACTTTGTTTACGAATCGCTTCTGTTGCCTTTGTTAAGTTTACTTCAACTTTTTCTCGAACCTCCGGTTCTAGGTTTCTGGAAACTACATGAATCTCATTCTCTATATATTCCAATGCTCGATTTACCAAAAGAGGAGTGTCAACTTTTTCATCAACGACATCCTCAAACTCCTCTTTTGCTATCAAGGCCATTCGCTGATCTTCTTGCCTTAAATAATATTCTCTTAAAACCACTGACCAGTCGATGGCAATTCTTGCAAATTCTTTCAACTGTCTTGTCGATGGAGAATCGAGAAATCCTTCTCGCCCAGCTTTCATTTCAAATCCTTTTGCTTTGGGTCCTATATCGACAGCACCAACGTAATTTCGCATTCCAGGCATACTGAGAAGTGCCCTTTTACTGTTTATTCCATGTAATGACTCAGCAAAAGCCATGAGTTCATCTTCTGGTTTTAGTAACCTTCTACCTCGATCATAATCTATTTCCAACCAATCATCATCTCCATAAGGGGCAACACGAAATCCCCTATATCTCACCTGAACTCCACCCCACTTAGGAAGAATTTCATTTAGAGCACCTAGTGAAAGAACGCTTTTATCTCTTAGTTGACTTGATTTGTCAATCATAATCCCAACCTCCAATTTTACATCATTCAGATTTTCAAAGGTGGAATTTGAAACCCAAGTTCTTCTACCTAATCCTAACGCATCAAGTTCGCAGACTGCTTTTTTCTTATCATTGATAAATGCTTTTAACGTACCCCAACCTGCATTCATCATATCTTCTCTTATATCCCTTACTCCTCCCTCAAAATCAGGTGCTTCCATTAGTATCATAAAGCCAGGATCAGTTTTATGTCCTTCCCTAGAAACGCCTCTATTTGCAGATAAGACTGCCAATTGACGTTTCAACACACTAAATGATCTGTGGCTCCATTCGTCAGTGGCATCATCGATGATAAGTGTTGTGCCTGTAAATTCTCCTTCCTTAATCTTCTTTTGAGTTCCTGGACATGAAATGGTAGTAACGTCAGTTCCTGCTTCAAAACTCATCCATGGAAAATGTACTTTAGTATATTCTATATCAGACTGTTTCCCAACCTGTTTACCTTCTTTGGTACCTTTTGTTATTAGAGTTAATTTAGATCCTAATCTTCTACAAGAAAATCTTCCAATTCCCTTTGCGCCTGTTAGATGTCTGCCATAAATTATAGATACATCTTTTCTTTCTTTATTGTTAGTGGCAATGCGCATCCAATACCGCTCCACAGCTTTGAAATTCATTCCTACACCATTGTCAATGATTTTAATTCGACTTTTCCCGTTCTCTGCGGTTTCAAAAATTACTTCAACTTCTGTAGCATCAGCATCATAAGAATTTTTGACTAGCTCGGAAAGGGCTAAATGAACTGTTTCCACCAGTTTTTCACCTAATTCTCTCAGAAGTGCACTATCAACCGTAAATTTTAATTCTTGATCAGGCATAATTGAAAATAAGTCCAAAATACAAAATCCAACATTAACTTTAGTTGGATTGGTAATTCCATTATTGAGAATTGATAAGATTAAAAGATTGATAACTCGGATGGCGTTACCCTTCGGGTCGGGCTTTCGGCAGTACACCCCTGCCTGTCCATAGTGCCCACATGAAGGCGGGGTACTTTGCCTCTATCCCTAACGCTAAACTTCAACCATCAAAGCATTGCGAAGGTGACATTTGCCATTTCTCGCATATTCTTTAACAGTTTTCGCACAGTCCATTCGCCTTCTCCTTCACCAACTTTGTATTATTCGTAATTATTAATATTAATAGTAATTGCTTTTTTTCAACCCCTCACTGAATTGAAGCATGAAGGTGGTTGGAAGAGTGAACATGGTCGGGGCAGGAAGCCAATGGTTTCCTGTCCTTTATTGCCCGGCAATGACCCAACGGGAAAACAGTCACTGGTGCCCCAATAAGGATTAAAAAGGAGCTGTTCTTCTACAGGGATCGACCAAAAACAGCCTGTCCCGCCAAATGCGGGAGAACTAAAGATCATGAGAAACCAGACATACTCCCTTTCTACCTAAAAAGACCAAAGACCATGAAAAATCCAAAACAATTACAACTGATACTGTCCTCCATCTTTATGGTATTGGCAAGCCTTACTGGATATAGTCAAAATGCCGTAGGAGACGAATTCCTCGTTGATGACATCAGATACAAAATTACCTCTACCGTTCCCCCTGAAGTAATGATCGTGGTCTATGAGGGTGCGGCCACGGAGGTGGACATCCCCGGAACGGTCCTTCATGATGGCGAAACCTATACGGTGACCGCTATTGGTGAGAATACCGATACTTTTCAGGGTGGTCTTATTCGACCTTTTTTCCAAAAGGGACTTACCCGTGTCACCATACCCAACACAGTGACCATTATCGGACTGGGGGCCTTTGGCAGCAACCCATCATTGGAAGAGGTTATCATACCGGAAAGTGTCACCCATATCAGGAGGTGGGCCTTTGCCCAATGCGATTTAAGGGAGCTGACCATACCGGCCAATGTGGAACAGATTGGGTACCAGGCATTTTACGCCAACCAGACCCTTACCATTGTGAGGGTTGAGCGTAATCCGCCAACAACACTTGATGAAAAAGTCTTTGAACGCGCAGGCTCATTTGTCCGTGGCGGAATGGATCTTGTGGTGCCCTTTGGTACTATCCAAGCTTATAAAGATGCAGGATGGACGGGCTCAGAGTTCGGGACCATCACCTCCGGAATCACTACCGTTGATAAAGTTAAATACGGAATTACTACCTCTCGAAACCAAGCAACGTTGATTACCCATGTTGGTGTGGGCACTGATTTAGTCATTCCCTCAGAGGTGGATATTGATGGAAACACCTACCCTGTGACCGCAGTAGGCGATAATGCTTTTGTATCTACAGAACTCGTCCTGCTAACGGTTATCATACCGGAGAGTGTGAAAAGTATTGGGGAAAAGGCCTTTTATGTACGGAAAATTGACTGGATAATGATGCTGTCCGATGAGCCACCGGCGCTCGATTCAGCTGCCTTTGAGTATCCATACCGTAACGATATAGACCTGATAGTGCCCGAGCTGAAGGAGCGAGTGTATAAAAATGCAGGGTGGACACGTTTCAGGGATGTCTTTTCGCACTATGGGAGGATATTTCGGGATGATGGCTTCGTTTGGGACGTCAGATCGGTACTCCCCAATGAAGTAAGTCTCTTGGCCTATCGCGGTCCTAGAGTTGATACCATGAAAATTCCCTCAGAAGTCGACTACCTCCCAAACAGCGACCTTGACAAGACGTATACGGTCACGTCTATTGAGAAAGAGGCATTTTGGAACGACCAATTCACCAGTGTTGCCATACCCGATGCTGTGACCTATATCGGGGAGTATGCTTTCCAAAACAAGCAACTGGCCAATGTTGATATACCCGAAAATGTCACCAGAATCAAGCGAGCTGCTTTCAGGGGCAACCAATTGACCAGCGTTAAGATACCCGACAGCATGACCGATATCGGGGAGTATGCTTTTGCACAGAACCAATTGACCAGTGTGACCACACCGGTCAATGTGAAAAGGATTAGAAGCTCGACCTATGCCTCCAACCAATTGACAGAGGTGACCATATCTGACAGTGTGACGAATATAGATGTGTTTGCTTTTCAGAACAACCCGAACCTTCGCCTGGTGACAGTGAAGCCCATCGAGCCCCCATCCCTTAATGAGCATGCCTTTTCAAATGCCTACCGTGACCAAATAGACCTTGTAGTGCCCACTGGCAAGAAACGAGAGTATTTAGATAATGGGTGGCACGGGTTCAGGTCCATCAGCTTCGGGATCTTTACCGTTGATGACATCAGATACGGAATTACCTCTCGAACCGAGGTAATGGTGGTGGACTATACCGGTACGGCCACAGCCGTCACCATTCCCGAAACGGTGGATCATGGCCAGGACACCTACACGGTGACCGCTATCGGTGAAGGTGCTTTCCAAAATAAAGAACTGACCAATGTTGAAATTCCTACCAGTGTCACCAGTATCGGGCAAATGGCTTTTATGGATAATCAATTGACAGAGCTTGCCATACCGGGTAGTATGGAAAG